>NZ_LT800497.1:472302-1072302 GCF_900166635.1 Oceanobacillus timonensis
CTGTATAGTAGAAGGGCTCATCGTAAAGCGCAACAAATATTGAGTTTATATGCGTTCATGAGAACGAAGCAGATTTCGTTTCTTTTGGAAGCAAAACGTAAGAAAAAAACATACCGTCAACGTATGATAGAATCATTTGAACAGGACCCTTTGGAATGTCCGTGTTGCCGTAAACAGATGGAGCTCATTGGAATATGGCATGCTGACTATGGGTGGATTTATCATTACATGGAGGATGTAGAGAAAGAAAGAAGGAGGAGATACGGAATTGACAAACCCAAAAGAGCCGGATAAATCAGATGAATTTTTTCCAGACTGGCTGGACGAAGAGGATCCTTTTGGCTTAAAAGAAGAAATGAAGATCATATTATTTCAATGTTTAGATTGCCATGGAACCGATGAAGTCCCGGAGTATATCATTGGTGAATTTAGTGTGGATAAAAATAATAGAGATGAAGTAGAACTTCATTGTCCGCATTGTAATGGCACTATGATTGAAGCGAAAAACGTCCCAAGTGATTAGCATCTACTTGGGACGTGATTTAGTCGCGTTAGCGATTTTGTTCTTAACTCAACTTTCGTCCCTAAGAATAAGCATATAAACCTTGTTGTTCCAGGATGAACATGATCTCTATTGTCATGCTTGCTTTTGGTTCAATCATCCTTCTATTTTTTGAACAGGATAGGCTGTATAGCTCCGCTCCGGCCAACCACTCCGCTTTCCAACGTACAAGTGTTTTCGATGGGATGAGTAAGCGCAGCCCCAGTGGGAAGACCCCGCAGGAAAAAAGCGAACTTCTTTTTTTACCCGCGGGGCATAAGAGCGACTTTAGCTTTGTCTGCGCCTTTCGGCTTGCCAATCGCTAAGTCTCCTTTACCGGGGAGGCTGAGCTCAAGCCCGCGGAAAGCGTAGTGTTTTTCCGTAGCGGTCGCCTTACACTTTACCTTCAAATCTTTGTCAACAGCTATACGGAAGAAACAATCAACCTTGTTTCTATAGAATGAAAGTTACTTTTTTTAGTGCAAAAGTTAAGTAATTAATTATATTGCTCCAGCTCTTTTCTTACTTCAGCAATTTCCCCTTCTAAACGGACTAATTGTTCTTCGGCAGAGGAGACGCGTCCTTTGACGAATTCCAGTTTGTCTAAATCACCTTGAATTCGTGTATAATCTGACTTTAATTCATCTAATTTTTGTTCCAGTTCTATCTTTGTTTGCAAGAAAATCCCTCCTTAAATTAAAGCATCATCCTTATTCTTTTTGGAATCTACATAGGTCTGATAAAAATGAACTACAATGGTCCGGATAACAGCGTATACAGGAATAGCGAATAAAATTCCTAAAAATCCGGCGATACTTCCTGCTGCCAGAATAGCGGTAATGACTGTTAATGGATGCAGACTGAGTGTCTGCCCCATGACATTTGGAGTAATCAGGTTGCTTTCAATCTGCTGGGCAACAAGCATAATGATAGAAACCCAGATTAAGTTCATCGGTTCTTGAAAGCCGCCAACCAATAGAGCTGGTATAACAGCAATATAAGGCCCTAAGAATGGAATTACATTCATCATCATACCAAATAATGCAAGCACAACGGCGTATTCTAAACCGATGATTAAATAACCGATTAATAATAAAACACCGACAGCAAAACTGACTAATAGCTGTCCCTGAATGAAGGATGACAGGACATGATCAATTTTACTTAATAAAGTATGCAGATTATCTGCTTTTTTCTTATCGAAAAATTGCAGTAAAAATGGGACAAGTTTCTTACCGTCTTTTAACATAAAGAAGAGAAAGAAAGGAATCAGGATAATACCGGCAACAATGCTGACTAATTGACCAATAAAGCTGCCTAAAAATCCAAATACGTTATTTAGCACATTCTCAATATGTCCGGGAATATCATTCGCAAAATTATTGATGGCATCGATGACTTGATCAGGAACGAGCGCAATATTATCTTGCCAATAATTAATCCAGCCTTCAACCATATTGACCATTCCGGGAATACTTTCCATCAGGCGTTCAAACTGGTCGCGGGCAATCGGCCAAATAAATAAAATAAATAAGGCAATCGCACCGATAATAACCAGAAACACAAGGAAGATAGATAAAATCTTCGGCACTTTTATTTTTACGAACAGATTAAAAAGCGGCCTGGTTAAGTAATAAATAATACCTGCACCAATGATTGGGAGCGCCACGGCACCAATTAATTGCAGAACGGGTGTGAAAATAAAATGAGTGATTGATATAAGAAAAATTAATGTAAATAAACAGATGAAAAAAATAAAAAATTGAAACCAGCGTTTTTGCGTCATTCGATCACACTACTTTCTTTCTATTGATATGCTTTATTTTACATTAACCGAAATAAGAAAGCTATAAACATCTTTAGCTGATTTTTGAAGGATACTTCCACTATACTTGAAGCGGGGTTCTTCCAGCAAGTTGCCCTGCGATAGAAAGGAAGCTGCTTGAAAAAAGTATTGACAAAGTTCATAAATAAGGTTTTAATAAAGTATACTTTATTAACGGAATAGTATATTTCCTGAAGGGGAGTAGCTGTACACGTAAAGTCGTCATTACGGGATATTCTTATCTCCGGCTTTAGGTGGCAACCGCGATGTTGTTAGCGAGACCTTTACCGATTGCAGGTAGAGGTCTATTTTTATGGCCTTTTCTGCAAAACACATGTAGAAAAGGAGAAAACATCATGGGAACAGAATTATTACTGGAATATTTATGGGTCTTGCTGGTTTTAGTTGCGTTAGAAGGATTATTAGCAGCTGATAATGCGCTTGTGCTGGCAATTATGGTAAGACATCTTCCGGAAAAACAAAGGAAGAAAGCATTATTTTATGGATTAGCAGGGGCATTTGTATTTCGTTTTGCTTCGCTGTTTGTTATTTCGCTGCTGGTTGATTTTTGGTTAGTACAGGCATTTGGAGCCATCTACCTTTTAGCTATATCAGGGAAAAATCTATACGATCGATTTAAAAAGAAAGAACCGGATAAACCGGAGACACAGAAGCAAACCAAAGAAAAATCATCTCCAGAAAAAAATCAAGCGCTCGAACAGGCTTCACCAAAGCAATTTTGGCTGACTGTTTTGAAGGTAGAGCTTGCAGATATCGCCTTTGCTGTAGATTCGATTTTAGCAGCTGTTGCTTTAGCAGTAGCATTACCTCCAACCGGCTTTGGCCACATGGGAAGCTTGGATACCGGCCAATTTGCTGTTGTATTTGCCGGGGGAATGATTGGCTTAATTATCATGCGGTTCGCTGCTAATGTTTTTGTCACTCTCTTGCATAAACGGCCAACCTTGGAAATTGCCGCATTCCTTATAGTTGGCTGGGTCGGAGTAAAACTGGCTGTAATGGTATTAGCCAACCCGGATTTAGCCATTCTTCCAGAATACTTCCCGCATGCTACTGCATGGAAGGTTTCTTTCTATGTCATCCTTGTAGGAATTGCGCTTTTCGGCTGGTTCGCGTCCAGCCCGAAAATCAAAAGAAATAAAGAACCATCCAACTAAAGCGTTATATAGGGAGCAAGAAAGTCGTGCTGCATTCTCAAATGGTCAGCACGACTTTCTTGTTTCTCAACTAAAAGATGCAATTTTTTGTAAAAACACTGTCAATACGTCATAATGAAGGGAAAGAAAAATGAGTGTCAGGAGTGATTCGAATGACATTACACCACTTTCATTTAAAAGGCGAATGGCAAGGTGGACGTAATAGTGAAGGTTATATAGATGCTGGAAATTTGCAAACGAAAATATCTATCCCGCCAGAAATGGATGGGCCGGGTATTGGTACAAATCCAGACGAAATGCTGCTTGGAGCAGCTGCAACATGTTATATCATTTCATTGGCAGCTATGCTTGAACGGTCCCATATCCCCGTTGCCGATATAGGCATAACCTCCGAGGGGATGGTTGATGTAACGGAGGGAATCTTCACATATGAAAAAATTATCCATCGTCCTCATATAACTTTGAAAAAAGAAACAACTGAAAAGCAAACACGTTTAACCAACAAGCTTATAGAAAAGGCAGAGAAAACGTGCATGATTTCAAGAGCTATAGAAGGAAATGTTCAAATAGAGATTGCCCCTGTTGTTCGAGTAGAAGAATAAATCGGATTAAACTAAATGATGGTAATCCAATGTATTTGACATTTATGTGGAAAATGATTTCGTTATGTTACATTTTTTCGTGACACTAACAAAATGATTACAAAACGATGAAAATTAGTCTTTTAGGGAGATTTTTTAAATAGAAATGGGTAAAGTAGAGTATGTGGCATAAAATGAGATTGAATTCCATGTCATTTCATTTGGGGGACAGCGTTTGTTTCTACCCATTTTAGTACAGGATTTTATATGGAATAGCCATTTATGCTTATGAAAACATGTGTACAGATAAGAGGGATAAACGATGGGACGAAATGCATTCTTTGATAATGCGAAAGTATTTTTGATTTTCCTCGTTGTTTTTGGTCATATGATTCAGCCTTTTATCAGTGATTCAAAGTCGACGGAAGCAATTTATATCTGGATATACACCTTTCATATGCCGGCATTTATTTTATTGGCTGGTTTCTTTGCGAAAGGTTCAGGAAACAAAAAATATATATGGAATCTCATGAAGAAATTAATCATTCCATATTTTATTTTTCAAACATTATATACAATATATTATTTTTTCATAGGTAAAGCAGATTGGCAGACAGGGGTTTTCTATCCGCAATGGTCTCTCTGGTTCCTGTTCAGTTTATTCAGTTGGCATATCCTGCTGGTACTGTTTAAAAAAATTCCGGCAGGCTGGAGTATTACCTTATCGATATTTATAGGAATCATTGTCGGTTATTTTGGAGAAATTGGGCATTCGTTCAGTTTATCGAGAACATTTGTGTTTTTCCCATTCTTTTTAATCGGCTACTGGTTAACCGTCGATCAGGTGATGCTGGTGAAAACCCGGAAGGTAAAGACAGCTTCTATTGCTGTGATGGCCACGATGTTTGTGCTCATTTATGTATTTCCGGTCATAGACACCGGCTGGCTGCTTGCTTCCCAGTCTTACAGCAGCTTAGGCTTGGAAAGCTTGGGAGGCTTGGTCCGATTACTTGTTTATGTCATTGCAGCTATTATGACAACCTGTATATTAGCATGGATTCCGAAAAGAAATATGGGCTGGGTGACCAAACTTGGCACAAGAACATTATATGTTTACCTGCTGCATGGTTTCATTATCCAATTTCTGCGTGAATTTGATTTATTAGCAGTAAATCACTGGTTTGATGTTGTCGGCATTGCCGGCCTGGCAGCGCTGATTGTCATTACATTGTCCAGCAAACCCGTTTTAACTATCTCACAGCCATTTATTGAGGGTAGTTTAGCGAAAATCAAATCTTTATTTAACCATCAGCATAAGGGAACATCTTCTTAAAAACAGCTGTTATAAAAAAATGCGGAGCTCCTTTTCGGGCTCTGCATTTTTCATGCTTTATTTAAAATAACAGATGAGCAATAATCGTAATAATCGGAAGTGTAATTACAGTACGCATTAAAAAGATAATAACCAGGTGACGGAAGGATACGGGGATTTTTGTACCCAGAATCAGTCCACCAACTTCAGACATGAAAATAAGCTGTGTTACCGATAGTGCGGCAATAATAAACCTTGTTATCTCTGCTTCCACACCTGTAATTAAGATAGCAGGGAGGAACATGTCTGCAAAACCGATCAGCAGTGTTTCAGATGCTTCTTGAGCAAATGGAATTTGCATCAGCTCTAAAATAGGAACAAACGGCATCCCAAGCCATTGGAATAAAGGTGTGTATTCCGCAATGATAACGGCAATTGTCCCGAATGCCATCACAACCGGGGTGACAGCAAACCACATATCCAAAATATTTTTTCCGCCATCTACAAAGAAGGTACGGAGACTCGTTTCTTTCTCTGCCCGTTTGACAGCATTTTTAAATCCGTACGTAAACACATTATCAGAGGCAGGAATTTTTTCATCACTGCTTCTTTCTTTTCCGTTTATATAAGTATTTGACATTCTGGAAAGCGGTGGAATCCGCGGCATAATAAAAGCTGCAACTCCCCCTGCAAACAGGATAGTGAAATAAAACGGTAAAAACATGTAATCTAAATTTACTTCTTGTAAAATAACTAACGTAAACGTAATCGATACAACAGAGAAGGTTGTACTGATAATAGCAGCTTCCCGTTTTGTATAATATCCTTCTTCATACTGTTTATTTGTCAGCAATACACCAATCGTAGCATCGCCAACCCAGGAAGCTAAACTATCTACAGAAGCCCTGCCCGGGAGGCGGAATAAAGGCCGCATTACTTTTTGCATAATACCGCCAAAAAACTCCAACAGTCCAAAATTGGTTAAGAACGGCAGGAACAGACCGGCAAACAGGAATGTGGCAAACAATGTGTGCAGCAGGCTGTCCAGCAGCATTCCGCCAGTATCTTCGTTATAAACAAATTCCGGTCCAACCTGGAAATAAACCATAATGGCAAAAACAGCGGCTAAAATACGTGTAATTGTCCAGAACCATGTTGTAAAAAATAAATGATGCAGAAACGGGAATTTCTGGAAATATGATGCGCCAGCTAATTTAGCGAAGATGGTGCCCGCGGCGGTTATTATAATGACAATCATCATAATAAGAGATAGATGATTTTCCAAAATATCTTGAAACAGTCCTGCTAAAAAGGCAATTGGTATGGTAAAGCCGTCCTCTGTCGGTAATGGATATAGGAAAAGAAATAAACCGATGAGAGACGGAATAATAAATTTCATAATATGGCGAAAGGAATAAGATTGCATTTATTTTCCTCCTTGAAATAAACTTAAAATATATGACTGTATGATTATACACTCGAACGTAACTTTATTCAATAGAAAATGTGAGACCATGATTGAATATAGTATGCATCGGGTATATAAAATTATAGCAGTAAAAAATAGATACCAAAATCATTTACGTGGCAATAATATATTTTATATAATAAAATAACAGGAAGGATCGTTTTATTCTATGTAATACAAATAATGAATAGAACGACCCTGTTTCACGCATTGTAAAGGTGAAAGGTTCATCCCATGTTCAACGAACCATCATAAAGGCATACTATAGGAGGTATAAATGATGAGTGATTATTTACGTAAAGGATTTTTACTGGGATTAGGCGCTGCAGTAAGCGGGAAAGAAAAATTTGAACAAAAAGTAAAAGAATTAGTGGAAAAAAACGAGTTAACACAGGAGCAGGCAAGAACTGTTTTAGATAATTTTATGGAAAAAGGCAGCAGCAAAAAAGATGAGTGGGATGAAAAAAGCAGAGAGAAGAAGAGAGATTTGGCAAGAGAAACCGGCATTGCAACAACAGAGGAAATCGATGAATTGCGAGCCAGAGTGAATGTCCTAGAAGAAAAGCTGGGAGTTTCTTCACAAGAAGATGAGACAGAAGCATCTGAAGAAAAAGAATAAAAATAGACGAAAGAGCAAGACGCTTATCCTATCAAGGAAGCGTGTTGCTCTTTTTAAAATTGGAAAGGAGCATCCCAATGACTGAAATTCACGGAGCAGTTATCGATAATCAGACAAGGTGTACACATTACCACCAGCTTCATGATATTATTGCGATTAAATTTAAATGCTGTGGCAAATATTATCCATGCTATCAGTGCCATCAAGAATTTGAAAATCATAACATCGCTGTATGGGGAAAACATGAATTTGATACATTGGCGATAGTGTGCGGCGTTTGTAAAACAGAACATACGATAAACCAATATTTGAACACAAATACATGTTTGCATTGTAAATCCCTGTTTAATGAAGGCTGTCAAAACCACTATCATTTGTATTTTGATTATACCGCTGCTAATGGTAAACAATAAGGAAGACGTTTTATTTTATACAAACGTCTTGTCATTTTATCATTTTTCCGTTAGTATCTTATGTAAGTACCTGGTACTAATTATGAATAAAGGAAGAGAAACATGTATTACACAGCTGCATATCTATTAAAAGTAATATTAAATATATTTGGACGTGTCAATGTATTTCAGAAAGAAAAACTTCCCGAATCAGACGGGTACATTATTGCATGTACCCACTCAGGATGGGTTGATATTTTGTGGTTAGGCGTCAGTCTGTTGCCGACAAAAGTCCATTACATGGCAAAAAAGGAATTATTTCAATCAGGTCCTTTAAGATGGCTCATGAAAAAATTGAATGCTTTTCCAGTCGATCGGGATAACCCAGGTCCCAGCACGATTAAAGTACCGCGAAAACTTTTAAAAGATGGAAAAGTTATTGGCATTTTTCCTAGTGGTACAAGGACAACCAATCAGGTTCCATTGAAAAGGGGAGCAGTCACAATTGCTGCATACAGCAAGGCGCCTATTGTGCCGGCAGCTTATATCGGACCGAATAATTTTAAAGAACTCCTCCAATTTAAGAAACCAAAAATTATTTTTGGTGATCCAATCTATTTGTCTGAAGATATCCCTCGAAAAGAGGCAATGGACGAGATGATGGAAGTAATGAATGAAAAACTGTATGCATTACAATCTACTATAGAATCGAAAATTTGAAATATTCTCCTATTGAAGATAAAAAAAGACAATGCTATAATATCTCTATCATTTACTGCACAGTATAGGTATAGGAGGAGTTTTCAAGAATGAAAAACTTTTTTCATCTTTATCATCAAACGTCTACACAACTAGGAAGGGAACTGGAAGAAACCGAGGTTACGTTTTTGAAATGGATGTATGAACGCTATACGGTGGAGGAAATATCAAGAAGAAAGTTAGTGGAAAATCGTATATCAAGATAAAGAGCAGAAAGGCGAATACCGTCTAAAGCTCTTTTTTTATGTTTTCCATTTTGAAAAGTTTAACTGACCCGTGAATATGCTATAATGCATAGTGGATGTTACATAAAGGAGGGGTTCCATGGCTGTAAGCAATGAAATAATCATTAATAAAATGATTGGTGAGCTGGAAGAAGCCAAAACAAAAGCCCATCAGCAAGATCAGGTAAAAAAACATATGGAGAATATCCATTTATTAAGTGAACTATTTATTTCAGGCAGTACAGATTCCAATATGACGGACCAGAGAATGGAACAGGTGCAGGTAAACATGGAAGAAACAGAAGAGCATATTTCAGAAGCGGAAATGAAAGCAATGCTTGGCAAGCAGTCAACCGGAAAAACAGTCCCATCTGAGAAGAAGTTACATGAAGGGGACGCCAATGGAGATTCGTTATTCGATTTTTAGGCTATACAAGGGTTCAAAAGATAGCATTTCTTTTGAATACAAACATCTATATAAATTGAATTAATAAATCTACCTTTTGTATTTGAAAAATGAGTCCATTTATTTCAAGGCTAAACACTTTAATAGCGCAGTGTTTTTCCGGAGCAAATGTCAGAAGGTAAAATTTTAATTTATCTATATAAGATGTAATTATGATTGGAGATGAATAAGATGAAACTATTTATAATCATTGGAGCTGTCTTAGGCTTTTTAGCAGTAGCTCTTGGAGCATTTGGAGCCCACGGCCTGGAAGGAAGATTATCCGAAAAAGCCTTAACAAATTGGGGGAAAGCAGTAGATTATCAAATGTTCCATACCGTGGCCATTGTTGCTGTAGCGCTTCTTTTAGGAAGATTCGAGGGAAGTAATCTGTTTGCATCAAGCGGCTGGCTGTTTTTAGCAGGTATTGTGCTATTTTCAGGAAGTTTATACCTATATGCTTTAACCGGAGTCAAAACACTTGCGATGATTACACCAATTGGAGGACTGTCCTTTTTAGTGGGTTGGGTTTTATTAGGAATCGGAGCGATGAAATTACTATAAATTTATGCGTTTTAGCCTTTGCACGTTTAAAGGTTAAAACGTTTTTAATTTAGATAGAAGAAAAGCGAAGTAATAAATAAAAACAGCAACATTGCCCGGATGGCTTGTTTTATTCCGTCTGACCCTCTGCGGGTATGAAGCAGAATCAAAGCGTGACTAAGCATGCTGCCGATAAAAAGATAACAAGCAAGGAATAAAAAGAACACCCACCCTGTTATCCAGGCAAAAATACCGATAAACAAACCGGCAATAATCGTCATTACTTCCATACGTATTAATTTTTCCAGAGGATGTTTCATGGTCATCTCCTCACAATGCGGTTAATGAGTTACGTAAGGAAAAGCGTAGACAACAAGTGATGTCTACGCTTTATTCATTGCCTCAATGCATGATCTGGATTGGCCGTTGGATAATTACTGCTGATCACTAAATGGGTAAGCATAATTAATTTCTTCATCAAACAGCACATAATCTAAATAGACCATTAATAATAAGAAACGCCGGTTGGAATTTTCCTCCCGGATGAGAATGTGATCCCGTCCGGCTTCTTCGAGATATCCACGGAATGCGGTGGGTTCTTGACCTTCAAACGTCAGATAAAAGGTACCCAGTTTTCCGCGGTTCAGTCGTAAAATATTTTCAATATAAGATTGCTGATTGGTCAGCTGCCCGTTGCCATTTCCATTTCCGTTACTGGGTTGGGCATATTGTCTATATGGATAAGTTGGGTAAAAACTTCCCGTCGCTGCAGGATAGTAATAGTATGGGTTCGGATAGGCAGGCTGTGGATTATTTATTGGCTGATTCGGGTTTATTTGATCACTCATTATTCCACTCTCCTTTTCGATAAAGAAATTGCATTCTATTTACCAAAAATCTTTCTTCCGGTATACATCAGGACATTCACCTTCAGAGGCACATAAAAATAATGTTCTTTGTATCTTTCTGTATTCCATTGACCATATCACTGGTCAGGGCAAGCATCTTCAGGCATAAAAACCAAAGCGAATTCAAAGCCGGGTACTGTATTTCACCTGGAAGCACGCTGCTTCTGCATGCATTCGCCGGGTAAGTTAATCAACGCCCGCTTCATAATGAGCAATAATTGCCATAGATCAACCTCATTTCTTGAAAAAATCTTCAGTGTCAGCTCATTAATGATATGTATGTAGGAAAGGATATCTTCATGATACATTTTTGTATAAAAAAAGAGACCTTTTACAGTCTCTTTTTTAATATACATTATGATAATGCAAGATAATCAGCGAGTTCATCCGTTGCTAAGTAATTACCCATGATGAAGTCACCAAACTCAGCATATTTCGTTGTTACTTCATCAAAACGCATTTCATAAACGATTTTTTTAAATTGTAATGGATCATGAGCAAATAAGGTAACGCCCCATTCCCACTCATCCAGACCAATCGATCCAGTGATGATTTCTTTGACTTTACCGGCATATTTACGTCCAGTCATGCCATGCTCATAAAGTAATTTCGTACGTTCATCTTTATCAATTGTGAACCAGTTTGCGTCCGAATTACGGCGTCGTGCCATTGGATAGAAACAAGCATGTTCCCATTTCGGCATCGTTGGTTTTAAGCGTTCTTTCACGTATGGGGAAAGCTCCCGGTCATCACCGGCTTTCATTGGGTCATGCATCGTCATTTCGATAATAGACACATAGGAATAGCCCGGGATTAAGAAATCACCTAGTATCGTTTTATTGATAGCTGTTTTAATTTCTTCCAGCTCGTCCATGGTTTCACGTAAGAAAATAAACATCAGGTCGGCCTTATTTCCAACAACTTTAAAGATATTGTGACTGCCTTCTTTATTTTCTTCTACGGTTTCCCATTGTTTAATAAGTTCTTTAAACTCATTGATCGCTTGATTTCTTTCGTCTTCAGAGATGGATTTCCAAGCTGTCCAGTCAAAATGACGCGTGTCATGTAATGCGGACCAGCCATCTACAGTTACTACGGGTTCTGCCATCGTTTATACACTCCTTCATAAATGAAAATACTGATTCTATATTAACTATAGCATAACCAGAAGGGGAGAATCATATAAAAAAAGGCATAAAATCATGTTATCTCGTGTATTGTCAAGGGTTTGTCAAAATTGGAAAGGGTGTATATCATTGGTAGAAAAATCTAAAAAATCAGCAGATATCGCCGTTGGACAAAAGAAAACGGATGTAATCCTTTTCACTGATTTTCCAGGGTTCAAGGCTTTATTTGTACGGTTAAATGATATATCATGAAAGAGAATATGAAGGTAAATTAGACCGTTTTTTCAAGTGAAAAAATTAACAACGATTCAATGAACGTGGTAACGATATGAGGAGGTTTCATCATGGGTTTATTTGAACAATTAACCGAGAAAGTAAAAGGAAATAACAAACGTATTGTATTCCCTGAAGGTTTAGATGAACGGATACTGACAGCGGCAAGCCGACTGGCTGAAGACGGCGTGCTTACACCTGTTGTCATTGGCAATAAACAAGAGGTGGAACAAAAGTGCGCAGATTTAAATATACAGACAGCTGGACTTGAAATCGTCGACCCTGCAACCGACGAAGGATTTCAAGAAATGGTGGAGGCTTTTGTAGAAAGAAGAAAAGGAAAAGCCACCGAAGAAGATGCGAAAAAAATATTGTTAGATGAAAATTATTTTGGTACGATGCTCGTTTATTTAAATAAAGCAGATGGTCTTGTAAGTGGTGCGGCGCATTCCACAGCGGATACAGTGCGCCCGGCATTACAGATTATTAAGACGAAAGAAGGCGTACAGAAAACTTCCGGCGTCTTCATTATGGTAAAAGGGGAAGAAAAATATGTCTTTGCTGATTGCGCCATTAATATTACACCAGACAGCAATGACTTGGCAGAAATTGCGGTAGAAAGTGCCAAAACAGGTGCTTTATTTGATGTTGATCCCCGTGTCGCTATGCTCAGCTTTTCAACTGCCGGTTCTGCGAAATCACCGGAGACAGAAAAGGTGACGGATGCATTAAGCCTTGCAAAGGAAAAAGATACATCCCTTGTTATTGACGGGGAATTTCAATTTGATGCAGCATTTGTACCAAGTGTGGCAGAGAAAAAAGCACCGGATTCCGTGATTAAAGGGGATGCTAATGTATTTATATTCCCAAGTTTGGAAGCTGGTAATATTGGCTATAAAATTGCACAGCGCCTGGGCGGTTTTGAAGCAGTCGGTCCGATTCTGCAAGGGCTGAATAAACCGGTAAATGACTTATCCAGAGGCTGCAGTGCGGAAGATGTATACAACCTTGCACTGATTACAGCAGCGCAAGCAACAGCAGAATAATACAACGATAAAAACAGCCTGACGCAGATGAATTCATCTGCGTCAGGCTGTTTTTATGTGGGTTGATTCCTTACTTATACATGTTCATTCCGTTTTATCATTTGCTGATACCTTTTATCAAAATTCTTTTGCTCTGTATCCTGCATTGGGATCGTAACCATTTCTTCCGTTAAACCCTTTAACGTATGTACTACCCGTTGTTTGGTTTCTTCTACGGTTAAAGATACTCCCAATAATTCAGAGAGGGAAGCCATCACTTCCGGATTCACTTCGGGATAAGTAAAGGTTGTTTCTTTATTTTGCTTTGCAATATGGTAAAATTCCCGGATCAAAGAAGCGCGTGCTTGGCTGTTTCCTTCGATATCTAAATAAATTTGCACGGAAATCCCTTTTTTGACACGGCGTTGTGAAATACCTGCAAATTTTTTCCCATCAATACTTAAATCATAATCGCCGGGACAGTAAGAACCAACAATTTCATAAGCTTCAATGGCGTCGGTTAAATCCGCAAACATGGCCTGGACAAAGCGAACCATCGCTTCGTAACAATCATAGATAGACAAACTAGTTGCTCCAGGGATAATAAGGGAAATATTGAGCACACCCTCATCCAGCGCAACAGCAAGCCCTCCTGAATTACGAACAATTCCCTGGTAATGATTCTCCTCAAGAAATGCTATCCCCTCTGTAATATAGGGAAGACGAGAATCAGGAATACCCAATACAATGGTGTCTGCATGCACCCATAAACGAATAACAGGTGGAGATGTTTCTTCGCTGACAGAAATAGCCAATGCATCATCTATAGCGAAGGAAGCAAGTGCGGTATTTGGTTTGCCTGCGACCGTATTTTCTGCCGAGTGATCTATATATCGAAATGTATTATGACGAATAATTTCTTTCCAATTTTTCATCGTGTTTTATCCTAAACCTTTCATCAGTTTCCTAACTGTATTATAATATATTCAAAGCATATATGGAAAAAAAGTATAAGAGGATGTTCAAAAAGTCCAATAAAAATGACATGGCGGGAAAAGGAACTTCTACTAAGAACGCCCACGTCGTGTGGGCAACGTAGAAGTCACCACAACACGCGAGAAGTCCGTTCGGAAAAAGCAGGTCGCCTTGAACTTTCGACGCACAAATGTTTCCGATGGGGCGAGTAATCGCAACCCCAGGACGTCGCGAACTTAGCCGACTTGGTCCTATTTATCGGACTTTTTGAACACGCACTATAAAAAGTTTCATCAAAGATAGACAGAAATAGATGGAATCTTTTCCGGAAAAGGACGCTGGCATTTTTCGGAAAGCACGGATGGAGATAAAGAAATGGCATATAAAGATGAACAATTAACAGAAGAAAAGGTATTTAAAGATCCGGTTCACCGGTACATTCATGTACGTGATCGGGTCATCTGGGATTTGATTGCTACACCGGAATTTCAGAGACTGCGCCGGGTGAAACAGCTGGGTACGACCAATCTGACTTTTCATGGAGCAGAGCACAGCCGTTTTAGTCATTCCTTAGGGGTCTATGAAATTGTCAGAAGGATTACGACTAATTTTGCAGACCGGGAAAGATGGGACAGGGAGCAGCGTGTGCTGTGTCTTTGTGCTGCATTATTGCACGATTTAGGGCACGGTCCGTTTTCCCATTCTTTTGAGAAGGTATTTAAACTGGATCATGAACAGTTTACCCAGCAGATTATCTTAGGGGATACGAAGGTCAATGCGGTGTTAACAAGCGTATCTCCTGATTTTCCTGAGAAAGTAGCAGATGTGATTGCTAAAACGTATTCGGACAAGCTTGTGGTAAGTCTGATATCCAGTCAAATTGATGCCGACCGGATGGATTATCTGCAGCGGGATGCTTATTTTACCGGGGTAAGCTATGGCCATTTTGATATGGAACGTATTTTGCGAGTGATGCGGCCGATGGACGATCAGGTAGTCATTAAATCAACCGGCATGCATGCGGTCGAGGACTATATTATGAGCCGTTATCAAATGTATTGGCAGGTTTATTTTCACCCTGTAACAAGAAGTGCAGAGGTTATCTTGTCAAAAATATTTCAACGGGCAAAGATATTATATGAAGATGATACCTACGAATTTCAACTGGAGCCGACACACTTTATTTCCTTTTTTGAAGAAAAAGTGAAGCTCTCAGACTATTTAAAACTGGATGATATGATTGTATACTATTATTTTCAGCAATGGCAGGAAGAAAAAGATGACATATTGGCAGATTTAAGCTATCGGTTTATTAATCGGCATTTATTTAAATATGTGGAATATAATCCTGACCCGCAAATCAATGCAGGGATGGAGCTTTACCAGTTGTTTAAACAAGCGGGTATTAATCCAGATTATTATTTAGTAGTCGATTCTTCGTCTGATTTGCCATATGATTTCTACCGGCCGGGTGAAGAGGAAGAACGTCTGCCAATCCATCTTTTAATGCCAGATGGCGGTTTGAAGGAATTATCCCGTCATTCGGATATTGTCGAGGCCATTTCTGGTAAAAAAAGAACGGATCATAAATTATATTTTCCTAAAGATAGTATTCAGCGAATAGAAGATACGGATTTGAAAAAACGGATTTTAGATATATTGTACGGGAAGGAATGACCATTTGTGTTAGACAATCATGCGAAACTGCTCTATTTTTTCTCTCAAGCCAAACAAGTGACAGGAAGAAAGAAATTACAAAAAATGATTTATATTTTGCAGCAAAACCGTGTTCCCTTTGAAGAAAAATATCAATTCCATTTTTATGGACCTTATTCAGAGGAATTAACTTTGCGGGTGGAGGAACTTTGTAACTTACACTTTTTAGATGAGGAAAAGGAAGAGAAAAGTAACTACCACCAATATCACTACACTATTACAGAGGATGGACAAACCTTTTTAAACCAATTTGAAGTGAATATGCCAGATCTACAGGGCCAAATCAATCATTTACAAAATTGCAGTGCCCGCTTTTTAGAGCTTGTCTCGACCATGTTATATTTTTCGTATTTGTCAAAAGAAGAAATCATTGATAAGGTGCATACTGTAAAGGCAAAATTGAAATATACAGAGGAAGAAATGAATGAAGCATTCCAATTTGTTGAGGAATTGCCGGACAAGTCTTCTCACTAAAAATGCTGTTTAGAACGTGATAAAATAAAACAAAAGCCTAAATGAAGCCAGGAGGGGAATACAATGACAGATGGAAATAAAAAGAAGAATTCATTTACGATTATAAAAGATGACTCCACTGATGGGCATGGCGGTTATGGAGCTGGGACAGTCAGCCTTGAAAATATGTCATCGATTATTGTAGATCCGAATGAAGATAAAGCATATGTTGATATGGATGCGATGCATGCAAGGAGTTCCGTCGAACGCCGTGTGAAATGGATAAGAGATCGTGAGGAAGTACAGGGCGGAAAGCTTTATTGGATTGTCTGGGTAACAGTGGAAAAAGGAGAAAACGGTCCTTACTATGCTGGAGTTGCCGGCAGTGAAATCCGCGTGAACCGGGAAATCAAACGAGCTTATAAATCCATGGCAGAGCATGTAAAACATATGGAGAAATCATTAAAAGGAAAAATTATCGTGGAGCATATGGATGAGCATTCTAAAAAGTTATTAGGTGATTTCTTAAAAGAATTCAAACCGGAAATGTGGGAAAACTCGACACAAGAGCTGAAAGAGCAATTAGATATCTAATGGATAATGACATGAATTGTGAATGAATTATGAACATATTTAGAATTTCTTGTACTTTTCGCAAATCCTTTGTAAACTATGAGTACATGGGCTGAACTCATGTTTACTAGGACAAAAAAGCGGTCCGTATCGAATTGGTCGATACGGACCGCTTTTTTGCCCAGCTAAAATAATGAATCAAACCACTTTTCCAGAATCCCTGGATCTTCGGTATCTTCTATATCCTCGTCCCGCTGGTCAATATCTCCATTATGGCAGTACCCAAGCGGCTCCGTTCCTTTTTCATAAAACATAATCCTGCTTTTTTCACAGTTGGTGTCTGCTCGTAAACCACTGACTGGGTCGATAGGAAGGCCGACCACCCCGGAAGGCATTGGGAAAACATTTTTGCCGTCTTCGTCAATATTTTCCATGTACTTTGCCCATATTTCTTTCGAAAAAGCAGTTTCGGATACATTTGTCATTTCCCGGTGATCATCATATCCGACCCAGATTCCGGTAGATACAACTGGGCTGTAGCCCATCATCCAGCTGTCAAAATCTGTTGTGCCGGATTTGCCGGCATAAATATCCGTCAGCTGACTTTGCAGACTGGCCCCGGTTACACTGGTATAGTTGTTTAATGTTTCATCAAACATACCGGTGAGAAGCTGGGTCAGTATAAAAGCTTTCTTTTCGTCCAGGACGGATTCTCCTTCTTGCTTTGCATGCGTGTAAAGCGTTTTTCCATCAGCATCCGTAATTTTTTCAATAAGATATGGTGTGACTGCTTTTCCGCCGTTCGCAAGTCGGGCATAAGCGTTGGTAAGCTCCATGACGGAAACAGAAGAAGTCCCGAGCGCCAGAGAAGGGACATTCTGTAAATCACTTTCGATCCCAAATTTTTCAGCTGTTTTTAAAAATCGCTCTCCACCAACATAAAGGGCCGTTTTCACAGCATAAATATTATCCGATAAAGCAATAGCTTCAGCAAGGGTAATGGGCGCATCTGCATAATAACCGTTGAAATTGCTCGGCTTATAAGTAGAACCATCTGCAAGTTCAAAAGTCGTTGCTTCACTGGTTAACGTCGTGCTGGCTGTATAACCGTTTTCCAAGGCAGCATAATATAAAATGGGCTTGAAAGTTGACCCGGGCATCCGTTTAGCGTCCATAGCCCGGTTGTAACTGCTCTCTTTATAATCCGTACCGCCCAGCATCGCTGCAATTTCACCGGTCTGTGGAACAATGGAAATACCGGCTGCTTCCAAATCACTTTCTTCATCGATGGTCTCGGAAGCTGCAAGTTCCATCTCTTGCTGGTAATCGCTATTCAACGTCGTATGCAATTGATAACCGCCAAGCTTTATTTCTTCTACATCCTTATCCAAAATGGCCGCTGCTTCTTTTAACGCTTCTTCCTTAAAAAAGGATGCTTCATCTTCAACTGGTTCTTCCTGCTGATACGATAATGCTTCATTTATTGCCTCTGTATATTCTGCCTCCGTAATCAGTTCATTTTCAAGCATTCGCCTGAGAATGAGATGCTGCCTGTCCGTGGCATTTTCTAAATGATTAAGCGGCGAATAATAGGTTGGCCCCTTTGGAATTCCTGCCAGCATACTCGCTTCTGCCAAAGATAACTGGTAAGCAGGTTTTCCAAAAAAATAGTTGCTCGCTGCTTCAATACCGTGAGCCCCATGTCCGTAATAAATGGTATTCATATATCCTTCCAAAATTTCTTCCTTGGAATAAAACATTTCCAAACGAATCGCATAGAAAGCTTCTTGCAGTTTACGAGACCATGTTTTCTCTGCAGATAAATAAAGATTCCTGGCGTATTGCTGGGTAATGGTACTGGCTCCCTCTTTTAAAGAGCCGGTAACAAAATTATTCCATAGTGATTTCGCAATACGAAAGAAATCCAGTCCGTTATGATCAAAAAATCGATTATCTTCAATGACCATCGTTGCTTGAATCGCCGAAGCATCGATATCTTCTAAAGAAACCCATTCATAAGAATCCCCAAACGTATCTTCTATTACTTCGCCTTCCCGGTCATAATAGACTGCAGGAGATTGATTGCTGAGGTTTGGGGGACCCATGAGATAGGCTAATAAATAAATAGCTAAAATGCCGGCAATAATCAACAAAATGATACCGCCGATGATTTTATAGATTAGACGCATCTCTTTTAATGATTTCATCCTTTATCTTCTCCAAAATAAATATGTCTTGTCAAAATGATGTTACTGGAGCTTTCTTCTCTTTATTTATTATGGAAAAAGAAAGGCTTTTATAAACGTATAAGTTTTTAGGCAGCAAGAGTATTGCTTATCAGGGTGTTTTATAGATATAATAAGTAGACTATAATTATAAAATGGAATGAATCATTAAAGGAGTACTTATGTCACAGCAATCGGAACCAGTCAATATAAAGCTTGAGACATCGATTTATGATGTGGACTCAGGTGAGCAGGAAACGCAGGAACAATCCTTTACAGGAGAATGGACGAAAAAAGGTAATATCGATGTTCTCAAATATGAGGAAATGATGGAAGAAGCAGGAACGATTCAAAATGTCGTGATGATTCGTCCAGAACGTGTTTCTATCAAGCGTACAGGAGCTATCCGAATGAATCAGCAATTTCAATCAGGCCAAAAAACGGAAAATATCTATCAGCATATGCATGGGAATATGCATATGGAAACTTATTCGGAATCCATCACATTTCAAGAAGATACTATGCCGCGTGTGCTTGAGATAAAATATACGATGATCATAAATGGCCAAATGGAGCGCAAACATAAGCTCCGGCTGCAATTTTCAACAAAATAAGCAAGGATTTTCCCACCTTCAAGGAGTGCGAAGCGCATATGCGTGGAGGAATTGCCAAGAAGTAACTCCGTGGCAGGAAGGGTGGTACCTCTTTCTGACATAAGAGTAATCAGCCTATATTCCATGTTCCTTAAACTACCTGTGTGGATTGAAATAAACAAGGAGGAAATAACATAATGAACGTATTAGCACAAACAGAAGAGACACTAAAGCAGCAAATTCATACAGCGGTGCTTGCTGCAGGACTTGCGACAGAGGATACGATCCCGTCAATTATTTTAGAAAAACCAAAAGATAAAGCACACGGCGACTTTGCCACCAATATTGCCATGCAGCTGGCACGGATTGCAAAAAAAGCCCCGCGCCAGATTGCGGATGATATTACAGCAAAATTAGATAAGCAGGCAGCATCTGTGGAAACAGTCGATATTGCCGGACCAGGTTTTATTAATTTCTATATGAAGCAGGATTTCCTGGGAGAAGTGATTGAAACAGTACTGCAAGCAGGAGATGCTTACGGAACTTCCCGCGACGGTAACGGCGAAAAAGTACAAGTGGAATTTGTTTCTGTTAACCCGACCGGTGACCTGCACTTAGGCCATGCTCGAAATGCTGCTTTTGGAGATGTCTTATGTAATCTTTTTGCAGCTGCCGGTTATGAAGTGGAAAGAGAATATTATATCAACGATGCCGGAAATCAGATTAATAACCTGGGCTTATCGGTAGAAGCGCGTTATCTGCAGGAAGTAGGACAGTCTGTCGATATGCCGAAAGACGGCTATCATGGACAGGCTATTATTGACATCGCTAAAAAGCTTGTGAAAGAAGAAGGAAGCGTCTGGACAGAGGAAACGCATGAAAAGCGCCTGGATTACTTTAAAGAATATGGTTTAAAGGCTTCTTTGCGTAATATTGAAAATGATTTAAAAGATTTTCGCGTGGCATTTGACAGCTGGTTTTCGGAGCGTTCTCTTTATGAAAACAATCAGATTGGCGATGCTCTGCAAGTCCTGGAAGATGGCGGCTATACGTATGAAAAAGACGGTGCACTATGGTTTAAGACGACGGCCTTTGGTGATGATAAGGATCGCGTACTTATCAAGCAGGACGGAGCATATACGTATTTAACACCAGATATTGCCTATCATAAAAATAAATTAGACCGCGGATTTGATCAAATTATTAACGTCTGGGGCGCGGATCACCATGGATATATCCCGAGAATGCGTGCTGCTCTCGAGGCTTTAGGATATCCAGTTGATAAATTTTCCGTGAAAATTATTCAAATGGTGAATCTGTTTGAAGGCGGCGAAAAAGTGAAAATGAGTAAACGTACCGGTAAAGCCGTATCCTTAAGAGAGTTGATGGATGAAGTAGGCATTGACGCTGTCCGTTATTATTTCGTAGCGCGTTCGAATGATTCTCAGTTAGATTTCGATATGGACCTTGCGAAATCACAATCGAATGATAATCCGGTTTATTATGTGCAGTATGCGCACGCACGTATCTGCACGATGCTTGAACAGGCGAAAAGCAGAGGCTTTGCAACAGACGATGTTTTTGATGCGTCCTTACTGACAGCGGAAAAGGAACTGGACCTGCTTAAAAAAGTAGGAGAGCTACCGCAGGTGATTGCAGAAGCGGCAGATAAACAGATGCCGCATAAAGTCACACAGTATGTATTCGACTTGGCGACGACCCTGCACAGCTTCTACAATGCAGAGAAAGTGTTGGATGCAGATGATCTTCCGCGTACAGGAGCTCGAATTGCTTTGATGAAAGCAGTGCGTCAAACATTGGCAAATGGGCTGGATATTTTAGGTGTAGACGCTCCTGTAAAAATGTAATATAGAAAAAGAATCGAAAAAACCTGCAGAGAAATCAGCTTTCTCTGCAGGTTTTTTTCGTGCTTTCCATCTTTTTATATAGCTGCGCCCTCTGTCCAACCCTGAATATATTCATTTTTATATTTTCTTTTTCTCTAATTTACAGAATTTTACGCACCCTTGACGCTCTACCTCATATACTATATAATCCTTATAAGTTTAGTTGTAATTAATTTAAATAGAAGGGGAGGTTCCCTATGAAAGTAAATTTGGAGCAGGTAAATAAAAGCTTTCCCAAAGGAAAAAATGATTCGCTCCATGTACTGGATGATATCGATCTCAAGATTGAAGCAGGCGAATTTGTTTCTTTGCTTGGACCTTCCGGCTGCGGAAAGTCCACCATTTTGAATTTAATTGCTGGTTTGGACAGTCCAACATCCGGAGAAGTGTATGTGAATGATAAAAAGGTGAAAGGGCCGGGCACAGATCGTGTCGTTGTTTTTCAGCAGGGTGGTTTATTTCCATGGATGAACGTGATGGATAACGTTACATATGGACTGCTTTTGAAAAAAATGAGCAAAAAAGAAGCTGAAGAAAAAGCAATGGAAGGGCTTCGGATGGTACATCTCGGTAATTTTGCGCAGGCGTTCCCTCATGAGTTATCTGGAGGCATGAAGCAGCGCGTTGCTATTGCGCGTGCTCTGGTGATGGATCCAGATGTTCTTTTAATGGATGAACCATTTGCAGCTCTCGATGAACAAACACGGATTATTTTGCACCAGGAACTTCAGGAAATTTGGCAGAAAACGGGAAAAACTATTTTGTTTATTACCCATAATATCCGTGAAGCACTCACGCTTTCGGAACGGGTATTGCTTATGAGTACGAGACCAGGAGCAATCAAAAAATCATTCAGAGTACAGGCGGCACGACCTCGAAACCCTTCTGACAGTGTGATTGTAGACTTGGAGAAACGTGTGATGAGCGAATTGGAAGAAGAGATGGAGAAAGTGTTGAAGGAGGAGTTCGGAGATGATTACCGCCTTAAGACGAGTGATATTCGTGATCGTGATCGTGACTATATGGGAGATCATATCTAAGTCCAATCTATTCCCTACTTTTATGTTTCCGCCGTTATTGATTCCGAATGACCCAGGTGGAGTCACTGTATTAAGTACATTAGTGAATGGTCTGATCTCGGGACAAATACTTGGAGCCACGGGAATGACACTGGGAAGGCTATTGCTTGGCTTTTCCATAGCAGTAGTTTTAGGTCTTATTTTTGGTTTTTTAATTGCCCGTTATAAATGGGTGGATGACACACTTGGTTTTTTTGTAACTGCTTTGCAGTCAATCCCGAGTATTGTCTGGTTCCCGCTGGCTATCGTCTGGTTTGGACTTGGGAATATAGCCATTTTATTTATTGTCACCATTGGCGCGACATGGACGATGACAGTGAATGCGAGCACGGGATTTAAAAATGTTCCCAATATTTATTTAAATGCAGCACGGACACTGGGATCATCAGGAGTTCACCTTGTACGAACCGTGATTCTCCCGGCATCTGTACCGCATATCATTTCCGGTCTTCGTGTTGCCTGGGCCTTCGCCTGGAGAGCGATTATGGCTGGAGAGCTGCTCGGTAGTGATGGTGGTCTGGGGTACCTTTTAGATATGGGACGCTCTTTGCAATCGATGGACCTTGTACTCTCTATTATGATTGTGATAGGTGTGATCGGTACGATTATGGATAACCAGGTATTTCTTAGAATGGAGCGGTCCGTCGCAAGAAAATGGGGAATTGGAACTTGATGGGGAGGATGAAAAATATGAAAAAACGATTTGTTGGTTTAGGTATATTACTGTTATTGGGGATTGCAGGTTGCGGATCCGAAGAAAGTGCAGATGAAATACACATTGGGTATTTTCCAAACTTCACACATATCACCACAGTGGTTGCCTTAGAAAATGGTTATTTTGAAGAAGAGCTTGGGGAAGATGTCAACATTGAAACATCTACGTTCCCGGATGGCAGTGCCTTTATGGAGGCTATGTCCACAGAAGATATTGACATTGGCACCGTTGGCCCGTCTCCGGCGACAACAACCTATTTAAGAAACCCAGAGCATGAGATTATTGCTGGAGCTGTGAATGGTGGAGCTGTCCTTGCAACACGTGAAGATTCAGGTATTGAAAGTGTCGAAGATCTGGATGGAACGCGTGTAGCAATTCCTACCATCGGTTCCACACAGGATATCATGTTACGAGCAACATTAGATGAGGTTGGCCTGGCAGTGGAAGACGAGGGGGGAACAGTAAGTATGGTACCGCAAGCACCTGCTGATACATCAACGCTGTTCTTGCAGGGCGATGTCGATGCTGCGGCCACTCAAGAACCTTGGGGTGTATATTTAGAAAATCAGGTAGATGCCGACATTCTTCTTGATGAAGAAGAATTTGCATGGGGAACAGAATCAACGACAACCGTTGTTACTGCCCGTAAATCATTCACAGAAGGCAATGAGGATTTAACGCAGGCCTATTTGCGCGCTCACGCTCGAGCGGTTGAATTTATTGAAGAAAATCAGGAAGAAGCAGTTGAATTGTTTGTGAATCATATCGAAGAAACGACAGGTAACGAGCTCGATTATGAAGAGACACTGGAAGCAAGTAACCGTCTCAACCCGACGTATGAAATCAATGAGGAAGTGCTGCAAGAAATGGCGACCATCAGTTATGAAGCTGGGTATATGCAATCAGACGATATCGAAGGGTTAGTTAATCAGACGTTTTTGGAAGCTGCGTTAGAAGAATAGTATAGTAAAAAAGAACGCTTGACTGGATGTTGAGGGTTCTTTTTAAAAATGGGTATTATTTTCTCCAAACAGGTTGACTGAATGTTCATTCATGTTTAAAGTAGAGATAGAATTATTTTTTACACACACATGAAAACGCTATCAATTTATACTATAATATATAAAGAGGGGGAAAACGTCTTGGATACATTTCTGATGATTAATTGGATTGCATTTTTAGTCGTAACAATCTATGCGCTGTTCCTGTTTGCGAAAGTGATTGCAACACGGGTTGCTTATATCAGACTTGGTAAAAAATCAGAGTTTGATGGCGAGATAAAGTTAAGAATCCAGCGCATTATAAAAAATGTATTTGGGCAATCCAAGCTGTTAAAAGATAAAAAATCCGGTACGATTCACGTCATGATGTTTTATGGCTTTATCCTGGTGCAATTTGGAGCGATTGATATGTTTATCAAAGGGCTCTCACCGGGGAATCATTTACCATTTGGGATGTTTTATCCTGGTTTTGTCTTTTTTCAAGAACTTGTGACATTAATGATTCTGGTGGCTGTAGTATGGGCTTTTTACCGCCGTTACATGGAGAAGCTCGTCCGATTGAAAAGAGGCCTGAAAGCAGGGCTTGTCCTTATTTTTATCGGAACATTGATGGTTTCTGTGTTGTTTGGAAATGGAATGGCTCTTGTTTGGCAGGGACATGAACTCACATGGACAGAGCCGGTTGCCAGCGTTGTTGCCGGATTATTCGGCTGGGCTTCTGCGAATACAGCCATGGTCTTATTCTATATTGCCTGGTGGGTACATACGATAACGTTGCTTACTTTCTTAGTGTATGTGCCGCAGTCCAAACACGCGCACTTAATTGCTGCACCGATTAATGTATTCTTGACGAAGAAAGTACCTGGTAAATTAGAAAAGATTGATTTTGATTTAGAAGAGATGGACGAAGAAAGGGAAGAAGAAATCGCTTTTGGCGTCGGAAAAGTAGAAGATTTCAAGCAGCATCAAATGGTCGATTTCTATGCTTGTGTGGAATGTGGTCGCTGTACGGATGTTTGCCCGGCATCTGGAACAGGAAAAATGCTTTCGCCGATGGATATTATGATTAAGGTTCGGGATCATTTAACCGAAAAAGGCGCAGCGGTTACTGGAAAATCCGCTTGGGTCCCTTCCTATGCCTTTTCCGGAACTGCTGGCAACCAAGCTTCTGCAAATAAGGAAGCAGCTGCGTCGGTGCAAAGCATGAGTTTGATTGGTGATGTTATTACCGAAGAAGAATTAGCAGGATGTACAACGTGCCGAAACTGTGAGGATGCTTGTCCTGTCAATAATGAACATGTCGGTACGATTATCGATATGCGGCGTTATTTGGTGATGACCGAGGGAAAAATGGATTCTGAAATTCAACGTGCTGTCATGAATATTGAACGTCAGGGCAATCCATGGGGATTATCGAAGAAGGACCGGATCAAATGGCGTGATGAGGATGAATCGGCTTATATTCCGACAGTGAAAGAGCTGAAGAAGGAGGATAAATCCTTTGAGTATTTATTCTGGGTCAGCTCCATGGGATCCTTTGACAGCCGCAGTCAGAAAATTGCACGCAGCTTTGCGAAATTAATGAACCAGGCTGGCGTCAGCTTTGCCATTTTAGGAAATACCGAAGCGAATTCTGGCGATACAGCCAGACGGATTGGAAATGAATTTTTGTTCCAGGAAATTGCTGAGAAAAACATCAAGCAATTTACAAAGAATGACGTCACGAAAATTGTCACGATTGACCCGCACGCGTACAATATATTTAAGAATGAATATCCTGATTTTGGTTTTGAAGCAGAGGTATATCATCATACACAACTGCTGTATGACCTTGTTATGTCAGGGAAACTGCAGCCGCAAAAAGCAATCAATGAAAGATTGACCTACCATGATTCCTGTTATTTAGGAAGATATAATGGCGTTTACGATCCGCCAAGGGAAATTTTGAAGGCTATTCCAGGTCTGGAACTGGTGGAAATGGATCGCAGCCGTGAAAATGGGATGTGCTGTGGTGCAGGCGGCGGCTTAATGTGGACGGAAGAAACAACAGGAAACCGGATTAATGTGACACGTACCGAGCAGGCCATGCAAGTGCAGCCATCAATGATTTCCAGCGCATGTCCATATTGTTTAACGATGCTGAGTGACGGAACAAAAGCAAAAGAAGTGGAAGAGGATATTGGGACAATGGATGTTGCTGAGATTCTGGCGTTATCTGTTTTGGAACAAAATGAGGAAAAAACGGCATAAACGTATAGAGAGGGCTGGATACCTCTCTATACGTTCTGCTGTTCATTGAACGAACGCTCGTTCAAAGCCTAAAGGAGGCGAATACTTATGAGAAAATCAGTGATTGTATCAGGCGCACGTACCCCTTTTGGAAAATTCGGAGGTGCATTAACCCCATTAACAGCAGTAAACCTGGGAGCAAAAGCTATCAAGGCAGCATTAGAGCGGGCTGATCTTGCTGGCGCAGATATCGATGAAGTGATTATGGGGAGCGTCTTGCAGGGCGGACAGGGGCAAATCCCATCCAGGCAGGCAGCTGTAGAAGCTGGTCTTCCCTGGGAAGTAAAAACAGAAACGATTAATAAAGTTTGTGCTTCTGGATTGCGCAGTGTGACGTTAGCAGATCAATTGATTCGTTTAGGGGAAGAAGATGTCATTGTAGCTGGCGGAATGGAAAGCATGAGTAACGCGCCATATTTCTTGCCGGATGCCAGATGGGGAAACCGGATGGGCGATAAAACGGTAAAAGATTTAATGATTCATGACGGGCTTACCTGCACCTTTACAGGCAACCACATGGGGAGCTATGGAAATGATACCGCTGCTTCCTTTGAAGTAACACGGGAACGTCAAGATGAATGGGCGGCCCGGAGTCAGCAGCTGGCGGTAGATGCGATTGAATCAGGAAAGTTTGCGGATGAAATTGTTCCTGTAGAAATTCCGGTACGTAAAGGGGATCCGATGGTTGTCAGCGATGATGAAACACCGAGGAAAGGAACGACGGTTGAGAAACTGGCTGCACTGAAGCCTGCATTTGATAAAGACGGCACCATTACAGCAGGAAATGCGCCAGGTGTGAACGATGGCGCAAGTGCCGTTGTTGTGATGTCCGATGAAAAAGCGAGGGAATTAAATAAAACCCCGCTGGCAACAATTTTAGGTCACGCGGAAGTAGCAGTGGAAGCAAAAGACTTTCCGCAAACACCGGGGTTAGTCATCAATCGTCTGTTAGAAAAAACAGGTGTATCCAAAGAAGAAATCGATCTTTATGAAATCAATGAAGCCTTTGCGGTGGTTGCGCTGGCAAGCGGACAAATTGCAGATATTGATGAGGAAAAAATCAATGTCAATGGAGGCGCAGTGGCGCTGGGTCACCCGATTGGCGCAAGCGGTAATCGCATTATCTTAACATTGATTCATGAATTAAAACGCCGCGGCGGTGGAAAAGGCATTGCAGCAATTTGCAGCGGCGGCGGTCAAGGGGACGCTATGTTGATTGAAGTACCGGCCAACTGATTGGGTATGATGAAACAACCTTGAAAAGGAGCGTATTATCATGACTATAAAAGAAGTAATGGTTATTGGAGCCGGGCAAATGGGTGCAGGAATTGCACTCGTTTTTGCCCGTTCCGGTTATCAGGTGAAATTATACGATTCAGATATTGAAGCATTGAAAAGAGAAAGACAGTATATTGAAAAGATATTCGAGAAGGATATGGCGAAAGGTAAAATGGAAGCGGATACAAAAAGGGAGGCGTTAAATCGTCTGCAGCCTGTTGT
Organism: Oceanobacillus timonensis; assembly: GCF_900166635.1. Classification (NCBI taxonomy): domain Bacteria; kingdom Bacillati; phylum Bacillota; class Bacilli; order Caryophanales; family Bacillaceae; genus Oceanobacillus; species Oceanobacillus timonensis. The sequence goes on from NZ_LT800497.1 coordinate 500,549, forward strand.
GGATCTGGAAGCCGATCCGATTACCGCTGATTTTATGATAGAAGCAGTGGTGGAGAAGCTGGAAGTAAAAAAGGAAGTGTTTCGTAAACTGGATGAACTCGCACCAGCACATACCGTATTTGCGACAAATACATCCTCTTTGCCAATTACGGAAATTGCAGCTGTTACAGATAGAGCAGAACAATGTATCGGCATGCATTTTATGAACCCTGTTCCGGTCATGGAGCTGGTTGAAATTATCCGGGGCTTGGAAACGAGTGAAGCAACGTATCAAACAGTGCAGGAATTGACAAAAGCATTAGGGAAGCAGGATGTTGAAGTGAAAGATTTTCCTGGCTTTGTTTCCAATCGGATATTAATGCCAATGATTAACGAAGCCGTTTATACCGTTTTTGAAGGGATTTCCAGTATCGAGGATGTAGATCAGGTTATGAAACTGGGAATGAATCATCCGATGGGCCCGCTTCAACTTGCCGATTTTATTGGTCTGGATACGTGTTTATCGATTATGGAAATTCTTCATGAAGGTTTTGGAGACAGCAAATATCGGCCATGTCCGCTCTTGAGACAGTATGTGCAAGCAGGGAGACTTGGGAAGAAGACAGGCAGAGGCTTTTACACATACAGCGTCTAAAGGGGTGTGCAAATTGATTACCGCACAAACAGAAGAACAAAAAATGTTAGTGAAAATGGTGCAAGACTTTGCTCGAGATGAGATTGCCGGAGAAGTCGAGCGGATGGAGGAACAGGACCGGTTTCCGGAAGAAATCATCCAGAAGATGGGGGAACTCGGTTTAATGGGAATCCCCATCCCGGAGGAATACGGAGGAGCCGGCATGGATTTCAGTTCCTACATCCGGGTGATTCATGAATTGTCAAAGGTCAGCGCAACCGTCGGCGTTATTTTATCGGTACACACTTCTGTCGGCACGAATCCAATTCTTTACTTCGGGACAGAAGATCAGAAAAAGAAGTACATCCCGAAGCTCGCTTCCGGAGAATATTTAGGTGCTTTTGCTTTAACAGAATCGAATTCAGGCTCCGATGCAAGCGGCTTAAAAACTACTGCCAAGCTGGTAGATGATATGTATGTATTGAATGGCTCCAAAGTGTTTATTACGAACGGGGAGTATGCAGATACGTTTATAACGTTTGCCAGAACAAGCGAAGACAGGGATGGAATCAGCGCTTTTATTGTCGAAAGAGACAGTCCGGGGCTGATGATTGGAAAAAATGAAAAGAAAATGGGGTTAAAAGGTTCAAGTACGGTGGAACTGACCTTTGAGCAATGCCGGGTCCCTAAAGAAAACATACTTGGGGAAGAAGGGCAAGGCTTTAAAATTGCGATGGCTAACTTAAATATCGGAAGAATCGGGATTGCCGCGCAAGGACTTGGCATTGCCGAAGCAGCCTTAGACTATGCTGTTGCTTATGCAAAGGAAAGGGAACAATTTGGCAAGCCGATTGCGGCAAATCAGGGAATTGCTTTTAAGCTGGCAGAAATGGCAACGAATGTAGAGGCAGCAAAACTATTAACCTATCAGGCGGCTAAACGGATTGAAATGGATCAATCCTGCATCAAGGAAACTTCTATGGCAAAACTGACAGCAACCAAAACAGCGATGCAAAATGCGATTGAGGCTGTTCAGATTTACGGCGGTTATGGCTACACCAAGGAGTATCCTGTAGAGAGGCTGTTTCGAGACGCAAAAGTGACGGAAATCTATGAAGGAACCAATGAAATACAGCATATCGTGATATCCAAAGAGCTTTTGAAGGAGAGATAGAGATGGATTTTCAATTAACGGAAGAGCAGGAAATGCTTCGGAAAATGGTTCGGGATTTTGCCGAAAATGAAGTAGAACCGACAGCGGCAGAAAGAGATGAAGAAGAGCGGTTTGATCGAGCGATTTTTAATCAGATGGCAGAATTGGGTTTAACAGGAATTCCCTGGCCGGAAGAATATGGCGGAATTGGCTCAGATTATCTCAGCTATGTGATTGCCGTAGAGGAATTATCACGTGTCTGTGCTTCTACTGGAGTGACCCTTTCTGCACATTTATCTTTAGCAAGCTGGCCGATTTATAAATATGGAAATGAAGCGCAGAAGCAATATTTCCTTAAGCGCCTTGCAACAGGAGAAGCATTGGGAGCCTATGCCTTATCAGAGCCGGGTGCAGGAAGCGATGTTGTTTCCATGAAAACAACTGCTAAAAAAGATGGCGATGATTATCTATTGAATGGCAGCAAGGTATGGATTACCAATGGCGGTGTAGCTGATATTTATATCATATTTGCGAAAACAGATGCGGACAGGAAACATAAAGGTATCACTGCATTTATCGTTGAAAAAGGAACAGAAGGATTCACATTTGGTAAAAAAGAAAAAAAGCTTGGCATTCGTTCCTCTCCAACGACAGAGTTAATCTTTGAAAATTGCAGAATTCCAGCTGACAACGTCCTGGGGAAAGAAGGGGATGGCTTCAAAATTGCTATGACTACCCTGGATGGAGGCAGAAATGGCATTGCTGCACAAGCTTTAGGAATTGCGCAGGGCGCATTAGATGCTGCAGCGGCTTATGCAAAGGAAAGAGAGCAGTTTGGCAAGCCGATAGCAGCGAACCAGGGCATCTCATTTAAACTGGCAGACATGGCAACCGAAATTGAAGCAGCCCGTCTATTAACCTATCAGGCAGCATGGCTGGAGTCAGCAGGGAAACCCTACGGAAATGCATCAGCGATGTCCAAACTATTTGCAGGCGACGCAGCCATGCGCATTACTGTAGAAGCAGTGCAAATCTTTGGCGGCTATGGGTACACAAAAGATTATCCGGTGGAACGTTACATGCGTGATGCCAAAATTACGCAGATTTATGAAGGCACGAATGAAATTCAGCGGCTTGTTATTGGCCGGACGGTAACAAAGTAAAATGGTTAGAAGAGGAGGTTAGGAGATGAGTGAAGAGCAGATCCGTTCTTCTGTCAAAGACCAGGAGCTCGTCATGCGGCGCAGGAATCAAATTATTGAAGGCGCCATGCGGCTTTTTAAAGAGAAAGGCTTCCACCGTACAACAACCAGAGAAATGGCAAAAGAATCCGGCTTCAGTATTGGTACATTATATGAATATATCCGAACGAAAGAGGATGTGCTTTTTCTTGTTTGTGAGTTCGTACATGATCAAGTGCGCGACCAGTTAACAGAAACGATTTCTGTAGAAAATCCGACCAAAGAAAGCCTGCGCCAGGCGATCCGGCAATATCTATATTTCATGGATACCATACAGCCGGAAATTTTAATGCTCTATCAAGAGACGAAATCCTTAAAGAAAGAAAAACGTGAATTTGTACTGGAGCAGGAAAAGAAGGTTGTCAGTATGATGGAAGAGTTGTTGAACGTTTGTTTAAAAGGAAAACGGAGCTCAAAAGAAATTCATTTTCTGGCCAATCATATTGTCGTCAGCGGGCATATGTGGTGTTTCCGCCGCTGGCTTATCCAAAAAGAATTCACCCTTGATGAATATGTAGAACTGCAAATGAAACAAGTGGATTGTTGGCTGTAAACATAGGGGGATGAAAGGGATTCGTTATTTTGAAAGCGAGCGAAAAGAGGGGGATCAGTATGACAGAAGAACGTTATTCGAGGAAGCATCCAATTCGTTTTGTAACCGCATCCAGCCTGTTCGACGGACATGATGCTTCGATAAATATTATGCGGCGCATTCTGCAAGCCAGTGGTGCAGAGGTGATTCACCTTGGGCATAACCGTTCGGTAGAAGAAGTAGTCTATGCCGCTATTCAGGAAGATGCGCAGGGAATTGCTATCTCATCTTATCAAGGCGGCCATGTGGAATATTTTAAATATATGATTGACCTATTAAAAAAACTAGATGCATCACATATCCAAGTATTAGGAGGAGGGGGAGGAACGATTCTTCCCCGTGAAATCAAAGAGCTTCATGATTACGGCGTAGCTTGGCTGTTTTCTCCGGAAGATGGGAGGAAGTATGGTCTGCAGGGGATGATTGACCGGATGCTGGAAAAATGTGATTTTCTGCCGCCGATTGACATCGAAAAAGATTTTGCACGGTTAAGAGAAGGAAATCGGTTAGCAATCGGTAAATTCATTACGCTCATGGAAAATGGAGAGGAAGAAGCGAAGAAACAAGTATTAGAAAAAATCGCTGCACAGCAAAAACAGAAAACGCCAGTCCTTGGAATAACGGGAACAGGCGGAGCTGGAAAAAGCTCGCTGACCGATGAATTGATTCGCAGGTTTTTGAATGAAATTCCGGAGCGGAAAGTAGCTATCCTATCTATCGACCCATCCAAACGAAAAACAGGCGGAGCGTTGCTTGGAGACCGCATCCGTATGAATGCTATTTTTTCTGATCGGGTCTATATGCGTTCGCTTGCTACCAGAGATTCAGGAACAGAGCTTTCCGATTCTATTCAGGATGCGATAGATGTCGTTCGTGCATCAGACTATGATTTGATTATTATCGAGACGAGCGGAATTGGGCAGGGAGATGCAGCCGTTACAGATATTACGGATTTATCTATGTATGTGATGACAGCGGAGTTTGGAGCGCCGACGCAATTAGAGAAGATAGATATGATCGATTATGCTGATTTTATTGTGATTAATAAATTTGAGCAAAAAGGGTCGGATGATGCGCTGAATCAAGTCCGAAAGCAATATGAGCGCAGCCATATGTTATTCCATGAAGATAAAAGCAAATTTCCTGTCTTCGGTACGATAGCAAGTCAATTTAATGATGAAGGAACCAATGCATTATTTGCTTCGTTGATGGACCGGATCAATACGGATTATCAATGGGAAGCAGAGGTTCCGTTTACACGTCATGTGATTTCTGAAAAGAAAAATCAAATCATCACCAATGAGCGCAGGCATTATTTACAGGAAATTGCTTCTTATGTTCGGAATTATGATAAGCGTGCCGGGAAACAGCGGGAAATTGCCTCGAAGCTTTACCGTTTAAAAGGAGCGGAGGAGGAAGTGAAGGAAGAAGTGGCAGCTTCATTACAACAGGCTATGACAGCTTATGAGCAGCAATTAGATGGGGATGCGAGACAGTTATTGGAAAATTGGGAGCAGCTCAAAGACAGCTATCTCGGCGATACATTTACATTTAAAGTAAGAGATAAAGCGATTACAATGGATTTAACGACAGAATCTTTATCCGGGTTAAAGATTCCCAAAGTCATGTTGCCTAAATACCAGGACTGGGGAGATCGTCTCTACTGGTTGATGCGGGAAAATGTTCCTGGCTCTTTTCCTTATACAGCAGGCGTATTTCCCTTTAAACGGAAAGGGGAGGACCCGACAAGACAATTTGCCGGCGAAGGAACGCCGGAGCGGACCAATCGCCGCTTTCATTATCTTTCGAAAGGGGAAGAAGCGAAACGCCTCTCTACAGCGTTTGATTCCGTTACTTTATATGGAGAAGACCCCGCAGAACGTCCGGATATTTACGGAAAAGTGGGAAACAGCGGTGTAAATATTTGTACACTTGATGATATGAAAAAGCTATATAGCGGTTTTGATTTAACCAATCCATTAACATCGGTTTCCATGACGATCAATGGACCGGCACCAATCATTCTGGCGATGTATTTTAATACAGCCATTGACCAGCAGGTGGACCGATTCACAGAAGAAAATGGGCGCCCGCCGACAAGGGAGGAATGCCATCTAATTCAGACAGACACGGTTTCTGTTATCAGGGGGACCGTACAGGCGGATATTTTAAAAGAGGATCAGGGACAGAATACATGTATTTTTTCCACCGAATTTGCCCTGCGGATGATGGGGGATATTCAAGCATATTTTATAGAGAATCAAGTACGCAATTATTATTCTGTATCGATATCCGGTTATCATATTGCCGAAGCAGGAGCGAATCCGATTACGCAGCTTGCCTTCACCTTAGCAAATGGGTTTACTTATGTAGAATATTATTTAAGCCGGGGAATGGATGTTGATAAATTTGCACCCAATCTGTCTTTCTTCTTCTCGAATGGTTTAGATCCGGAATACACCGTGATTGGAAGGATAGCAAGAAGGATTTGGGCCATTACGATGAAAGAAAAATATGGGGCCAATGCGCGCAGTCAAAAGTTGAAGTACCATGTACAGACTTCCGGACGGTCCCTGCACGCGCAGGAGATTGATTTTAATGATATCCGTACCACGTTGCAGGCTTTATTGGCCATCCAGGATAATACGAACTCCTTGCACACTAATGCGTATGATGAAGCAATCACGACACCGACAGAAGAATCAGTGCGTCGGGCGATGGCCATTCAAATGATTATTAATAAAGAATTTGGACTGGCAAAAAATGAAAATTCGATGCAGGGTGCCTTCATTGTGGAAGAATTAACGGACCTTGTGCAGGAAGCCGTTTTACAAGAGTTTGAACAAATGAACGACCGCGGCGGTGTATTGGGTGCGATGGAACGACAATACCAGCGCGGGAAAATTCAGGAGGAATCCCTTTATTATGAAGGCAAAAAGCACTCGGGAGCACTGCCGATTGTCGGGGTAAATACGTATTTAAATCCCAATCCGCCATCAGAAGAAGACATTGATTCCATGGAACTTGCCCGGGCAACGGAAGAAGAAAAAATGCATCAAATCAAAGAACTGCGCCGTTTTCAATCCGAGCATCAAGACCATGTTGAGGATGCTTTAAAACGTTTAAAGCAGACAGCCGTAACAGATGGGAATATCTTCGTGGAATTATTACACACGGTCCGTTATGCAAGTCTGGGAGAAATCACCAAAGCATTGTATGAAGTCGGCGGACAATACCGGCGGAATATGTAATAGGCTGGAATTAACAGAGACGATGGAATAGAAGCTCACATTCCTTGGAAAATGAGAAGTGCCATACTTGTGCACGCATCAGATGCATCATAAACTTTTACTGGATAATTGCATTTAAATATGTTTATAATGTAAAATAGACTTATTGTGACGAAATAAGATATATCTTCCTTACTGTAAGCATAGATAGTATGATTATATTTTTAAAAGGAGTGCATGTACGTGAACGTGAAAGAGATGACACAAGAACAAATCGACGAGATATCCATGATCGAATTAGGTTCTATCATTTTACAAGAAGAAAATAAAGCAATTCCCTTTCAGGATTTGTTTTCTAAAATAGCAGATTTAAAAAACTTCTCGGAACAACAAAAAGAAAATTTGATTGCACAATTTTATACAGATATGAATGTGGATGGACGTTATTTAACTTTAGGCTCTGGTGTCTGGGGATTAAAAAGCTGGTATCCGGTAGAACAGGCTGAAGAAGAAATAACAGAAGAACCGAAAAAACGGAAGAAAAAGAAGAAAAAAGCACCAGTGGAAGAAACAGAAGATATCCATGAGGATTTAGATGTTACAGATGAAGATATTGATGGTCTGATGGATGATTTCGATGATGATAAAGCTGAAGCCGAAGATACGGACTTGGAAGAAATTGAAGATGAAGTAGATGGCGTTATCGGTAAAGATGACCTGGACGAATTAGATTATGATGATGATAACGACCGTCAATGATGAGCATGTAAAAAAGCGGGAGTTGGAGTTTTTCGCCTGATGAAACGGACACCATTGGTCATCACAACGATTTCCAGTGGAGCCGAGTAATCGCGGACTCCCTTCCCATTCAGCGGGGAATGAAAAGTACCTCGCTGAATGAAGTTTTACTTTATTTCAGTGCTTGACATTTACATAGACTAACAGTAGAATTTTTATTGGGCTCTTTGAATATAATCACAAAGCGTTTCCCCTGAGAGATAAGAGGGGAAACGCTTTTCTTATTAGATAAGCAAATAACAGGAAAGCTGTCTTGGTGTGATAACTTTTATGATTTGTGCAGAAAATAATATCAACACAATCTAATAAATCAATGGACAACATAATATAAAGAAAGAAGGATGAGAACAAGTGACAAAGTATATTTTTGTAACTGGCGGCGTGGTATCATCGCTTGGAAAAGGGATTACAGCAGCATCATTAGGACGTTTATTAAAAAATCGGGGATTAAAAGTAACCATCCAAAAATTTGATCCGTATATCAACGTAGACCCTGGCACAATGAGTCCTTATCAGCATGGGGAAGTATTCGTGACAGAAGATGGTGCGGAAACAGATTTAGACTTAGGGCACTATGAACGCTTTATTGATATTAACTTGAATAAATACAGCAATATTACGACGGGGAAAGTATACTCCAGCGTTATCCGCAAAGAGCGTCACGGCGATTACCTTGGTGGAACGGTACAGGTTATCCCGCATATTACAAATGAAATTAAAGACCAGGTATTCCGTGCCGGAGAGGCCACTGGTGCAGATGTGGTTATTACAGAAATTGGCGGAACTGTCGGGGATATCGAATCGTTGCCATTTTTGGAAGCTATCCGCCAAATTAAAAGTGATGTAGGCCGGGATAGCGTGATGTACATTCATTGTACACTTGTTCCTTACATTAAAGCTGCAGGTGAAGTAAAAACAAAGCCGACACAGCATAGTGTGAAAGAATTACGTTCTCTTGGTATCCAGCCGGACGTGATTGTTTTACGTACCGAAATGGCTATTACGAAAGAAATGAAAGAAAAGATTGCTTTATTCTGTGACATCAATGAAAAATCCGTTATTGAAATGATGGATGCAGATACACTTTATCAAGTTCCGATTGCTTTACAAGAACAAAATATGGACCAAATTGTCTGCGATCACTTTGGACTAGACTGCCAGGATGCAGATATGGGTGATTGGAAGGAGCTTATAAACCGAGTTCGTAATCTATCTAAGACAGTAGAAATTGGCTTGGTTGGTAAATACGTTGAACTTCCAGATGCTTATCTTTCGGTTGTCGAATCATTAAAACACGCTGGCTATGATTTTGATGCCAACGTCAATGTGCATTGGATCAACTCAGAACAGCTGTCTGAAGAAGAAATCAAAGCAGCGTTAGCTGAAGTAGATGGTGTTATTGTTCCCGGTGGATTCGGTGACCGTGGTATTGATGGGAAAATTCAAGCGATTGGTTACGCCCGTGAAAACAATATTCCATTCTTTGGCATCTGCTTAGGGATGCAGCTGGCAACTGTTGAATTTGCAAGAAATGTTGTCGGTCTGGAAGGCGCGCATTCTGCAGAAATTAATCCTGGAACACCATATCCAATTATTGACCTGCTGCCGGAGCAAAAAGATATTGAAGACTTGGGAGGCACGTTGCGTTTGGGATTGTATCCATGTCATTTAACAGAAGGAACAAAAACAAAAGCAGCTTATGACGAAGCGGATGTCGTTGAAGAGAGACACCGTCATCGTTATGAATTCAATAATGTGTATCGGGACCAAATGGCTGATAATGGACTTATTTTCTCAGGTACAAGCCCGGATGGACGTCTTGTTGAAACCATTGAAATCAAAGATCATCCTTGGTTTGTTGCATGTCAATTTCATCCGGAATTCACATCCCGTCCAACAAGATCTCAAGGTTTGTTCAAAGGATTTATTGGAGCTGCAGTGGAAAATCAAAAATCATAAATCAAAAAAAGGAAAGGAATATTCGTCGTGCAGGTGAATATTCTTTTTTTCTTCTATGAAGAAAATGAAGGATTTGTCATTTTAAAGCAGGAGTTTAAATGAATACTATCGAATTTTAAACATTAGACAAAAATTTAAATTTATTTATATCGGAGGGCAGATTATGAATCAATCAATCCTGATTGTTGATGACCAAATAGGAATTCGTATGTTGCTTCAAGAAGTCTTTGAGACGGCAGGTTACTCTACTTCTCTTGCGCAGAACGGAAAAGAAGCGGTTGAATATTTATCAGAATCCCCCTGCGATTTAGTAGTTCTGGATTATCACATTCCTATTTACAATGGAAATATAGTTATGCAAAAGATGAAACAAATGCGGATAGATACAAAAGCTATCGTTATTACCGGGTTACCGGAAGTTGCCAAAAAAGAAATGGGAGAAAACTTACCCGAAGAAATCATTTCGAAACCTTTTAATGTGGTAAAACTACGCCATACCGTGGAAGAAATTTTAAAGAAAGCAGAATGAATCGCTGTTACTTTGTTGCGATAAAGTCATGAAATTGGTATTCTTATATTGTAAGTATGTGTTCAAAAAAACAAAAAAAGAAGCAGAAGATGAACGAATGATTTCCCTGCTTACCATTTGCGGATTTTTTGAACGTCGATTGTAATGAATATTGTGTCAGAGATTCATGCGGATTAATTGAAGGAGGAACACGGTATGCCTTTAGTATCAATGAAAGAAATGCTCGAAAAAGGGAAAGAAAATGGATATGCAGTAGGTCAGTTTAATATAAATAACCTGGAATATATCCAAGGTATTCTCCAAGCAGCTCAGGAAGAACAATCACCAGTTATTCTTGGTGTCTCTGAGGGAGCTGGGAAATATATGGGCGGCTACAATGTCGTCGTTGCTATGGTGACATCTCTAATGGATTCATATGGGACAACAGTGCCTGTTGCTATTCATTTGGATCACGGATCCAGCTTCCAAAACTGTGCAGAAGCGATTCATGCAGGATTCACTTCTGTCATGATTGATGGATCGCATTCACCGATTGAAGAAAATATTGCAGTAACAGAGAAAGTAGTGGAACTGGCTCATATCCATGGTGTATCTGTCGAGGCAGAAGTTGGTACTGTAGGTGGAGAAGAAGACGGCGTTATCGGTGGGATTAACTATGCCGATAAAGTGGAATGTGAGCGTCTTGCTAAAGAAGCCGGAGTAGATTGTTTAGCTCCTGCATTGGGTTCTGTTCATGGTCAATATCAAGGAGAGCCGAACTTAGGATTCACGGAAATGAAAGAAATTCTCGATTTAGTCGATGTACCATTAGTACTGCACGGCGGTACTGGTATTCCTGTAAATGATATTCAAAAAGCAATTTCTTTAGGAACTGCTAAAATTAACGTGAATACAGAGAACCAGATCTCACAAACAAAAGCCATTCGTGAAACATTGGCTCAAAAGCCGGATTTATATGATCCACGTAAATATTTAGGACCAGGAACCGCAGCTATTAAAGAAACCGTAATCGGTAAAATGCGCGAATTTGGTTCTTCCAATAAGGCATAATTGATTTTATGAATAATATGTGTTAAAAAAGGCTATATAATTGAATTAATAAATCTACCTTTTGTATTTGAAATTCATTTATTTCAAGGTTAAACACCTTAACCAACGGAGGAAAAACACGGAGACTCCTGTGGGAAAGCGTCGTGTTTTTCCGGAGTGAATGTCAGAAGGTAAAATTTTAATTTCAATTTATATAATTAAGAAGATTTCACCGATATTTTCAGGTGAAATGATAAAAGCATATATAAAGATATAAAAAAGATATATTTAGTAAAAGCTGTACCAGGGGTGCAGCTTTTACTACAAAAATCTCAGGGAGGTAATCATCATGAAATTTTTCGTCGATACAGCTAATCTTGAAAACATTAAAGAGGCAAATAAACTGGGAATCCTGGCCGGCGTGACAACGAATCCAAGCCTTGTAGCCAAAGAAGGAGTTTCTTTTCATGACCGTCTGCGTGAAATCACAGAAGAAGTTTCCGGTTCTGTCAGTGCAGAGGTTGTTTCAGAAGAAGCAGAAGGCATGGTTGAAGAAGGAAAAGAATTAGCAGCAATTGCGCCGAATATTACTGTAAAAGTACCGATGACACTTGAAGGTCTGAAAGCGGTTAAAATATTTAGTGAATTAAATATTAAAACAAATGTAACGTTGATTTTTAATGCGAACCAGGCATTATTGGCAGCAAGAGCAGGAGCATCCTATGTATCTCCGTTCTTAGGAAGACTGGATGATATCGGACAAGATGGTATGGAATTGATAGCAAATGTTGCTGCGATTTTTGATCGCCATCATATCCAGACAGAAATCATCGCTGCATCCATTCGCCATCCAATTCATGTAACCGATGCTGCATTAAATGGCGCTCACATTGCAACGATTCCATTCAATGTGCTGTCATCATTAGTAAAACACCCATTAACAGATCAAGGGATTGAAAAATTCCTGTCAGATTGGGAAAATCAAAAATAATTGCATAGAATTGGAAAAACGACAGACAATAAGAGCAGAGTTAACATTTAGAAATGAGCCAGCTTTTTTCATGGTATAAGTGCCCGTCATTTTCCCCCGCATTCATAAAAAAGATAGTCATTTTGCGGGGGAGAAACGGTCACCGTATTTCTTGATTAACAGAAGTTGAGATTCAGCAGGGAAGAAAAACCCGGCTACATCAGGCTTCATTTGCTAAACAACTTGTAGAGTGATACTCCACTTCCACAGGAACGAGGTTTTTACATGCAAAAGTTATTAATTGAGGGTGGGCATGAACTATCCGGAGAAGTACACATCAGCGGCGCAAAGAATAGTGCAGTTGCATTATTACCAGCAGCGATTCTTGCAGATTCGACAGTGACCATTGAAGGATTGCCGGACATTTCTGATGTAGACACGTTAGGTGAACTATTGGAAGAAATTGGCGGGAGTGTATCCCGGGATGGTCAGGATATGACGATTCATCCGGAGAAAATGATTGCCATGCCATTACCAAACGGGAGAGTAAAAAAATTACGTGCATCTTATTACTTCATGGGTGCCATGCTCGGGAAATTTAATAAAGCCGTTATCGGTTTACCTGGAGGATGCTACTTGGGCCCACGGCCGATTGATCAGCATATTAAAGGTTTTGAAGCACTTGGTGCCGAAGTGACAAATGAGCAGGGCGCTATCTATTTACGTGCGAATGAGCTTCGCGGCGCGCGAATTTATCTGGATGTTGTCAGTGTTGGTGCCACCATCAATATTATGCTTGCAGCGGTAAAGGCAAAGGGACAAACAATCATTGAAAATGCTGCAAAAGAACCCGAAATTATTGACGTGGCAACTTTACTAACCAATATGGGTGCCAAAATTAAAGGTGTTGGAACAGATGTTATCCGTATTGACGGGGTTTCTTCCTTACATGGTTGTACGCACACCATTATTCCTGACCGTATTGAAGCAGGGACGTATGCAATTGCAGCTGCAGCAATGGGCAAGGAAGTTGTCATTGATAATGTTATCCCGCAGCATATGGAATCATTGATTGCAAAATTACGGGAAATGAATATTGATATCGAGTCGCATAATGATCAGTTATATGTGGCCAGAGCAAACACATTAAACAGTGTGGATATTAAGACATTGGTTTATCCCGGGTTTCCAACCGACTTGCAGCAGCCATTTACAACATTATTAACACAGGCAGGACATTCCGGGGTGATTATTGACACCATTTATTCTGCACGTTTAAAACACATTGATGAACTCCGCCGGATGAATGCGGAAATAAAGGTGGAAGGCGGCTCTGTTATTGTGTCCGGTCCGACTCAATTAGAAGGTGCTAAAGTAAAAGCGAGCGACCTCCGTGCCGGAGCATCCCTGGTGGTAGCCGGTTTACTGGCAGACGGAGTAACCGAAATTACCGGTCTGGATCACATTGACCGCGGCTATGAGAATTTAACGGACAAACTTTCTTCCCTTGGCGCAAACATTTGGAGAGAAGAAATGACGGAATCAGAAATTTATCAAGACCAGAATACCTGAAGAGGATATTAAAAAGCATTATAAAATCAAGCTCTAATGTAAAAAGACAACTGTTTTATATGCTTTTTAATGAGATCTTCTTGAGGGGCACGTATCATAAAAGAGAAACCTCTTCTTTCTCTTTTATGATACTGTTTTTTGAGGATAGGAAGATGATCTGTTAACTGCTTTATAAGGATGTATCTTTTTCCCTCTTCCAAAAGATATCATCTGTCCTCAAATAACTTCAATAAGTCTGGAAGGCCTGCGTGATATAATATCTTATCATTTTAAACGACCTGGATAAGCCATACATATCATGCGACAAAATTCCTCTATTTTGACAAAAAAGTCTATTGAATCTTGATTCGTAAAAGAGTATGATAATAGATGTTTAATAAACTTGATGACTTCATTAAAAGACTGACAGTGAAATAGAAAAGAAAGTTCATTTTGCAGAAGTACCACATTCAGAAGCAGACGGCTCATGCCATTGTTATGGTGGAAAACGCATCAACGGTAAGGTTTGCTGGTTAGCGTATGTGGGCTTTTAAACATCCTCCAAAAGAACTTTCTATTTATAAGGATAGTGTCTGTTACCTGCAGACCTCTCCCATAGCTTCCAATTACTTCTCTTAAACAGGGAAGTCTTCTCAGTATTTTTCCATGTATAGGGTTCATCTGTTTGAAATACTGTTAATAATATTTTTAAAGAAACTAGAACAGGCGTGGTGATTTAATGGCAACACTTACAATCTCTAGCTTAGAGACAATGACATTAAAGGAAATTTATGCACTTGCAAAAGATTATAAAATTTCTTATTATGCAAAGCTGACAAAGAAAGAGCTAATTTTTGCAATATTAAAAGCGCAAGCAGAAAAAGATGGATTTCTATTTATGGATGGCATTTTAGAGATAATTCCTTCTGAAGGGTTTGGGTTCCTGCGTCCAATTAATTATTCTCCAAGTGCGGAAGACATTTATATTTCCGCTTCGCAAATACGGCGATTCGATTTAAGAAATGGAGATAAAGTATCTGGTAAGGTACGTCCGCCGAAAGAGAATGAACGTTATTACGGTTTGTTGCATGTAGATGCAGTGAACGATGAAGACCCGGATTCTTCCAAAGAGCGTGTCCATTTTCCCGCTTTAACGGCACTTTATCCAAATAGACCCATTCAATTAGAAACCGAAACAAAGCAATTATCAACCCGAATTATGGATTTGATGACACCAGTCGGTTTTGGACAGCGCGGTTTAATTGTTGCACCGCCAAAAGCCGGTAAAACGATGTTAATTAAGGAAATTGCAAACAGCATTTCCCAAAATCATCCGCATGCTAAGCTGATTATTCTGCTGGTGGATGAACGCCCGGAAGAAGTAACGGATATTGAGCGTTCTGTAGGATCCGATGTCGATGTGGTTTCTTCTACATTTGATGAAGTTCCGGAAAGCCATATTAAAGTATCTGAACTTGTCTTAGAACGTGCGATGCGTCTTGTTGAACACAAGCGTGATGTCATTGTTCTGATGGATAGTATTACACGCTTAGCTCGCGCGTATAACTTAGTGATTCCGCCAAGTGGACGTACGCTGTCCGGCGGTATTGACCCGGCAGCCTTCCACCGTCCGAAGCGTTTCTTTGGAGCAGCTAGAAATATTGAAGAAGGCGGCAGCTTTACCATCTTGGCTACAGCATTGGTAGAAACAGGATCGCGTATGGATGATGTCATTTATGAAGAATTTAAAGGAACCGGGAATATGGAATTGCATTTAAACCGGCACCTTGCAGACCGCCGAATTTTCCCTGCTATCGATATTCTGCGTTCTGGAACCCGGAAAGAAGAGCTCTTAGTAGATAAAGCACATTTAGATAAAATGTGGCTGTTGCGGAAAACGATGCAAGACTCCAATGATTTCTTAGATCGTTTCTTAAAACGAATGAAAAACTCGAAGAATAACGAAGAGTTTTTACAGATGATGGATGAGGAAATGAAACGAAAAGGAATGAACCGTCAATAGAAGAGGTTAGGGAATGAAAATGGAGAGCTGTGTCAAACTGGAAAGGGTCTGGCTTCTCTAAATAAATAATCGCTGCTCTTTACCCAAATCGATGGATGGTAAATGGTTATACGATTGTTAGTAACAACCGCTACGGAAAAACATGATGCTTACCCGTGCCATCAATTTATTTATGGAAGAATAGATAGCAACTAACATTCTCATACGGAAATGAGAATGTTAGTTGCTATTTTGTGTTTTACACTCAGAAAGAATGTAAAAATGCTTCGCATGTTAAAGAATTTGAATTAGAGGATATTCGCGATGATGACAGTTTATCATTTGAAAGAAAATACAAGGTGATTGTCACTAATAACTTGAGAAATATGAAAAATCTCTTTTTTTAGACGTAAAAAGGGTAACGCTAAGCCAATAAGTCTCTTGACAACTATTCCAGACTAGGGTAAATTATTAATATAATTGAAAACGCATACATAGATGGAGTTGAATGATATGTATGAGGATCATATGGTTTATATTATTGGAGACGCCAAGGCTCCCTCCAATAATCCTATTACAAAACAATATAATGGATTTTTTATCGGGCTGGTCATTAATAAAGAAACACATGAAATTGTTGATTTTGATTGCTCGGCTACGATTGAATTAACCGTTCGTTTTCTAAGATCTTTGTTTATAAAAGAAAAAATGATAGATACTTCCACGATTATTAACAAGATAGAATCCCGATATTTCGGCTCATCACAAAAAGGAATCATCGTGGCGTATAAGGATGCATTGAAGAAATATAAACAAATCATTTCCGATACTGCTTCACTACATTAAACAAGTGAAACCCAGTATATAACAAATGTGGACATTTGTTATATACTGGGTTTTTTTAATTAAAAAGGAGGAATGAAGCAAATGATACAGGATACGTTTTTATATATTAGTGTATTAATTGCATTAGCAGCAGTGATTGTTTGGATAGAGAAATCAACGTCGAGTAAATTTTTCAAATATGTTCCCGGTATTGTTCTACTTTATTTGACCGCTGCGCTGTTTCGGACATTTGGAGTGTTTGGGGATACGGAGATGATGAGTGAAGCGAATTCAAATCTCGGAGACATCCTGCTTCCAGCTATGGTTGTTCTTATGTTGATTAATTGTGACCTGCGAAAACTTCGTAAAGTAGGAGGGAAGATGCTCCTTGGATATGCGACGGCTGCTATCAGTATTGTAGTAGGTTTTACGGCTGTTTATACCATTTTCAGCAATTGGTATGCCCCGGATACATGGCAGGCATTCGGTGCGTTGGCTGGCAGCTGGACAGGCGGGTCCGCAAATATGGTCGCCATTCAAGGTATATTGGATGTTCCTGAAAATATCTTTGGATATGCTTTGATTATGGATACAGTCAATTACTCTGTTTGGGTAATGTTTTTATTCTGGCTTGTCCCATTTGCACCAAAAATTAATAAGTGGACAGGTGCTAAAACGGAACATCTTGATCAGGTTCAAGCTGATTTGGAAGAAGATGATACGAACCAGTCCGTGGGTTTTAAGGAAATGATGGTTATGCTCGCATTTGGGCTGCTTGTTTCAGCTATTGGTGCCAGAATTGGAGAGGCTTTACCTGAAATAGGTACTGTAATTAATGCTACTACTTGGACCATTACGATTGCTGCTGTCATCGGACTTGTATTAGCAACAACACGATTCTCAAAAATAGCTGGCTCTATGGACATCGCTAATGTAATGTTATACATCATCATTGCATTGATTGCATCCAATGCAGATTTTAGTCAATTATTTCAAGCGCCAATTTATATTATCAGCGGATTTCTGATCTTATTTATTCATTTAGTGGTAATGGTGTTGTTAGGAAAACTCTTCAGGCTTGATTTATTTACATTAGGGATTGCGAGCCTTGCCAATATTGGTGGAATGGCATCTGCGCCAATGCTTGCAGGCTACTATAACCGTGCCCTTATACCCGTTGGTGTCATCATGGCTTTATTGGGTTCATTCCTTGGCACATATATTGGTCTTTTAGTTTCCCAAATACTTTCCATGATATAACGTAAAATAATTACCCTATCTAAATCCAAGTGTTTTACAGGAGGTTAACGATGATTACAGATGTAACAGTAACACATACGAGAAATAAGTTAAAAGAGCCATTCATTACAGCCGTTCGAAGTGTGGATGAAATAGAGTCACTCACGATAACAATGGAAACCGATGATGGGTTTTATGGAGTTGGAGCAGCATCGCCAACTTTAAAAATAACAGGAGATTCCTTAGAAAGCATACAGAGTGCTATCACGGGTCCAATTAAACAAGCAATCATCAGAGAGCCGCTAAGTTCCTTGGAACATTTAGTTACGAAAGTAAGAGATGCCTGTATTGGTAATACAAGTGCAAAGGCAGCTGTTGATATTGCTTTGTATGATTTGTTTTCCAGAAAAGACCAACTTCCTATGTACCAATTTCTAGGTGGGTATCAAAGTGAGATTACGACAGATATGACATTAAGTATTGGAGAAGAAAATGATATGGCTGTAAAAGCAAAGACATTGGTGCAACAAGGATTTAAAGCATTGAAGATAAAACTTGGGGGTGCGTTTCAAGAGGATTTATCACGTATGAGACGATTGCGTCAGACAGTTGGTGAATCCATTCAGTTACGAATTGATGCAAATCAGAGCTGGGATGCGAAGACTGCCGTCCGATTTATCCGAATGCTTGAGGAGGAGCAGCTTGATGTTGAATTTATTGAACAGCCGGTAAAGGCAGCTGATTTTAAAGGATTGGCTTATGTAACCAATCATGTCCATACACCAATTATGGCAGACGAAAGTCTCTTTTCTCCAGCGGATGCACTGAGGTTGGTTCAAATGAGTGCCTGTGATTTATTTAATATTAAACTGATGAAGTCCGGAGGAATCCGGGAAGCGATTGTGATAGCAGATATTGCGGAGGCTGCCGGTATACCCTGCATGATCGGCAGCATGATGGAATCACCGATTTCTGTTTCAGCAGCTGCACATCTTGCTTGCGGACATCGGAACATTATTTATGCTGATTTAGATGCTCCGCTTTGGTTGAAAAAATGGGAAGGTACGGTGGGAGATAGAACAGTGGCATATGAAGATTCACGAATTAGGTGTTTGCAAAGGTAAAGGAGAATGAAAATGTACACTGCGATGGAGTTCCCTGTGTACACTTCCTATTAAAAATTGGAAACAAAAACGGATTGGTCTTCTGCATGATATTTGTTAGGACGTAAACCAGTGTAAAAGAAAATAAAGCAAAGTAGAAGAGAAAACCTGCTATTGCAATTCACTCTATACACTGTTATAATCTCTTTATGTGAGTTTAGGTAGGGTGCTTTCTGCATCACGAACGACTCTTCGAATAACTCTGTTTCCAAGGGACTCAGGGCAAAAAGGAGTAGAAGAACATGAAACAAGATATTCATCCAGAGTACAGAAAAGTCGTTTTTCTGGACACTAGTACGAATTACAAGTTCTTAAGCGGATCAACAAGAGAATCAGACGAAACAATTGAGTGGGAAGACGGTAATACGTACCCGCTATTAAAAGTTGAAATCAGCTCTGATTCACATCCATTCTACACTGGGAAGCAAAAAGCTGACAAAGTCGGCGGCCGTGTGGATCGCTTTAAGAAAAAATATAATCTTAGCTAATCATCTGATTGACCGGGCAATGCCGGTTGAAAAGATTTTTGTAAGGATTGGAACCGGAAAAGACAGGCAGAATGTCTCATTTTGCCTGTCTTTTCCTTTCAATGAAAGCCCATGAAGGTGTATAATAGGTACACGATTTATATAAATTGAATTAATAAATATACCTTTTGTATTTGAAAAATGAATTCATTTATTTCAAGGTTAAACACTTTAACTAGCGGAGTGTTTTTCCAGAGCGAATGTCAGAAGGTAAAACGTTAATTTCCATTTATTTAGTATGGTTTCGATTCTTAGTGAAATAAAACATATACTTGCTCTTTTTAATGTCCTTTCTTGTATATTGCGCATTGAGAAGAGTTTCTATTTGAATATACTTATATATCAATTCGTGAGAGGAGTTTCTCCAAATGCATATAATGAAGCGGAACGGGTGGGTTGAACTAATCTGCGGAAGTATGTTTTCCGGAAAATCAGAGGAATTAATCCGTCGTGTCAGAAGAGCAACGTTTGCACATTTAAATGTATGTGTATTTAAACCGGCTATAGATACGCGTTATGATGAAAAGGCAGTAGTTTCTCATGATGGGACAACAACTATTGCAAAGTCCATACGGGATGCGGCGGAAATTTTAGAGGAAATGGAACCGGATATGGATATTGTAGCTATTGACGAAGTGCAATTTTTTGAGAACAATGTGATTGACGTGATTGAAGAACTTGTTCATAGAGATATCCGGGTCATTGTTGCCGGTTTGGATATGGATTTTCGGGGAGTTCCTTTTGAGCCCGTACCGCAGCTCATGGCTTTATCGGAATCGGTAACCAAATTAAACGCCATCTGCCCGATTTGCGGTTCGCCGGCAAGCAGAACCCAGCGTCTCATTGATGGTAAACCGGCATCTTATGATGATCCTGTTATTATGGTTGGAGCTTCTGAATCTTATGAACCGCGCTGCCGTCACCATCATGAAGTACCCAATCGTCCGGAAGTAAAGATAACAAACAAAGCAGAAAAACAAACGAACCGATAATATAAAAAATGCTGACTCTGTCTAAGTCAGCATTTTTTAATGGAAAAAGGAGCAAATATCAGGCGGTGATAAATAGCGAACAATGAACAGGTATGTCGAATCAGTAAAGGAATACGGAAAGTGCAAATTCTTTCGTATCAAATGTGTAATTGACCTTGATTCTCCCTTATAATATAATTAGACTGTTATAGAGAAAGAGGTGTATTCTCGTGTTAGATCGTTTACAGACACTGGAAGATCGGTATAATAAATTAAATGAAATGTTAAGTGATCCGGAAGTAATCAGTGATACACAAAAACTGCGTGCGTATTCGAAAGAACAGGCTGGGCTGGAAGACGTTGTCCAGGCCTACCGTGAGTATAAGGAAGTGACATCTCAACTGACAGATGCGAAAGAAATGCTGGAAGATGAATCAGATGATGAAATGCTGGAAATGGCAAAGATGGAAGTATCTGAATTATCCTCCAGAAAAGAAGAGCTGGAGGAACGGCTGAGGGTTCTCCTGCTTCCGAAAGACCCGAATGACGATAAAAACGTCTTCATGGAGATTCGTGGTGCAGCCGGTGGAGATGAAGCTGCTTTATTTGCGGGGGATTTATACCGGATGTATTCACGTTATGCGGAAGCGCAGGGCTGGAAAATTGACGTGATGGAAGCCAGTTCTACAGGTGTAGGCGGTTATAAAGAGATTATCTTTATGATTGATGGTGCAGACGTTTACTCGAAGTTGAAGTATGAAAATGGTGCACATCGTGTGCAGCGTGTCCCGGAAACGGAGTCAGGCGGACGGATTCATACTTCCACGGCAACGGTTGCTGTGCTCCCTGAAGCAGAAGAAGTAGAAGTAGACGTGCATGAAAAGGATATTCGTGTAGATACGTTTGCTTCCAGCGGACCAGGTGGACAGAGTGTAAATACAACGATGTCAGCGGTACGTTTAACGCACGAGCCGACCGGGATTGTGGTTTCTATTCAAGATGAAAAATCACAAATTAAAAATAAAGAAAAAGCGATGAAAGTTTTGCGTGCCCGTATTTACGATAAGTTTCAGCAGGAAGCACAGGAAGAATATGATGAAAACCGTAAATCAGCGGTTGGTACAGGGGATCGCTCGGAACGTATTCGTACGTATAACTTCCCGCAAAACCGGGTAACGGATCATCGTATTGGATTAACGATTCAAAAATTGGATCAGATTATGCAAGGCAAGCTGGATGAATTTATCGAGGCGCTGGTTATGGAAGAGCAGGCGCAAAAATTAGAACAGATTGGGGAATAATGCATGTCCCAGACAAAAATTTACGAAGTCCTTAACTGGGCTTCTCTTTTTTTAGAAAAAGCGGGCAGAGAACCGAAAGTAGCAGAAATCTTAATACAGCATCACTTAGGATTATCCAGACAGGAATGGCTGCTTGCTTTACGTGATCCGATTCCGGAAGATAAACAGAAGCAGATAGCTGCAGATATTAGAAAACATGCGGAAACAGGAATTCCTGTACAGCACTTGACTGGACATGAAGCATTTTATGGGCGTACCTTTCAAGTGAATAAGGATGTTTTAATACCGCGTCCGGAAACGGAAGAGCTTGTGCTGGCGGTAAAAGAATACCTCGGTGTGAAAGCAGAACCTGTACGCATTGTAGATGTTGGTACAGGCAGTGGTGTTATTGCCATTACACTGGCGCTGGAATGGAAGCATGCCGCAGTGTTCGCTACAGATATCTCGGCTGGAGCGCTTCAGATTGCCGAGCAAAATGCGATACAGTTACAAGCGGATGTTACTTTTTTACAAGGGGATTTTTTAGCCCCTCTATTGCATGATACCAACCCATTTGATGTGATTGTTTCCAACCCGCCTTATATTGCAAAATCAGAAGCACAGGCGTTAAGCGATACAGTCCGTGATTTTGATCCGGAACTGGCTCTGTTTGCAGAAGCGGACGGCATGGCTGCGTACCTTAAGATTATCCAGCAAATGAAACGGATGCCCTTGAAACAGGATACGTTGCTTGCTCTGGAAATCGGCCATACGCAGGGGGAACTTGTTGAACAATATATCAAACAAGCATTTCCGGGAAGTCATGTGGAAATCAAACAGGATATAAATGGAAAAGACCGCATCGTATTGGCAACGCATTTCAGCTGATATCTCCATGCCCCATATCATAAAATAATATACTCTGATTTCAAATATATATTTCTATCAATCTTGTATAAGCCGAAATCTCCTTGTCCAAACTATTTCATAAATAGGCGGAAGGGAGATTTTTTTATGAAAAAAGTATGGTTTGCTATTGGACTTTTATTTTTATTATTATCTATTATTCCTGTAATTAGTGTAGCAAAAGAAATGCAAAATAAAGAGCTCGACTATCAAGTTATCCCGGACGAAGCAATCAGGCTGCGCATTCTGGCCAACAGTGACAGTGAGAAAGATCAGGACGTCAAACACAAGGTACGTGATGAAGTCAATGAAGTTATTACAGAATGGGTGAAAGATATAGATGATATTGAAGAGGCGAGACAGCTGATTAATGACCGGCTCCCTGAATTAGAAGAAGTGATTAAGGATACACTAAAAAAAGAAAACAGTGACGAAGATTTCGAACTGGAGTATCGAGAGGATGTTTCCTTTCCTGCAAAATTATATGGAAACTATCTTTATCCAGAAGGAGAGTATGAAGCGATTTTAGTCACGATAGGAGAAGGTTCTGGTGCGAACTGGTGGTGTGTCCTGTTTCCGCCGTTATGCTTTTTAGATTTCTTTAACGGTACATCAGTAGCAGAGGGAGAAGAAGCACAGGCGCAAGCAGAAGAGGAAGAAGAAGAAGTCGAAGTAGAATTCTTTCTATTTAAATGGTTAGGGTTGTCATAGTTTTGTTCACGGAGACATAAGCTTGTAGTAAAGAGGAACTTGATATAGCGGAACATTTTATCCACAGAACGAGGATTGCGTGAATCAGGTTGATATCTCAAGAATGGAGGATGGAACATGCAAATCTACCAAGTCAAAGAAGCGAAGATAGAGCTGATGGAGGAATTTATTCAAAAGAATGAAGGGCTTTCCGGCAAAAAATTGACAAAAGATAGTTACGTGGTAGAGATTAACGGAAAGATTGAAGGCTGTTTTAACCTGTATATGGTCGATGATTCAACGTATTGGCTGAAGCAATTATATTTAACGAAAGAACACGTTCAAAAATTGTTTGTTGTTTTTGAATCTGTGCTCGTTATTTCCCGAGAAAATAATATAAAATGTGTATATGTGCATAATCAGAGCCCAGTTGTGGATATCTTGTTGGAGTCTTTACAATTCAAAAGAGAAAGCGATGTCACTTTTAAAAATATAAATTCAGAAAAAACAGGGAATTGGTGGGCATATCAAGTTTCTTAGCCTATTTGAAAATGATCAACCCTTGCTATAAGCAGAATGACATTCTGTTT
Organism: Oceanobacillus timonensis; assembly: GCF_900166635.1. Taxonomy (NCBI): domain Bacteria; kingdom Bacillati; phylum Bacillota; class Bacilli; order Caryophanales; family Bacillaceae; genus Oceanobacillus; species Oceanobacillus timonensis. Next base: position 524,407 of record NZ_LT800497.1, read on the forward strand.
TGTTTGTCAAGCAAAAATTATACACACTACTCACAGGGGTCTGTGTATAATTAGGGGATATATGTGAGCAATTATTTATTTGTGGATAAAATCCGTGGATAATGTGTATAAATAGACGGAGATTGACCTTTTTTGCGTTTCTGCTGTGTATCAACTAAAATAGAAACGTAGAAAAGAGGGAAAGATATGCACACGAAAGTATGGAGAATGGACGCAGAAAATATAATGGATAAAGATTTAAAAGAAGCAGCAGCTATATTGAAAGCAGGAGAGGTTGTTGCTTTTCCTACAGAAACCGTATATGGGCTGGGAGCAGATGCCACGGAAGAAGCAGCTGTCCGTAAAATATTTGAGGCAAAGGGACGGCCGCAAGATAATCCATTGATTGCCCATGTGGCCTCTATAGATCAATTAAAAGAACTTGTGACATGTATTCCAGACTATGTGTATACGTTAATCCAAGCCTTCTCTCCTGGCCCATTAACATATATTTTACCGGCAAGTGATGACTGTGCAGATAATGTTAAAGCAGGGTTATCCACAATTGGTGTACGAATTCCCAGTCATCCGATTGCCCTAGCTTTTATTCAAGCAGCGGGAAAACCGGTTGCAGCACCAAGCGCTAACGTGTCCGGAAAGCCTAGTCCGACTGCTGCAGAGCATGTGTATGAAGATTTAAACGGACGAATAAGTGGTTTGATTGATGGTGGACAGACGGGCGTTGGTTTGGAATCAACCGTGATCGATTGTACGGGAGAAATCCCGGTTATTTTGCGTCCTGGCGGCGTAACGAAAGAACAATTGGAGCGGGTGACAGGTACGGTCATGATGGATCCGGGACTTGTTAAATCGTCTGAAGATCGGCCGAAAGCGCCTGGGATGAAATATAAACACTATGCGCCTGAAGTTCCGCTTTATTTATTCGCAGGTACCAGCCAGGCATTCCGGCAATATGTGGATAAGGAAATGCAAGCAGGAAACAGAGTGGGTGTGCTGATGTCTGATCAAACAGCTGCTATGTTTACAGAAGAAGTGTATATCCACAAGCTGGGAAGAACGATAGAAGAAATTGCATCTTCATTATATGATGGTTTACGCTTTTTCAAACAAGCAAATGTGGATAAAATTATTTGTGAAACATTTTCTGAAAATGGAATCGGCCAAGCTGTAATGAACCGTCTGCGAAAGGCAGCCGACCGTGTTATAGAGGAATAAATAAACACAGTATTCATGAAAAGCATTCATATTCCATCCTTTTAAAGCATAAGTTGTACAAGCATGCTTTAAAGGGGGATGTATGGATGTTTTTTTCTATCGAACTACTTTCATTAGCCTTACTCGCAATCGGTTTAAGCATGGACGCATTCTCCATCAGCTTAGGCTTGGGAATGAATAAGATACGCTTGAAACGGATTGCGATAATTGGTCTGGTAATTGGCAGCTTCCATATGCTTTTCCCGATGGCAGGCATGCTGCTTGGACATGCATTATCCGAACAGGTAGGACAGTGGACGGCACTCGCTTCAGGAATCTTGTTATTCTTTATTGGCGCCCATATGTTTTTCTCTGCTTTTCGTATATCGGATGAATATCGCTGGCAGCCAGCCGGTATCGGATTATGGATATTAGCTGGCAGTGTCAGTCTGGACAGTTTCACAGTAGGTTTCAGTCTTGGGATTTCAGGCGTAACCATCGTTATTACGCTTATTATTTTTGGAGTCGTAAGTTGTTTATTGACGTGGGCAGGTTTGCTATTAGGAAGACACCTGCAAGGCTTTCTGGGCAGCTATAGTGAAATGTTTGGAGGGCTTATTCTTTCCTGTTTTGGAATTTATATGTTATTCAGCTGATGAGCGACGCCGTTGTCATTCGTAAAATATCAAGAAAAATCTATCCCCTTTGCAAGCATTTCCTGCCATAGCCCGGCGTGATATAGAAAACCTGTATTTCCAAAGAGGTGCGGGTTTTTCTCCATTTATCGCAGCTTGGGGATAGAGCAGCCAGTAACGGCCCGATTCGTTCCTGCCTACAGGACGTAAGCCACAAAGGAGCCTGAGACGTAACGTCTGCACTGGCACATCCCTCTGCGTCGAAACCCACCACTGAAGGAAGTTTCACTTTATGATATGATAAATGAAAATATATTATTAAAAATGTACCCAGCATGTTATAAACAGGAGGATATACCTATGAATGTGCTATTTGTATGTACAGGAAACACATGTCGCAGTCCAATGGCGGAAGGGTTGCTAAAGAATCGTGCGCCAGCGGATATGCAAGTGAAATCCTGTGGAATTACGGCTATGCCGGGAGGACAGATGAGCAGCCAGACAAAAGAAGTATTAAGACAACAAGGGATTGAGATGGATCACCAGGCCACCCCAATCAATGAACATCTCGTTCAGTGGGCAGACTTGATTCTGACCATGACCGCTTCCCATAAAGAAACACTTTGGTTCCAATTTCCTGAATACAGAAAAAAAATATATACACTTAAAGAATTTGCCCTACATGCCGATATACAAATATGGGACCAATTAGAAAAAGCCTATGCAGATTTGGAAGAAAAAAGAAGGCGCTATTTAGAGCATAACGATTCCGAAATAAACCCGGCAAAACAAGGCGAATTCGTGTATGAAACCTGCCGGGAAGAAATAGAAACCATTCAACATTTAAAAAAACAGCTGACACACTCGGATATCGCAGATCCGTTTGGAGGATTGGCTATGGATTACTTGAGGACAGAGCAGGAAATTGAAGCATGTCTGAACCAATGGTTATCCTCTTAAAAACATGTTACTAACTCTTACATTTCCAAAAACCAACATAAACAAAAAAACAGGGGTATAGAACATGCGCTTTTGTCTTTAAAAAAAGAAGTAGATGACTGCATCCTGTGCATTCTATGGAATGTTTACAGTTGAAGAGAAGAATAGACCCTGGTTATTAGCGCTCATTCCAGGGTCTTCCCATTTTTAGAATAGGGTTTTTCTGCTGCTTAGTGCTTTCCTTTGAAAATAGACATATGAAAAATATGGAGGAGTGGGCATTTTAATGGGAAAAAGATATCGATTCAGTCTTAGATTAAAGCTTGTTGTATTTACCACCTTTTTAGCACTTATTACATATTCAACAAGTGCTTTCTTTATTTACATTTTATTTGACTATATTCATTCCTGGATCAATGTATCGCAGCAGACTTTTGTTATTTTGACATTGCTGGCCGGTGTTATGTGGTCCGGCATCCTGGCTTTTTTTGCTGCAAGATGGATTACAAAACCATTGCAAAAACTAGAAAAGATAACCGGGGAAGCAGCAAAGGGAAATCTGGAAGTGCGGGCAGAAATTCCGCAGTCGGATGATGAGATTAAATCTTTGTCTGTTGCTGTAAACAGTATGCTTGAAAGTTTAAATAAAATGGTGACAAATATTGATCAGCACTTCGAGGAAACAAATCGAACGGTTCATGAACTAAAAGTAGCTTCGAATACCGCGACAAAACACGCGGCAGCTATTGGTGAATCTGTCGGTGAAATCTCAGATGGAGCAGAAAATTCATCTCGTGCAACCCAGGAAACGGTCGGATCAATTGAAATCGCAACAGAATTAGCTAATGAAGTACAACATAAAGCAGAAACATCGAAAGAGCAGTCTCATGCCATGATCCATATGCTGGAAGAAGGACAAAATGTAGTGAAACAATTAGTTGACGGAATGGAGCGTATCGCTGTGGAGCAGGAAGTCTCTTTGGAAGATGTGAATCATTTACGACAAAGTACGATGGAAGTGGAAGGGATTATCACTTTAGTCGGCGAGATTGCGGAACAAACCAACTTACTGGCATTGAATGCTTCCATTGAAGCAGCCCGTGCAGGGGAACATGGAAAAGGGTTTGCAGTCGTGGCTGAAGAAGTGCGGAAGCTGGCTGATCAAAGCGGGCAGGCAGTAAATGATATTTCCGGGCTGCTGCTTTCGATTCAAACAGACGTGAAACAGTTGGCCGAAAAAATTAATATCAATGCGACATCTGCACGGGAGGAAGTTGGCCGTGGTGAAAATACAAACCATACCATTACGGAAATGGGGACGACGGTAACAGAGACAGCTGCACAGGTAGATAAGATTTACGAACTGGTAGAACAGCAGCTGCAATCGATTCAAAATACAGCAAATCAATCGCAGGAAGTAGCGGCTATTGCGGAAGAAACATCTGCAGGGACGCAGGAAGTCAACGCCGCAATTCAAGAACAAATCGGTACCATGGAACACGTGGATCAATTAGCAGGGCAGATGGAAGAACATGCTGGAAGTCTAAGAGAACAGATTAACCAATTTAATGTGAAGCAAGAGACGGAACCTGCCCGCGAAATGCCTGGAAGGCGCTCGGATAGCAATGGGGACAGTTTAGTTGAAAACAGGCATCAAGATGTATCGTAATTTTAAAAAAATCATGGTATGCTATAAATGATTCTATTATTTGTTGCTGTGGCAAACGAATCAACAGAAGGACGATAAGCAGGTGTTCAAACAGGCTGATAAAGAGTAAGGGTGTGTCATGATGATAACGAAAGATTTAGAACAAGTTATGAATCAATGGCTGGCGATAAGCAGCCCGCAAAAAAATGAGATTGTTGTTATTGGCTGTTCAACAAGTGAAGTAGCTGGTCAGCCCATTGGAACAAGCGGAAGTACGGAAATTGCCAAAAGCCTTTATGAGCAGATGACGAACTTTCAAAAGCAAACAGGTGTGCATTTGGCTTTTCAATGCTGTGAGCATTTGAATCGTGCACTTGTTGTAGACCGGGAGACAGCTGTGCAATATGGACTGGAAGAAGTTGCTGCTGTACCTGTTCCAGAAGCAGGTGGATCCATGGCGAGTTATGCTTATAGACAAATAGAACATCCAGTTGTTGTGGAAAATATAAGCGCTCATGCCGGATTGGATATTGGCGAAACAATGATTGGTATGCATTTAAAACCAGTGGCTGTTCCGCTGAAATTAGAACAGCGCACGATTGGCCAAGCCCGGGTAAGGGCAGCTCGTACTCGTCCGAAATTAATCGGCGGTCATCGGGCATATTACGGAGAAAACCCAGCGAGATAAGTCATTCCTTTTCGTTTGAACAACAAATAATAATAAATTTTCACCCTATATAGGAGGCTGTGCAGTAATGATGGAATATGTAAAACAAGCAGATAATGAAGTTTTTCAGGCGATGATGCAAGAGAAGGAGCGTCAGCATAATAAAATTGAGCTGATTGCTTCCGAAAACTTTGTGTCCAAGGCGGTTATGGATGCAATGGGGTCCATACTCACCAATAAATATGCGGAAGGCTACCCGGATAAACGCTATTATGGCGGTTGTGAGTATGTGGATATTGTAGAGGATATTGCTAGGGACCGTGCGAAGGAAATATTCGGCGCGGATCATGCCAATGTACAGCCTCACTCCGGTTCTCAAGCGAATATGGCAGTATATTTCACTTTTCTGGAGCCTGGAGATACGGTATTGGGAATGAATTTAAACCATGGCGGGCATTTAACGCATGGAAGCCCGGTTAACTTCAGCGGCGGTTTGTACAACTTTGTTGATTATGGTGTGGATAAAGAGACAGAAAAGCTGGATTATGATGCTGTTCTTGAAAAAGCAAAAGAAGTGAAACCCAAACTGATTGTTGCCGGCGCAAGTGCGTATTCACGAGGCATTGATTTTAAAAAGTTCAGAGAGATTGCAGACGCTGTGGGTGCTTATCTGATGGTGGATATGGCCCATATTGCCGGGTTAGTTGCTACGGGTCACCATGAAAATCCGGTTCCATACTCTGATTTTGTCACCACAACAACGCATAAAACATTACGCGGACCGCGCGGCGGTATGATACTCTGTAAAGAAGCGTATGCGAAGAAAATTGATAAAGCCATTTTCCCAGGAATTCAAGGCGGACCTTTAATGCATATCATTGCAGCAAAAGCTGTTTCCTTCAAAGAAGTCTTATCGGATGATTTTAAAGCTTATTCCGGAAACATTATCGAAAATGCGAAAGCACTTGGAGAAGCACTGCAAAAAGAAGGTATCCGGATTGTTTCAGGCGGTACAGATAATCATTTATTATTATTAGATGTTACACCATTAAATCTGACTGGAAAAGCAGCAGAAAAAGCGTTAGATGATATCGGCGTCACAACCAATAAAAATACGATTCCTTTTGATACGGAAAGTCCGTTTGTTACAAGTGGTGTCCGTATTGGAACGGCAGCTGTAACAACACGTGGATTCGGCGTGGAAGAAATGAAAGAAATTGCTGCAATTATCTCTCTTACGCTTAAAAACTTAGAAGACGAAGATAAATTAAACGAAGCAAAAGAACGTGTACAAGCATTAACAGATAAATTCCCGTTATATAAATAAGATATCCCCATTGTGGATAAAGTAAAACAATATCGAAACAGGAAAATGAAAAAATCCGTAGAACAGCGATTAACTGCTCTGCGGATTTTTTAATTACAATCAGCTTGATTTCTTCACGAACCAGCGAGATAATGAAAAGTGAAATTGGAATTTTTGCAATAAACTATTATTGCTATCATGAAGTAGATTAACTTGAAAGAACACGTGATTTTCAGTACAATTTGAACGATATATAAATTGAAGGAGTGATCCTGGCGTGAGTAATGTATTTGTATTTGATCATCCGTTAATTCAACATAAATTAACGTATATTCGTGATAAAAATACGGGAACAAAAGAATTTCGTGAGCTTGTAGATGAAGTAGCAATGTTAATGGCGTTTGAAATTACAAGAGATTTACCGACATCGGATGTGGAAGTGGAAACACCTGTAAAGACGTCCCACTCAAAAGTATTAGCTGGTAAAAAAGTTGGGCTGGTACCAATTCTTCGTGCTGGTTTAGGAATGGTAGACGGTGTACGTAAACTGATTCCGGCAGCAAAAGTTGGACATGTTGGTTTGTATCGTGATCCGGAAACATTTAAACCGGTAGAATACTATGTGAAATTGCCAAATGATATAGAAGAACGTGAACTGATTGTAATTGATCCCATGCTGGCGACAGGCGGATCGGCAATTGATGCTATTGGTGCTTTGAAAAAGCGTGGCGCGAAAAATGTCCGTTTGATGTGTCTTGTTGCTGCGCCAGAGGGCGTGAAAGCAGTACAGGAAGAACATCCGGATGTAGATATTTACTTAGCAGCTCTGGACGATAGTTTGGATGACCATGGTTACATTGTTCCAGGCCTTGGTGATGCGGGAGACCGTTTATTTGGAACAAAATAAGAGAATGAAAGACAGACTGGGTATCCCATCCGGTCTGTTTTTTATTTGCATAACTCAACTTTCACACCTAAGAATAAGCATAAAAACCTTGCTATTCCAGGATGAATATGGTCTCTACCAGCATACTTGCTTTTCGTTCAATCATCCTTCTATTTGTTGAACATGGTATGGTGTATAGCTCCACTCCGACCAACCACTACGCTTTCCGGCGTGCAAATGTTTTCGATGGGACGAGTAACCGCAGCAATGTTGTCAGGCTAATATGACCGCTACGGAAAAACACTACGCTTTCCGCGGGCTTGAGCTCAGCCTCCTCGGAAAAAAGAAGTTCGCTTTTTTCCTGCGGGGTCTTCCCACTGCGCTTTCCCGCAGGAGTCTCCGTGTTTTTCCTCCGCTGGTTAGCGTTATTGCTTTATGCTTGTAGCAACTATCATTTTTTTGAAAATTTATTAACCTGACAGCATTGGTAATTGCGAAAGCTCTTCGGTGGGGCGAGTAATCGCAGCCCCAGTCTCAACTCCAGGAGTCACGGTTTTAGCCTGCAAACCACTTAGGAGTCTACGCGGTTGACCTGTGCTCTAATAGGATTCTATAGCGCATGGAAGAAATAGCATCCTGATGAAGTTAGATGAAATAATCACTTTCATGCACAGAGAGGAATGATTGTTGAACATTTTTACCATGCACCACGAAATATCTGTTCTTTCTGGTCTAATTTTTATTTGTTCAACTATATCAACCGCATAGAATCCCCTACTAGCGGAGGCGGTGCCTTACACCTTACCTTCTATTCTTTATCAACAGATGTACAGAAGTAACGATCAACCCCTGTTCCCATGGAATGGAAGTTACTTTTTAAAGGCCGAAAGTCGAGTGAATAAAATAACTTTTTTCCACGAAAACTACGCTGTAAAGGTGGAGATGTTATGTGGAAAAAAGTGCTGTGTTTATGGACGGTTTGCATGATTTTATCACTGATCCCAATCGTGCATGATACGTATGCTGAAGAACAGAAGCAAACACTCATTATCGAGGTGGAAGGTGATCCGGAAAAAGTAAAAGAAGAAATAGAAGCGTATCATCCATTTGTTGAAGTAGTAGCCGTGTACGATATTGTTTTTAAAGGACTTGCTGTGGAAGGCAAAGCAGAACAATTGGCGGAGCTGGGTTCGATTGAACAAGTCAAGACACTTCACCAAGTGCAAACATATGAAACGCAACCGCAGCATTCAGACAATGCGGATGTGACGGAACAATTGGAACCTTCCGCATCAAAACCATATGATATAAATACAACCGATTTTACCGGAAAAGGTGTCAAAGTAGGTGTTATTGACACAGGAATTGATTATGAACATCCTGATTTGCAGAAGAATTACCAGGGTGGTTACGACTTGGTTGATTTTGACGATGATCCTATGGAAACAACCCCGGAGGAAGGGCAGCCTACAGAGCACGGGACGCACGTTTCAGGAATTATTGCTGGGAATGGAGACATAAAAGGGGTCGCTCCAGATGCGGAATTATATGCTTACCGCGCCTTGGGACCAGGCGGGTCAGGTTCTTCCGTTCAAGTATTAGCAGCATTGGAAAAAGCAATAGAAGACGAGATGGATATTATTAATCTGTCGCTTGGGAATGATGTCAATATACCGGATTATCCAACAAGTATGGCGGTGAACCGTGCTAGGGAGATGGGCATTATCGTAGTAATTGCCAATGGAAACAGTGGACCGGATGCATGGACCGTCGGATCGCCGGCAACAGCAGACCATTCCGTTTCCGTAGGAGCATCAACAACGCCGCAGAAAGAGCCGGTACTGACAGATACCTTGGAAGAAAAGGAGATACCTTTACTAGAAGCAATTGGGGCTCCACAATGGGAACTGGACAATGATTATCAGCTCATCGATATGGACAATATGGAGCAGGGGCAATCCTTGCACGGCAAAATCGCCATTACCAGACGAAATGAAATACCTTTTTTTGAATTGGCGTTACAAGCAGAAAGCATGGGGGCAGAAGCTTTAATCATTTATAATTCTGAATCTGGACCGCTGCAGGCCTCTGTGGACAATAATCGGCAGCCTGTCAATATTCCGGTTGCTTCTATCGAGAAAGAAGAAGGAGAGTGGCTGCAGGCACAAATAAACAAAGGGAATTATTTTATAGATTCGATTCAAAAAGAGAATACTATCACGATTGCACCTTTCAGTTCAAGAGGACCGGTTACCGTGCATTGGAATATTAAACCGGATATCTCAGCTCCTGGAGCGGGTATTTGGAGTACGGTTCCGGGAGGGTATCAAGCAATGAATGGAACAAGTATGGCTTCTCCGCATGTAGCTGGAGCATTTGCTGTTTTAAAAGAGGCGCATCCGGATTGGACGGACGAGCAGCTGGTTGGAGCCCTGAAAACAACAGCACAACCCTTTGAAGAAGCGGAAACTCGCTTAAATGCTACAACACAGGGGATGGGGCTTATTCATCTGGAAGCAGCTGCCGATCCATCTACAATTATATATGATCCGCAACTGGAATTCGGTAAGCTGAATCAGTATCAGGAAGCTTTTACCGAAACAGTCACGGTCGAAAATAAAACGGACAAGGAACAGACCTATTATTTTGAAATGCCGGAGCGGAAGGATGGCTTCGTTTGGGATATTCCGCAATCTTTCACGATTGAACCGCAAGCACAAAAAGAAATAACGGTAAAACTATCGATGAACCGGGACCGATTGGAAGAAGGCGTTCATGAAGGGTGGTTGACGCTTAGAGAAGGGGAGAGCAACTACGAGTTGCCTTACATTATTGTTAACCAGGAAGCTGATCAGCCAAAAACAGCAGGATTTGAATTTTACCTCGAACCTTTTGAAAACGCAGATTATAAATATCAATTTTATGTAACGGAATCGGTGAAAAAGATGAATGTCAGCTTATACAACCCAGAGACTTTTCTGTTTGAAAGGAAACTGCTGGAAGAAACAGAATTAAAAGAAGGAAAGCATGAAGGAGTGCTTCGTAAAGAAGAAGCGGGGGCACCTGGATATTATCTGGCATTAATCACAGCGGAACTTGAAAATGGAGAATTTGAACAGATAGAGACAATGATCATGATTGAGTGAAAATATACCTGTGAATTCCCTGGTCCAGTATAGTTAAAAAGACACGTTCACAAAACTGTCATTTTAAGTTGGAAGCATTTGTGAATTCATTTCTTTGAGAAATATTTCACAAATGCTTCTTAATGGGCAATGACCCTGCCTGAAGGTGCATTATTACAGTTCTGAAAATACTTTGAACATTATGTGATACTCGTTGACAACTCTTACAGGCGTATTGTAAACTTATTTAGTGTGGAGAAAAGGGGGAGCAGACTTAGCCCATTTAAAAATTGATGCTTTCTGAAAGTATGCGAAATGCATTTCTCTGCCTTTTATACATAAGATGCAATATTATGTAACACCTCCGCATCTAAGACTACAAGTAGTATTACCCAGTAAGAAGTTCCCCAACTTGATTGAAAACGAAAACGGATGCAAATGCATGTTTCTAACGGTAATATCTAAGTTGACGGGCATTAGGAGTGAAACAGCATTGATGTCTAATTTTGATAATATGATTATCCGTCAGCGAAAATGGATGCTTTACTGGTTGGCAATTTTAGTACTTTGCGCTGGATTTCTACCGTATACCCGAATTTTTCTCGGTTTAATCCTGGGTAGTAGCATCAGTTTTTATAACTTGTGGTTATTGCAGCACAAGTCAGACCAACTCGGCAAGACGGTTGCAGCCGGAGAAACGGCCAAAACTGGTTTAGGTACCTTTTCCAGAATGGCTGCCGCGGTATTAGCGGTTGTTGTTGCGATACGTTTTGATGAGTATTTTCATCTGTATGCTGTAATTTTTGGGATTGTTTCTTCCTACGTGATTATGATGATAGATGTCATTGTCTATCAACTAGTTATACGTAATCGCAAAGAAGACTAATCCTTCCAGTATTCCATTTTACTTATAAATAGTTTTAGTAAAGGGGTGATAATTTTGGATCATGAAAATCCAATAGTACATGATATCTTTGGGATACCGGGTGCTGATTTAAATCTTTCAAATGTGTTAATGACTTTTATCGTGTCACTGATTGTTTTCGTTTTCTGTGTGTGGGGAAGCAGAAAATTGCAAATGAAACCCAAAGGGATGCAAAACTTTATGGAATGGGCAGTAGAGTTTGTGCGGGGCATTATAAAAGACAATATGGATTGGAAAACAGGAAAAGTTTTTCTTCCGCTTGGATTGACACTCATTTTTTATATCTTAGTAAGTAACCTTGTCGGAGTAGCTACTGTTGGAGTGGTTGGACACGATTTATGGTGGAAGTCTCCTACCGCGGATGCGAGTCTTACTCTAGCATTGTCAACAATGATTATTTTATTGACACACTATTACGGCATCAAAGTTCGAGGAACAAAAGCATATTTAAAGACATACGTGAGCCCGGTGCCATTTATGTTACCATTTAAAATAGTAGAAGAATTTACAAATACCTTAACATTGGGTCTTCGTCTGTTTGGTAACCTTTATGCTGGTGAAGTTTTATTAGGTCTATTGGTAGGCTGGGCAACTTCCAGTGCGTTCGGTTTCGTCGGAGCAGCATTGCCGATGCTTGCATGGCAAGGATTCAGTGTGTTTATCGGTGTTATTCAATCGTATGTATTTGTTATGTTAACAATGGTTTATATGTCTCATAAAGTGAGTGCAGACCATTAAATAAATAATATTAAGTTGTTTTTTACACATAAAAAGGAGGAAATTATTCATGGGAGCTTTAGCAGCAGGTATCGCAATAGGCCTAGCAGCATTAGGTGCTGGTGTAGGTAACGGTTTAATCGTAGGTAGAACAGTAGAAGGAATTGCACGTCAACCAGAATTAAGAGGCCCGCTTATGGGGACAATGTTTGTCGGGGTAGCACTTGTTGAGGCTGTTCCAATCCTCGCAGTAGTTATCGCATTTATGGTCATGTAATTGACGTTTGATTTTCCAAAAATAGAATGGCGAAGTTTGTCTCAGAGAGAACCTTCGCCATTCCTTTATGCTGGAACAACAGTTTCAAAAAATATGACAAATTCGTGCTTCATAAACGAATAGAGAAACAGGCTTTTATATCAAAGCGGAAATATCTCAATTTCGGGTGAACGTCTTAGCGAAAGGAGTGGAATTCGTGCATTCATACATTGATTCATTAGTAATAGGCGCCGATGTCGGCGGCTTGCAATGGCCGGATATGCTGGTTCAGCTGTTTTTCTTCCTTATTCTTCTTGCATTGTTGAAAAAATTTGCCTGGGGACCATTGATGAAAAAAATGGAAGACCGTGAGCAATATGTGGCGAATGAAATTGATGCAGCTGAAAAAAGCAGAGCTGAAGCAGAGAAGGCTTCTAAAGAAGCAGCTGATCAGCTAGATCAAGTGAGAGCAGAAGCTCAAAAAATGATTGAAGATGCAAAAGCAGCAGGCACCAGGCAAGAGGAACAAATTATTGAATCTGCGAAGAAGGAAGCAGATCGTATAAAAGAAGCTGCCCAAGCAGATATTCAAAACGAGAAAGAAAGAGCTATCGAAGCGCTGCAGGATAAAGTGGCATCTCTATCTGTATTAATTGCAAGCAAAGTTATTGAGAAAGAGTTAAGCGAGCAGGATCAGGAGAAACTGATCAACGAATACATTAAAGAGGTAGGAGAAGAGCGATGAGTTATGAAGTAGTTGCGAAACGATACGCAGATGCTCTTTTCAGACTTGGTATAGAACAACAGAAAATCGAACAGCTTACGGCAGACTTAAGAGTCGTCAAGCCTGTTTTTCAAAATGATAAGAAATTAGCTAACTTCCTGACACATCCAAAAATTGATCAGGCAACAAAGAAACAACTTGTCGTAGAAGCATTTCAAGGAGTGGACGAAACCATTTTGAACACCCTTCAATTACTGGTGGATCGTCACCGTATATTGATTATTCCAGCCATTATTGACGAATTCCTTGCTCTCGTAAATGATGCGAAAGGAATGGCAGATGCTACTGTATATTCGACAAGAAATTTATCGGATGATGAAAAGACTCAATTAGAGCGTTCTTTTGCTGCCCGATTAGGAAAAAGCGCCGTTCAATTTCATAATATCGTTGACCCGTCGATTCTTGGAGGAATCAAGATTCGCGTTGGAAATACGATTTATGACGGGACAGTCAAAGGGAAGCTGAATCGAATCTCCCGTAGAATTGTGTCTGCTAATTAAATGATGATAGGGGTGAAATGGTATGAGCATTAATGCTGAAGAAATTAGTACGCTGATAAAAAAGCAAATTGAAAATTTTGATTCAGACATAGAAGTGACTGATGTTGGAACAGTTATTGAAGTCGGAGACGGGATTGCACGTGCACACGGACTTGATAACGCAATGGCAGGAGAGCTGCTTGAATTTCCTAACGGAGTGATGGGCTTAGCTCAAAACTTAGAGGAAAGCAATGTAGGTATTGTTATTCTCGGCCCTTTTGAAGGGATTAAAGAAGGGGATGAAGTACGCCGGACCGGCCGCATCATGCAAGTACCGGTTGGAGAGGAACTATTAGGACGCGTGGTGAATCCACTGGGTCAGCCAATTGATGGACAAGGTGCGATTGAAACATCCAATACGCGTCCGATTGAAGCGCCGGCACCAGGCGTAATGGATCGGAAATCCGTTGATGAGCCATTGCAAACTGGACTAAAAGCGATTGACGCGCTTGTACCGATTGGCCGTGGACAACGTGAGTTAATCATTGGTGACCGTCAAACAGGGAAAACAACGGTTGCAGTGGATACGATTTTGAATCAGGGCGATCAAGATATGATTTGTATTTACGTCGCAATTGGCCAAAAAGAATCTACTGTTCGTTCTACTGTAGAAACATTCCGTAAGAACGGAGCATTGGATTATACGATTGTGGTCACTGCAGGCGCATCCGACCCGGCTCCATTACTATACTTATCGCCGTATGCCGGAGTGGCTATGGGTGAAGAGTTTATGTATAACGGCAAACACGTCCTTGTTGTGTATGATGATTTATCCAAACAAGCGGTTGCTTATCGTGAACTTTCCTTATTACTTCGCCGCCCGCCAGGCCGTGAAGCATTCCCGGGAGATGTATTCTACTTACATTCCCGTTTATTAGAGCGTGCAGCAAAACTAAGTGATGCAAAAGGCGGCGGTTCCTTGACAGCCTTGCCTTTCGTTGAAACACAGGCAGGCGATATCTCAGCGTATATCCCGACTAACGTTATTTCCATTACAGACGGTCAGATTTTCTTACAATCCGACTTGTTTTTCTCCGGAGTACGTCCGGCGATTAACCCGGGTCTGTCCGTATCGCGTGTCGGCGGTTCTGCGCAGATTAAGGCCATGAAAAAAGTTGCGGGTACACTGCGTCTTGACTTGGCATCGTTCCGTGAGCTGGAAGCATTCTCCCAATTCGGCTCTGATTTGGATAAAGCAACGCAAGCAAAACTGAACCGTGGGCAACGCACAGTAGAAATACTAAAGCAGGGACTTCATAAACCAATGCCGGTTGAAAAACAGGTAGCTTCTATTTACGCCTTAACAAGAGGATTCTTAGATGACATTCCTGTGGAAGATGTCCTGCGCTTTGAAGAAGAAATGGGTATCTGGCTGGAACATAATCAAAATGATCTGTTAACCAGTATCCGTGACACAGGAAAACTCCCAGATGAAGAAGAATTCAGCGGAGCAATTGAAAGCTTTAAGAAAACATTCTTACCATCTGATAAATAAGATGTCTTGTAACTCAAAATAAAATGGGCCGATAAATGCGAAGTTCGGCCCGCATTCCTTATAGGAAAGTGTGGTGAAAAGCTTGGCATCACTTAGAGAATTAAAAGGAAGAATTGATTCTACAAAGAAAACAAAACAAATCACCGGAGCAATGGAACTTGTATCTGCATCTAAAATGTCTAAAGCAGAACAAAATGCGAAAGGGTTCGTTCCTTATGCAGAAAAACTGCAGGAAGTTGTCAGCAGTATCGCAAGTTCCACATCAGATTCCAATCATCCGATGCTAAATAAACGGGAAGTAAAGAAAACAGGCTATCTGATTGTTACTTCCGACCGTGGTTTGGTAGGGGCTTATAATAGTCATATCTTACGAAGTCTAATGAGTAAGATTGATGCAAATCATTCTTCCAAAGATGAATACACCATCATTGTTATTGGAAGAAAAGGGTATGATTTCTGTCGCAAACGTGGACTTCCAGTTGCACAGAGTATTATAGGTATATCCGATCATCCTGCATTTGCAGATGTGAAAAACCTTGCTTCCGAAGCGGTACAAATGTATGCAAATGAGGAAATTGATGAGCTTCATGTGATTTATAATCATTATGTCAGCGCGATTTCTCAAGTAGTTACAGATAAGCAGCTTTTACCCATCGAGAATATAGAAGGGCAAACTGGTGCAACTTCTGACTATGAGTTTGAGCCGAACCAGGAGGAAATTCTGGAAGTGCTTTTACCTCAATATGCAGAAAGTCTGATTTTTGAAGCACTACTTGACGGAAAAGCAAGTGAGCATGCTGCAAGTATGACAGCGATGCGCAGTGCAACAGATAATGCAAATGAATTAATCGATGATCTAGAACTATCATATAACCGTGCACGCCAGGCAGCTATTACGCAGGAAATTACTGAGATTGTCGGCGGCGTTGCAGCACTTGAATAGGTAGATAAGTTAAGTTAGGAGGGGAACAGATGACGAAAGGACGCGTAACACAGCTGATGGGGCCAGTCGTTGACGTACGTTTTGAAGATGGCGAGCTTCCTGCTGTAAATAATGCACTAGTCGTACACAATAAACAATCAGGTGAAGATTTAACATTAGAAGTAGCGCTTCATCTTGGTGATCATAGTGTCCGTGCCATTGCGATGTCCTCAACAGATGGTTTCCAGCGTGGAACAGAGGTAGAAGATTCAGGTCAACCAATTTCTGTCCCTGTTGGAGATATTACATTAGGACGCGTATTTAACGTTTTAGGTGAAAAAATTGATTTAGATGAGCCGTTGCCAGAAGGTATCCGTTTAGATCCGATTCATCGTCAGGCGCCGGACTTTGAAAGTCTTTCTACGGAAACAGAGATTTTGGAAACCGGGATTAAAGTGGTTGACTTGCTTGCACCCTATACCAAAGGCGGAAAAATCGGTCTCTTTGGTGGTGCCGGTGTAGGTAAGACCGTATTAATTCAGGAATTAATCAATAATATCGCGCAGGAACACGGTGGTATTTCTGTATTCGCGGGTGTTGGAGAGCGAACTCGTGAAGGAAATGACCTTTATTATGAAATGAGTGATTCTGGCGTTATTTCCAAAACAGCGATGGTATTCGGACAAATGAACGAGCCGCCGGGTGCACGTATGCGTGTAGCATTAACCGGATTAACAATGGCAGAATATTTCCGTGATGAACAAGGACAGGACGTATTGTTATTTATTGATAATATTTTCCGTTTTACACAAGCTGGTATGGAGGTATCCGCACTTCTAGGACGTATGCCATCAGCCGTTGGTTATCAACCGACACTAGCAACGGAAATGGGCCAACTACAGGAACGTATTACAACAACCGATAAAGGTTCTGTAACGTCTATTCAGGCTATCTATGTTCCTGCGGATGACTATACCGATCCGGCGCCGGCAACGGCATTCGCTCACTTGGATGCAACAACGAACTTAGATCGTAAACTTTCTGAGCAAGGTATCTACCCTGCTGTGGATCCGTTGGCATCTACTTCTCGTGCGCTGGACCCGGTAATAGTAGGAGAAGAACATTACAAAGTTGCGACAGAAGTGCAGCAGACGCTTCAAAAATATCGTGAATTGCAGGATATTATTGCAATCCTTGGTATGGATGAACTGAGTGATGAGGACAAACTGGTTGTTTCTCGTGCACGCCGTATCCAATTCTTCTTATCACAAAACTTCCACGTTGCTGAGCAGTTCACTGGGCAGCCTGGTTCGTATGTTCCGGTAAAAGAAACGATTCAAGGTTTTAAAGAAATCCTTGAAGGGAAATATGATGACCTTCCAGAGGATGCCTTCCGTCTTGTCGGACGTATCGAAGAAGTCGTAGAGAAAGCAAAAGTTTCGGAATAATAGACAGCTGGGAATGATGCATGTCAATAGAATCTTTCATGTATGGATCTGTTATATGCGTCATTCATATCCGCTTTTTAGCCAGTTGTAGGAGGGGTAAACATTGAGTACATTAGAAGTAAGTGTCGTCACTCCTGAAGGTCCGATTCTGGAGGATAGCTTTGATATGGTTGTCTGTAAAGCGGATACTGGAGAAATTGGTATCCTGCCTAAGCATATTCCGCTTGTTTCTCCGTTACAAATAAGTATTGCCCGCTTGAAAAAAGCAGATGATACAGTGGAAGTTGCCATCAGCGGAGGTTTTATGGAAGTACAACCGGATAAAGTTACTATCCTGGCACAGTCCGCTGAAACTGCTAATCATATCGACGTTCTGCGTGCAAGAGAAGCCAAAGACCGTGCAGAGAAACGACTTCAGGATAAAAGCGATACAGTTGACAGGTACCGTGCTGAACATGCATTGAAACGGGCAGTTAATCGTCTGGAAATCGCAAATTCATAAGAAAACCATTTGAAATAACCCCCTGGTCCCATTCACGTCGGATGGATAGGGGGTTATGTTATTTCTGAAGTGATACAGATACCCGGCTAAAAAAATGGAAGAAAAATGTTATCATTTCCCGGGAAATGTTTGAAAGTAACATATCATTCGGCAATATATGTTGAAAATTGTATTCAGAAAGGAGATTGCCATGTTCTCAGCAGCCCAATTAGCGGTAATTAGTATTTTCTCCCATCTCATGTTTATTTACCTGACATGGAAAGTAGTTACGGCTATCCGCATTGAAACGATATTTAAAAAAGGAAGATCAGCAGAAGCCAGAGTTTTTCTTCTGTTCATTACCATTATGATTGGTACAGGTGTAAGCAGATTCTTCCTGGATATACTACAATGGTCTGGAGATTTAATGTACCTTTTTTCATCGATACACGTATGGATATAAAACCTTCTGTCAAAACTGAGATTAATAGATTTGACAGGAGGTTTTTTCATGTTTTATAGATTCTTTTCCCGTTCCCATTTCCCGGTGACACAAAAATCAACACCCCATCATGTACTTTCTGAACCGGCTCAAAGAAACAGACAGATCTTTTTCGTATTACTTATTCTCTGCTTTATTATCAACCAGGCTTTCAGTCAACCTTATCAGAAAGATGAGATGCAAGATCTAGGTACATTTGCAGAAGAGCATGATCTTCCTATCCATTTCTGGGATGTGACAATGAAAGAACAAATGGAAACAGCCCAGGCAGAGCAGCTTATTCAGGATTTGAAAGCGCAGTACCCGGTCCAGGAGGAAGAGAATGAAAACGGCATGAAATATGCTTTTAAGAGTAGTCACAAGGAAGCTCCTTTTGACGTATTATATAATGTGATTCTTCCTTTAGATAAAAGCAATCCGGCAGAAGTGATTATTGTTCTGCATGGAGAAGACTGGGATAAACAGATAAGCCAAAAGTATGAAAAAGAAAAACAAGCTATACAAGAGAAATATTTAACAAAAGGTTCACAAGTATATACTTGTCTATCTGTACAAGGTAGTGATATAATTAATCATGATGAATTTTTAAATATAGCAAAAACGTATTTCAATATAAAGCATATATCGACTAATAATGACAATTTAAAAAATTCCAGGATTGAAAAAAGTACATACGGGTATACAAAAACATGGGAACAATTTTATTTCATGGAAAATGACCCAAAAAATGTGCAAGTCACTACTGTTGCTGATCGTCATGGGGAAAAGAGTTTTATGATAGGAACACCTATCTTGATACATGAATATTAATATTAGGGAAATTAGATTCTGAAGGGGATTTATGACATGGAAAAAATCATCGTTGGTGGCGGACAGAAGTTGGAAGGCACTGT
This sequence comes from Oceanobacillus timonensis, assembly GCF_900166635.1. Lineage (NCBI taxonomy): Bacteria > Bacillati > Bacillota > Bacilli > Caryophanales > Bacillaceae > Oceanobacillus > Oceanobacillus timonensis. The sequence goes on from NZ_LT800497.1 coordinate 543,769, forward strand.
GCGTGTTGAAGGTGCTAAAAACGCTGTCCTGCCTGTACTTGCCGCTAGCTTAATTGCTAGTGAAGGAAAGAGTGTTATCAAAGAAGTACCAGTATTAGCAGATGTATATACAATTAATGAAGTACTCCGCAACTTAAATGCCGATGTGGAATTTGATTCGAAAGAAAAAGCTGTAATGATTGATGCTTCTGCCAGGTTGGAAACAGAAGCTCCATTCGAATATGTAAGAAAAATGCGTGCATCCGTGCTTGTTCTGGGACCGTTATTAGCCCGCTATGGACACGCAAAGGTTGCTATGCCTGGAGGATGTGCCATTGGTTCACGTCCGATTGACTTGCACTTAAAAGGTTTCGAAGCAATGGGAGCTGAAATTCACGTAGGTAATGGATTTGTAGAAGCAACATCACATGGCCGTTTGCAAGGTGCGAAAATTTATTTAGATATGCCAAGTGTAGGAGCTACAGAAAACATCATGATGGCTGCTGCTTTAGCAGAAGGCAAAACCATTATTGAAAATGCTGCTAAAGAGCCTGAAATTGTTGATTTAGCTAACTATTTAAATAAAATGGGCGCAAAAATCGTTGGGGCCGGTACAGAAACAATCCGGATTAACGGTGTGGAAAAACTTCATGGAGCAGAACATAATATGATTCCGGATCGTATTGAAGCAGGAACCTTTATGGTTGCAGCGGCAATTACAAATGGAAACATATTAATCGAAAATGCTGTACGTGAACATCTAAGTTCGGTAGTTTCAAAATTAGAGGAAATGAACGTACAAGTGCTTGATGAAGATGGCGGCCTTCGGGTTATTGGTTCTGATGCCATTGAATCTACAGATATCAAGACATTACCGCACCCCGGTTTCCCAACAGATATGCAGTCACAAATGATGGCATTGATGTTATGTGCTAAAGGAACAAGTGTTATAACTGAAACAGTATTTGAGAATCGCTTTATGCATGTTGAAGAATTCCGCCGCATGAATGCGAATATTAAAATTGAAGGCCGTAGCGTTATTATTGAAGGTCTTTCTAAACTGCAAGGTGCGGAAGTAGCGGCAACGGATTTACGTGCTGCAGCAGCATTAATTTTAGCTGGTCTGGTCAGTGAAGGCCATACCCGCGTAACAGAGTTAAAACATTTAGATCGCGGATATGTAGATATTGTCATTAAACTAGCTAATCTTGGCGCCGACATAAAACGCGTTGATGAAAATGGTGTCGTTCTTCAGCCACTAGGTGTGGAAGAAAATGTCGAATTAAATGAATATATCACTGAATAATTTTATACTACTCTATTAAAAAGATGTACCTGATTGCAGGTGCATCTTTTTTTGTTTATCCAAGCAAAAGCTTTTTCTGCTTCGTCGGAAGCAATGAAAAAGAATCTGTTAACGCGCATAGGTATAAAGGATGGTTTTTAGATAAGCGGATAAACAAAAGAAGCTGGATAAGCTGTCATGTTTACATAGCATTCCATTCGTTTTTCGAAATAAAAAGTTTTAAAAAGAACAGTAGTGTGTATGTATGCCTTTCCAAAATTTCTCTTTTCACTTTCTATAAAACGTGATATATTTAAGAAAATTACTAATATTACAATTGGGTGATGAAAATGAAACTATATATGTCCGTTGATATGGAAGGCATTACTGGATTGCCGGATACCACTTTTGTGGATCGGAGCATGCAAAATTATGAAAGAGCCCGAAAAATAATGACAGATGAAGCGAATTACGTTATCCAAGCTGCGTTTGATTACGGAGCGGAAGAAGTTCTGGTGAATGATAGTCATTCCAAGATGAATAATTTACTTATTGATGACATTCATCCGGATGCATTGCTGATAACGGGAGAAGTCAAGCCCTTTTCCATGATGCAAGGACTAAATAATACATATAGCGGTGCTTTCTTTGTAGGTTATCATGCCAGAGCCGGACAGCGCGGGGTGATGTCACATTCCATGGTACATGCTGTCCGCAACTTCTATATAGATGATCATTGTATCGGGGAGATGGGAATGAATGCATATCTTGCCGGGTATTACGACGTACCTGTTTTGTTGGCAGCAGGAGATGACCAAGCTGCGGCAGAAGCAGAAAAATTAATACCTCATGTAACTACTGCCATTGTGAAAGAGACGATTTCCAGGTCATCAGTCAAGAGCCTAACACCTAAAAAGGCGGGTCAACTGCTTGCGGAAAAAGTAAAATTGGCTCTGGATAACCGTCATCTTATAAAACCATTAATACCTCCTGAAAATCCGGAGCTGACCATTGAATTCAATAACAGCGGACAGGCAGAATGGGCCAATTTAATGCCTGGAACGATATGGATTCCCGGCACAACCAAAGTTCGTTTTCAAGCCAAAGATATGAAAGAAGCCTACCAAGCGATGCTGGTAATGACAGAATTAGCAGTACAAACAACATTCACTTAACAATGCAATCATCCATAATGCATCCAAAAAAACAAATGTAATTATCTATAATAATAAGCCTTTTATTTGTAACCAGGCAGCACAAAAAATAAATAAAACACCTCCAGCAGTATCTTATTTACCTGAGCCATTCTCTATTAAGCTTACTGATATGCTTTTAAAGTGACACTTATGACATGAAAAATGCGTTCAACACCAAAATCTATAGTTGATATTATTTCATAAATAAGCAAATGAAATGAGCGAGCGAAGGCAAACACGGAGACCTCTATGGGAAAGCGTAGTGTTTTTCCGTAGCGGTTGCTACCATCAAAATATAGCTAATTTCCCCCCTCATCGTTTTTGGTGAAGATACGAAAAATGAAAAGATAAAGAGGTGAAACATATGCTGAAGTATATTTTAAAACGATTACTCATTATGATTATCACACTCTGGGTCATTATTACACTTACTTTTGTATTAATGGTAAATATACCTGGTTCTCCTTTCAACACCGACCAATCTTCCAATGAAACCGTACAGGCCAACCTGGAAGCGCACTATAATTTAGACCAGCCTTATTACATACAATATTTACTCTACATTAAATCCATCGTCACATTTGAATTTGGACCATCTATTAAACAACCGAATCAGACAGTAAATGATCTGTTATCACGCGGATTTCCAATTTCTTTTGAGTTGGGGATTATTACCATAGCCCTAGCAATCGTTTCCGGTGTACTGGTTGGAATTATTGCTGCACTCCGGCATAACGGCTTTTTGGACTATTTGACGATGGGCATCGCTGTATTGGGTATCTCCATACCAAACTTTATTTTAGCAACCATTCTTATTCAGCAGTTGGCAGTAAATTTGGACATATTTCCGACGGCAACATGGAGAAGCCCGTCTCACATGGTACTTCCGGTACTGGCGCTGGCAACAGGGCCAATGGCAATTATTGCCCGGCTGACACGTTCGACAATGCTGGAGGTCTTGACGCAGGACTACATTAAAATGGCAAAAGCAAAGGGACTGTCTCCATGGAAAGTTGTTTTCAAGCACGCACTCCGAAATGCACTTATGCCTGTTGTTACGATTATGGGGACCCTCTTTGCCGGGATTTTGACTGGGACTTTTGTTATTGAGCAAATTTTTGCCATCCCGGGAATGGGAAGATACTTTGTCGAAAGTATTAACCAGCGTGATTACCCGGTTATTATGGGCACGACGGTTTTTTACAGCGCCTTCTTAATTATCATGCTTTTTCTAGTGGATATCATTTACGGCATCCTTGATCCACGGATTAAAATGCAGCAGAAAGGGGGCAAATAAAGATGAAATCAGAGAAAGAAATGGAGCATCCCACATCCCCCTCCAATATACCGGATGAATGGTTTTCTTGGAAAGAACGGGATACAGAGAAAATGGAAGAAGTATCCCGTCCATCTTTATCCTATTGGCAGGATGCATGGCGGCGGTTGATGAAGAATAAGATGGCTATGCTTGGACTGATTTTTTTAGTATTACTTACAGTGATGGCAATTATTGGCCCGATGATTTCCCCGTATGAAGTGAATAGACAGAGTCTGCCGGATCAATTTCAGCCGCCTTCGATGGATCATTGGTTTGGAACAGATAACGCCGGAAGAGATGTGTTTACGCGTACATGGTATGGTGCCCGTATTTCCCTGTTTGTCGGTTTAGTAGCTGCTTTAATTGATGTAACGATTGGCATTATTTGGGGAGGAATCTCCGGTTATAAGGGCGGCCGGACAGACAATGTCATGATGCGAATGATTGAAGTGTTATACGGATTGCCTTACTTGTTAGTTGTTATTTTACTTTTAGTTGTGCTCGGACCGAGTCTCGGTACGATTATCCTGGCGCTAACGATTACCGGCTGGGTTGGGATGGCCCGAATTGTACGGGGGCAGGTACTGCAAATAAAAAACTATGAATTTGTGCTTGCTTCCAAGTCCTTTGGGACGAAAACATCCCGGATTATCCGGAAAAATCTGCTGCCGAATACAATGGGGCCGATTATTGTACAAATGACATTAACCGTGCCAACCGCCATTTTCGCGGAAGCATTTCTGAGTTTTATCGGTCTTGGCATCCAGGCACCGTTTGCGAGCTGGGGTGTGATGGCAAACGATTCATTAGGCGCTATATTATCCGGAAACTGGTGGACTCTATTCTTTCCTGCTTTCTTTATCTCTTTTACCATGTTTGCTTTTAATGTTCTGGGAGATGGACTGCAGGATGCACTGGATCCGAAATTAAGAAAGTAGGTGGGCAACTTGGAAAGAATACTCGAAGTAAACGACTTACATGTGACATTTACAACGTATGGGGGAACCGTCCAAGCTGTTCGGGGTGTCAACTTTCACTTGGATAAAGGAGAAACATTGGCCATTGTCGGTGAATCTGGATGCGGGAAAAGTGTTACTTCCAATGCGATTATGGGACTGATTCCAAATCCGCCGGGAAAAATTGCGGCGGGCTCGATTATTTTTAAAGGACAGGATGTAACCGCGTGTTCTGAGAAGACAATGCGTTCCATTCGCGGCGTGGATATTTCCATGATTTTTCAAGACCCGATGACAGCGCTGAATCCAACCTTAACGATTGGGACTCAGTTGATGGAAGGGTTGAAAGAACATAAGAAAATAACAGGTGCACAGGCAAAATCGAAAGCAGTGGAAATGATGGAACTGGTAGGTATTCCAAATCCGGAGGAACGCTTAAAACAATATCCGCATCAATTTAGCGGAGGGATGCGGCAGCGGATCGTGATTGCGATTGCTTTGATTTGTGATCCGGATTTACTAATCGCAGACGAGCCAACGACGGCACTGGATGTGACTATTCAAGCTCAAGTTTTGGAGTTATTTGCAACCATCCAGGAGCGGACTGGAGTTTCGATTATTTTGATTACCCATGATCTAGGTGTTGTCGCCAAGATTGCCGACCGCATTGTAGTGATGTATGCCGGGAAAATTATTGAATCCGGGAGCAAACGGGAAATATTCTATCAACCAAAGCATCCATATACACAAGGACTGCTCCATTCTGTTCCCAGACTGGATGCCAAAGAAACATTAAAACCGATTGCCGGTACACCACCTGATTTATTCTCACCTCCAAAGGGATGCCCGTTTACAGCGCGATGTCCTTTTGCGATGGAGGTGTGTGATAAAGTTTACCCCGCTCCGGAAAAAATCAGTGCCACACATCACGTGGATTGCTGGTTGCAAGATGAGCGGGCCAAGCGGCTTTTAGCTGCTGAAAGTTTACAAACTTAAAAAGGGGGCAATACAATGCGTAACAAAAAGCTTTTATGGATGTTGCTGCTGGCACTGCTAACGGCATTGATTCTCGCAGCGTGTACGGCGAATGAAGATGCCGGGGAAGCGCCGGAAGAAGATACCGGCGCAGCAGAAGATGACGGCGGGGAGGATGGAGCTGCAGAAGAAACACCAGACCTGGATGGGAAGACCTTATATATTAATAATGGGCAGGAACCAACTTCATTTGATCCATCCGTAGGGTTCGATCAGGTATCCTGGGATCCTTTGAATAACCTGATGGAAGGATTAACGCGTTTAGATGAGAATTCAGAAGCAGCGGAAGGCGTAGCAGAAAGCTGGGATATTTCTGATGATCAATTGACTTATACGTTTCATTTACGTGAAGATGCCAACTGGTCCAATGGAGATCCAGTCGTTGCGGAAGACTTTGTCTACGCCTGGAAGCATATGCTGGACCCTGAAACAGCATCATCCGCAGCATTTTTAGCTTATTATATTGAAGGCGGAGAAGAATATAATAATGGGGACGGATCCGCAGATGATGTGAACGTCACGGCCGTGGATGATAAAACCTTGGAGGTCGTTTTAAAACAGCCGACGGGATTCTTCTTGGATTTGCTTACGAACCCGGCATTTTTCCCAATCAATCATCAGGTTGCTGAGGAAACATCTGATTGGTATGCAGACGCAGACACGTTTGTAGCGAATGGTCCATTTATGCTGGATTCCTGGGAGCATGACACGGAAATGATTTTCGACAAAAACCCGGAATATTGGGATGCAGATGCGGTGAATTTAGATCATGTTCATGTCTCGATGGTGAACAACACGAATACACAATATCAAATGTTTGAAACCGGGGAGTTAGATTTAGCTGGAGATGCTGTAGGTATCCCTCCAGAGATGTCAGATGAATTGATTGAGGGAGATAATGTATATATTGGCGAAAATGGCGGACTGGAATTCTATCGTTTTAATGTAACAGAAGAACCATTCCAGAACAAGAAAATCAGACAGGCGTTTTCCTACGCGATTAATCGGGATGATATTGCAGAATACGTTGTAAAACAGGGGGTGGAGCCGGCATATGGTTTTGTATCACCAGGTTTTACAACACCGGATGGAAGTGATTTCCGCGATGAGAATGGGGACTTGGCTGCCTTTGATCCGGAACAGGCACAGAAATTGCTGGAAGAAGGGATGCAGGAAGAAGGCTACGATGAACTGCCTCCAGTTGTTTTAACATATAGCACCGATGATACCAATCAGGCAGTCGCAGAAACCATGCAGGATATGTTCAGCGAGCATTTAGGTGTCGATGTAACGCTGGAAAATCAGGAGTGGAATGTGTTTGCGGATGCGCAGCAAAACCTGGAATTACTGTTCTCCAGAAGCTCTTTTCTCAATGATTATAGTGACCCTGTCAACTTCTTGGAAAGCTTTGTATCAGACTCTTATATGAACCGTACCGGATTTGAAAGCGAGGAATATGATGAGCTGATTCAAAACGGGAAAAGCGAAACCGATGAGGAACAGCGTTATGAATATCTCTATGAGGCAGAAAGAATGTTGGCCGATGAAATGATTGCTACACCAATCCGTTACTATAATCAAGTTGTTTTAGAAGCAGATGGCGTAGAAGGAGTCCTGCGTCATCCAGTAGGTTACTTTGATTTGAAATACGCAGATAAGACAGAGTAAGAAAAAACAAGATAGGCTCCTATCCAAGCGAGCCTATCTCTGTTTTTAAAAGGAGGTCGTATACATGCTTTCTAACCGTCTGAAGCCTGGAGACACAATTGGAATGATTGCTCCAGCAGGCCCGGTTGATAAACAAAAGCTGGAAAAATCATTTGCTTTTTTTGAAAAGATGGGACTGAAGATAAAACTGGGCGCACATATTTATGAGCAATACGGTTATTTAGCAGGAAAAGATACGAATCGTCTGGCAGATTTTCATCAAATGGTTGCTGACAGGAACGTCAAAGCGATTATTTTTGCAAAAGGCGGCTATGGAACAGGACGCTTCGTGGATAAAATAGATATGGAATTAATCAAAAAGAATCCGAAAATTATTTGGGGATACAGCGATATTACATGTTTACATACAGCTATTCGTCAGGAAACCGGTTTGGTTACATTCCATGGTCCAATGCCGGTATCAGATATTATTAAAAATGATTTTGATCCAGTATCTGCTCAATTGTTTAAGCAATTATTTGAGCCGACAAATTTAATTTATTCCGAAAGTATTTCTCCGCTTACGGTGTATAGAGAAGGAGAAGCGTCCGGAAAAATAGTGGGCGGAAATCTGTCACTCCTTGTACAGACACTTGGAACACCTTATGAAATTGGTACCAAGGATAAATTGCTGTTCATAGAAGATATTGGCGAGGAGCCGTATCGAGTCGACGGGATGATGAATCAGCTGCGTTTAGCCGGAAAACTGAAAGATGCTGCCGGAATCATCATTGGTGATTTTGCAGAAGCGGAACCGGAACGCCAGCCTTCCTTGCGTTTAGAAGATATTTGGAAGCATTATGTCAGAAATTATAAAAAGCCGGTCATTGCAGGATTTCGAATTGGACATTGCTTCCCGCATTTTTCGATTCCTTTAGGCGTGAAAGCAACGTTATCCAGCAGGACGAAAACACTTCAGCTGTCACCGGGAGTCCGATGATTTGCTGCTATCAGAAAGGGAGATTCGTATGAAAGTAGTTGACGTCACACTTTATCATAGTTCCATCCCTTTACACACCCCTTTTAAAACAGCGTTGCGGACGGTGACTGTCGCTGAAAGTGTGATGGTAAAAATAACTTGTGATAATGGTATCAGCGGCTGGGGAGAGGCGCCGCCGACACATGTGATTACAGGAGACAGTCTGGCAAGTATTCGTTATGCAGTGGATACCATCCTCCGCCCTGTTTTAATAGGTGCAGATTTATTTGCCTATGCCAGTATCTTTGAGCAAATAGAGAAAGTGATAGTGCGTAATACGAGTGCTAAAGCTGCCGTGGATATGGCGATATACGATTGTCTGGCACAAGCAGCAAAGCAGCCTTTATATCGATTTTTGGGCGGTTACCGCTCCCGTATAGAAAATGATTATACAGTCAGTGTGAATGATATCGCCCAAATGCAGAAGGATGCTAAGGTATATCAAGCAAACGGATTCCGGATTTTAAAAGTAAAAGTGGGTAAAGACACAGCTGAAAAAGACATAGAACGGGTTGCGGCTGTCAGAAAAGCAGCTGGGGAAGATGTTCTGATCCGGCTGGATGCCAACCAGGGCTGGACAGCGAAAGCAGCTGTGCATGCAATTACACAAATGGAAGAGATGGGACTACAGATTGAATTGGTCGAACAGCCTGTTGCGGCACATGATATCAAAGGTCTCAAGTACATTACGGACCATACAGCGACCCCGATTATGGCCGATGAAGCGGTATTTTCGCCGCAAGATGCCCGACGTGTGTTGGAGACAGGTGCAGCAGATATGATAAATATTAAATTAATGAAGGCCGGTGGAATCTATCAAGCGGTAAAAATCGCCAATCTTGCACAAAACTTTGGGGTTTCTTGCATGGTAGGAAGCATGATAGAGACAAAACTGGGCATTACAGCGGCAGCCCATTTCGCAGCCAGCCATCCTGCCGTGACACGTTTTGATTTTGATGCGCCGCTAATGCTGTCCGACGACATATTAGAAGGCGGCATTCATTATGAAGGAAACGGGAACCAAATCACCTTCCCGAATCAACCCGGCCTCGGAATCACATCGGTCAACGAATCCTATTTGCACGTCATTGATAAGGAAAGGAGCGGATAAGATGCAGGAAATGTTTGAGAAACTGCCAGAAAAATTTCATGTAACGAACGTGCAGGTGGCAACCATTTGGACGAATCCACAAGCTCCCAGGCCGGAAGACGAGAAGGGTATCTCGAAACCGACTGATATTTTACATTGGATAACCAGCTTGACCTATGAACAAGCGCTGGCACTATGTGATGAAAATTTAGTGCAGTCGCAGACATTATATGGAGAACCGGTAATTGTGCTTGAGGAATCAGAAGAGTGGGCACAGATTATTGCTCCCTTTCAGGCATCGAAAAAAGATACAAGAGGATATCCAGGATATATCCCTATCAAACAGCTGGCTCCTGTGACAAAGAAGGAATGGCTTCAGCATCAATATAGTGTTGTGATAACAGATGATGCTTGGCTGGAAGAACCGGAAAAAGGCAAAACCATGCAGCTGAGCTACTTAACAATCCTCCCTTATACAGGCGAAAATGACACGCATGTTTATGTGCAGACACCGTCCGGCCGGCAACAAATCGCCAAAGAAAAAACAGCTGTTGTTTCCGGTGAAGCCGGATTTGCTCCCGGAAGCGGGACCGATATTGTTACGGCAATGCTTCCGTTCATCGGGCTGGATTACTTCTGGGGCGGTATGAGTTCCTTTGGTTATGACTGTTCCGGTCTGGCTTATGCAGCACATAAAGCAAATGGTTACTGGATCGCCCGGGATGCAGGAGACCAGGCAGCTGCGGGAAAAGAGATTGCTATAGATACGATAGAGCCGGGAGATTTACTTTTCTTTGCTTATCAGGAAGGGAAAGGGACGATTCACCATGTAGGTATCTATCAAGGAGAAGGAAAAATGCTCCATTCTCCGCAAACCGGAAAAGGAGTGGAAATCACACCTTTACAAGGAACCAAGTATGAAAAAGAGTTATGCGCAGCCAGAAGGTACTGGAGGTGAAAAATTGGAAGATAAAGTACTGGAAGTAAAAAAACTGATGAAATATTTTGATGTCGGCAAAAAAGGTTATTTAAAAGCAGTTCATGATGTATCTTTTCACGTTTATAAAGGGGAAACGTATGGACTGGTAGGAGAATCCGGCTGCGGCAAATCCACTATTGGCCGTACAATTCTCGGGTTATATGATAAAACTAGTGGAGATGTCTGGTTTAACGATGAAAATGTCCATGAACAAAACGAAAAAGAACAATTTGCGTTGTACCGGAAAATGCAGATGATTTTTCAAGATCCATATGCTTCTTTGAATCCGCGCTCCACAATCAAAGAAATCATCTCGGAACCATTAGAGGTACACGGTATATTTAAGAAGAAAAAAGATCAGATGAACCGTGTGTATGAACTATTAGAAGAGGTTGGATTGAGCCGGGATCATGTAAACCGTTATCCGCATGAATTCAGCGGTGGCCAGCGTCAACGAATCGGTATTGCCAGAGCGCTGGCGCTGGATCCGGAGTTTATCATTGCGGATGAGCCTATCTCTGCATTGGATGTATCTGTACAGGCACAGGTAGTGAATTTGATGAAGCGGCTGCAAAAAGAAAAAGGGCTGACATTCCTGTTTATTGCTCATGATTTATCGATGGTAAAGCAATTTTCAGACCGGATTGGAGTAATGTATTTAGGAAATCTGGTAGAAGAAACAAGCGGCGAATCACTCTATGAAAATCCGTTACATCCATATACAAAAGCCCTGCTATCAGCCATCCCCATTCCGGATCCGGATTTGGAAGAAAAGAGGGAGCGGATTATTTTAGAAGGCGAATTACCAAGCCCGATGAACCCGCCCTCCGGCTGTGTATTTCGGACAAGATGTCCGATGGCCATGGACATATGCAAAGACGTGAAACCGGTGTGGCAAGAGATGGAACCCGGACATCGTGTTGCCTGCCACCTCTATGATGAAAATTATAACGACAGTCCGACAACGGGACCCCAGCGGACGGAAGAATTGGTTGAAGAAGAAATACAATCATAAAGATGAAAAACCATAGAGCGTTTTCAACATGCGTATCTGTGGTTTTTTGATGGCTGAAGCTGAAAAAGATTCGGATGCATAACGTTCTCCTCATATTTTTTTCTTAAGAAAAGGTCTAAATTGCCGCTAAAATGTATAGATTTAATAGTAGGCATGATAGATAGACAGTTTTAAGAAAAGGAGGAGGAACGTGCGTAATCAAAAATATAAATATAAAAACGCAGCCATTCATAAAAAAATGAAGCAATTAAAGCAGAAAAACAGAGTACCTAACCAATCTTTGCAGAAAATCGTACCTATTTCCAATCGAAAATCAGCATATTATAAAAATCAGCGCCCATCTCCTTGGAAGCAGATGATAATAGGTTTTTTTGCGACGATGATTATTTTTATTCTTGCTGTTCCGGCAATGGTAGTACAAATTTCTAAAACAGATAATCCAATCAGTGCGGGGACAGAAGTGGTGAACAATGTAGAAGAAGCAGAAGGCTCTGAGGAAACAAAGGAAGAAAATGAAACAGATGGATCAGAGGGATCAGAGGGATCAGATGGAGAAGAAGATAAGTCGTCAGAGACAGAGACAGCTTCTGGTGAGGAAGCGGTAGAAGTCGGGACTTCGCCATTTGATATTTCTGTTATGCGTGTCAGTAATGAGGAAGTGGAAAATATCCCGGTAGAGCAATATGTAGCCGGTGTTGTATCCTCGGAAATGCCGTCCGAATTTGAAATGGAGGCATTAAAAGCCCAGGCAGTTGCTGCGAGGACATTTACGGTTAACTTTTTATTAAATGGAGAGAAAAATGATAACTATGATTTAACGGATACAACGCAGCATCAAGTATATAAAAGTGAACAAGAATTGCAAGAACAATGGGGACCAGAATATCATGAAAAAATGAACAAAATCAATCAAGCTGTGAAAGAAACCGAGGGGCAGATTATTACCTATGATAGCGACCCGATAACAGCTTCTTTCTTCTCCACAAGTAATGGTTATACGGAAAACTCGGAAGATTATTGGGAAGGGGAAGTGGCATATCTGCGCAGCGTAGAAAGCCCATGGGACGAAGAATCACCAGAATTTTCCATGCAAACAACATTAACGGTAGCAGAAGTATCCGAAGCTTTAGAAATTCCACTTCAGGATGATAAGGAAATACCAATGGAAGTCAGCCATACAGACAGCGGCAGAGTAGCAGAAATAACCGTAGCCGGAAATGCATTTACCGGTCCGGAATTTCGCGATAAATTGGGTTTAAGATCGAGTGACTTTACCATTGAACAGAGTGATGGTCATCTGATTTTTACAACACAAGGTTTTGGGCACGGTGTCGGCATGAGCCAATTCGGTGCAAACGGCATGGCCGCAGAAGGAAAAGACTATAATGAAATTATTCACCATTACTATACCGATGTAGAAATCAGCCAAATAGGTGAAATAGCACCAGCCCTCGTTTCTAACTAAACGGGGGTTTTTGCGTGGGCTAATGATTGAAATGCAACGGTCAGGTAAATATTTTGCACGTCTTTTCAAATGAGAGAAAGACGTAGTAGTTAATATAGAGCAAATCGTGCAGCATAGTGCATTAGGCGAAAAAAAGCCGAATGTCAGTAACAACACTTTATCTTCCGCTTTATTTTGTCTATTAAATATCTATCTGAACGGATATAAACAGCCTCTATTATGAAAATCAAAAAATTTTTTTCATAGCCATGTATATAATTCTCTTTTTCTGCTCACAATGGTTGCAGAGGTGATGAAAATGAAAGAGGAATTCAAAGGCCCAAAAAATAAATGGAGCCAAATTTTCCGTAAGAAATGGTTTTTCCCAGCTTTGTATTTAAGTATTGCAGCTGTTTTATTAGGGTCAGTCATTTGGTATCAAAATGCAGGATCTGATGTTTCAGAACCAGCTGATCAAAGAGATGGAGAGGAAGATTATCTTCCGGTTATGAACGAGGAAGACTCTGCCCCCGTAGTGGATCAGCAGGAATTGGTAGGAATGCCGCTTGAAAACACAGATGAAGCAGAAATCGTAACTAAATTTTTTGATTACAACGCAGAACAAGAAGACAGAGAAAATGCACTTGTACTTTACAACAATCGATACTATCAAAGTACAGGAGTAGATATCGCAGCAGCAGATGCAGAAACATTTGATGTCTTAGCTTCCATCAGTGGAACCGTTGAAGAAGTGAAGGAAGACCCGTTACTTGGAAATGTGGTAGTTTTATCTCACAGCGACGATTTAAAAACGTATTATGCTAGTCTTGAAGACGTAGCTGTATCCGTTAGTGATCAAGTAGCACAAGGAGATGCACTTGGAACAGCTGGTAACAACTTGTTTGGCAAAGATAATGGCACACACTTGCATTTCGAAATCCGTAAAGACGGTACAGAAGTTAATCCGGAAAGTTACTTCGACCAGCCAGCTTCCAGTATAGCTGTAGAAGAAAGTGCGGAACAGGATGAAGCAGTAAGTGATGAACCAACGTCAGAAGAGCCGACTTCAGGAGAAGAAACAACAGAACCTGAAGAAGATGTGGAAGACACAGAAGAAGATGCAGAACAAGATACAGAAGAGGAAGAAGCTCCAAGTGAAGATGAAGAAATCGATGTGGAGTTAGATGATTCAGAAGAATAATAGATAGCTGCTTGGGAAAAGCTGAAAAATCCGGTAATGCATTAGATGCATTGCCGGATTTTTGATGTTTCTGAAAATGAAGATAGAGGTAAAGAAAAGGTTCTTATCAAACAAACGATTTCGAAATTTCCTGTGTTGCATCCATTAATGCAGGAATATGTCTCTCCATCATGTCGTGATTAAATCGAAAAGCAGGACCTGAAATGGACAATGCTCCGACAACACGCTGATTCTGGTCAAATACAGGTGCAGAAAGTGCAGAAACATTAGCATTGATCTCCTCAAAGCTGGCAGCATAACCATTTTCCCTCGTCGTATTTATCTTTGCAGCTAAGATATGACGTTCTTCTGTAGATAAACTATTCAGCACGTCTTGAAGGATTTCTTCAGATTGAAAAGCTAGAATCGCCCGGCCTGTAGCACCGGCATGGATAGGGTACTGATTACCGACTCCTACAGATCGCCTGATTTCCTGCTGGCTTTCATATTCCATGACACATAACCTAGTATGTCCATTAGGTATATAAAATCCAGCTGTCTCACCTGTCTGGTTACGTAATCGAATGAGCCAAGGCTCGACAACAGGGGCAAAAGGCAGTTCTGTTATGATCTTATTTGCATAATCTAAAAAAGCAGGGCCGAGTGAATATAGTTTGGAATGCGTATCTTGCAGTACAAAACCTTCCGTTTTCAATGTTGTTAGTAAACGATGAACAATGGTTTGGGAAAGGTTTAATTCCTTGCTGATATAACTGACGCTTTGCGGACCAGGTGTTTCTTTCAGATGCTCTAATACTTTGATTGCTCGTAATACCGTTGCAGATACATCTGCTTTTGTCTTCATGATAAACCTCCAGAAATTGATTCATTAGCATACTTTGGAATGATTATAGCATATTACTTATTATCTAAGCAGCGCTTAAAAAAAGGAAGCCTGCTGTATGATCGTTCATCACTTACTTTTAATATAACGAGTTTTGTATTGACAGTAGAAATCCATTGCTTCACTGCCTAATTCTTTGAAAGTTCCAGTGCTGGATTGCTTATAACCGCCAAAAGGAGCCTGATAGAATGTACCTGTGGTTGTCATATTCACTTTCACAATTCCTGCTTCGATTTCATGTAATGCCTTATTCATATATTCCAAATTTTTGGTGCAGATAGCGGATGACAGACCATAATCTACATTATTGGCGACAGCAATGGCCTCGTCAATATCGCGGACTTCTGTGATACAGTTAACAGGCCCAAATACTTCTTCTTGGAAAATACGCATGGATGCAGTCACATCACGGATGACAGTGGGCTCTACAAAATAGCCGTGCTCAAATGCAGCACCTTCTGGAACGTTCCCGCCAGTAAGCACATTTGCCCCTTCCTCTATAGCACTTTGAATCAGTGCAAGCGTGGAGGACTGTTCGGATTTGCTCACCTGTGGTCCTACTTCAACACCTTCTTCCATGCCATTTCCGACCAACAGCTCTTTGGTCTTTGCCACAAGCTTTTCTGTGAAAGTTTCGGCAATTTCATGATGAACGATAAGTCGGCCTGTAGCGGTACATGCCTGTCCGGTTTGCCCATAGGCGCCTGCTGCAGCAAGCTGTACTGCTTCGTCTATATCCGCGTCTTCCATGACAATAAGCGGATTTTTTCCGCCCATTTCCAGCAGGCAGCGTTTCATATCTTTGGCGGCTTCTGCATACACTTTTTTTCCGGAATCATTGGAACCGGTAAACGTGACGGCTTTGACTGCTTTGTGATGAATCATTTCCGAAACAAGCTTTCCGGGTGCAATGACGTTATTGATCACTCCAGCAGGAACGCCAGCGCGTTCAACGATTTCCATAAACTTCATCGCAGTCAACGGTGTTTGAGATGATGCTTTCAATACCACCGTATTACCGCTTGCAATCGCTGGTGCCGTCTTCCATGCCGGGATAGAAAGCGGAAAATTCCACGGGGTGACGACAAGGACAACACCAAGCGGTTCCGGCTTTGTTTCAATTTGAACATCCGGCATATCTGCTTCCAAAATGGTTCCTTTTAGACGGCGGCATTCTCCAGCATAAAATCGAATAATACCAGCTGCATACCCAACTTCTTTGATGGCATCTGTAAAGGTTTTACCTTCTTCCATGACAATGGTCTTGGCTAATGCCTCTTTTTCGTCTTCCATTAATGCAGCAATGTTATATAAATAGTTTTCACGCTGTGGTGCAGGCGTGCGTTTCCATGACTGAAATGCCAATGCTGCAGCATCAATCGCTTCTCTTACATCTGCTGAGGTGGATGGGTAATAGGAGGAAACAATTTCCCGAACATTAGCAGGGTTTACTCCTTGTTTCCATTCAGTTCCGGTGGGGGCTGCCCATTTCCCGTTTATAAAATTTTTTAATGTTGTTGTTGCCGTCATGATAAAACCTCCTTGTATATTTCCAATCTATTTATATGAGAGAGACGCCTGTGTTTGCTTATTCATGCATTCCCGGAAGCTTTTACGAGTGTTTCCCGGCCGATTTGATCCAATTCGTTCCAATGATGCATATCGATTTTGGCGCCTTGTAAATAGGTCTTTTCAAAAGTTGCTTTTAAATGGACGGATTCTGTCAATTGCATTGTTCTGTTTTCTGCTGCCTGACGCAGCTTTCTGATGCAAGAAGTAATCCATGTTGTTTCAGAGGTACAAACAAGCCAAAAGCCATCGCTTGTCATACTGGCTGTTTCATATTGCCCTAAATCTGCGGTAAGGTTTTGTTCCATAATTTGCTCGGCAGCGTCCCCTTCAGCAAAGAAGGGAAAGGCGATTTCCGGAGTAGAAAGAATCCACATAGGCTTTCCCTCCCTTGTTTTATAATTCACCAAACACCCTTTTCCTCTGGAAGCGATATAGTGGGCCGGTTGGGCAAGCAGTCGCGAACGGGTTGTATTTTGCATATAAACGCGGACGGTACGCTTTGTTTCGGACATCCCTAAAGCAAAGTCTGCCATCAATTTACCAAGGATAATCGCGCTTTGCCTCCTTCCATCAAAGCGATATAATCCTTTCTCCTCTTGAAGAAGATGGATGCTTTCCATGCCGGGCGGGTTGATATTTGGAATTTCATCCAGCAATACCTGCATCCCGTTTAACCCGATAAATTCACTCCACGTCACTACTTCGGCCCCATCATCTGCGCATCCATAGGGAATGCCGCATGCGCGAAACACCTTTTTACAATGAATAAATAGCTCTACATAGGATACGCGCATTTCTCCGCCTCCTTTTTATCTTTAAATCCTTCCGTAAAGAAACGTAACCAGTTGCCTCCCATCACTTTCGATACATCTTCGCCTGTCATGCCTTGTTCCATGAGTCCTTTTGCAATGTTAGGAAAGTCTTTCGGAGTCCGGAACCATGAAGGCCACTCTGGCCATGACGGATTTTCCTTTGAACCAGCTCCATAATCAACGTCATGTGTCCATCTCCCCATTCTCATCCAGTGCAGAAAATCTGTGGACATATTTAAGGTTAAATCCGTGCCTAAGCCAACCTGGTCGATTCCCATAAAATCAACGGTACGGATAATCATACTGCAGAATTCTTCCAGCGTTGTGTCTTTCCCGTTTAGAAGGTGCGGATATGCACAAAGTCCGAGCACACCGCCATTATCTTTTAATGCACGGAGAACTTCTGGGGATTTGTTCCGTTTTGTTGGATAAATCCAATTCGGATTGGCATGCGTTATGGCCACAGGACGTTCTGATACCGCAATGGCATCAAGGGAAGTCTGCTCTCCTACATGTGAAAGGTCCACAACCATGCCTACCCGGTTCATTTCCTGAACTACCAATTTGCCGTAACGGGAAAGCCCGCTGTCTCTCTCTTCATAACAGCTGCTTCCAATCAAGTTTTGATTATTATAGGTCAGCTGCATCACTTTCAAACCAAGTTGATTGAAAACAGAGACAAATGAGAGTTCATCTTCCAAAGCAGAAGTGTTTTGTGTACCCAGAATCACGCCGATTTTTCCTTCCTGTTTTGCCTTTAAGATATCGCTGCCCTGAAACACCTGCATGATGAGATCATCATTTTCTTGAAAGAAACGATGCCATTGACCAATGTTATGAAGTGTTTCCCGGGCATTTTCCCATAACCCGCAGCATGCGTGGACGCAAGTAACACCACCTTTTTGTAAAAGATGTACAAATTCTCTGTCCCAGTTGCTTAACTCTAGAGCATCAATGATAATTTCGTTTGGTTGCTTCATCGTTTCTCTCCTTTCTGTGTCGGTAATTGTGGAAATACCCAGTTATCAGGGAATGGCTCTCCGATTTCTTCAACAAGCGGCGCCCCCTGAAATAACGTAATACGAACCCAGCGATTCGATTTGGGATTGAAACGTTCCGCTCCAAAAAATGCTAATTTAAATCGGAGTAGATTGACAGGTAATAAATCTTTGCTTAATAGATTGGCCTGAATTTCTCCATACTCATAACCGTCCAATGATTGAATCCGTTGTATGATCCCTTTATAGTGAGGGTGTCTCAAAATAAAAGATATGACAATCTCTTCTGGATGAGCATCTATTAAAGCCCGGTAAAGTTCCTGTACTTCTTCTGCTACATTCATCGACAGCTCCTTGTCGCTTCCAGATTCTTGCTCACGAATACCCAAACGCGGCTCTTCTTTTTCTTCGGAACGGTACCAGAAATAATACGTTTCATCCGGATCGGTAAAATCATATTGAAATGCCCAGGAATATTGTTGTTTGATTAAATCAAGAAGTTCTTTTATTTTCATGCGCGGTTCAATTTGATAGGTTTCTTCGACGTTCATGCTTCGCTCCAAATCAATGATATGATCGGTATAAATCTCCAGCAGCAGGGTGTGCAGCAATTCCTGCATTTCCATGGATACGGTTTCATCGGTGAGAATAGATAAATCGTGCCACATGTCATTTGTCGTTTTTCCCATCATTGTCCCAGCGTTTACATATTCCAGAACCACTTTTTTTAGAAATCTGCTTTGTTCTGCCAGCTTTTCCGGTTTGAAAAAAATCTCCCTGTCTATCAGTCTGGAGTCATCGAAGTAATTTGCTACGCGATTGAGCCAATAAACCATTAATGTAAGGTCATCTGGAGACGGTTGAATATCCTTTACTCTGGCTATTGCTTTTTCTCTGATATAGACCCATTGATGAATCAATCTGGGATGTGCGTTAAGAAAAGGAGCCATCCCTAATCCGGTTGCATTGCCGGTGCCCATAAAACGTTTGATTTCTGGTGCTAACCGAACAGCATCCGGATTTTTTTGTAAGGCGATATGTTCCACAAGGTCAAAGCTAAAATGGCGCAACATATACACTGCAAACATCTGAGCTTGAAACGGACCGCTGAAAGGGTGGTTATCCTTCATTTTTTCATAAGGAGCAAGCCCGAATTTTCCATTCCCATAAACCGCAGTTGTTCGTAATAAATAACCAACTTCATTTAAAATTTTAGGATCAGGCTGTTTTTGTCCTGCAAGGCAATCAATCACATAATCAAAAATTCTGTTGCTTCTATTAGCGCGTGACCAGACAAGATCAAAAGCGTCACCGCGTCCTGCTTCTTGCTTTGGTAATTCCTTTTTTAAACTTTCTATTTTTTTATCAGAAACAATCCCTTCACATAAGGCAAAAGTGACGTCCCAAGTTTGTGAAATAACGCGGTCGCTTCGTTCATCATCCTTGATAGTTGTCGAGATAACGATAAAGGAAAACGTATGCTTCGGTGTTTGAATCTGATATACACAATGACCGTGCCCATCCTGATTTAATTCAAATACCGTTCGTTCTACTTGCCAATTTTCTCGCATCATATGTCTTAATAATATGCGTAGAAAACTTAAACTTGTCAGGCGGAATGCACCAATACGTTCCAGTTTCATTACTTGAGAAGCCGGGCGTAATTTATGATTTTCGTGCTTCATTTCTATCATGCTGTACACCTCCATGAACGAATCTTTTATAAAATAATTGTAAGGGCTTTCAATAAATAATAAATAAAAATGAAAGTCTATATTTCATCTTTATTCCGATAATAGGAATTTGATACCGTTATTTATTTAACTAAATAATAAAATAGAGATGAGTTATTGTCAATATTAAATATTTTCGGACAATGGTTTTTACCTTTCCGTTGTTGCATGAATAAAGAAACGCGTTGACTTTATCACAGGAGTGCTATGTAACTTATTTTCCAAAATACACCTTGTCCCCCTGATTATTTGTACAAAACTTAAGCATAAAGATGCGCTTTTTTTAATATGATGATATTACAAACCATGCAATCGAACTGTCTGAGGTGAAAAACATGTGATTTAGAAGCATCCTTTATCAAAAGTGGACCCTTTTTCCTTTTATAAACCAATGGCTACATAAAAAATAGTCAACCGCTTATTTATAAGTCCTATCCCAAAACATACACCCTGTCCAAGCGACACCTCGGAATTACAACTTAGGGGGGCGAACGGTGTGCATGATTACATCAAAGAAAGGACAATCAAAATAGGGAGGCACGTTGTCGAAACAAGAAAAACAGTCCGCACCATTGCAAAAGAATTTGGCGTATCGAAAAGTACAGTTCATAAAGATTTGACAGAACGGCTTCCAGAAATAAATCCCAAACTTGCACTAGAGGTAAAAGAAATACTGGAGTACCATAAAGCAATCCGCCACTTACGCGGGGGAGAAGCAACCAGAAAAAAATATAGAACGCCGAAAGAAGAAGAATTATTAAAAGAAGCAAAAATTACACAGCAATTTTTATCATCTTCCAGCAGGACCAAAGCACAAGGCAGTTAGAAATAAGAAAACAATCCAATTACAACAGGAAAATTGGGTTGTTTTTTTGTGTCTTCAAAATGCGGATGATGTAATGATGATTCCTATTAATACGAATTACTTAAAGATTTTATGTAGAAGAAATTATCAAACAATTCATTGACTGAACAGTTGTTAGGTAATATAATAAGCTAACAACTGTTAGGTGGTGAGATATTGCAAAAGAAATTAATCGATGCAGCATTGAAACAGTATGCTTTACATGGCTATCATGGCGCAACCATGAGGAAAATAGCGGAAGAGGTTGGAATTAAACCAGCATCCATTTATTTTTTCTATAAGAATAAAGAAGATTTATTTACAGTCGCATTCAAGCAATTTTTGGATAACCATTTCAGTAAAATGAAATCAATTCTGAATGAAAAGCGAAATGAACCTGTCCAGCAAATCTTTTCTGCTATGTTTGAAGGAATTGCAGAACACCATAAAGGGGATATGCAGGGAACAGATGCTTATATTTCACTGGTTACTTCTCCGATACCCGGTATTTCACAATATTTATATGATCATATGCAGCGGTATAATGATTGGCTGGTTGAATCATTAGATTCGATCATGCGAAATAGCTACTCGCAGATGTCCGCTGATGAAATTGACCGAATCATCAAGCAATTTGTTTTAATTGGTAATGGCGTCTTCTGGGGAATTAAATTATATGACGGGGATGATTTTGACGAACAAGTTATGCTTGCCAGCCAATTGATGTATTCCTTATTAGATGAACGACATCAAAAAGATGTACAGACAGAGCATTTTTCGGGATAGAGGGATGATTTCAAAAAGGTAATTTTTAAATCATTTGTTAATTCAATCATTCAGCTGAATAGATGGGAGATGTTAAAGAAAGTGCCATTCCCCATGAAGCGCAGCATGAAGATAAGAGGGAGGAACAGATAATGGGGAATAAAACCAATATAGGAGATGATTATTCATTAACCAGAGTACCAATCGAAGCAAGGAAGTCTCTTTGGAGTATCACGATCATCAGGGTAGGGGCTTTAGCAACCATTTCTCAATTTATTTTGGGTGCTTCGTTGGGTTATGGAATGACTTTTTGGCAGGCTTTTTGGGCAACCATGTTCGGAAGTGTTATCTTGCAGGTGGTCAGCTTTCTTTTAGGGTATGCAGGGGCGAAGGAAGGTCTTTCTACCAGTTTACTTTCACGGTGGACAGGCTTTGGGAGGTATGGATCCAGTATTATTGGGGGCGTGATTGCCATCTCCTGTATCGGCTGGTTTGGTGTTCAAAATTCTGTATTTGCGGATGGTCTGGTTCAGGCAACGGGAGGCAGACTTCCACATGCAGTTGCTGCTACGATTACAGGACTCGGCGTTACGGTACTCGTCATCTTCGGATTTAAATTGCTGAGTATTACTGCGACAATCACTGTACCACTATTCTTACTGGCAATGGCTGTTGGTGTTTATTATGTGTTTAGTGAGTATTCCATTAGCGGATTATTTTCTGCTGTTCCAGCTGGTGATCCATTGACAATGGGAGCAGCTGCCACGATGGTTGCAGGAGGATTTATCATCGGTGCAGTAATCACACCAGATTTTACCCGCTTTGCGAAAAGTGGTAAAGATGTATTTTGGATGGCGACCATTGGTGTCCTTATTGGGGAACTGGGTATTAATATGATTGCCGTATTGATGGCTCTGGCTGCCAGAACAAATGATGTTGTGAGCATTATGGTACAAGCTTCCGGCTGGCTTGGAGCAGGTGCTGTTGTTCTGTCTACCGTTAAAATTAATAATCTGAATCTTTATTCTTCTTCACTCGGTTTTACAAATATTTTTGATTCGATATTTAAAATCAAGCTCAACCGTGGAAAAGTGACATTAATAATTGGGGTTATCGGAACGGTGCTATCTGTTCTCGGGATGCTGGATTACTTTGTTGATTTTCTGGTGTTTCTGGGGGTGCTTGTTCCGCCAATTGCAGGGATTATGGTGGTGGAATATTTTATCTTAAAAACACATCGCAGAAGCCTGGATGAAACCAGAGCAAAAGGAACGCTTCCAACCAATGTGGAAAAAATGCATCCAGTCACACTCGTTGCCTGGGCAGCAGGATTTGCTGCAGGTTATGTGATTACAATTGGCATTCCTTCCATTAACTCGCTGTTGGTTAGCGGGATCGTCTATTATGTTGGGTCCCAGATCTTTCGAAAGAATAAAAAATCAGACAATGGAACCGTATATGTTAAAGAAATGGAGGCTAATAAATGAGAATCATAGATAAACAAGAAATTGAAGACATCGCTGTTGGTGCAGCATTGCTTGGAACAGGCGGCGGTGGCGATCCATATATCGGAAAATTGATGGCGTTGCAAGCCATTGAAGAAAATGGGCCGGTAACCTTATTGGATATAGATGAAGTTCCAGAGGATGCTTTGGTCGTTCCTTCTTCCATGATGGGGGCGCCAACAGTTATGCTGGAGAAAGTGCCTAGCGGTGAAGAAGCTATTGAAGTTTTTGGGAAGCTGGAAGAGTTTCTCGGTGAAGAAATCTATGCAACATTTCCGATTGAAGCGGGCGGAGTAAATTCGATGTTACCTTTTGCATTAGCCGCCAGACGAGGGCTGCCGGTTATTGATGCGGACGGGATGGGAAGAGCTTTCCCTGAATTGCAAATGGTAACTTTCTATTTAGACGGTATTTCAGCAACACCGGCAGTAATCGGTGATGAAAAAGGAAATACGGCGCTTTTATCAACGATTGACAATGTCTGGACGGAACGGATTGCCCGGGCATCTGCCATCCAGATGGGCGGTTCTGTCATGAATGCCATGTATTCCATGACCGGGAAAAATTTAAAAGACAGTGGCATCTCCGGTATTTTGAAGTTGGAAGAAGAAATTGGGAAAACCATTCGCCTTAGTAAAGCGAACAACGTTAACGCGATTCAGGAAGTATTAAAAACAGTTGGCGGATTTGAATTATTCCATGGAAAAGTAACGGACATTAATCGTAAAACAGAAACTGGATTTGCGAGAGGGACAGCATCTTTTGAAGGAATTGATACGTATAAAGGGGAGACCCTTCAGCTTCGTTTTCAGAATGAACATCTGCTGGCACAAGCGGGACAACGTCTGCTTTGTGTGACGCCGGATTTAATTGCCGTACTCGATGCGGAAACAGGGCTGCCGATTACGACAGAAGGTATCCGTTATGGTTCCAGATGTGTGGTAATCGGTATCCCATGTCATGAAAAATGGAGAACGGAAAAAGGGATTGCAGCAGTTGGACCCAAATATTTCGGTTATGACGTGGAGTATACACCAGTGGAAGAATTAGTTCGTAAAGGAGAGGCTGAGTAATGAGTACGTATCGTATTGGAATTGACGTTGGCGGAACACATACGGATGCTGTTTTGCTCAATCAAGATAATCAAGTCATTTCGGAAACAAAATCATCAACGACAGAGGACGTTGCGACAGGGATTTATACAGCTATGCATGAAGTCATTGCAATGGCGAATGTTTCCCCGCAGGATATCCGTTATGCCATGCTTGGGACAACCCATTGTACAAATGCGATTGTGGAAAGAAAAGGATTAAATAAAATGGCAGCCGTACGTATTGGTGCTCCTGCGACATTAGCCGTAAAACCATTAGTCGGCGTACCAGACGATCTCCGGGAAACACTCGGAAAACACGTCTATCTTGTGCGTGGCGGGCATGAATTTGATGGCAGAGAAATTGTGGATTTGGATGAAGATCATTTGTATAAGATTGCTAATGAAGTAAAAGGAGCGGTCGATTCGATTGCGATTACGTCTGTTTTCTCTCCAGTTTCATCACATCATGAAGAGAGAGCAAAAGAAATTTTCCAAGAGGTATTAGGAGAAGATATTGCGATTTCTTTGTCTGCTGAAATCGGTTCTGTAGGCTTGTTGGAGAGAGAAAACGCAACAATTCTGAATGCATCAGTCATCCGCGTGGCGAAAACAGCAGCAGATGGATTTATTCAGGCTTTAAAAAATGAAAAAGTGGACGCAAACGTATTTTTTGGACAAAATGATGGGACGTTAATGTCGGTCGATTATGCTGTTCGCTATCCAATATTTACCGTTGCTTGCGGTCCGACAAATTCATTACGCGGTGCTTCGTATTTAGGCGGCTTGTCCAATGCGATTGTGGTGGATGTGGGCGGTACCACATCAGACGTTGGCGTATTAATCAATTCTTTCCCGCGGGAATCTTCTTTAGAGGTAGAGATTGGCGGAGCGAGAACGAATTTTCGGATGCCTGATTTAACTTCCATTGGACTTGGCGGGGGAACGATTATCCGTGTAAAAGAAAACGGAGCATTTACGATCGGACCAGACAGTGTTGGTTATCTCTTGTCTGAGAAAGCCCTGATTTTTGGTGGAGATACGCTAACCACAACAGACGTAGCTGTAGCTCTAGGCAAAGTGGATCTTGGTGATGCTTCAAAAGTTGCTCATTTGGATAAAGCTTTGTTGCATCAAATTTATGAGAAAATGGTAGAACTTGTAGAAGAAGCAATTGATAAAATGAAAACATCAGCAGATCCCATCCCCGTGATTCTTGTTGGCGGAGGAAGCATCCTGCTGCCAACGGAATTAAAAGGTGCTGAAACGGTGATTCGTCCAAAACACTCTGGTGTTGCCAATGCGATTGGCTCTGCCATTTCACAAGTAAGCGGTCAGGTGGAACGTATTTATATACTGGATGAAGTAGGAAGAGAAAATGCGCTGGAATCCGCGAAAACAGAAGCAAAATCAGCAGCTGTTCATGCAGGTGCGGATACAAACAGCCTCGTGATTGTAGATATAGAAGATGTTCCATTAGCTTATTTGCCGGGAAACGCCACACGAGTAAGAGTAAAAGCCGCAGGAGAATTGAATCGAAACATATAATATAAATAAAAAACAAAGACAAAACTGGAATTCGATGCCGGTTTTGTCTTTGTTTTGTGAAAATGAAATTTGTACATACATAAAGCATCCTGAAATAAAATTTAATATAGAACCAATTTTGTCATATTCTCTGATTAAAAAAATCAAAAAAAACTTATTTTCATACAGTTAATTACCGTGTTTTGTGGTAAAATGATATACTAGTAGCATTTTGTCTTAGGACGGTGCAAGATAGTAACGCTAGGAGGATTTAGATTCATGTTTTCCAGAGATATTGGGATTGATCTTGGTACCGCAAATGTATTGATACACGTAAAAGGAAAAGGGATCGTTTTAAATGAGCCATCTGTTGTCGCGATGGATAAGAATACAAACCGCGTACTCGAGGTGGGAGAAGAAGCCCGTCGTATGGTTGGACGTACACCGGGAAATATAGAAGCGATGCGCCCATTGAAAGACGGTGTAATCGCTGATTTTGATGTAACGGAAGCAATGTTAAGATATTTTATAAATAAAATTAACGTAAAAGGTGTATTATCGAAGCCCAGAATGTTAATTTGCTGCCCGACGAATATTACGAAAGTCGAGCAAAAAGCAATTAAAGAAGCAGCGGAAAAATCTGGCGGAAAACGCGTATACTTAGAAGAAGAGCCTAAAGTAGCTGCAGTTGGTGCCGGAATGGATATTTATCAGCCAAGTGGAAACATGGTCGTTGATATTGGTGGTGGTACAACGGACGTGGCTGTATTGTCCATGGGCGGTATTGTTACTTCCCAATCCATTAAAATGGCCGGAGATAAGTTTGATTGGGATATTCTTCAATATATTAAAAAACAATATAAACTGCTTATTGGTGAACGGACAGCAGAAGATATAAAAATCAATGTAGCAACCGTATTTCCGGACTCACGCCATGAATCCATGGATATCCGAGGTCGTGACATGGTATCCGGACTGCCAAGAACAATAACGATTGAATCTGAAGAAATACAGAAGGCGTTAGTGGAATCCGTGGAACTTATCGTTCAAGCGGCCAAACAAGTTCTGGAGCAAACTCCACCGGAACTATCAGCAGATATCATTGACAGAGGAGTTATTCTGACTGGTGGCGGCGCACTGTTGCATGGCGTAGATAAATTGTTAGCGGAAGAGCTGAAGGTTCCTATTTTTATCGCAGAGGACCCAATGGATTGTGTCGCAAAAGGAACAGGGATTATGCTTGAGAACATTGATAAAATTGAAAAAAGAAGCGTGAATTGATAGAAGGAGCTGGCGGAGTGCGTTTCTTATCCTCATACTGCTAGCTCTAATTTCAATCGGTTCAGTGACGGAGGAGGGAGCTTTGTGTTAAGAGGTTTATATGGAGCAGCGAGCGGAATGATGACGCAGCAGCGGCAGCAGGAGGCATTGTCTAATAATATTGCCAACGCTAATACGCCGGGCTACAAAGCCGATCAGACAGCAATTCGGGCTTTTCCGGAATTATTGATTCAGCAAAGCGGCGGTCAGAACACCATTCCCACAACACAAGGAGGATTCAATCCTTCTGATTCGCGCCCATTAGGCGGAATGAATACAGGCGTATATGTGCAAGAAACGATACCCCGCTTTTCCCAGGGAGATATCACGGAATCGGGATTGCCAACAGATGTTGCGATTCAGCAAAGAGAGGTTCCTGACGAAAATGGTGCCATTTTTTTCGCCGTTCAGAACGGTGATGGAGATGTCCGCTATACACGAAATGGGAATTTCACAATTGATGCAGACGGTTACCTTGTGACCAGTCAAGGAAATTATGTTTTGGATGAGAACGGCGAAAATATTCAGACGAACGGAACCGTTGATACAATAACCCCGGAAGGCGTCATTCCGACAGCGGACGGAGATACTGCACTCGGTATGCAATATGTAGCGGACGTAAACACATTAACGAAGGAAGGCAATGACCTTTTCGATGGTGATGCAGAAGCGGTACCTGCAGAAGCAGCATTTGCATTGCAACAGGGCGCATTAGAACAATCCAATGTAAACACGGAACAGACAATGGCGGATATGATGGATGCGTATCGCTTATTTGAGAGTAATCAACGTGTTTTGCGGGTATATGATGAAAGTCTGGGTAAGGCTGTTACAGAAGTTGGCCGATTAACGTAAGGAGGAATGGAAGATGTCACGCATGATGAATCAAGCAGCAGTAACCATGAACCAGATTCAGAACAAATTGGATGTTATCGGGAATAATATTTCCAATAACAATACAACAGGATATAAAAGCAGACAAACGGAATTTTCCTCCTTGTTGAGCCAGCAAATTGATAATTTAAACGCGCCGGAAAACGCAGAAGGCAGGTTGACCCCTGACGGTATACGTGTAGGAAGCGGCGCAGGACTAGGTGCCATTCAGTTAAACCAGCTGCAGGGAAGTGCGATGGAAACAGATCGTGCTTTGGATGCTGCATTAACAGAAGCGAACACATTCTTTCAAGTAAACCGGATAGAGAACGGTCAGGAAGAAACAGTCTATACCAGAGACGGTTCCTTTTTCCTTTCCCCTGTTGAAGGAGACATGGTGGCCTTGACAACTGCAGATGGTCACCCTATTATCGGTAATGACGGTCCCATTGAAATTCAAGACGGATTTGATGACATCGAATTAGATGACCAGGGGCAATTACTCGTAACTAGAGGCGGCGAGCAGGAAGCAGAAGCAGAACTGGCTATTGCGGAAGCGGTACGGCCCAGCGCTTTGGAAGCAGAAGGAGACAACTTCTTCACAGTCACTGAAGAAGCAGATATAGATGAAATCATGCAAGCATATGAGGGAGAAGACGCTGTGATAAACCCGCAGGCATTGGAACAATCCAATGTGGACTTATCGCAGGCGATGACTGATATGACTGCAGCCCAACGGCTTTATCAATTGAATTCACGCTCTATCACCATGGGCGATCAAATGTCTGGGTTAGTAAACACGATTCGTTCTTAAGCTTTACGGACAGCCGATGTTTCATAAGCTATATACCGCGTTCGTGATCAAGAAGCAGGCTTGATTCTTATGAACCTTTTTGGACAGCCATTTGTAAGGAGTTACAGAAATGACTAAAAATCCATCTTCACAGCATACCTCACCCAAAGCTGGACAAGAGTCAGCTGCAGCCAGTGAGGAACAAGCAGTACAACAGGAAATTTCCAGAAAGACAGAAAAGAAAGAAAAACAACAGCGTAAATGGGAAGCGAAACGCAACAGACCAAGGTTGCGTATTTTTCCAATCTGGTTACGGATTATCGTTATTTTGATATTTGCCGCAGCTGCTTTCGTTATTGGATTAATGATTGGCTTTGCGGTACTTGGTGATGGTTCTCCGCTGGATGTTTTACGCTTAGAGACGTGGCAGCATATTATTGATATCGTGAATAAAACAGACTAAAACATATTCGATGATGGACGGGTATGTTTTCCTGTTTTTCCAGTATCAATTTATACATACATAAAGGAGTTGAGAAAAGGATGGATATTCAACAAATTAAAGAAGTTCTTCCACACCGTTATCCGTTTTTATTAGTAGATCAAGTAAAAGAAATAGATGAAGGCAAAAAAGTCACAGCCATCAAAAATGTCACTGCGAACGAACCTTTTTTCCCGGGTCATTTCCCGGACTATCCGGTCATGCCAGGCGTTCTCATTTTAGAAGCCCTTGCTCAAACTGGAGCTATTGCTGTTTTAGGCATTGAAGAAAACAAAGGCAAAATCGGCCTGTTGGCAGGCGTAGACAAATGCCGCTTCAAACAACAAGTAAAACCGGGAGATCAGCTGGAACTGACCGTTGAAATTATCCGGATGAAAGGACCAATCGGCAAAGGAAAAGGCACGGCAACGGTTAATGGGAAAGTAGCTTGTGAAGCAGAAATCACCTTTGCGATAAAATAAAACTTCAATCTGTTGAAGAAGGTCTGACACATAACACGTTTCAGCAGGGCAGGTAATCTCGGTTTCAGCGAGAAGGCCATGAAATATGTAATAAATTTCCTGAATGAATAGAATGAAAAAATGTATGATTCCTCTTTTCCAGGATAACCTAATTTCGAGCAATAGGTTATTTTAGAAGGGAGGAATTTTTTATGAAAAAGGTACTTTTAAAAGTTGGTGCTTCTGCATTAGCTCTGACATTAATGGCTGGGTGTGGGACCTCGAATGATAATGATGAGCCTGCAGATGAAAACCCGTCCATGGATCAGGAAGAAAGACAAGATGACATGAACGAAGAAAACAATGATCAAAATGACCAGAATGACCAGAATGATCCGATGGATGACGATAACCTTAATGAGCCGGATGAAGATTTGCCACGTGACGATAAGAACTAATCAAACGCCAATGAGAAAGAAGAAGGCAATGTACCCCATATCGGCCATTCCCTTCTTCTTTTTTATTGACTTATAAGAAAAATCATACTGACATAAGGAAATGTTGCTTAGTATACATATTCTTCGCTTTCAGTTACATCATCGGAAGTAAGTCCGGATAGTACATGAACACGCAGAATATAACCGACCAGCTTCTGTTCTTCGTTCACAACAGCTAACGGGAAGCTGGATTCCAATGCTTTTGGAATTAAATCATTAATATATTCTTCCTCTTGAACAATTGTAATATCTTCCCGTAATACATCGTTCAGGGATTGATGATCTTTAATCCCCTGCATCGCATCATCAATCGTAACAATCCCCTGCAACCGTCTGGAACGGTCAACGACAAACACACTGGAGATACCATTCTCCCGCATTTCCTTCACTGCGACATTCAAGCCATCTTTATTCGATACAAGCGCATTTGGCTTGGTCATAATATGGCTTGCCTGGAACACTTTCGAACGATCAATATCTTTAATGAAATCAGAAATATAATCATTGGCTGGATCTGCAATTATTTCTTCAGGTGTTCCAACCTGTTCCACATGCCCGTCCTTCATCACGGCGACGCGGTCACCAATCCGGAAGGCTTCATTTACATCATGGGTAATAAAGATAATGGTCTTTTGCAGTCGTTCTTGGATATCTAATAACTCAAGCTGCATTTCCCGGCGAATCAATGGGTCAAGTGCACTAAAAGGCTCATCCATTAATAGAATGTCCGGGTCATTGGTAAGTGCGCGTGCTAAACCGACACGCTGCTGCATGCCGCCGGATAATTCATCCGGGTATTTATTTTCATAACCTTTTAAACCAACCGTTTCAATATTTTGCATAGCCATATCTTGACGCTTTTCTTTTGGCACATTACGAACTTCCAGACCGTACTCTACATTTGCTAAAATAGATCGGTGGCTGAACAGGCCGAAATGTTGAAAGACCATAGCGATTTTTTCTTGACGGATTCTCTTCAAATCTTCCCGGCTGCTTTTCGTAATATCTTCCCCATCGATGATAATCGAGCCGTCTGTCGGTTTGTTTAGCAGATTGAAGCAGCGGATTAAGGTGGATTTACCACTTCCCGAAAGCCCCATGATGACAAAAACCTCGCCCTTATGGATATCAAAAGTGGCATCATAGACACCGACTGTATGATTGGTTTTCTTTAAAATTTCATCTTTAGACAGTCCCTTTTTAATCAAAGGAATAGCAGATTTTGGCTTGGAACCAAATATTTTAGATACATTTTTCACTTGAATTTGTACAGTCATTATTTCTTCCCTCCACGACGTTGTACTTTTTCAGCGATTCCGTTCGTAATACGGTCAATAATAATCGCCAGGAATACGATACTAATACCAGCTTCGAAACCAAGTGCAATATCAATCCGGTTAATGGATACCAGTACTTGCTCTCCAAGACCGGAAGCCCCGACCATAGATGCGATAACAACCATGGCTAATGCCATCATAGTAGTCTGGTTTACACCGGCCATAATTGTTGGTAAAGCTTGCGGCAATTGAACTTTCGATAAGGTCTGCCATCTGGAAGAACCGAAAGATTGCGCTGACTCGACCACTTCTTTGTCTACCCCGCGAATAGCTAAGTCTGTTAAACGGATAACAGGCGGCAAGGAATAGATTAATGTTGCAAAAATAGCAGAGACATTACCTAACCCAAAGAAGAAAATCGCTGGGATTAAATAAACGAAACTGGGCATGGTCTGCATCGCATCAAGAATTGGACGCAGGATGGCGGAAACCCATTTATTGAATGCCATTGCGACGCCGAGCGGAATTCCGATAATCAAACAAATAATAACGGCGGTTAAAATAATCGAAATCGTAATCATCATTTCTTCCCAAAGTCCAAATGTTCCAATGAGAAATATAAATATGCCGTATAAAATACCAGAGAAAAGCGATTTAAAATACCATCCCAGTAAAAAGATGATGATAATAAACAGCCACCATGGAATAAACATAAGAAAATCAGTCAGTCCACTGATGGACCTGGATGTAATAAAAAATATAAAATCAAATAAAGCTTCTAAGTTATCGGCAAGAAAGCTGACAAAATCGTCAACATACTTCCCGGCTTCGAAAGTAATATCCGGAAAACGAATCATAATTATTTTAACTGCTAAAAAAGCAGTGATTACCTCTCCTTCTTTAATATATTTGTACGATTAGGAAGAAAGAGCAGCCAGCCTGAGGGCAAGCTACTCCATATGTTCCTCATTTAACTATTCCAATGAATCAAGCACATCTTGGGCAATGTCTTCAGAAACCCATTCTGTCCAAATATCTTCATGTTCTTGCATCCACCATATAGCAGCTTCTTCGGTGGAAGCGCCATTTTCATCCATATATTCCAATGCTTCTTCCGTCAGGGCACTGCTAGTTTCATATTGCTCCAGAAACTCGGTAACTTCTGGCGCCTGTTCCGGAAAATCCGGATGAACGGAAATAACAACATCGTTTGGAGGGAATTCTGTCCCTCTGGATTCTTCCCAAACTTCTTCATCATAAGGCTCTTCCTCTAATAGAACCAAGTCATATTTTGCTGTAATCGCAGTAGGAGACCAGTAATAGCCAACCCAGCCTTCTCCTGCTTCATAAGCGCGCGCTAAATCTGTAATAATAGCTGAATCAGATCCTGGACTAAAATTATTAAATGATTCATCAAGTCCGTAAAAATCAAATTTTGCATTAATCGCCTGTTCTACTTCCCAGCCGCTTGGAGCATTAATTAAACGGCCCTTACCGGGATCTTCCGGGTCTTCAAATACTTCTGGATAATTCTTTAAGTCCTCTACGGTTTTCAAGTCCGGCGCAAGCGGTTCAATCCCTCTTTCCGGATCGCCTTCAATCACATAAGCAGGGACGTAAATACCTTGATCGTTATCATCAAAGTTCACCGATAATGTTTCAATATCTCCTGCTTCTGTTAGCTCTTCATAAAGCTCCCGGATATTATCTGTCCAGACCTCCATATTGACTTGAATATCTCCATCACTTAACCCTTGCATGGTTGCCGGGGTCGAACCCGAAGTGATGTCTGTTTCATAGCCATATCCTTCTTCAATGATCGTACCGGCAATATAATTATGTACATTCACGCTGTCCCAGCCGGCATCAGCAAAAACAATTGTTTCAATTTCATCACTGGATGAATCACTGCAAGCAGCTAAAATAAGAACAGATGCAGTCATGAATACAAATAATAATTTTCTCATTTTTCCATCTCCTTTTTATTTTGACAATTTTCAGGTATGAAATGGGTAAAAAATGCAAAATAGCTTGTAGAACAGAAACATTTTACAATTGGTAATGATAGTATTTTATTATGGGCTGGATGAGGATAAATGCAGTCAGGAAGAAGATAGCTATGATTCGATTCTTTATTATACCTTATACGCATAAAAATTAACAAAGCGCTTAAAAGCGGAAAATAGTGCAAATTTCTATGTAAAACGAGGATAAGCCAAGTTTAAATGTCGTTATCTTTATAATTGTCGAGAATACTCAATATTACATAGAAATCGTCGGAAAATAGAACTAATTTTAATAACTCAACTTTCGTACTTAAAAAAGTAACTTCCTTTCCATCGAAACAAGGGTTGATTGTTGCTTCCGTACATCTGTTGACAAAAAATAGAAGGTAAGGCGACCGCTACGGCGGACCGTTTTGCTTTCCGACGTACAGGACGTACTAGTGCAGACCTTGCAACAGGACGTTGCGTTCTTAGTCTGCCTAGGGGCACGCTCTTCAGCTAACTTTTGCCAAGAAGAGCACTTGGCAAAAGGGCATCTTCAGATGGTGCTGATCCCTCAGGAGTCAAAACGATCCTCCTCCGCTAGTGGGATATTCTATGCGGTTGTAATAGCTCAACAAATAAAAGTTAGATTAGACAGAACCAGTTTTTTTAGTGTGTGGTAAAATGTTCAGCAACCATTCCTTTCTGTGCATGAAAGCTATTCTCGATATGAATAATCCATGCTGTCATGCAACCATTTCAAATACCAGAATGATTGGTTTATTTAGGCTGAAAAGTGATTATTTTATCTCCCTTTATCAGTATGTTATTTCTTCCATGCGCCGCAGAATCCTATTAGAGCGCAGGCCAACCATGGAGACTCCTATGGGAATAGGGCGAGCTGAAGATCCACTTGAAAAGCGGTTTTCTTTTCAAGTTAGCTGAAGCCGTCCCCATGGAAAGCGGAGTGGTTGGCCGGAGCGGAGCAATACTCCATATCCTGGTCATCCTGAAACAGCAAGGTTTATATACTTATTCTTAGGCGCGAAAGTTGAGTTAATAAATTCAAACTTAACATGTTTTGTTCGAAAGGGAATCCAAGTTTGTGGCGGTATGTAAAAAGAGGTAAACTAAAAATAAAAATTTTGAAACAAATGTTATATCACTTTCGTACTACGTAAAGGAATAAAAATATGGAAAGAGAGCCAGTATTATCTGGATAAAACATGGAAGGAGTCAATGCACACTCATGAAAAAACGTATTGGAGCAATTGGATTGGTGCTTATGCTGCTTTTTTTAGCGGCATGTACAGAAGACGACAATGAATCTGCGGAAGAAACGCAGGAGGAGGGGGTAACTTCTGTACAAGCAGAGGAGATTGAGAAAGGGGACCTGACGCGGGAAAGAACATTCCACGCTCGGCTGGAAGCTTCCGGGATGACCCCGGTGATGATAGAACAACCTTTGGAAGTGGATGCGCTGGAAGTGAACATCGGTGATACAGTAGAAGAAGATGAAACCATTGCCACATTGACGCTGGATGGCAATACACAATCTGTAGATGCACCAGAGGCTGGGGAAATCATTCAAATTCAGGCAGAGGAAGGAGAGAATATCGATCCAGAAGAACCTTTTATTATGATTGCTGATACGGATGAATGGAAAGCAACCGGAAATGCTTCAGAGAGTATACTTAATCTTTTAAATATAGAGGACGAAGTGACTGTCACTGTAAGTGGAGAAGAAAAAACAGGGACGGTTACCAATATGGATAAAGTGCCGGATGATACAGGATTATACCCGGTTACTGCTGCATTGGAGGCAGGAGATGCATCGTTTGTTTCCGGAGCGGCTGCTAAAATAGCAGTGAATGAAACCGTGGAATCAGATGCGCTTCTTGTACCGACAGAAGCCGTTGTAGAAAATGCAGGAGAATCCTTTCTATTTGTTGTTACAGATGAAGATACAGCAGAACAGCGAGAGATTTCTGTGGTTACGATGCAATCGCAGCAAACAGCAATAGAAGGAGATGTGGAAGCAGGAGAAGAAATTGTGATAACAGGACAGTCGGGACTAGAAGACGGCGATGCTGTCGAAGTCGTGAAAGGGGAATAGATTGTGAAACAGCTTATAAAAACTTCTGTAAAACGACCAATTGGCGTCATCATGATCGTATTAGCTGTTCTTGCATTAGGATTCATGTCCTTGCGAAATCTTGCAGTTGATCTTTTCCCTGAAATCGATTTGCCCGTAGCCGTTGTTGCGACAAATTATCAAGATGCAGCTCCTGAAGATGTGCAGAATTCCATCAGCAGGCCGCTGGAATCAGCTGTAAGTTCCGTAGAAGGGATAGATACGGTTCAATCACAATCACAGTCTGGTTCTTCTATGGTCATGATGATGTTTCAAAATGGAACAGATTTAGACCAGGCTTTACTGGATGTAAGAGAGCAAGTTGATCAAGTGAAAGGGATGCTGCCGGAAGAGGCAGGAGATCCGAGTATTCTCCGTTTCAGTCCGGATTCCCTTCCAGTTATGTACTTAGGGTTGACAGGGAATGATTTAGCGCAGTTAACCGAAATAGCAGACCAGCAAATCATTCCTTTCTTTGAAAGACAAGAAGGTGTAGCCTCGGTCACGATTGAAGGAGGCTTGGAAAGAGAAATACAAATTGAGCTGGATGAAGCAAGTCTGGAACAGTATGACCTGACACCGCAAACAGTCATGGATACACTTGGGAGTGCCAACAGTTCTTCCTCCATCGGGACAGTGGAACAAGGAGACCAGGATTTACAGATTCGCGTGACAGGTGAATTTGAAACCATAGAAGATATTGAAAATACACAGATACAGTCCGAATCAGGTGGCGTTGTCCATATTTCCGATATTGCAACGGTAGAAGATGATTTTAAAGAGGCATCCTCGGAAACAATGGTCAATGGCGAGCATGCGATTGTACTTTCCATCATGAAGCAGACTGATGCCAATACGGTGGAAGTAGCCAATAATATAACCGATGCCATGCCGGGAATGACGGAAGAGTTGCCGGAAGGTCTTGGTCTTAATACCATCATTGATACATCCGATTTTATCGAGATGTCTATCGATTCGATTATCAATAATATTCTCATCGGCGGAGTCATCGCCTTTATTATTCTACTTCTTTTCTTAAAGAGTGTCCGTGCGACCATTGTGATTGGTCTATCGATTCCCATTGCGATTATTGCCACCTTTGTCTTGATGTACTTTACAGGTCAGACATTGAATGTGCTCTCTTTAGGCGGATTGGCGCTTGGAATCGGTATGATGCTGGATTCCTCCATTATTATACTGGAGAATATC
The DNA here is from genome assembly GCF_900166635.1 of Oceanobacillus timonensis. Lineage (NCBI taxonomy): Bacteria > Bacillati > Bacillota > Bacilli > Caryophanales > Bacillaceae > Oceanobacillus > Oceanobacillus timonensis. The sequence continues at coordinate 580,715 of NZ_LT800497.1, forward strand.
TTCTCGTATCGAAGGAGAGGATACAGCCTGTTTGAAGCGGCAACCAAAGGATCGATTGAGCTGGCACCAGCTGTTATTGCTTCGACGACAACAACATTAGTCGTGTTTTTGCCAATTATCTTTGTAGAAGGAATGTCATCGGACTTATTTACACCGCTGGCATTGGCAGTGTCTTTCTCTTTAATTGCATCCTTAGTCGTTGCGATTACATTGGTACCGATGTTCTCTTCCAAACTATTAGCCAATGTGATGGAAGGTTCCGGAAAAAGATATTGGTTTGAACGGTTCTTGAATTGGCTGCGGAATCGTTATAGCAGCGGGCTGGAGAAGGTCCTCAAATTCCGGAAAACAACGGTGCTTGTCACCATAGCAGCGATTATTGGAAGCTTATTCCTGATTCCGAGAATTGGAATGGAATTTATGCCTTCTGCCGATCAGGGGCAAGGACAAATTACGGTGGAAACCCCGCCGGGAAGCACATTAGATTATACAGTCGATATCACAGAGCAAGTCGATGCTATTTTGGCTGATTATGAATCGTATATGGATGTCAGCTATGTTACTGTCGGTGCAGCTGATATGACAGGAAGTATGAATCAATCCACATATACGATGCAATTATTACCGGCATCGGAACGAGATCGGTCCACCGACGAAATCATGTTGGAAATCGATGAACGTGTCCAACAGATTGCCGGAGCAGATATTACAGCTTCTTCCATGGATGGCGGCATGCAAATGGGAGATCCGGTGACCATTCAATTAAATGGACCTGAAAATAATACGCTGATTGATTTATCCGAACAGATTCTTACAGAAATTGAAGAGATAGATGGGGTTACCAATACATCTTCTGCTGCAGAAGATGGTATTCCGCAAATGGAGATTCAAGTAGATGAAGACCTTGCCTCCAGCTATGGTTTAACGGAAGCACAGATTACAAGTCAGCTGGAAATGAAATTCTCCGGGCAAGTTGTCGGCCAGTATCGGGAAGAAGGCCAGGAAATTGATATGACGCTTTCTTATCCGGAAGACGAACGTACAAGTATAGAAGACTTGCTGGATACCACGATGCAATCACCGTCTGGAGCAACGGTTCCATTGGATGAGCTGGTAGAAATAGAACAGGCTGAAGGACCGCAAACGCTCTTAAGAGAAAACCAGCAGGCGCAGATGAATGTGAGTTCCGGTGTCGTGGGCCGTGATTTGGGAAGTGTTGTAACCGATATTGAAACAACACTCGATCAAATGCATTTTCCAGAAGGCTATTCGTATAACATAGGCGGTCAGGCAGAAGATATGGAAGAAGCCTTTATAGAGCTTGGGCTGGCGCTTATATTCTCGATTTTCTTAGTATACATCGTGCTCGCCGTACAATTTGAGAACCTGCTGCAGCCATTTATCATTATGTTTGCATTGCCAACAACCATTATTGGGGTCATCGTCGGATTATTTATGACAAATATCCCTCTCAGTGTCGCCGGTTTTATCGGTCTCATCATGCTTGCCGGTATCGTCGTAAATAATTCCATTGTGCTCGTAGATTACATCAATATTCTGCGCAGACGCGGGATGGACCAGATAGAAGCCATTATTGAAGCAGGACGCTCCAGATTGCGCCCGATTCTAATGACATCCCTCACAACGATTTTGGCGATGATTCCATTAGGGTTAGGCATCGGCGAAGGAGCGGAACTCCAGCAGCCGTTAGCTGTTACGATTATTTTTGGATTAACTGTTTCTAGTATCTTTACGTTATTCTTTGTTCCGGTTATTTACCTTATCTTTGATAATATGACGAAGAAAGTAACGGGGAGAAGAAAACGGAAGAAAGCGGCTAAAGCAGCTAAAACAGAGAAATAAAGGAAAATGAGTTGCAGTAGAGGTTTTCAACACAAAATATTTGTGAAGCGTGATACGGCGATTCATTTAAAAGTCTTTCAGGAAGAAGAAACGCTTTCTGAAAGGCTTTTTTTAATCAGGATTATATCATCTTAAATAAATTTTTAAAAAGTTGTTGCATTTTTAAAAAGATGCCTATATAATACACAAACAAGAAAACGTTTTCCGTTATGTATATGCAGTATACGATGGAAAACAATTATTTTTTTAATAAAACGGAAAACGTTTTCCGAAATATACATAATTATGGGAGGGCTTTCAATGAAAAAATTATATGGAATTACGACAGCGATGGTAACACCATTTACAGATGAAGGACAAATAGATTTAGAGAAAACAAAAGATGTGACTGATTTTTTAATCAATAAAGGAGTAGATTGTCTATTTCCGCTTGGTACAACAGGAGAAATGAACAAGCTGAATGTGGAGGAAAGAAAACTGGTTGCGGAAACCATTGTAAAACAAGCAGCCAACCGAGTCACTGTCTTTATACAGACAGGCGCACAGACACAGGAAGACACCATTGAACTGGCGCAACATGCAAGCAGCATCGGTGCTGACGGTATCGGTGTCGTAACACCGTATTTCCTGGGTACAAACGATACAGAAATGGAAGAATTTTATGTAACAGTTGCGAAAAGCGTTCCAGCTGATTTTCCAATTTATTTATATAATATTCCGCAGGCTTCTGCTAATGAACTGTTACCAGAAGTGGCGCAGCGTATCGTAGATAGAACAGAGAATGTTATCGGTATGAAATACAGCTATCCTGATTTTGTCCGGTTATCGGAGTATCTCAATATCAATAACGGTCATTTTTCGGTGCTAACCGGAACAGACAGACTACTCTTACCAGCGCTGGCAATGGGATGTGACGGGACGGTGTCCGGTGTTTCCAGTGCATATCCGGAGCCTTTTATTGCTACATATAAAGCATATCAGGAAGGGGATATCGAAAGTGCCCGAAAGTATCAGAAAGAAGCAGCAGCATATTGTGTCGCGCTGAAAGGCGGAGCGAATATGTCCTACTTTAAAGAAGCGTTAAAACATCGGGGAGTAGAAGCAGGAGCAATGAAAAAACCACAGTTGGATCTTGATCAGAAAGCTATCGATTCTTTAACGGATGAGCTGAAATCACTTGAAAGACATTCGGCAACGATTCAAGTATAATTCACTGTGTTGATTACACAGATGGAGGCTTGAATAGAGATGAAAAAAATAACAATCAGAGAAGTTGCTAAAGAAGCCGATGTAGCTATCAGTACGGTTTCAAAAGCATTAAATAAAACAGGATACGTCAGTGAAAGCACAGCTAAACGTGTTCAGGATGCCGTTTATAAGCTCCGTTATCAAGTGAATGCAAACGCACGCAGTTTAAAAGCGGAGCGAACCAATAAAATAGGATTGATTGTTTCCTATATTAATAATCCTTATTTAATGTCTATTGCCAAAGAGATTGAAAAGACAATTCGTTCCATAGGCTGCCATATGATTTTGATGAGTCATAATGATGATACAAAACAGGAAAGTGAACTGATCCAGCTGATTTTAGAACAGCAAGTAGACGGTTTGGTATTGGTCCCGACCGGAGGGAATAAAGCGTTAATTGAAGATGTACAAGACCGTGGCATTCCAGTTATCGCAGTGGACCGGCTTGCTGATGGCGTTTTAACCGATAGCATTGAAGATGACAATTACTATGGATCTTATGAAGCTATTTCTTATTTAAATAAACTGGGCCATCATAAAATTGCGCTTTTATTTGGACATCAAAATCATTCCAATGGCAGGGGACGGTATCAAGGCGCAGTAGACGCGATGGAAGAGCTGGGAAATCCGATCGATGAAAGATATATCCGCCAGGGCTGGTTTCATGAAGAAGAGGCCTATCGGGAAACGAAGGAAATGCTGTTACTTCAAGAACCGCCAACAGCTATATATAGTTGTAATAATACGATGACAAAAGGCGTTTTAAAAGCTCTTATAGAGCAAGATCTCAAAGTGCCGGAGGATATGTCTGTCATCGCATTTGGCGATAGAGAACAATGGGAATTGATCACTCCTAAACTGACCTTGATTACGCAGCCGATGAAGCGAATTGGAACAGAAGCGGCAAGTTTATTGAAGAACCGGCTGACATTGAAAGAAGCTTATGAACCGAAGCAGATTGTGATTAAACCGAAATTAGAGATTGGAGAAAGTTGTGCGCGTTTAAATACGAATAAAGAGGGATGATAATGAACAGTATGTATAAAGTTTTAATTGGATTACTGAGTATTGTGTTCCTTGTAGGGTGCAGTACAACAACGCAAGAAAACGTCGAAAATTATCCGGATGAACAAATCAGTTTAGTTGTGCCATTTGATACGGGAGGCGCCTCTGATATGGTATCCAGGGCAGTAGCGATGGAAATGGAAAATGAATTAGGCGTTCCTGTTGTGATTATTAATAAAACAGGAGGTTCCGGAGCAATCGGCGTCTATGATGTAATGGCATCATCTCCTGATGGTTATAGAATTGGTTATGTTCCAGTGGAATTATCCATGTATGAAAGTCTGGAAATTGCTAATGTTCCACCAGAAGATTTTGAATATCTCAGCCGGATTATGACGATACCGCCTGCGATTACTGTACCGGCCGATGCACCGTACGATACGTTGGAAGAATTTCTTGACTATGCGGAAGAACATCCGGGAGAAATCCAAATAGGGAATTCCGGAACGGGTTCTATATGGCACATTGCCGCAGCTGCTTTAGCTCAGGAAACGGGAACTTCTTTTAATTATGTCCCGTTTGAGGGAGCTGCTCCAGCAGTCAGTTCGCTTCTCGGCGGTCACATCGATGCTGTTTCTGTAAGCCCATCTGAAGTCAAGGCAGGCATAGACGGTGGAGACTTAAAGGTACTAGCTGTTATGGGAGAAGAACGGGATCCGATTGTACCGGATGTTCCTACCCTTCAAGAAGAAGGTATAGACCTTACGTTAGGAGCTTGGGGAGGATTTGTCGCACCAAAAGATACGCCACAGGAAATTGTGGACGCTTTAGATCATGCAATTAACAAAAGTATGGAAACGGATACATTCAAGCGATTAGCAGAAACGAATGGGTTGACCCCTGCATATTTATCCAATGAAGATTTTAAGGAATTTGTGTTGGGAGAATACGATTTTTACAATGAATTTATTCCAACCATCCAGATGCAGTAATGGATTAGCATAAATGATAGATGAGGGGAGGAAATATTAATGAAAAAAACCAATCTGATATTTAATGCCATATTGTTTGTGGCGATTGTTTACCTATTCGTTTTAACTTTCTTTTTCCCGACTCGTTTTGGTATAGAGGATTCAGGACCAGCAATTTTCCCAAGATTTGCACTTATTGGTCTCGCTGTTCTTTTATTGATAGATACAATATCTACTATTCGGAAAAGTGGTAATATTCCTTTATTTACACAAGAAGAGAAAAAGAAATTAGTCCGTTTCATGTTGTTATTAGCGACCATTTTTGTTTTTGTACTTCTACTAGGCAAAATAAATTTTATTATCCTTTCGTTCATCAGTTTGTTTGTCGTTAGTATGATTTTTAAACTCAAATGGATCACATCAGTAATGACGTCTGTGGTATTAACCTTGTTTATTTACTTTGTTTTTGTTGAAGGTTTAAATATTGTTTTTTAGGAGGTGTTTATGTGGATACAATCATTCAACTATTTCAACCAAGTGTGATTCTCTTTATGATCCTTGGTTCTGTACTGGGGTTATTTATCGGAGCACTTCCCGGATTGACAGCAACAATGGGGGTAGCTGTTTTAACACCGCTTACTTTTTGGCTGGAACCGGCAGACGGGTTGGCTATGCTGATTGCCATTTACTGTACAGCCATTTTTGCGGGGGATATACCGGCTATTCTTGTAAATACCCCGGGAACTCCTGCCTCTGTTGTAACGACATTTGATGGATATAAATTGACACAGAAAGGAAAAGAAGGGATAGCACTCGGAATTAATGCTATCTATTCCGGGTTAGGCGGTCTGGTAAGTGTGCTGTTCTTAATCGTCGCTTCCGTGCCAATTTCAAAATTTGCGCTTAGCTTCGGACCGGCGGAATATTTTTCCCTGGCGGTATTTGGGTTATCCATTATGATTAGCGTTGCTTCCAAATCAATTATAAAGGGCCTTATCTCCGGATTTATCGGTCTGTTTATTATTACAATTGGTTTGGATCCGATAATGAATATTCCACGCTTTACATATGGCTATCCTCCGTTATTGGAAGGCTTTTCTTTCATACCGGTGATGATAGGTCTATTCGGTTTAGGGGAAGTATTCAGCCAAATGTTAGGCAAAAATGAAAATATTAAAGTAGAGAAAAGAAAAGTAGGACGAATTATCCCAACAAAAGCGGAACGAAAAGAAGTGCGGCGACCGTTTCTAGTCTCTTCTGTATTAGCAACATTTATTGGCGCTATTCCTGGAGCAGGCGGAGATATAGCATCGATGATTTCCTGGAACCAGAATAAAAATATGTCAAAGGGAGAGAAGAAAGAGGAATATGGGAACGGCTCGCTTGGAGGGGTCACATCTGCTGCGGTATCAAATAATGCTGTGATCGGTGGAGCTTTTACAACCATGATGACATTGGGGCTGCCTGGTGACGCAGTAACGGCGATATTGATTGGTTCATTAATGATGTATGGTCTTGACCCTGGTCCGGCTTTGTTTACAGATAATATTGAAATGGTGCATTTAATCTTCGGGCTTTTGATTATTGCTAATATTTTAGTGATCGTCATCGGTTTGTTAGGATCTAATTTATTTTCGCGCATCATGCTGATTAAACAGGAGATTATCTGGGTAGCAATAATTATTTTCTGTGTCATTGGATCTTACGCAATTAACAATTCCTATTTTGATGTGTGGGTTATGGTAATAGCAGGAATAGCCGGTTTCTTATTTAAGAAGCTCGATATTCCGTTAGGACCGCTTATTTTAGCATTGATACTCGGTCCAATGGCGGAGTCAAACTTCCGCAGAGCACTGGTAATTAGTCAGGGTGATGGGATGATGATTTTTCTAACGAGCCCGATTGCTCTCATTTTACTAATCATTGCAGCTGTTTCCATTGTTATCCCGGTTATACGCAAATTAAAAGCGAAAGAAACTTTGTAAGCAGTAATGATTGCATCTGATTTATCAAACGATGATGAAACGTCCAGTTGGATATGCTTTCTGTCCATCAAAGGGTTCCTATTAAAAAAATAATTGGAGGAGAAGATAATGAAAAAATTTATTAATAAACCAGAGAATGTTGTCAGTGAAATGTTAGAAGGATTATTAATAGCTCATTCTGACTTATTAAAATCGGTTGAGAATAATCCAAAGAACCTTGCCAGAAAAGATGCACCTGTACAAGATAAAGTTGCTATTGTTTCCGGCGGAGGGTCTGGCCATTTACCGCTGTTCCTGGGCTATATTGGAAAAGGAATGCTTGATGGGGTGGCAGTAGGAGAAATATTTGCTTCTCCGAGTTCCAAACAAATATTCGATATTACAAAAGAAGTAAACAGTGGAAAAGGCGTTCTTTATTTATACGGGAATTACGGCGGCGACGTTATGAACTTTGATATGGCTGCAGAAATGGCGGAAATGGAAGATATCGAAACCGCTACAGTAATCGGCACAGACGATGTAGCCTCTATGCCAAAAGGACAAGAAGATCAGCGCAGAGGGGTAGCCGGTTTATTTTACCTTTATAAATTGGCTGGTGCTAAAGCGGAAGAAGGAGCTTCCTTAGAAGAAGTAGCAGAAGTCGCGAAACGAGCCAACCAATCTGTCAGAACAATGGGTGTAGGATTGAGTCCATGTATATTGCCGGAAGTAGGGAGACCGTCATTTACAATAGAAGAAGGACACATGGAAATTGGTATGGGAATCCATGGGGAGCCTGGCTATTATAAAGGGGAAATACAAACAGCTGACGAAGTCGCTGAGACCATCGTTTCCAAGATTTCCAGTGATTTATCATTAGAAGCAGGAAATGAAGTTTCTGTTTTAGTAAATGGACTTGGAGCAACCCCATTAGAAGAGCAATATATTATTTTTCGTAAGGTGAGCAATATATTCCAAGAAAAAAATATCACGATGGATAAAGTATATATAGGGGAATATGCGACTTCTCTGGAAATGGCCGGTTTATCAATCTCTGTGTTGAAATTAGATGACGAGCTCAAGAGACTTTTAAATACACCGTATACGACACCTTTCCATGTTCAAGTTTAGAGAGGAGATGATGAGGAATGGGACGTAAATTAGATGTACAGGATATGAAAAATATATTTGTCGAAATAAAAACCATTATGGAAGAACAAAAAGATTACTTATGTGAATTAGATGGAGCGCTTGGTGATGGGGACATTGGTTTGACAGTGACAAAGGGATTTAAATCTATCATAGACGAAACAGCAAATATGGATGTAACAGATATCGGATTGTTTGTGAAAAAGAGCGGTTTTACCTTAGCTGAAGCGGTGCCTTCAACTATTGGAACTATTTTAGCATCAGCACTGATGCAAGCTGGAAAAGCGTTAAAAGAGAAAGAAGAACTGGACACGTCCGACGTTGCTTTGTTTTTTAAAGGCATGATTGAAGGAATCCGCAAACGCGGCAAGGCTGAATTAGGTGATAAAACCATTTTAGATTCTTTATATCCTGCAGTGGATGCGTTAGAAGAATCTGTTAACCAGGGACTTTCATTGGAGGAAGCGGCAGCTGCTGCTTATCAAAAGGCAATGGACGGTGCTGAAAATACAAAAAATCTGCAATCGAAACATGGAAGAGCAGAACGCTATTTTGAAAAGTCTATTGGACATCAGGATCCTGGTGCAACAGTCGGCGCGCTTATCGTAAAAGGATTTGATGTGTACTTGAACAAAGGTTAACCAAATACCTTAGAGGCAAAAAACAAGGGGAAGCAGCTGTGACATCACGGCTCCCCTTGTTTTTTGTTTGTAAAAAGTAATGAAATACCGATATTGTACAGGTGTAAGCTACATGAATAGCTGAAGAACAATAAAATGACGTTCAACACCAAAATGTAAACAAACATTTTTTTGCAGTATTTGTAGTAATTTCGGGTAGAATAAAAGAGAGGATACAAGTTATGATGAAACGGAAACACAGGGTAAGCAGCTGCCTTGTAGAAGCCGGCAATATATTGATGAGCATTTTCATTCTTTCGTTCTCGTTTTTGTTCAAAATAGAGTAAATCGGGTATGATAAAGAAAAAAGGGTAACGGAAAGAAGGTAAATAAAATGATAATATCCCAAGTGATGCAATTAATAACTGGTATCTTTGAAGGATTATTAGGAATTCCGCTTTTTGGCGGCGTGTACATTATGGGATCCGGATATACACCACTATTTGTTATGTTAATTCTTCATATTATTACATTATTCCTCGCTAACCGTGATGGACGGTGGATAGCAGGTAGTATTTTAGGTATTGTGACAAGCATTATCGGCTTTATTCCTTTAGTAGGTATGGTGCTGCATTGGGCTACTTGTATTGTCTTAATTATATCCGTGTTCCAACCGAAAAGGTATTAAAAACAAATAAAAACCATCCTGCTTGATTGAACGAAGCAGGATGGTTTTTTAATATAGGGAAACGGATTTCCCGATGAAAATTTCATTATCCGATGATAATACTTATTCCGGCCACCAATGGAAGCCATCTTTTTCTAATAATTCATCAGCAGCTTTTGGCCCCATTGAACCGGACGCATAGTTTGGAAAGTCTGGCTTTTCATTAGACCAGCTTGCTAAAATACGGTCAACAAATTCCCAGGATAACGCGACTTCATCCCAATGTGTAAAGTTGGTTGCATCGCCAATCATGCTATCATAGAGCAGTTTTTCATAAGCTTCCGGCGTATTGATACCGGAAGCGGCGTCCTGATGATAAGCAAGTTGAATAGGCTCGGTTAAATTGCCATTTCCGGTTTTCTTGGCATTCAGATGCAGGGTTATCCCTTCATTCGGTTGAATATTGATGACAAGCAAGTTCGGATTGCGTAAATCATCTTTTTTATGATACAGATTCATAGGAATATCTTTAAATTCCACGACAATTTTTGTTGACTTTTCCTTCATTCGTTTTCCTGTACGGATATAGAATGGAACACCGGCCCAGCGATAGTTATCAATAACCAGCTTTCCTGCAACAAATGTTTCCGTAGCAGAATCCTTTAAAGCATCCGCTTCATCTTGATAACCAATTACGTTCTCACCGTCGATTTCCCCGGCACCATATTGTCCACGGACAAAATATTTACTTACTTTTTCTTCTTCAATCGTACGTAATGCACGCAATACCTTAATTTTCTCTGAGCGGATTTCTTCTGTGCTCAGATTAATTGGAGGCTCCATCGCAAGCAAGGCGACCATCTGCAGCATATGATTCTGGATCATATCTCTGGTTGCGCCGGATGTATCATAATAATGTGCGCGCTCTTCTACACCAAGCGTTTCGCTGCTGGTTACTTGAATATTATTGATAAATTGGTTATTCCATAAGTGTTCAAAGATGCCATTCGCAAAACGGATAACCTCAATATTTTGAACCATTTCTTTTCCAAGATAATGGTCGATACGGTAAATTTGATCTTCATTAAAAGCAGCTTGTAATTCTTGATTCAATTTCTCAGCAGATGGCAAGTCATGGCCGAATGGTTTTTCAATCACTAATCGTGTCCAGCCGGATGTTTCTTTTAAACCATGATCTTTCAACTGATTGGCAATGGTGCCAAAGAAGTCAGGAGCCATAGCTAAATAAAACAAGCGGTTGCCTTCTGTGCGGTATTCCCGTTCCAACGACTCCACCATAAATTTCAAGTCATTATAGGACTCTGTAGATGTAACATCAAACGATTTATAGTAAAAATGAGACGTGAATTCGGATACGTCTTCATCTTCAGAAACGAGTCCTTGAATGGATTGCGCCACCTTCTCACGGATAATATCGTTATTCCATCCGCGGCGGGCAAGGCCAATTACAGCAAAATTCTCATCTAATTTACCGCTCTTATAAAGACGGTAAATGGAAGGGTATAATTTGCGATTTGCCAAATCGCCAGTGGCTCCAAAAATCACAATCGTTGCTTTTGGTTGTATAGTTTCACTCATGATTAGATTCCTCAATTCTTTAGTTTCTGTAAAGATGTTCAAAATGCTGCTTCATAAGCTCATAAATAAATCTCTGCATATTATATCCATCACGGTTTTTATGGATTCGTGAATGATGGATTGCTGATTTTATTAAAACTTTTTGAATAAACAATCAAACATTAAAATTCCCTAAAGATAGAAGGGGATTAATCATTAACTTTACAGAATGAGCCGTGGCTTTGTCAATTTATTTACCTCGAAAAAGGAGTTAATAGATTTATTTTTCTGAAATTAATTGGAGTTAAAAAGTCCTCTTTCATGCCAACGTCTTTTGTGCATTATCAACAGGACGATATAGGATATTCTCTTATTAAAAACTCAACTTTCGTACTTAAGAATAAGCATATAAGCCTTGCTGTTCCAGGATGAACATGATCGCTATTATCATGCTTGCTTTTCGTTCAATCATTCTTGTATTTTTTGAACATGGTAGGGTGTATAGCTTCCGCTCCGGCCAACCACTACGCTTTCCGACGTACAGGACGTACTAGTGCAGACGTTGCAACAAATGTTTTCGGTGGGGTGAGTAAGCGCAACCCCAGGACGTTGCGATCTTAGTCTGCCATGGGGACGGCTTCAGCTAACTTGAAAAGAAAACCGCTTTTCAAGTGGATCTTCAGCTCGCCCTGCGATGCACAAATGTTTTCGATGGGGCGAGTAACCGCAGTCCCACGACGTGCAAGTGCAGGCGTTGTGACTGGAGTCACGGTTTTAGCCTGTAAACCACTCGTTCTTCGTGGTTGGCCTGCGCTTTAATAGGATTCTACAGCGCATGGAAGAAATAACACCCTGATGAAGTGAGATAAAATAATACTAGCTTTATTTCAGAATAATTGCTAAAATGTAAATAATTCAACGAAAGGAAGTGTTCTATTGTTTACAGCGCCCGTTATATTCGAAGAAAAAGCAGATTACATGAAACATGATCGGCTGACAAAAAAGCTGATACAAGAGTTTTTCGAAGAGTTCATCGAAGGATTTTTCCCCGACCTTCACCCCTACATTGATTTCACCAACGTCACATTCCTAGAGCAGGAAGTCTACCTGGACTACATCGAAGGCTCCAAAAAGGAAATTGACGTGCTCGCCGAAGTGAAGTTGCATTACGAGGATAAAATTCTCCATATTCATACCGAAGCGCAATCCACCCATGAAGCAAATTTCCCCGAAAGAATGTTTCTCTACTTCAGCTATCTTTACGCCAAACACCGCAAACCAATTCAACCCATCGCCGTTTTGAGTTATAATAGAAGCCAAGAAGAACCGACACAATTCAAAATCAATACACCCACCCAAGAAGTACTTCAATTTAACTTTTTGCAATTACAATTAAGAAAGAAAAACTGGAAAGAATATATTCAATCAGATAACCCGGCCGCAGCAGCGTTGCTTAGTCAGATGGGCTATGAAGAACACGAGCGTGTCCAAGTAAAGTTGGAATTTCTGCGTATGATTACCCGCATGAAAATCAATCCGGTGCAAATGGAATTCCTTTACGGTTATTTCGAGACTTATTTAAAACTAAACAAAAAGGAGGGGGAACAAATGATGGAGAAAATGGAGAACTTGCCGGAAGAGGAAAAAGAAATGGTCATGCAGCTGCCGAATTCTTATTTTGAGAGAGGGAAGCAAGAAGGGATAGAAGAAGGGATAGAAAAGGGGATAAAAAAGCGGAACCGGGAGTTAGCTTTGAAACTGATAACAAGAGGTATGTCAACCAGTGATATTGCAGAGATTACAGATTTAAGCGAAGCAGAAATTAAAAAGCTTGCTAGTGAGTAAACAAATAAAATAGGTTATCTGTTTCCATAACCAAACAAAGTGAGCTGGTTTACATGTAAATTGGTTCACTTTGTTTATAGGAAGCAAAATTTATTTCGAGACTTATTTAAAACGAAACAAAGAGGAGGAACAGATGATGGAGAAAATGAAAAACTTGCCAGAAGAGGAAAAAGAAATGGTCATGCAGCTGCCGAATTCTTATTTTGAGAGAGGGAAGCAAGAAGGGATAGAAGAAGGGATAGAAAAGGGGATAGAAAAGCGGAACCGGGAGGTAGCATTGAAACTGATAACAAGAGGTATGTCAATCAGTGACATTGCAGAGATTACAGACTTAAGCGAAGCAGAAATAAAAAAGCTTGCAAGTAAATAACCCATCAATTCATCTGCTATGATGAAGCGGCACAAGGAAGCCTGTTTTAAATAAAAACCGACTTCCTTGTTTCAAGCTGTACAGTCACGCTCTTTTTTAAAAGGAAGCGCCCTGCCATCACTGCTTTGCCTTATTCCACTTCAAGATGATCTGATTAATAACTTGGGAGAACATTAAACCGATCGCAATGCCCCCGGCTAGCAGCATTACCTGCGCAGAGAGCTGAATCGCTGTATTATAGTCATTTTCAACAAAGTTCCGCATGGCATTGTAGGCAACACCGCCCGGAACAAGAGGGATAATACCGGACACAGTAAATACAATGATCGGACGTTTTAGGATACGGGAACATAGTTGACTGAGAATGGAAACAAGCATAGCTGCAAATGTGGTTGCAGCAACGATATCAACATGAAATTCCCTTAATGTATAAAATAAAATCCAGCCGAGCATACCGACAAGGCCGCATGGTATCAATGATTTTTTGGGCGCATTAAACAATACACCAAAACCTGCAGACGCAATAAAGCTGGCTGCAAGTTGGACAATAATGTCGAACATGTTACGTTATCCCTCCATTCTAAGGTGTCTCGAAAAGTGTTTGTGACATGGCGGGACTTTGAAACACCCTTTTAAAATAAATATTAAACCGGAAAGAACCCATAAACCATCGCAATTCCAGCTCCGATGGCTACAGCTGTGAGTAGTGACTCGATTCCTTTGGAAACACCGGAAACAAGGTGGCCAGCCATTAAATCTCGAATCGCATTTGTAATTGGAAGGCCGGGAACAAGTGGCATCACAGCGCCGATGATAATCATTTCCAGACTGGCGCCGAAGCCAAGCAGAAAGCAGGTGGCAGCTGTTAATCCAATGAAAGAGGATCCGATAAACTCTGCAAGAAAGCGAATCTCAACGATTTTATCAAAGAGAATCATCGTTAAGTAACCGATGCTTCCAGCAAGACAAGCCGGCAAAAAGTCTGGCCAGGTGCCGCCAAACATGAGAGCGAAACAACCGCTCACGAGTGTAGCTGCGAGTACTTGGAAGCTTAATGAAAAAGTCGGCACATTTGTTTCTAAGGTTTCCAGCTTGCTATAGGCCTTTTCCAAAGGGAGTTGAAGCGCAACAATTTCCCGGGAAAGCTGATTCACGTTATCAATTTTATGTAAATCGGTAGCCCGTTTCGTAATTCTTAAGAAGTAACTGTTGGATGTGTAATCGGGTGAAAAATGCAGCCCGGTTAATGTCGCATAACTTTGCGGATGCTCGACACCATAAGCCCGTGCAATCCGATCCATGGTATCCTCGACCCGGTATGTCTCCGCCCCGGCAGCCAGCATGATTTTTCCGGCTAATAAACAAATTTTTTCCACTGTTACAGATTGTTTTTCCAAAAGATAATCCTCCCTTCCGATTCTAAATGAACGCTGTCAATTCTCTCTATTTTATTACAGCATTTCCGCTATGCCAATAATAAAGCGTACCTATCCGGATGGGCTAACCGTTACTAGGATAAAAACAATAGCAATCACAGGGATAGCGTTAGCTAAAGCGATGGCGATAAGGATAAAGGACTGGATGCGCTGCTTTAGCTCTTTTCCAACCTCGCCTGCAGGAGAACGTTGGGAGAAAATATAAAAGATATCAATAATCATGAAAAGGGCAACGATGATGATGGGAATGAAAGCATCACTTATTTTCAACTGTTCAGCAGGAGAAAAAACATATCCCAGTATAACCATGGCGATAGGTAACATTTCAACCATAGATACCTTGATAAAAAAACGATTTAAATAGACGGAAAATTGATCCGGGTCTGCCAGCATGTTATCCAATGTGGAACGGAACGTAGCAATAATCCCTAAAACAGCAATAACAGCCGCCAGTACATAGAGATATAAAAACAATCCAGGCACCTCCTGGTGAGAAGTTTTGATGTACTATTGAATGTATCATACCCTCACCTGTAATAAAAGCCATATTTGTCTATTTCGATTCAAGCAAAAACCCTGCCATGAAAGTTTCCCGAAGAATAATTGGATAAATCATTGCGCAATCTAGGAAGAGTCCTATATAATTTAAAGGAGTCGACAGGAAAAAATGTCGAAAACATGAAAATACGAAGGAAACTTGTATGAAGATTATTTTATGATTGCTGCTGAGCGATTCAGGAGTATACGAATGTAAGATTTAGGAGAATACGATGCTTAACTATATAGATTTAACAATAGCCTTCTTCATATCTGCTGTCACAGCTTTGCTGGCTACGTTTCCAGTAAAAAAACTGGCAGTGAAAATAGGAGCAATGGATAAGCCAAATCACCGGAAAATACACCAAAGCGTCACACCGAGATTGGGAGGATTAGCCATTTTTATCGGTGCTTTATTTGGGATGCTTTATTTGCAGCCAAGGCATGTTTTTATTGATGAAATTTTGGTTGGTTCGCTTATCATCTTGATTACCGGCGCATTAGATGATAAATATACGATACGTCCGTTGGTTAAATTATCCGGACAGGTGGTTGCTGCAGGTCTGCTTATTTATGCAGGTTTGATTATTGAGCGGATTACGATCCCGCTCTTAGGTGTTGTGGAGCTCGGCTTTTTGGGCCCGGTCCTTACCTTCTTCTGGATTATTGGAATTACCAACGCCATTAATTTAATTGATGGCCTGGACGGACTGGCTACCGGCGTGACAACCATTGCCATGATCAGTATTTTCGCCATGGCGCTTGTGGATACACAGGTACTTGTCGCTTATTTATGTATTACCTTTATTGGCGCAAATATCGGATTTTTATACCATAATTTTTATCCTGCTAAGATATATATGGGGGACACGGGATCGAATCTGTTGGGGTATATCGTTGCGATTATTTCTATTTTAGGTTTATTTAAAAACATTACCTTCTTCAGTTTCATTATTCCGATTGTAATCCTGGCCGTTCCCATCTTTGATACACTGGTGGCGATGATTCGCCGCATGTATAACAAAGAAGGCATCATGACAGCAGACCGACGTCATATTCATTATCAATTAATCGATGCCGGCTACAGTCACCGGAAAACCGTAGTGATTATTTATCTGTTCAGCGGATTATTTGGGGTGATCGGAATCCTTTTTTCCGAGGCGGATTTAGCCATTTCCCTTATCTTTACCGCTGTGATGATTATTTTATTACATATTTTTGCCGAACTGGCCGGCCTAGTGATGGGTGGAAGAAGACCGGTTGTTACGCTGCTGAGAAGAATCAAGGCATTTTTGTTTAAACCTTTTAAAAAAAGAAAGAAATCAAGAAAAAGCAGTGACTGAGCATTTGTCACTGCTTTTTGAATGGAATTAGCGCTATATATCTTTTATAAGCTCCAGTATTGGAACCCTTCTGCTTCTAAAGCTTCTCTGCCGTAAGCACCCTTAATATCGACAAATACTTTATCTTCCGTTCGGTACATTGGCAGATAGTCGCTTGGATCATATTCGCTGTATTCGCGGTGCGGTACCGCTAAAACAACTGCATCCAAATCGGTTAATTCCTCGTCTGAAACCAAATCAAATCCGAACACTTCTTTGACTTCTTCCGGCTCTGCTTTGGGATCATGTACAAGCACATTCACACCATATTCGGTTAACTCATCCACAATGTCATTGACCTTGGTATTACGCACATCCGCAACATTTTCTTTGAAAGTCAGTCCAAGAATGGCAACACGTGCGCCGTCAACCTGCAGTTTGGATTTAATCATTTTCTTGATGATGCTGCTGGCAATATATCTGCCCATGTCATCATTGATTTTTCTGCCGGCTAAAATAATTTGTGAATGATAACCGAGCTGCTCTGCCCGATAGGTGAAATAGTACGGATCCACTCCGATACAATGTCCGCCGACAAGACCTGGCGTGAACTTCAAGAAGTTCCATTTCGTACCAGCTGCTTCCAGTACATCATTGGTATCGATCTCCATCTTATTGAAGACTATGGAAAGTTCATTCATAAAAGCAATGTTAATATCCCGCTGCGAATTCTCAATGACCTTGGCTGCTTCCGCCACTTTAATCGATTTCGCTTCAAAGATACCAGCTTGAATAATAGAACCATATAAAGCGGAAATTTCTTGTAATGCTTCGTTGTCTGATCCAGACACGATTTTTTGAATCGTTACAAGGGTATTTACCTTATCGCCAGGATTAATTCGTTCCGGCGAATAACCGACTTTAAAGTCTTTACCGAATTCGAGTTGCGAGTTATCCTCTAAAATAGGAATGCAGACTTCTTCCGTTGTTCCTGGGTATACAGTTGACTCATAGACAACAATAGAACCTTTGGAAAGATGCTGTCCTACTGTTTCGCTGGCTGAAATAACCGGTTGTAAATTCGGTGTTTTATCCGAGTTAATCGGTGTCGGCACAGCAACGATATGAAAAGTACAATCACTGATATCGCTGGGTGCGCTTGTGAATGTTAAACTTGTATCTTTTAATGCTTCGTCGCCGACTTCATCGGTGACATCGATTCCTTTTCGATATTGTGCTACTTTTGCTTCGTTTAGGTCAAAACCGACCACATCATATTTTTTTGCTAATTCTACTGCGAGGGGCAGTCCTACATAACCGAGACCAATAACAGAAACCTTGGCTTGTCTATCTTGAATTTGCTGAAATAGATTCATTTGTCTAGCCTGCCTTTTTATATAAATTCATGCAACATATTGCTGGTTACATCATCGTTCATACCTTACATAGGATATATCATAAAAAAATCTTACTCCATCCATATTATACAATTATTCATTTTAGATGTATAGTAAATGGTAGATAAACCTAATGAAGGATCAACAAAAACACACTGGAGGTGAACGGGATGACAGTAAAAAAAGCCATTATTCCAGCTGCGGGTCTGGGCACGAGATTTTTACCGGCAACGAAAGCCCAGCCAAAGGAAATGCTTCCCATTGTCGATAAACCGACGATTCAATATATTGTAGAGGAAGCAGCAGCCTCTGGAATAGAGGACGTCATTATTATTTCCGGAAGAGGCAAACGTGCGATTGAAGATCATTTTGATAAATCCTATGAATTAGAAGAAAAACTGGAGCAGAAACAGGACCTGGAGACATTGGAAGAAGTCAGAAGTATCTCCGGGCTGGCGAACATTCACTATATCCGTCAAAAAGAGCCGCTTGGACTTGGGCATGCTATTGGCTGTGCCAGTGCATTTATCGGCAATGAACCCTTCGCTGTCTTGCTTGGGGATGATATTGTTGTATCGGAAAAGCCATGCCTGAAGCAGCTGATTGATGTTTACGAAGAATATCATACAGCTGTGATTGGAGCTCATTCTGTTCCTTGGGAAAATATCTCGAAATACGGTGTCATTGACCCGGAAAATAAAGAAGAGACATCAGAGAGAACACGCTTTGTTCATGATTTTGTAGAAAAACCGGCAGCAGGAGAAGCGCCGTCAAACTTGGCGATTATGGGAAGATATATTTTAACGCCGGAAATCTTCTCTATCTTACAAACGCTCCCGCCTGGAAAGGATAATGAAATTCAGCTGACAGATGCGCTAAAAGAGCTGAACCGGAAGCAGGAAGTTGTTGCTTACAATTTTGAGGGCAGACGGTATGATGTGGGGAACAAGTTTGGTTTTATACAAGCAACCATTGATTTTGCGCTGGATAGAGCTGATTTGAAAGATAGTGTGATGGCGTATATGAAAACGAAAATAAAGAAAGAAGAATAGGAAGGAGAGAATGCAGGCTGGATAATAGTTTGCATTCTTTTTTGTACCTGCAAAATATATAGTTAAAAAAGAAGTATCCAAAACTATATTCAGAAATTTAAAATAAGAAGGAAGAATGTGTTTTTTTGAATAGTGGGAATTTATATTTTGTGGTAGACTTATTAAGAGCATAAGGCGGGCAAGCACGTATCTTATGCAACCAAAAACTTCCCCAAGTTGGCACTAGCCAACTGAAAGGAGGTGACTCCCTTGGGGCAAAAAGAAAGTCGCACAGTAAAAAGAAAGCGAGAAAGACAACAAAAAGGAACGGTTGTTATCAAAGGATTAACCACCCTTATAAAAGATATAGCTGTTCTCCTTAAGTTGTACTTGTCGTAAATAAAAAAATTTTTCCGTCCTCTATATTATAGAGGGCGTTTTTTCAAAAAAAAAGCTGGGAACCACCCCAACTTTTTTTATTCGCCCTTGAAGCGAAAATCGCACAATAATTTTTTACACCCTTATTATAATAGTATTCAATACGTTGAGTCAAGA
The DNA here is from genome assembly GCF_900166635.1 of Oceanobacillus timonensis. Classification (NCBI taxonomy): domain Bacteria; kingdom Bacillati; phylum Bacillota; class Bacilli; order Caryophanales; family Bacillaceae; genus Oceanobacillus; species Oceanobacillus timonensis. Next base: position 600,273 of record NZ_LT800497.1, read on the forward strand.
AATATTATTCTTGCGAGCAAGCATGCGTTTTTAATAAGGGTTCTATATAACTATACCCTTATAAGGTGTATTTTATGCATGTTATTCATCTAAAATAAAAAATGAAACAAAGCCTGTCATCCCTTTGTTTCATTTTTTATGGCTTATCAACTGCTATCAAGCCTTTTTTTACAAAATATTCACTGTCGAAAATTTATTTATCGGTACCCCTATGTTATAATGCTTCTGGGTAAAATATCGACAAATTACTTTGAAGAGGAATGAAAAACATGGGGGAAAAGAAAAAAATATTTTTCTTTATATATCAGTTGGGGTCTGGCGGTGCGGCGCGAACGATGCTGAATCTGTTAAATAACATGGATTTAGACGAGTTTGAACCGACATTGATCACCTTGAATTATGAAGGGGATTATGAAAAATACTTAAAAGAAGAAATTACTTTTATCAAACTGCCGACCAGAAGATTGCGTTCGGGAATTATCCCTTTTTCTAAAATAATCAAAAAGGAAAAGCCCGATATCGTCTTCAGTACCATCCCTAACTATAACCTCATTGCGATTGCAGCAAGACTGCTGTCCGGTCACAAAGCAAAAAATATTGTCCGGGAAGCAGCGTTATTAGGAACAGAAGGAACATTTAATGCGAACCTGAAATTATATGGATTGGCCTACCGATTTTCGAAAAAAGTCGTTGCCCTTTCAGAAGGGGTGCGGCAGAATATCATTCAAAACTACAAAGTAAATCCGAAAAAAGTAGAGGTTATTTATAACCCGGTCGATATGGAAAATATAGAATCCTTGATGAAGCAAGGTGAAATTGCCGAGGAACATCAATCTAAATTTGATAACCCGAATGAAAAAGTAATTATTACAGCAGGACGTCTGGTAGATGATAAAGATCAGGCGACGTTGATTCGTGCTTTTGCAATATTACGTGAAAACATCGCAGCTAAGCTCATCATTCTCGGTGAAGGAGAACTGGAAGAGAAGCTGAAAAACCAAGTCAAAGCAGAGAATCTGGAGCACGCTGTATATTTTGCAGGCTTTCAGGAAAATCCATATGTTTACTTTCATAACGCGGATATTTTTGTATTATCCTCCAAAAGAGAAGGGTTCGGGCATGTGCTGACAGAGGCACTTGCGACCAGAGTTCCGATTATCTCCACCGATGCCAGGCCTGGCGCAGCCGAAGTTCTGGACAATGGCAGATACGGTGTAATGACACCAGTAGGAGATGCAGAGGCACTTGCTGTACAAATGGAAGATGTTTTAAACTGGGATAATGAAAAAAGAACCCAAGTCACGGAAAAGGGATGGGAAAGAGCAGCATCCTTTCGTGCAGAGAAGATTGTTAAAGAATATGAAATGCTCTTTAATCAAACGATTGATCAATAACAAGGAATAACAAAATAGAGAGGACAGCTGCAATGAATGAAGGAAAACGTGTTGTTCATTTAACGACAGTACATCACCCTCATGATCCGAGAATTTATCATAAGGAATGTAAATCATTAAAAAAAGCTGGATTCGATGTATACTTAATTGCCAAAGAAACAGAAGCAGGTGTCGACAAAGAGAGCGGCATCAAGCATATTCCCATCAAAGATTATACAAGCAGATGGGACCGGATGACCAAAGGCGCCTGGATGCTTTATAAACAGGCGAAGAAATTAAATGCCGATGTCTATCATTTTCATGATCCGGAACTGCTGCCAGTTGCATGGCTGCTCAAAAAGAACCGGAATCATGTGATTTATGATATTCATGAAGACTACATCACAAGCATGTTGCAAAAAGAGTATTTACCAAAACCGGTCCGTAAACTTGTTGCGAAAGTATATAAGAAAATGGAACAGTTTTTTACTAAAAAGATGGAATTGGTCCTTGCAGAAAAGTATTATAAGGATATCTATCCAAACGGTGACTGCGTTTTAAATTATCCGATGGTAAACACGGCCTTTTTAGAGCACCAACGTAAAGGGGAAACCGAAGATAAAGTCATTTATACAGGGAATGTAACTGATGTGCGCGGTGCGTTTTTGCATGCCAAACTGCCGTTAATAGATGATAACATCGCTATGCATTATATTGGGAAATGCTCCACGGAGTTTGCAGACGAAATTTACCGCATTGCCGGGGATCAGTCAGACCGGATTCATATTAAAGGGGTGGACCAATACATTCCTAAAGAAGAAATTGAACAAGCTTACCTGAACCATAATTGGCTGGCAGGGGTTGCGATTTTTCCGGAAACGGAGCATTATATGAAGAAAGAATTAACCAAGTTCTTTGAGTATATGAATGCCGGTATTCCAATTATCTGCTCCAATTTCCCGGTCTGGAAGAATTTTATCGACCAGTATCAATGCGGCATCACGGTTGACCCGCATAATGACCAGGAGATTAAACATGCACTGGACGATATAAGAAATCATCCAGAGGCCGCAAAGAGAATGGGCGAAAACGGTAAAAAAGCCGTTCAGGAACAACTGAACTGGGGCACAGAAGAAAAGAAACTGATAAATATCTATCAGCGTTTATTGAATAAATAGGACGAGATAAAGTGGGTGAACAGTTTGAGAGACAAAAAACCAATCATCTCTGTCATTACGCCAACCTATAATTCCGAAAGATTTATTGCCGAAACGATTGAATCGGTGCAGGCACAAACTTTTACGGATTGGGAAATGAACATTGTTGATGATTGCTCGACAGACCGGACGGCAGAAATAGTGAAAAGCTATGCCGAAGAAGATAATCGCATTCATTTAACCGTATTAACAGAAAATCAAGGTTCGGCCATCTCGCGCAATACAGCAATGGATCAGGCAAAAGGACGCTATTTTGCCTTTTTGGACAGCGATGATTTATGGCTGCCCGAAAAATTGGAGAAACAGCTCGCCTTTATGCAGGATAACGGAGCCGCCTTTTCCTTCACACAATATGTGCGCATGAATGAAGACGGCACAGATACCGGTGCAATCAGCACAGCACCAGCAACCGTGATGTATGAAGACCTCATGAAGCGCTGCGTTATAGGGTGCTTGACGGTAATGCTGGACCGTGAAAGAATTGGCGAACGGCGCATGGTAAATATCCGTACCAGACAAGACTATGCCTTCTGGCTGGAAATTACAAAAGCCGGCTACTTTGCATACGGCCTTCCAGAAGTACTGGCCAGATATCGACTAGTAGGCAACTCCATTTCCAGCAACAAATGGCAAGCAGCAAAACGAAACTGGTACGTATTCCGGGAAGTAGAACAACAACCCCTTCCCCAAACCCTATACTACTTCACCCATTACGTAACCCGTTCCCTAAAGGACTTACTAAAATGGAATGCGAAGAAGTAGAGAAGAAATAACATTTATAATAAGTAAACAACAACGAAACCTTTAGCAAATAGTTTTGGTTAATATAAGTAGTTACAGCAATGTTGTCAGGGTACTAAAATGGAGTGTAGGTGGTAGGTAATATCTGCGGGCGGAATTTTGGAGCTGTAGCGATTATTGAATTTAAATAAATTTGCCAACCATTAATTTTGTTGATGAGAACTGATTATTAAATTATAATTTTGTTTTGCAATAAAAAAGTTAAATGCTGTAAGTAGCGGAGGAAAAACACGGAGACTCCTGTGGGAAAGCGTAGTGTGAAGACCCCGCAGAAAAAAGTGAACTTCTTTTTTCGAGGAGGCTGAGGACAAGCCCACGGAAAGCGTAGTGTTTTTCCGTAGCGGTTGCCAGAAAGCTAAATAACTTTTAACACAATCACACAAACAGTATAAACGAAACAATGTAATGCCACTTATACCATTTTAATCAACAACATTATTTTAGTGTATAATAGCAACCATGCTCAGGAAACCTTCTAATAAGGAACCTGACAAAGAAACGATGAAAAAAGCCCTTTCCCGTTAGGACAACCACAACATGTCCACACTGGAAAGCATTGAAACAATTAGGCGGTGTCAAATTACAATGAAAAACTATATACAAGAGATTTTACGTAGAAAAGATTTACTATTCTACCTCGTAAAGTCCGGACTCAAAGCAGAACACCGAAACAGCTATCTCGGCTACTTCTGGTGGCTGCTCGATCCGTTATTAAACGTACTCGTATTTTACTTTTTAGTCGTCATTATCTTAGATCGCGGCGGAGAAAATTTTGGTTTATTCCTGGTCGTCGGTTTAGTGGTCTGGAGATGGGTATCCACCAGCATGAACTCAGCTTCTAAATCGATTTTAAGATACAGTTCGATTATAAACCAAGTATATTTGCCAAAATCAATATTTCCAATATCCTTTACACTGACGCAATTATTTAACTTTGGATTTGGATTAATTGTCATTGCAGGGTTTCTGATAGGATATGGTGTGTTTCCGGATTGGCATGTAATTTATTTACCAGTCCTTATCCTGATACAGCTGACATTCCACTTAATGCTGGGACTTGTCTTAGGCTATGCCACCATATTTGTTCGGGACATCGACAACTTACTCAGTTACGTGACAAGACTCTTTTTCTACGCATCCCCAATTATTTGGGAAGGCGGACGCTTGCCGCCGGAATATAGTTTCTTTGTCGATATTAACCCGATAGCGGTTATGGTAACATCCTACCGTGATATTTTAATGTATCATCGGGCACCAGATTTTCTGGGGCTGGGCATCATTTTCGTTGCCAGCTTAGCAATCTGTGTCTACATGATTTATTATTACAGTAAGAACGAACACAAGATTATTAAAGCACTATAGTTCATCATGCCCGTAGCACGCTGTGTATTTCCCTCTCTCTTTATAAGGGGAGAGGGTTTTACAGCATGCAGGAGCAGGTTTTTGTACCAAAATGAGAAGCTATTGTGTTATAAAAGAGGTTTTATTATGTCAAATCATGATAATGAAAAAATCGATAAACAGTCCGATAAACAGTCCAAAGAAGAAGTAGTGAAGTCGAAAAATATCGCTGTATCCTTTCATGATAACCGACATGCAGATGATTTAAAATCTACCCTGACCAACGTTTTTAAAAGGAAAAAAAATCAAAAGAAAAAAGAAAAGGTATGGCCGTTAAAAGATATTACCTTTACCGGCTACCAAGGGGAGATTTTAGGAATTATCGGTTCAAACGGTGCCGGCAAAACGACATTGAGCAAGATTATTACCGGTATTCTAGAAAAGGACGCAGGAACGATGCACGTCGATGGGAATGTCACGGCGCTCTTCTCCTTTGGCATGGGCTTTAACAAAGAACTGACTGGAAGAGAAAATGTCTATTTAAATGGCATGATGCTTGGTATTAAGAAGCAGTTGATCAATGATTATATTGAAGATATTCATGCCTTCTCCGAAATCGGGCAGTTTTTTGATCAGCCGATGAAATATTATTCCAGCGGGATGAAGGCACGGCTTGGTTTCAGTGTCGCGTCGCATTTGCAGCCGGAAATTCTTATTTTGGATGAGGCATTAAATACAGGAGACGTGAAATTTGGACAGAAAGCAGCGGAGAAGTTGAAGCAGCTGGTTGCCAACGCCAAAATGGTAGTCATTGTCACCCATAGTTTGCGTTACGCGCAAAAAAACTGTGACCGGTTAATCTGGCTGGATAATGGTTACGTCAAGGAAATTGGGGACCCCAAAACAGTCGTTGAACATTATAAAGCGACCGTTCCGCCAGTTGCACGTCAAAACAGGCAAAAGCGCAGTTTGAATGTTACCAAGACAGAAACCAATGTCAGTGATAAATCGATTCTCAAAGCGGAGGACGTCGGCGTATTTTTCAAGCTTCAAAATAAAAAAGAAAAATACTGGGCGTTAAGACATGTCAATTTTGATATCAAAGAAGGCGAAGTTGTCGGGATTATCGGACATAACGGCGCCGGGAAAAGCACGCTTTGTAAAACGATTACCAATATATTGAAGCCTGATGAAGGAAACCTGACTGTAAACGGGCAGACTTCCTCTCTGCTTGGTTATGGAACGGGCTTTAACGCCCAACTGACGGGCACCGATAATATTTATTTAAATGCGATGCTGTTGGGAATTCCCCGAGAGCGCGTGGATGAAAAATACGATGAGATTATTGAATTCTCCGGGATAAGAAAAGCCATTGATAAACCGGTGAAGCATTACTCTTCCGGAATGAAATCGCGGCTTGGCTTTAGTATCGCGGCTATTTTAAAACCGGATGTATTTATTGTGGACGAGGCCTTGTCTACAGGAGACCTCGCCTTCCAGGAAAAAGCCAGCGTACGTATCCAGGAAATGATGGATCACGCCAAAGCGGTCATCATTGTTTCCCATAGCATGGGATTCGTAGAAAAAGTATGTACCAGAGGCATCTGGATGGAACAAGGACAGGTCAAATTCGACGGCTCAGCAGAAGAAGCAGTCGCTAAATACCGCGAAGCAATGGGCGTTCAGAAAAAGCCAGTAAAGAAGAATACAAGGACAGTAAATGCCAACAAACCAGCCGGAACAAATAATGTACAGAGTGTAGAACAAAAATAAAGTCTTCAATTAAAACATGTTATAATTTAGAGTCAATACTAAAATCAATGATTGAGTTAAGTAAATAAATATGGTTATAACAACTAATTAGCGGAAGAAAAACACGGAGACTCCTGTGGGAATGCGTAGTGTGAAGACCCTGCAGAAAAAAGCGAACTTCTTTTTTACCCGCGGGGCATAAGAGCGACTTTAGCTCTGTCTGCGCCTGCCGGCTTGCCAATCGCTAAGTCTCCTTTATCGAGGAGGCTGAGGACAAGCCCACGGAAAGCGTAGTGTTTTTCTGGAGCGGTAGCTTTTAATATTCATTTATATAATAGTATTTAAAGCTTGTTGAATAAAGGATCAGAGAAAAAATGGTGGTGTCATCATGGCAGGAGTTATCAAAAAAATAGTAGCAGAACCAGTAGACTGGTTTATCTACTCGGTTTTAGGAGAGAAGCAGCGGAAGAAGCTCTTAAACCTCTTAAGCACCCGGCAAAAAGATACAATTAAACGGGTTCTGCTCGGAAAAAAAGAAGCAGAGAGACAGCATCTGAAGCAAATAAAGTACCATTTATATGATTTGGGCTTTATCGATAAAGGGCTGGAAGATTTGGAGATCTATATCGAGGAGGCCAATGACCCGTCCTTAAAAAGAACAGCAGCCTGGGAAAAGGTACTTTGGCATGCCAATCAATATCATGAAAAAGACGCTGCAATTGCGCTGGAGTATATGCCGCTGGCAGAAATGGGCGAACTTCAGCCTGACCAGCAACGGCGCATTGCCATTATCAAAGCAGAACTGCTCGATGCAATCGGCAGGCGAGAGGAAGCAAGCCAAGTGCTAACAGACGCGCTACAAACAGGAGAGCATGCCGATATTTATCTCGCTTTAGCGAACTTGGAAACAGCTATCACGGATCGATTTGTTTATATGAATAAAGCTTTCTCTCTATACAACTTGGATAACATTGCCACAGATGCAACCGGCCAGTATGACGGGCTTCATACCCTGAAAACACAAGATGATACCACGGATGGTCCGCTTATCTCTGTGATTATCCCTGCCTATAATGCCGGGGATGGCATCCGGGTAGCCATTGAATCAATGCTTCATCAGACATGGCAGAACATCGAACTGTTGATTGTCGATGATCATAGCCCGGATAATACCTTAGAGATTGTACAGGAATATGCCGAAAAAGACAGCCGAATCAAGGTATTACAGACACCGCAAAACAGCGGTCCTTATATTGCCAGAAACATTGCCCTGGAAGCAGCATCGGGCGAATTTGTAACAGTGAACGATTCCGATGACTGGTCACATGCTTCTAAATTAGAGGTACAGGCCAAGCATCTGATAGCCAATAAAGACGTAATTGCCAATACGTCGGAACATGCACGGATCACAGAAGAGATGAAACTTTACCGTCGGGGGACGCCTGGAAAATATATTTTCCCGAATATGTCATCGATTATGTTTCGCAGGCAGCCAGTCATGGAGAAACTCGGTTTTTGGGACAGCGTCCGTTTTGCAGCAGATGGCGAATTTAAACGCCGTTTGTTAAAAGCGTTTGGCATACGGGCTTACGCAGATGTGGCAACGGGGCCGTTATCCCTGCCGCGCCAAGCCGTTACATCGTTAACAGGAAGCTCCGCATTTGGCTATAATGGTTTCTTTATGGGAGTACGTAAAGAGTATGTGGAATCATTGGAATACCATCATCAGCAGGCAGCGCATCTTCGCTATGCTTATCCGATGACCGTCCGCCCATTCCCGGTTCCGGAACCGATGTGGCCGGCTAAGGAAGAAAAGACAGAGGGTGTCCGGAAGTTTGACCTTGTGATTGCCGGGGATTTCCGAGCCTTGAATGAAGCGGATTGGCACGTCTTTCATACCTGCTTCCATTCCGAGGCGCATCGAATCGGGCTGGTGCAAATCAATGCTTATGATTTCACCCTTCCGAAAAAAATAGCAGATGCGGTCCGCGAGCACATCGATGGCGACCGTCTGCAGATGCTTGTTTATGGAGAAAAGATTGCTGCCCGAAAAGTGGTGTGCATCAATCCGGCCATTTACCAGTATCAACAGAAGTACCTGCCTCATCTGACAACGGATGAACTGCAGGTTGTGCTGACAGCGTCACCTGACAACGAAGAGAGCTTGAACAACGCTGCTGGGCATATGGAAAACTATTTCGGACAGCCGGGCGTGTGGTTTCCGGCGAATGAACAGATCCAACAGGAAATCGGGCAGATTATTTCAGTAACGGATATCCAACAGGCATATACCAACCGTTTATGGGGAAAGAGTTGTCTTGACGATGAAACAACCAATCAATAAAACAGAACTCCGCACACGTCTCCAGCACGTAGAGGGGGAGTTAGCGATAAAAAGAAAAGAAGAGGAAGCGTTGAAGGAGACTTATAGACACTATAAGTCTGCCTTTTTGTATGCAGACACCTTGAAACGAACAGCAAAAGGCTGGAAAAAAGGCAGTGTTTCCCTGGCAAAAGCTATTCCTTCTTATGCGCTGGGGCGGAGAAATATCAAAAAACTATACAGTAAAGCTTATAAACAAAAGGACGCAAGCAACCAGCTGAAGGCGATCAAGAATTACTTGTATGACCTTGGTTTTGAAGAACGCGCTCTGCGTGATTTGCAGGATAGGCTATACCATTCCGACAATAAATATTTGGTCAAAGCAGTAGCATGGGAACTCGGTTTTTGGTTCGCCAATAAACTGACACCAAATAGAGCTGCACAAGCGCATGTCTATTTAGAAATAGCGTTGGAAGAAGAACAAAATACGGATATACGCCGTCGTATTATCATCCTCCTCGCCGAAACGTATAAAATAATGGGACAATCTTCTAAAGGTATGCAGCTGATCAAAGATGCCCTTCAACAGGATAAGCATCCGGACTTATTACTGGCACTGGCTAACCTGTGCTCCAATCCGGATGACCGCATCTTTTGGATCAATGAAGTCCTCCGTGCCTATCAGCTGGAGCCGCTTTTTATCAATCAGAAAATCGCAGGCGGCTATCTCTATGATCAATTGGACACCAACCCGATTCAGATAAAAGAGGAGCTGGATGAACAGCCGAAAATAACGGTTATCATCCCGGCATACCATTCGGAATCGGGCATTTCTGTTGCATTACGGTCGCTGACAAAGCAGACCTGGACCAATCTGGAAATCATCGTGGTGGACGACTGCAGTCCGGACGAGACCGCTGCGGTAGTCAAAGCATGGATGCAGCAGGACGAGCGGATTCAACTCCTGCAGACAGAAACCAATTCCGGTCCGTATGCGGCCAGAAATATTGCCCTGAATCAAGCTACGGGAGCGTTGGTGACCATTAACGATGCAGACGACTGGTCGCACCCGCGAAAAATAGAAATGCAGGCACGCCATCTGCTGAACAATCCGGATGTTATCGCCAATACATCGGAGCATGCCAGACTGACAGAGGATTTATATCTATACCGCAGAGGCATGCCGGGAAAATATATTTTTTCCAATATGTCATCAATTATGTTCCGCAGACGTCCTGTTTTAGAAAAGGTCGGCTACTGGGATCAGGTGCGCTTTGCCGCAGACAGTGAATTTAAAAAACGGCTGGCGCTCACCTTTGGAGCGGAGAAGGTACAAGACGTGCCAACCGGACCGCTTTCTTTCCCGATGCAGTCTTCCGGTTCGTTAACGGGCAGCTCTTCCTTTGGATATAATGGCTTTTTAATGGGAGCGCGCAAGGAATATGCGGAAGCACATAACCGGATGCACCAGCAGGCAGATAGTCTCTATTTTCCTTATCAGCAACAGACGCGCCCTTTTCCGGTACCCAAGCCGATGCTGGAAAAAGGAGCCCTGCATCAGGTCGATGTGGTCTATATCGCTGATTTTCGACGCTATGACAAGGAGATATGGAAGGAAATCAATATCCTGAAGGAAATAGGTCTTACCATCGGCCTGATTCAATGCGGAATATATGATTTGAAACAAACCAAGTTTATTCATGCGAAAGTCAGAGAGCATCTCGATGGAGAACAAGTAAGCATGCTTGTATACGGCGAAAAAGCAGCAGCACAGCTGACCATCATTAAAAACCCGCTGATTTTTCAGGATAAACAGCGCTATCTGCCGGAACTGCAGAGCCCTGCAGCCAAAGTCATTATCGATCAAGTGCCGGCGAAAAACAATACAGCATACAGCATGCGCCGCGCTGCCATGCGGCTGCACCGTTATCTGGGGCATCCTGCAACATGGTATCCGGCAAGTACGGAAATCAGAGAACAACTGATTGAAGAACAAAGCCATAGTCTGCGTTATTATCCTGTGGCAGCTTTCAATTGGACGAATGAAAAACAGGCATTTATCAATATGCTGCAGGATAATTTTGTGATTCACAGTAAATCCGGCACTGTTCCCGAAAAGAAACAGGAGGAAGGAGAACAAGAAGATGGCAGAGGATAAATCATATGAAGCATTGATTGATCAGCTTATCGAAAAAGAAGCACAACTGGATCATACCAAAGCAAGTATCGCCAAGACAGATAAACAAATCAAAAAAATCATGAAGAGCAATACGTATCAAAAAACAGCTTCTGTCCGCAAGCTCCTTCCTTCCGGGAAAGAAAAAGACAATTATATTGCGTATTTAGAAGAACAGCTCCTGAACAAGCAATCAGAAGAGCTTTTGCTGAAGGAACAGTTATTGGAAGCGCAGCAAGAACAGGAGCAATTGGATTATGATACACTGTGGCGATATATCAAAGAAAAGAAAGATACCGGACAAATCATTTCTGAATTAGATAAACGCATCGAACAGAAAAAGCTAGAAGACCGTCATTTCCGGTATATCCTGGAAGCAACGGCACGCCAGTTTCAACAAGAAGAAACAGCCTTTAAACAGCGTGTTTTCACGAAAGTATTAGAAGGGGCAAGAGAACATGCCTCGGAATTCATGGTACGGGCAGGGTTGACGGAAGAGCCAGTGTCCCTTTCGGATGTTGCCTCCTATCGTGCCTGTATGAATATGCGGGTTCGACAGTACCAATTGGCTGGCACCTTGCCGGAATATACGCTGGATGATAAGCAAGTAGCTTACCGGTTTATGCAAAAACAAGGAATGCGTACACCGCATAGTCCAGAAGAGATATATACGATCGATACACTGCCGGAACAAGAAAATATCGTCATCAAGCCGGCAGATGGAGCTGGAGGACGTGGCGTTTACATTGTATACGGTTCTAGTGATATAATAAGTGTAAAGACAGGAGAGACATTATCCAACTGGTCGCTGCTGAAGCACCGGATGGAGAAGGACCTTTTGGAAAAGAAAGTCGCACAGGATGCGTGGCGTATCGAAGAATTAATCTTGGAAGATACCGACAAAAAAGTATCCGGACGTGACGTGAAATTTTATTGCTTTTACGGCAAGGTTGGCGTTGTCTTAGAAATCATCCGGACCCCGGAGATGACATACTGCTGGTGGGATGGACAAGGGGAACGCATTCAAACCGGAAAATATGACGATAAAGCATTTCAAGGGAAAGGTGTCTCCAAAGAAGAAATCGACATGGCAGAGCGAATCAGCAGTCAAATTCCCAGTCCGTTTATGCGAATCGACTTTTTAAGGTCCGAGGATGGACTTATTTTTGGAGAATTTACACCGAAACCAGGCAACTATGAGGCATTTAATGATAAAATAGATACGTATTTAGGAAATTTATTTATCGAAGCGCAAGCAAAATTGGATAAAGACTTGCTTCAGGGGAAGGTATTTGAGATATTTAAAGAAGCATAGCAGGAAAATGATGAATTAAAATGGATAAATCAGGAGGATCAGGGCATGAGTGAGAATAATGCCGAATGGCTAGCGCATTTGACATCAGAAGTCATTTCTGATGTACACGGAAGTTTATTAGATGCATACGTTATTGCACTGGAAGGATGGCGCAGAGGTCTGAAATTAAGATGGCACGTGGAAAATTCGGAAAAATTCAGTGAAATGGTTACATGGTATACAGACAGACCAGGACAATTATTTTCATTAAGTTCAGCGAACCGCACGCATTATTTCTTCCGTTCCAGAGGCGATAAAGTAACCAATGAAGCGGTCTATACCGGAAAAGATAAGGGAAACTCCCTAGAACATTTGCGGAAGAATGGGGTAGCTGTGCCAAACGGGAAAATATTCACTGGCGATGAAAGCAAAGAAGCCATCAAGAAATACGCGGAAGAACTCGGTTTTCCGGTTGTCTTAAAGCCAAAAGACGGCAGCTTTGGCCGCGGCGTCTTTGTGAACATTACCAGCCCAGCGGAATTGGAGGCATGTCTGGACTATACCAAAGAGCTGGGAACCGATGAGGATCTCATTGTGGAGCAGCATATCGCCGGAAAAGATTACCGCATTTATATTGTAGGAGATGAAGTTGTCGGAGCAATGCATCGTCAGCCGCCAAACGTTGTCGGAGATGGTGTACATACGCTGGAACAGTTAATCGATCAGAAAAATGCAGAGCGGGAAAAAAATCCGCGTCTGGTGAGCTGTCTGATTACGGTAAACGATGAGTTAACAGACTTTATTGCCAGAGAAGGGCGAACACTCACGTCGATTCCTGAAAAGAATGAGCTTGTCTATTTAAACTTCAAAGGCAATATCTCACTTGGCGGCGATCCGATTGATGTGTTGGACGACCTGTCTGCAGAAGTGAAAGAAACCGCCTTGCAAGCCATACGTTCTGTGGAAGGACTGACACACGGAGCAGTTGACTTAATGGTGAACGAAGCGGATAACCAGGCCTATGTGATTGAACTGAATCCTACAGCACAGCTGGGCGGATTATTATATCCAATCCAGGGGAAATCACGGGATATTCCTAAAGCAATCATGGATTATTACTTCCCGGAAACAAAAGAAAATAAAGTAACGCAGATTAACACTTTCTTCGACTTTCATGATGTATTGGACCCGCTCCAAAATCGGGATGCAACAGTGACAACCGTCACACCATGCCCGCAGCAGAAAGTCTATATGAAGAAATACATTGTTGTCGGTGATGTCCTGGACATCGGCTATCATCGCGGCCTTCGCAAACAGGCATTTGAACGGGAGCTGCACGGATATATCATGACTAAAGAAATTGGCGATATCGAAATCGTGGTTGCCGGCACAGATCCGGAAATGGTAGAAGACTTCAAGCACGGCATCTGGGAAGATGAAGAACGGGCATCCGTGATGGAAGTATTAGAAGAAGAGGTGGACGAGCCGGTTAAAGTCGGTTTCGAAATCAAAACAGACCTGAAAACACAGATAGAAGAATTGAAATGGTACCAACGGGAACTGGAAGAAACAGAGCTTGCACTGAAGAAAGCAGAATTAAGACGGAGAAAGCATTATGAAAGCCTCTCTTGGAAGGCAACCTCGCCGATTCGTGCGGTTGGCTCGGTTTTCAAGAAGTTTAAGGGATAAGGATTAGCGGATTAAAGGATGTTCAAAAAGTTCAATAAAAAAGACACGGTGAATTTCATTGGACTTTTTGAACTTGGACGATAACAGGAGGATATGAACATGAAAGATAATCAGTTAGGGATAAGTCTTCCACATCTGAATAATGAGATGGTAAGAAATGCGAGAAAAACACGTCTCGATGCATTTTCCGTTGCATTAGAAGGATGGCGGAGAGGCCTCAAACTAAAATGGTATACAAAGGATTCCGAGCACTTTGAAAATATGGTTATTTTTGGAGTGAACCCGCCCGGCCGTCTATTTTCGTTAACTTCAGAGAAGCAGACACATTACTTCTTTCGGACAAGAGGAGATTTGGTTTCCAATGAGGCAGTAGAAGTTGGATCAGAAAAAGATGATACCAAAATCTATCTTGGCAATGCAGGCGTCCCTGTACCCAAAGGAAAAGGCTTTGAAGCAGAAGCAACCAATGAAGAAATCATCGCATTCGCAGAATCAGTCGGTTTTCCGATGGTTTTAAAACCGACCAATGCCAGTCTGGGAAATGGTGTCGTAACCAATATTAAAAATCATGAACAATTACTGAAAGCAATCCACTATGTCCGGCGTGAATTGGAGTATGAAGAAGTCGTGCTGGAACAGTACGTCAGCGGAAAAGAATATCGTGTCTATGTGGTGGGAGATGAAGTCATCGCTGCCTACAACCGTGTACCTGCCAACATTATGGGGGACGGAGAACATACCATTGAACAATTAATCGATATTAAAAACGCGGTACGAAGAAAAAATGCACGTCTTAACAGCTGTCTGATTCATATGGATGTAGAAATTCTTGAATTTATCCAGGAAGCAGGCTATACCCTGGAGAGCGTTCCTGAAAAAGGCGAAGTTATTTACTTACGGGAAAAAACCAACGTATCCTCCGGCGGTGATCCCGTAGACGTCACTGATACCATGCCGGAAGAATATAAGCAAATTGCGATTAAAGCATTAAAAGCAATCGATGATTTCCCGCAAGGCGGTGTTGATATTATTGTTAATGACCGCAGTGATGTAAGAGGAGAAGCAGTGGTGATTGAGTTAAACCCGACTGCACAAATCGGCGGCGCCCTTTTCCCGATTGAAGGAAAATCAAGAGATATACCGAAAGCCATTATTGATTATTATTTTCCGGAAACAAAAGGAAGAGTGGATACCACTAAATCAAAAGTATCTTTTGATTTAATCAATGTCCTCGAACCTCTGGAAAACAGAGCAGCATTGGAAGTGGAAGTTGCACCGGCACCAATCGGGGAATTGTATATTCAGAAATATATTGTGAATGGAAATGTGCAACGATACAATTTCCATAAATGGCTGAAGAGACAAGCACTTGCGAACAATCTCCATGGCTATGTCAAAAGTGTCGTTTTTGATGAAATTGAAGTCGTTGTAGCCGGAACAGATAAAAAAGTCGTAGATGACTTTAGAGAAGTCATTAAAGGCTATCCGCAGGGCTCGGAAGTAACTCGTATAAAAGCAGAGGATTATGATGGCTTTGTCACCGTAGGATTTGAAATCTCTGAGAAATACAATACCAATAATATCAAATCCGTACAGCATGCTTTACGCAGAATGGATAAAGATCTGCAAGAGCTCAGGAAGAAGAAGGATCGAGCGGAGAAAGATGTGAAACATATTTTGAATAGTACTTCCTGGAAGGTGACGGAGTCTATGCGGAAGATTGGGTCGAAGGTGAAGGATAAAAAGTAATTTATTTATCTAGCCTATATTAGATAAATTGATAAATAATGGTGGAGGAATGGCAATGTCAGAAATGAAATTAGTAGCTACTGGAGATGTGTTGTTACACTCCAGAGTTTACGATATAAGTAAAAAAGATGGGAAATATGACTTTAAAGACAAAATGGCACCTGCAAAAAAAATACTCCAATCCGGAGATCTTTCTGTTGTTAATTTAGAATCAATTGTAGCTGGGGAAGAGTTAGGACTAATTTCTTTCCCGGAATTCAATAATCCGATAGAATTAGCGGAAAATTTAAAGGAATTTGGAACAGATATTGTAACAAATGCGAATAACCATAGCCTCGACTTAGGGGAAGAAGGCGTTATTAAATCTGTGGAGAACCTTGAAAAAATTGGCTTACCTTACGTTGGTTCACATAAATCAAAAGAAGATCATAAAAAGTTTCGTATCTTTGAGAAGAATGGAATTAAAGTAGCTATCCTGTCCTATACAGCAGTAACTTTAGGAAAGAACCCTCCAAAAAATAAACCTTATCTTTTAAATCGTATTGTGGGTGGCTCTACGAAGGAAGTTAGGCGTGATATTGAACGTTTAAAACAAGAAAAGAATCCGGATGTGGTCATCGTTGCAGCACACTTCGGAAGAGAATATGCGCTTGTACCGCCAGCTTCTCAAGTAGATATTGCTACTTCTTTATCAGATGCTGGAGCGGATATTATATTAGGACATCATCCGCATGTATTACAACCTGCACAATGGATTTTGAATTCCAGAGGTAAAAAATCTTTTGTCATTCATTCATTAGGAAACTTCTATAGTGGCCAAAAAGGGCTGTATAGACAAATCGGCGGTGTGTTATCTTTAAATATCAGTAAAGATGAAAAAGGAAGAATCACTATCGATCAGCCTGAAATGGACTTAACTTATGTAGATGCCAGCCGTGAAAACAATTATCAAATGCACTTATTAAGTGACTATATAGCTAAAAATCCTTATATAGAAACAGTGCACGATACGTTTGATAGTTTGGAAGTATATAGTGAATTAAACGAAAGATTAACACAGTGGATGCCGGAATTTAAATTAAAATAATAACAAATAAAGAAGCCATAAACAGTCTAAACTGCTTATGGCTTCTATTTAATTCATAAGGCTATTTTTTTAATTTCTCAGTAAATGCTCGAATGGGTTTCGTCATTTTCCAAGAATTACTTTCTTCCATTTGCTGTAGTCGTTTCTTTAACTGTTTATTTTGTCGTTGGGTAAGTTCCAAAGTACGTTCATCCCGCTCATATTTTGCTAAACGGTTGACGGCATTTTGATAGTCAGACTTTAGTTTAGCATAATCTTTCATATATTTATCGAGAACAGATTTCTCTTTAGAGTTACCTTTGTTATTATCGACAGTTTCTTCATTTGTCGATTCAATATGAAAACCATGCATAATAGGACTAGAGCGTTTCTTTTCTGTAATTGTTGCAGACTTGCTAACCCTTTTTACGTATTTCTCAAGTCTAGTATGAAAATCATTAATTCTTTTTTGACTTGAGCCGACAATAATAGAAATGTCTCCGTTATTTAAAGGTTTAATATAACCATTAACACGTGCATTATATGCTGCCAAACGTTGAACGCGATCTGCAAAAGCTTCCGTATAATCACAACCGCTAATGACGTAGCGAGTAAGAGTTAAAGCTTCTGTAGGTAGTACGGGTAGTTTTATATCAGTTGCATTTCCATTCATACAAGCATCGAAAATGAAGTTGAAATCTAAAAAGAACTTTTGAGCACCTTCCCGATTGTAATTAATAGTTTCAGGAAAATAGAAATCAATTAAATCAGATGGTATATCTCTAGCTTGTCCTTTCATTGGGAATAAATGCTGCGTGATATGTGCACGTGTATTAAGTTCAATAACAACGCCAGTATCACTTTCTTCATTAATCATCAAATCTACACCGCATTGAGGCAGATCATCGAAAGCATTTACCGCATCTACAGCGATTTGTTTGATGTTGTCAGATAGTTTATCAGTAACGTCAATAGAGTCTCCGCCAGCAGATACGTTATTTTTTGATTTAATATAAACTAATTCTCCATTTGGTATGACAGATTTTAAATCATAGCCCTCTCTACGAAGCATATTTTTAAGTTCATCATCGATTTTTATTTTACGGTTTGTTAGTGATGGAAGTTTGGCACGTTCAATGTTCTTCTGATTAATTAGCTGCCTTACTGTACTTTTACCGTCTCCAATAACATTTGCTTTTACTCTTTTTAATGCACCAATGACTTTGCCATCTAATACATATAAACGATAATCTTCTCCAGTAAAATACTTTTCTAAAATAATATGAGGAAATTTTAATTTAACACGTACATAATTTAACGCTTCAATTAATTCCTCTTCATTTCGAATACCAGCAATAACTCCTCTGCCGCCGGTTCCAGCTAAGGGCTTTACTACTAGGGGATAATCGATTTCGGAAGCGTATTTTATTATATCAGAGTCACTAACATCAGCGTCAAAATCTCGTCCACCCGGTGTAGATACTTTCTTCTTTTGTAAAATTTCTTTCGTAACTAATTTGTTTTTAGTTAAATCTTTGGTTTGTTTAGAAACTAAATCTCCCCGTGTAGCACTGAAGTGATGCTTTCTATTGCCATCAGAAATTACATAATCTGTTTCGAAATTTCCAGTACCTTCTTTTACAATGCGAAAGGATATTTTCAATCCCCTTCTCCAAGCTTCTAATATAATGCTATAGGAACTTAACATATAATCATTTGCTTTTTGGGGTATGGGGTGGTCTAAACTTTTTAGAAATCGATTTTCTTCCATAATCAATTCTCCTAACATAAATTCGTTAAAATGATTATTCATATTATAACATATTTTTTAGTATGAATTCTTCATAAACTGTCACATCAAATTAACTTCAGAAATTGTGTAAATAATTAAAAATAAAACAATTTCTATTTAGATAACAAAGAAAATATATTTCATTTGGATTACAACATTGTAAAATTTCAAATATTACTTTCCAATACTTACTTTAATTTATATAATACTAATCAACTGACAAAAAATAAGTAGTAAATTGTTGAAAACAAATAAGAGTTGATGAAAATTTTCTCGTATTAATAAAAAAGGTAAAATAACTTTTCGTAATTTGAATCATGACAGGAATAAAAATAATGAAAGTTTCGAAATTATTAATGATATATTTTATGAAGGATTTTGAACACCCTATAAAAGAACAACATCAGAAAACTGACTAAATGATAAAGAGGAATCGTTTTTACTATTAGTCAGAACAACCAGAAGAAGAGGAGAATAATGATGAAATCTCACGAAGTAGAACTATTACCTACACTGAGTAAAAAAGTTGTTAAAGATATAACTGGTTTCAAGTTGTGCTCCTATTTAGTAGCCTTAGAGGGCTGGAGAAGAGGATTGGAATTAAAATGGTATAAAGACGAAACAAGCCTTTGTAAACTAGATAGAATGAATAGTAGTACGCATGGGAAATTCTTTTCTTTAAGCAACGGAGATAGAATGCATTATTTCTTTCGATCAAGAGGAGATAAAGTTGCTAATAAAGCAGTAAGAATTTGCCAGAATAAAGAAGCAACAAAATCTTTTCTCGAACAGAATAATGTGCCTATACCTATTGGAAAAACGTTAGAAACGGATGAAGCTATTATCCAGTACGCGAATGAAATAGGATACCCTGTCATTATAAAGCCGTTAAATGGGAGTATGGGGAAGGGTGTCTACACAAATATATCCCATACAAATGAGTTAGTTGATATTCTTAAAGAATTAAGATTAAAATATGCTTATCGTGAGTATATCGTTGAAAAACACTATAATGGTAATGAATATCGAATTTATGTTGTTGGTGACAAGGTAATTGGTGCTACGAATAGAATCCCTGCTAATATCGTTGGTGACGGGATAAACAGTGTAGAAAAATTAATTGAAATGAAAAATATGGATAGAAAACACAATCCTTATTTAGCTCCTAAACCAATAAAAGTGGATTATGAGGTAGAATACATGCTTGAAAGATCTGGTTATACGTTAGAAAGTATCCCAGCAAAGGATGAGCAAGTTTTTCTACGAGAAAAAAGTAACTTATCTTCTGGTGGAGACCCAATTGAAGCAACAAACCAACTTTCGGAAGAAGTGAAGCAAATTGCTGTGGATGCATTAAAAGCACTTCCTTCACTCCCTCATGCTGGAGTCGATATTATCGTTGATCCACATGATAATCGGAAGGGAGTAGTGCTAGAAATAAATGGAACAGCGGAAATTGGCTTTCATTTATTCCCGCTAGTGGGTAAAGCAAGAGATATTCCTGGAGCAATTATCGATTATTATTTTCCTGATACAATCGGAAAAAATAAATCTTGTTTTTATTTTGATTACCTCAGTTTATTAGAACCATTAAAGAAATATGCTGTTGAAGAAATAAAGGTTATTTCAACGCCAATGGATGGGATGTCTGCTAAAAAGTATACTGTAACTGGGAAATTGAATCGAGTAGGGTATATGAATTATATTAAAAGACAAGCTTTACAAAATGATCTTTACGGCTATGTAAAAAGAATAGATGCAAATACAGTGGAAATTTACCTTATCAGTGACAAAAAAGAAGTAATAAACTCTTTTGAAAAATTTGTCAGAAAAGGGTCTAAAAAATCTGTTGTCGAGCATATTGAGGAACAAGAATTGAAATATTCTAATAAACCTAAAAAAACCGGATTTATAATGATTACTTAACAAAGAGAGAAGGGGTCGTTTATGCATGAAATAGGCATGATGGCTAATTTTAATAAGCCGACAGAATTAGCAAAAATGACTGCATTAATATCAAAATCATATGGTATTGAACTTATCTATATGCGTCCAAAAGATATAAATATAGAAGAACAGAAGGTGTATGGAAAAGTATTGGTAAACAATGAATGGATAGAGAAAAAAACAGACATACCACCTTTTATTGATGTTGTTCCATATTGTTTTAAAAAAGAAAACAAAAAAATAATGGATTTTTTAAGAAATAAGACATTTTTGTCTGATAATAGAAGAAACGTTGTAACAAAAGAGATGTTACAAAATACGTTGAATAATGATAATTACTTTTCCCATCTAATGATACCAACACATAAAATGAAAACTTTTAAGGAAATGTATCGCTACCTGGATGAGTATAATAAAATAGTACTGAAGCCGGGAAAAGGGCTGCGGGGAAAAGGAATTTATATTATTGAAAAAAAGGATAAGAATTTATTTCTTATCGGTTTCCAAAAAAATAAATGGGATGTAGATTTAAATAATTTGGAAGCATTCTATGATGAAGCGTTAAAGGGAAAAAATTATATCGTCCAGAAGTACGTTACTTCAAGAACGCCACAAGGAGACCCCTTTGATTGCAGGGTGCATGTAGAAAAGGATGGCACAGGCAAGTGGGCAATTGCCAAAATTTATGTACGAATTGGAATTGGGCAGTCTGTTATCTCCAATGTAAACCAAGGTGGAGGAATTAGTGACCCACAAGAATTTTTAAAAGCGAATTTTAGTGATCAATGGAAGAAACTATACCAGAATTTATTAAAGCTCGGTAAAGAAATACCTGCTAAAATGGAGCAGCTAAGAGGAACGCATATCATGTCGTTAGGGCTGGATATTGGAATAGATAAAAACGGCAAATTATATTTATTTGAAGTAAATGATGGGCCAAGTACGAAAGCTCTGATATCTGAAGTAGCCTTCTTAAGGAGTAATTACTATTTATATATTTTAGAGACACAATTAAAAATAGAAGTAGAAGATCCAATTGAAAAATTGAGAAGTAGTCATGATGAGATTATAGAGTTAAGGGAAAGCATTATAAAAAAAGATAAACAAATGAACGATTTATTAAATAGTACTTCTTGGAAAGCTGCAAGTTTTATGAGAAAAGCAAAAAATATAATAAAGACAAAAAAGTAATTAATAAATTTATATAATTAGCGTTTCTGTTTCCTGCATTAAATGATAAAACAGCCTCTACCTTAAAGTGTAGAGGCTGTTTTATTACTGCTGCTTTTTTATCATTTTTTTGACCTATTCAAAGAAATGATACAAGAATACAATATAATTTATGATAAGATGGAGATAGAATTTCTATTTAAAATCCATATTTTGAGAATATCGATTGATAAGTAATAATGGAATATAAAATGAAGGAGAGTCACAATGAAATCTCAAGAAGCAGAACTTTTACCAGATTTGACAAAAACAGTCGTGAAAGATATAACAGGCTTTCAACTATGCTCTTATGCAGTAGCTTTAGAAGGTTGGCGAAGAGGCTTAGAATTAAAATGGTATAAAGATGAAACAAGTGTATGTAAACTGCACCGGTTAAACAGCACCACACATGGAAAATTTTTCTCTTTAAGTGATGGAGAAAAAGTGCATTATTTTCTACGTTCAAGAGGAGATAAAGTTGTCAATAAAACGGTGCGAATTTGTCAAAATAAGGAAAAAACCAAATCATACATGCGAAAAAATAATGTACCAGTTCCTTCAGGAGAAGCATTAGAAAGCGATGAGGATATTATTAACTATGCGAATGAGGTTGGTTATCCTGTTATTATAAAACCTTTAAATGGAAGCATGGGAGTTGGAGTGTACACAAATATAGCTGATGAAGAATCGTTAAAAAGTATTCTGAAGGAAGTAAGGTCAACGTATTCTTATCGTCGTTATTTAGTGGAGAAACATTATGATGGCAATGAATATCGCATTTATGTTGTCGGTGACAAAGTGATTGGCGCAACAAACAGAATTCCGGCTAATGTCATAGGAAACGGGACAGACACAATTGAAGAGTTAATCGAAGTTAAAAATGAAGAAAGAAAAAAGAATCCATATCTGGCACCTAAACCGATAAAGGCAGATTATGAAGTGAAATACATGCTTGAGAGAGTTGGTTATACATTAACGAGTGTTCCTAAAGAAGGAGAGCAAATTTATTTAAGGGAAAAAAGCAATCTTTCTTCTGGTGGAGATCCGATTGAAGCAACAGATGAACTTTCAGATGAAGTTAAACAAATTGCCATTGACTCATTGAAAGCACTTCCTTCTATTCCGCATGCAGGTGTCGATATTATTGTGGATTCTAAGGATAATAGAAAAGGTGTAGTATTAGAAGTGAATGCCACTGCGGAGATTGCTTTTCATCTATTTCCACTGGAGGGGAAAGCAAAGGATATTCCTGGGGCAATAATAGATTACTATTTTCCAGAAACAGCAGGTGCTGAAAAAACGCATTTTTATTTTGATTATCTTAGTATCCTAGAGCCTATAAAAACGGGTGCTATCGAAGAAATAAAGGTTGATAAAACACCGTTGAATAAAAAATATGCAAAGAAATATACTGCAACAGGAAAATTAAATAGGGTAGGGTATATGTCAAAAATAAAAAGATATGCATTGGAAAGAAATCTATATGGGTATGCAAAAAAAATAGATGACAATACAGTAGATATATATCTTGTTGGTGAATCGCAAGAAGAATTAAATGCATTTAAAGATTATGTGAAAAAGGGATCGAAAAAATCTGTAGTAAAAAATATTAAAGAAAAAGATTTGGAACTTTCAAGCAGGCCAAGAAAAACCGGCTTTAAAGTTATCGTATAAACTTTAATGTTTTTTATTGCATTATATAAAAATGAACTATTAGGAATGGGACCACTCCTAATAGTTCATTTTTCTTTCATATATTCGATTGTTAAATAGTTCGATATATTTATATAAAAACTAATCATATCCTTTTTATGCTTAGAATGTAAGCGGGAAATAATATGACGCCATGACAAATAGCCCTGAAAGGAGTAAACTTTTTGTAAAGAAGCTCCATTAGGGCTATTATGCTCGTTTTATATGTTTTGAAAGTGGCTTCACCTTGGCTTGGATATAAGGACTCCATGGAAAATAGTTTTCCCATTGTTCCGAGTCTTGAAAAATATTAAGCTGGGGAAGTTCCGTAAATAAAACGGTTAAGTATTCAAACGGATCAATTCCATTTTCTTTAGCTGTTTGGATAACACTGTATCCAATGGTATTCGCATGAGCTCCAGCTACGCTGGTTGAAAAATACCAGTTTTTACGTCCGACGGTGACAGGCCGAATGGAACGTTCTGCGAGATTATTACTAATGAAAAGGCGTCCGTCTGTTAAAAAGCGTTGAAGGGAATCCCTTAACTTTTGTGTATAATCCACAGCTTTTTGTAAAGGACCTTTCATTGTAACGAGAGCGTCCAGCCATCCCCAAAACTCCTTCAGTAACGGCTTGCTTTCCAGCTGGCGTTGCTGCAGGCGTTCCTCTGGAGATAAATCTTTCCATTGCCTTTCCAGCTTGAAAAGCTGGTCACAGTAATGGACGCCGACGGCGCCTTGTCCATTTGAATCATTGGTCTCTAAAAACTTTCTCCGAACATGCGCCCAGCACGTTTGAAGTTGCACATCTTCTAATTTTTGATAGACGGAATATCCATCACAATGAAGAAGTCCTTGAAATCCTTTGAGAAAGGTTTCTGCTACTTCAAACCGGCGTGTCTCGGAAGAATGGTAGAGAATAATGGGATGTTTGGCAGCTTCCGCTGTTCGAAATAACCATATCCTCGCATCGGCTGTAGCTGACTTTTCGTCTGCCCGGCGTAAAATTTGATAGGTCGTTTCATCAGCGGAGAGCACAGGTTCTAGAAGTAATTTTTCTCTCATTTGTTGGTACAATGGCTCCAGCCATTCTTCGGAACTTCGAATCGCCCAGTTTGCCAACGTTCTCCGGGAAACCTTCAACCCATATCTTGCCCATTCTTTTTCCTGACGATGATAAGGAATACTCATCTCCAGCTTTTGATAGAGATTATAGGCTAACACGCTCGGTCCAGCTAAACTTTTAGCTAAGGCTGGTTCCGGTGCTTTTTGTCGGAGAATGTGATTCTGACCGGTTTTCTTACAGGCTAAGCATTCATAAGCATGTTCATAATGTACATGTTTTACTAAATGAGCTGGGATAAACTCTAACTCCGTTCGAGCTTCTCGCTTCCCAAGATGTTTTAATGGGCTGGCACAGCACGAACAGACCTGGCTATCGGACGGAAGAGTGTGTTCTTCCACCACGATAGGCAAGTCTCTTGTGATATCGGCCCGCTGCCCTTGATATTTTTTTCGCTGATAAGAGATGGTCTCTATTTCAACGGCTTTGTCTGCAGGTTGCTCTGCCTCGCTAAAAGGGGGATTATTGTCTTCTTCGAAGAAGGAGAGTTGACCTTGAGAATTCTTTTCGGATGATGTTCCAAATAGTCGACGATTCATATTGGTCAGCTGGTTAATCAGCTGTTCAATTTGTTTTGCTTGTTTTTCATTTTGAATTGTCAAATGTTCGATTTGTTTCATCAGCTTCTTTTCCAATTCTGTCAACGTATTCACCCCCTGTGTCCAAATAATTTCTTTTATCGTACCACACTTTATCAAAAAGGGAAGAAAAAATTTAAAAAACAATTTCTCTCCCCCATGATTAAGTGAGGACACCTAATTTGGCAGGTTGAATTTTTTGTTTTTGATAGATGGAAAAACCGTCAAACAGCCACTCGATTTGTTTTGGTGTCAGTTTTTCAACGTCGGTTTGCGAACGCGGCCAAGTTAACTTTCCCTGATCGTATCGCTTATAAAGCAAATAAAAACCTTCTCCATCAAACCAGAGAGCTTTAAATCGATCCGTTCTTCTCCCGCAGAATAAGAAAACAGATTCATCTAAAATATCTAATTGAAATTGACTGGTGATTACGGAAGCCAGACCATCAATGCCTTTGCGAAGATCTGTATAGCCACAGACTAAATAACAATTTTTCATCTGGGAGAAGTCAACGAGCATGACGGCACACCTCCTTTATCAAGGCTACTGCCAAAGATTCCTGACAACCTTCAAAGATTGTTAGCTGTAGAGAATGACAAGAAACTTCCGCTACTGGATTTACAGGCGTAGAGGAAGATGGTGCTGGGATCGTTACGGGAACAATCGGGTTTTCCTTCATGAAAAAACTACCTCCTGTTACTTGTTAAATCCAAGTATAGAGGTAGTTCCGTTATAATAGAATGCGGTCTATTATTTCCCGCTTACCTTAGAATGGATAGTATTTCGTGAAAACGAAGAAATATAAACATGAGCATAATTAGAAAACATAAGTGAGAAATACATAAAATCATGTCAAAAGGGGTCTTTTTTGGTACAGTATATACATAGACACGAAGTTAAAAAGTCGTTATATAAATTTTTAAATGTAATGGATGGGTGGGGGATGAAAAATATGTCACGGATGAAATTAGTAGCTGCAGGAGATGTCTTATTACATGATAGAGTATACAATAAAAGCTTAAAAGATGGAAAATATGATTTTCGAGATAAAATGGCTCCAGTGAAAGAATTATTGCAGGCAGGAGATTTGTCTATTGTTAATTTAGAATCGATTGTAGCTGGAGAAGAATTTGGTCTTGCAACTTACCCGAGATTTAATAATCCAATAGAAATCGCAGAAAATTTGCAGGAATTTGGTACCGATATTATAACCAATGCGAATAACCACAGTTTAGATTTCGGGGAAGAAGGCGTGCTGAAGTCCATTGAAAATCTTGAAAAAATAGGTTTGCCTTATGTAGGTTCGCACAAGTCGCAGACAGATAAGAACACAGTTCGCATATTTGAGAGAAATGGAATTAAAGTAGGTGTTATGGCGTATTCTACAGTTTCAAATAATAAGGATTTTCCTAAAGGAAAGAGGTACTTGTTAAATAGAATCATTGGTGGTTCAACTATTCCTATTAGAAAAATAATTGAGAGATTAAAAGAAGAAAAGAAAGTAGATGTAGTTGTACTAGCCGTACATTTTGGACCAGAGTATGCTCTGAACCCATCCTCTTCTCAAGTGAATCTTGCTACGTCTTTATCGGATGCAGGTGCTGATATTATCCTGGGCCACCACCCCCATGTATTACAGCCAGCTCAATGGATACTAAATTCTAGAGCAAACAAATCATTGGCAATTTATTCTCTGGGGAATCTTTATACAGGCCAATTTGGAGTCTACAGACAAATCGGTGGGGTGCTATCTTTGGATATTAGTAAAGATGAAGAAGGAAAAGTTGCAATTGGAGAGCCGGAAATTGATTTAACTTTTGTGGATGACGAGAACAATACTAGTTTTCAAATGCATTTATTTCGAGATTATATTGAAAAAAATCGCTATATAAAAACGGACTTTGGAAAGTTCGATAGTTTAGAGATATTTACCGAGCTCAAAAATAGATTAACACAGTGGGTTCCAGATTTTAAAATCAGGTAATGATAGTGTATGAAATAGGAATGTAAGTTCCTTTCATTTAATAAGTCAGATTTTTTAATTATTTTTGGTAAATTATGTATAAAATTATATGGTCATGTGGAAGAGAATGAATAAGAACAGATTGAGCATATTTTTTTCAGACAACAGGAGGGATGGTTGCAGATGATAATTGGTTATATGCGTAATTTACCCAATCCGGATTCGTTAGCAAGAACTACTTCACTAATCGCTAAATCATATGGAATAGAGCTGCTCTATATGAATCCGGAAGATGTTGATATCAAAGAAGAAAAAGTGCAGGGAAAAGTGTTAATCAATAATAAGTGGATTGATAAAAAAACAGATATTCCGCCTTTTATTGATACTGTTCCTTATTGTTTTAAACCGGGAACAAAAGAAGTAATGGATTTTTTGGAACAGGAAACGATGTTATCAGAGGATCGAAAAAATGTTATCACGAAGGAATATTTACAAGATGTATTAAGTAAGGATGAAGCCTTTTCCCATTTAATGATACCTACTCATCGCATGGAGACTTTGGAAGACTTGCACTATTATTTAAGAATATATCAGAAAGTTGTACTGAAACCCGAAAGCGGGTTACGTGGTAAAAACATCTATTTTATGGAAACAATAGGAAAAGATTTAATTAGAATCGGTTTTAATACAGAGAAGTGGGAGGTTCATTTAACCGAACTGAAAGCATTTTTTGATCATACATTTAATGGGAAAAATTACTTTCTTCAAAAATATGTTACATCTAGAACGCCCCAAGGAGATCCTTTTGATTGCAGAATCCATGTAGAAAAAAATGGTAGAGGCAGATGGGCTATTGCCAAGATTTATGTACGAATTGGTATCGGACAGTCTGTTATTTCCAATGTTAACCAAGGGGGAGGAGTTAGTGATGCGAGAGAGTTTTTAAAGGCTAATTATGGTGAAAAATGGCAAGAAGTTTATAATCAATTAAAAAGAATAGGGAAAACTATCCCTAAAAAAATGGAAGAACTAAGAGGAAAGGATATTATGACATTAGGGCTGGATATTGGTATAGATAAAAGTGGCGAACAATTTTATCTATTTGAAGTAAATGACAGTCCTAGCTCAAAAGTATTAAAATCCGAAGTAGCTTATTTTAGAAGCAATTATTATTTGTATGTATTAAAGGAAAAATTACATTATAACGTAAAAGATCCAATAGATAAGGTTGAAAGTAGTTGTAACAGAATCTCGCAATTGGAAAAAGAGATAGAAACAAAAGAAAGGATAATCATTCGCAAAGATAAAGAAATCATGCAAAAAGACAGAGAAATGAGATGCAAGGAAAAGCGGATGAATAACATTTTAAATAGTACATCATGGAAAATTACTAGTTTGTTAAGGAAAGCTGGAAAGGTTGTAAAGAAGTAAATATATAACTGTCATAATATAATCGAAACGTAACAGAAATGAAAACAGTTCATTAAGCAGTATAGTCCCTAAAATACAGTCAACTAACGTATGGTGTTTTATACAACTTTTTAGAATAAACAAAAATAATAAAATAAGGGGACTGTTTATGAAAACACAACAAGTAGAACTGCTTCCAACACTGACGAAAGAAGCTGTTGAAGGTGTCACCGGCTATCAGTTATGCGGCTATTTAATTGCTTTAGAAGGATGGAGAAGAGGATTAGAGCTGAAGTGGTATCGAGATGAATCCAGTCTTTGTAAACTGCATCGGATGTTCAGTAGTACTCATGGAAAATTCTATTCTCTAAGCAATGGAGAAAAGCTGCATTATTTCTATCGTTCAAGAGGAGATATAGTAGCCAATAAATCCGTTACTATATGCCTGGATAAAGAAAAAACAAAATCCTTTCTTGAGCAGAGTAGTGTGCCTGTCCCCGCAGGAAAGACTTTAGAAACAGATGAAGATATTATTGAGTATGCGAATAAAATTGGTTATCCGGTTATTATCAAACCGCTAAAAGGAAGTATGGGAAAAGGTGTTTATACAAATATAAATAATGAAAATGAGTTAGCTGCTATTCTAAAAGAATTAAGGGCGAGTTATTCTTATCGTGAATATATTGTAGAAAAACACTACGACGGCAGGGAATATCGTGTTTATGTAGTCGGGGATAAAGTAATTGGTGCTACAAACAGAATTCCTGCCAATGTTATTGGTGATGGAATAAATACTATTGAAAAATTAATCGAGTTAAAAAATACAGAGAGAAAAAAGAATCCATATTTAGCAACAAAACCGATAGAAGTGGATTATGAAGTGAATGCAATGCTTCAAAGAATGGGCTATACGTTAGACCGTATTCCGGAAAAAGACGAACAGGTCTTCCTAAGGGAAAAAAGTAACCTGTCTACCGGAGGTGACCCAATTGAAGCAACCGATGAACTAACAGAAGAAGTGAAACAGATTGCTGTTAACGCATTAAAAGCACTGCCTTCTCTTCCGCATGCGGGATTAGATATTATTGTTAACCCAGAAGATAATCGGAAAGGCGTTGTTCTAGAAATAAACGGGACCGCAGAGATAGGTTTCCATTTATTCCCTTTAGTTGGAAAAGCAAAAGATGTCCCTGGGGCAATCATAGATTATTACTTCCCGGAAACAAAAGGGAATGATAAATCTTACTTCTATTTTGATTATCCTTGCATGTTAGAACCGTTAAAGAAATATGCAGTAGATGAAATAAAAGTTATTCAAACGCCGTCAAATGACATGTATGCCAAAAAATATACAGTAACCGGAAAGGTAAACCGAACAGGTTATCTGAGTTTTATAAAAAGACAAGCACTGAAAAGCGATTTCTTTGGCTATGCGAAAAAAATAAATAAAAACACCGTAGAAATTTATCTTATCAGCAAGGAAAAAGAAGGACTGGATATATTTAAAAAGACAGTAGAAAAAGGAAATAAAAAATCCTCTGTTGAGAAGATAGAGGAGCAAGACCTTATTTATACGAATGAACCGAGAAAGACAGGTTTTCAAATTATTACAAAAACAAATCGTCTGTGAAGTAATCAGTATAACAAGTAAATAGAAGTTTTGATGATTTCAACTAATCTGCCAGAGATTGAGGTTAAAAAGGCATGAAACCTTTAAAATGAATAATATCTAAATCTATCTGTTGATATTTCCACAATTTACGTTCTAAGTTCGATATTTACCATTAGTAAAACAATTTCACCCCATCCTCTGGCAGATACATAAGGAGGCAGATTATGAAAGTAAAGGAATTAACCGGGCGGGTATTAAATCGTTCTAATCGAATGATCGTCCTAGAAGCTTACAAAAGAGGTGTGGAGATAACACCACTGCTGAATAAAAGGTTTAAAATGGAATACAATGGCAAGTCTTATTTAATTAGAAAAGGGATGATAGTAAACAGCTATAACACCCCGTTAGCTATTGAAGTAACGAACCGAAAAGAAATTACGAGCAGAATGTTGAGAGGAAAAGGATTCCCAGCTCCAGAGAATGTTGTATTCTCTAATAAAGATGTAGAGAGGGCTTGGTCATGGGCACAGCCAATTTTACCAGTGGTGATAAAACCATATAATGATGCAAAAGGCAAACATGTTTACGTAGAAATTACAAATTATAATGAATTTGTTCATTGTTTTCATAAAGTGGGAAAAAACCATAAAGAAGTATTGATTGAAGAATATATCAGCGGGAATGAATATCGTTTTACGTATGTAAAAAATGAAATTGTAGGTGTAGCTCGCCGGATTCCGGCCAATGTTACAGGTGATGGCATCTCAACTATTGCTGAATTAATAGAAGAAAAGAACAAAAAACGTGAAGAAAGAAAAAATCCCATTCATATAAAAATACACTTAGATGAGGAAATAGAACGTGTATTATCTAAATCGAATTACACATATAATACTATCCCGGAAGACGGTGAAATGGTATACTTGAGGTCGAATTCCAATGTTTCAACAGGTGGAGATGCTATTGACGTAACGGATGAAATCAATTTTGAAATTAAAGAAGCAGTAAGGAAAGCGGTCCGTTCCATTCCAGGAGTAAGGATATGTGGTGTAGACGTATTGATTAATGGTGATAACATTCATATTTTAGAAATGAACGTTGGCCCTTTAGGTCCTATGCTTACCATGCATCATTTCCCGTGGGTTGGTAAAAAGCGTAATGTTATTGAAAAAGTAGTGGATGCATTATTCCCGGAAACAGCGAAACCTGATAAAACATAAGAATGATAGGATTTTAAAAGAACATAAAGGTGGTAGAATCCATGTACGAGGTAGGTATTATGACTAATTTTAAAAAACCTACAAAATTGGCAACGATGACATCATTAATAGCGAAATCATACGGGATAGATATAGTTTACATGACACCAAAAGATGTAAATATAGAAGAACAGAAAATCAATGGAAAAGTAATGGTGGATAGTAAATGGGTTAATAAGGAAACGGATATTCCGCCTTTTATTGATGCAGCTATATATTGCTTTAAAAAAGAAAATAAAGAAGTAATGGATTTTTTAAGAGAATCCACTTTTCTGTCTGATACTAGAGTCAACTTAATTAGTAAAGAAAAATTGCAAGAAGTTTTAAAAGATGATGCAAAATTTGCTCATTTAATCATTCCTACACATAAATTAGAGGTATTTGATGATTTATATCCGAACTTAATAAAATATAATAAAGTGGTTATAAAACCTGGTAAAGGGATAAAAGGCAAAGATATTTATTCTATTGAAAAAATAGGAGAGGATACATTTAAAATAGGTTATCAAAGAAATGAATGGAATGTTAATTTAAACGGACTTAAAACGTATTTTGATGAGATCTTGAAACAAAGGAATTATATTCTTCAAAAATATATTGCATCGAAAACACCTCAAGGAGATCCTTTTGATATTCGTATTCATGTAGAAAGAGACCGTTCTGGTAAATGGTCGATTGCAAAAATTTATGTACGAATTGGGATTGGGCAGTCTGTTGTATCTAATGTGAGTCAAGGTGGCGGCGTTAGTGATCCTATTGCCTTTCTAAAAGCATTCTATGGAGATAAATGGGAGACGATTTATAGTAATTTAGTAAGGGTAGGAAAGACGTTGCCTAAGAAAATGGAAAAATTAAGAAAAACACATATTATGCATTTAGGAATAGATATTGGGATAGAATCAAATGGCGATATTTATTTATTTGAAACAAATGATGGACCAGGTACAACAAATGTTGTTTCTGAAGCGGCGTTTCATAGAAGCAACTATTATGCATATGTATTAAATAAAAAGCTAAATTACCCACTGAAAGATTTGGTAGATGTGATTGACGATGACCAACATAAAATTTCACAATTGGAAACAGCAGTAAGCAAAGAAACCGAAAAAAAAGAGAAAAAAGAAAAGCAAATCCAAGAAATGATAAACAGTACTTCATGGAAAATAACCGGTTTTTTGAGAAAAGCGAAGAAGCTGGTGAAGAAAACATAACAGATTGTATGTAAAATGGAACAATGCAGCTTCATGCATTGTTCCATTGTGTTATTCACTTGTTGTCTGTTGAAGGTAATGATAATAATCAACTTTTAGGTTAATAATTTCTGCTTCACCGAATTCCATGCCTGGGGCAGCATTAACCTCATATATATAAATTTTCCCATCCCTATCAATCCCTATATCAATGCCGAGACAGGATGTTTGTTTATGATAGAGGGCTTCTAATTTAGGAGGAAGATATTCTGCCAGATAGTCAAATTCTATTTTAATATTTTCCCACTTATCTGGGTAGTGAAATTTAATAAAAGGGACAAGCTTTTGTACGCCTCCACCCTGCGCTACATTAGAAACAACTTTGTTATTGGAACCGATACGAATCAGATGAATTGCCACTGCCCATTTCGCTTCCACATTTTTTTCTAATCGTATCCGGCAATCAAAAGGATCCCCTGCAGTAGTAACAGATTGAATATATTGTTGTGCTAAATACACTTTATCACTTATTAAATCCTCTATATAAGTTCTCAGTTCTTCAGCAGACAGGGTCTTTTCAGAATTCTTGAAGTACAACTGATAAGATGTTTCATTTATTTTATTGATTAAATATACCCCAATCCCTTTGTGGCCGACTCTTGGTTTAAGAATAGCTTTATCATATTTTTGGATAAACTTCATAACATCATCGAAACCATTAATTTGAATGGTATCCGGAATGTATTTAGCAAACTCTCCATCTTCAATCAATGTATTGTAAATTTTTAATTTTGAACCAAAACCTTTTGGATTTAATAGGGTGCTTTTCTTTTTTAAAAAAGCAATCACATTTTTGTATTTATAAGAATAACTATTCAAATCTATATAGGCAGGAACCGAAATCTCTATATCACGCCATACGTTATTATGGAGTGTTAGCCCATTAATAACCTCTTTATTGATATCCACATTTTTAGGGTGGCTATAAATTAATTCGATATCATAATACTTTGCAGCTTTTGCTAATAATTTTACATATTCG
The DNA here is from genome assembly GCF_900166635.1 of Oceanobacillus timonensis. NCBI lineage: Bacteria > Bacillati > Bacillota > Bacilli > Caryophanales > Bacillaceae > Oceanobacillus > Oceanobacillus timonensis. The sequence continues at coordinate 633,872 of NZ_LT800497.1, forward strand.
GGCGGTTTCGTAAAGTTCCTCATAAAACATATATACATTTTATGCCTCCTGTTATCCCTTTATTGAGTAAATCATTTACCCTTTAAAAAAGAAAATAGCATAAGACACCAATGAAGTAAAATTTCAATTCCATATGTATAGTTGTTAAAAATTTCATTTTCTGCTAACCTTATCAGTGATTCACTTTTAAATAGAGGTCTATATACTTTTAAATAGAATAAGAGAATAGAGTTAATTGCAGTTACTATACAATTAAAAAATACATATACATAATAACACAATATGCTGGAGATATAGACTTGTTTTAAGAGTGGCTCAACTTATGATGAATAAGTCTTTCGCCTTGGTTGAATTATATTTTGTATTGATTTTACTGAATATAATTCTGTTTACGCCGACAAAGACACAGTAAGAGAAAAACTAGGAGGTGCAAAAGTTTGAGGAAAAAATGGATTCCTCTTTTAGTTATTGCTTTGCTGATTATTTCACCATTTTCTACAGCGAGTAAAGTTTTTGCGATGGATGATAATCATTCCCAAGATGTAGAGCAAAGCGGTGAACATCCAGAGGAAGGCAACAACAGAACAGACAACGAAGAGGATACTTTGGAAAACGACAAAGAGTCAGAAGAAATAATTTTTCAGCTCGGTGATGAGGATGAAGTAATTCAAACGTTAAAAGAAGATTTAACAGAGCTTGGATTTGCAGAATTGGAAAATCCAACAGAGTACTTTGGCCTACATACCGAAGAAGCTGTAAAAGCCTTTCAAGAATACCACGACATAGAAGATACTGGTATTGTAGAGGAAGATACGCTCCAAAAAATAGAAGATGTCTTGTTAACAGATTCATTTGACCGCGAAGAGCATTTGGAATTTAGTGAACCTGAAGCTTTTGAGACGGAAGAAGAAGAATTTGAACAAGAAACGGAGACAGAGGAAGGTTCGGAATCAGAAGAAGAGCAAGAATCTGAGACAGAAGAAGATGCTGAATCAGAAGAAGAGCAAGAATCTGAGACAGAGGAAGATGCTGAATCAGAGGAAGAACAAGAATCTGAGACAGAAGAAGATGCTGAATCAGAAGAAGAGCAAGAATCTGAGACAGAAGAAGATGCTGAATCAGAGGAAGAACAAGAATCTGAGACAGAAGAAGATGCTGAATCAGAGGAAGAACAAGAATCTGAGACAGAAGAAGATGCTGAATCAGAGGAAGAACAAGAATCTGAGACAGAAGAAGATGCTGAATCAGAGGAAGAACAAGAATCTGAGACAGAAGAAGATGCTGAATCAGAGGAAGAACAAGAATCTGAGACAGAAGAAGGCACCGAATCAGAGGAAGAACAAGAATCTGAGACAGAAAAAGATGCTGAATCAGAGGAAGAGCAAAAATCTGAGACAGAAGAAGATGCTGAATCAGAGGAAGAGCAAAAATCTGAGACAGAAGAAGATGCTGAATCAGAAGAAGAACAAGAATCTGAGACAGAAGAAGATGCTGAATCAGAGGAAGAACAAGAATCTGAGACAGAAGAAGATGCCGATGAGGAACAGCAAATCGGTGAGCAAAACTTAGATGGAGCAGAAACTTTTTCTGCTCAAAGTACGTATCAACGTGGAGACAGACATGAAGATATGGTTGAGTTTAAAGAGCAGCTAAACGCAATCGGCTTCGGTTATATCACGGAAACCACATTATTTGGAAGTTTCATGGAAACACAAGTAACAAGATTCCAAGAATACTATGGCCTTACAACAAATGGGCAGCTAGACCAGGAAACACAAGAAAAATTGGACAGCGTATATAACAGTCCATTTCAGCAAGGTAAACGTCATGATGATATACCAGGAATAAAAGAAAAGCTAAATAACCTCGGTTATGGCTATATCACCGAAACAACGTTATTTGGAAGCTTTATGGAACAAAAAATAGAGGAATTCCAAAGTGATTATGGTCTGCGTGTGAATGGAATTGCCGATGAAGTAACGTTGGAAAAATTGGATGAAGTAGCTCCACAAGATACGTATCAACGTGGGGACAGACATGAAGACATGATTGAGTTTAAGAATCAATTAAATGCAATCGGCTTCGGTTATATCACGGAAACCACATTATTTGGAAGTTTCATGGAAAGCCAAGTAACAAGATTCCAAGAATACTATGGCCTTACAACAAGTGGGGAATTAGATCAGGAAACGCAAGAAAAGTTGGACAGTGTATATAACAGTCCATTTCAGCAAGGGAAACGACATGATGATATACCAGAAATAAAAGAAAAGCTAAATAATCTTGGTTATGGTTATATCACCGAAACAACGTTATTTGGAAGCTTTATGGAACAAAAAGTTGAGGAGTTCCAAAGTGATTATGGTCTGCGTGTGAGCGGAATCGCTGATGAAGTAACTTTAGAGAAATTGGATGAAGTAGCTCCACAAGGTACGTATCAACGTGGGGATAGACATGAAGATATGATTGAGTTTAAAGAGCAGCTAAATGCAATTGGCTTTGGTTATATCACGGAAACAACATTATTTGGAAGTTTCATGGAAACACAAGTAAAGAGATTCCAAGAATACTATAATCTTTCAGCAAATGGGCAATTGAATCAGGAAACGCAAGAAAAACTAGATAGTGTATATAACAGTTCATTCCAGCAAGGAAAACGTCATGATGACATTCCGGAAATAAAGGAAAAGCTAAATACGCTCGGATATGGTTATATCACCGAGACGACGTTATTTGGAAGCTTTATGAAACAAAAAGTTGAGGAGTTCCAAAGAGATCAAGGCTTGCGGGTAAATGGAATCGTAGACGAGGTAACATTAAGTCAATTAAACCAAGCATATAATCAGCAATCCACAGTAAAAATCTTTCTTGATCCAGGTCATGGTGCGCATGATCCAGGTGGCCAAGGATATGGATTAAACGAGAAAGACGTTGTATTAGACATTGCACTTGAAACAGAACGAATCCTTACTAGTAAGTATCAAGGCGTTGAAGTTGAAATGTCCAGAAGAACAGATACCTTTGTTGAATTAACTGAGCGCGCGAACCAAGCGAACCAATGGGGAGCAGACTACTTTGTAAGCTTTCACAATAACGCTCATAATGGTTCAGCAAGTGGATTTGAATCGTATATTTACAACGGTAACGTTTCGCAGGAAACAAGGGATAAACAAAATGATGTTCACTCATATATTTCTTCTCGTTTAAATGTTTCCGACAGAGGACAAAAATCTGCGAATCTTAGTGTTCTTCGTAATACAAATATGCCGGCTATTCTCATCGAATATTTGTTTATTGATAACTTCACAGAAAATGCTTTGTTAAAAAGCGATAACTACAAAAATCAATTAGCACAATATACAGCGGATGCAATTGCTGATTCTTACAACTTGAAAAGACAGTAGAAACGTATTGCATTGAATAGAAAAGAGGACTTTCCCATACTTAGCCTATGGGAAAGTCCTCTTTTTAATGTGTTTTCTTCGGAATGGAAATGGCGTAGATGGATTCAATTAACTGATTTAGCTTTCCTTCAACCCGGTGCAGTAAATAGAAGGTGACCGCAGCTGGGAAGCCGACATCTGTTAGAAGGGAAATCCATGCTTCCATAAAATTCACCACCTTTTTGAACAAATCTTACAAGAACAAACTTCTAGACGATAAAGTTTCTGATGAAAGACAATGCCGTGGAGAGGTTCCCCACGGACTGATGTCTTAAAAAAGAAGAATTATAATTCAATGTCTTCTACAGTACGTTCAACAACGCGGGCACTGTGTATTTCAGTTAGTTCCCCGCCAGTGGAATAAAGGGCATTTTCCTGAAGGATTGTATCCATTGCCTCTTGAACCGTTTCCGGATCCACTGGTTCCACAGGATTGTCTAATGAATAGGTAACAACGCGTCCTTCTTCATTTAGAAATTTCAACTCCAATTTTCTCAAATTTTTCCCCTCCTTTCGTGAGTGACTTTTAACTTAGGCTTCTTCTTCTTCAAAAATGTCTGAAACATCACGACGGCTAATGCCGTAGAGTGTGTGCTGCTGAACAGATGCAAATGCGTTTGCTGTCTGGAATAACTGTTCAGCAGTAGCTTCTGTTTTAACATTATTGAATCGTTTGTTTTTTAGGATAAATTCTCCAGACATTGGGTCGATCCCTTCATTCAGCGTCAGCTGCAAAACAGATTCATTTAATTGAGCGACTGCCATTGCTTATCACCTCCTTACACCCCTATAATTCGTTTGTCGTTTTAAAAAAGGGGCATGATTGCAAAAAATAATATTGGTTTCTTTAAAACAATGTAAAAAAAGGCTATATAACAAGTGTTTGAAGGGAATATTTGCAGAATTTTTAGAAATTTGTCTACAAAAAAATACGAAAAAAGTAAAAAAACCAAAATATACATATAAAGAATGAGGAAAATTGAAATATAAAGAAAAAAGTATAGGAAAACAACAAAAAATCTTAATAAATTAACCATAAATTACAAAAATGTTACTATTTTCAATGTAAAATGAATTTTGTTAATATGACAAAAAATTAAAAATCTGCTAGATTAGAACTAATCTTAATAAAAGGAGTGGTGAAAATGGAAAAAAAGCATTGGGACTTGGAAGATTTTTTACATCAAAATCAACGGAGGGTTTATTATCAAATGAGCAGACTGCAAATCGAAAATGAGAAAGAGGACTATTTTCAGGAAGGTTTAGTAGCAATGTGGAGGGCATATGAAAACTATAATCCGGATAAAGGACCATTAGCTACATATATGAATTTTCAAATTCGTAACCGTTTAGTGGATGTGTTCCGCAAATCAATCGCAGAAAAAAAGTATTTTCAACATCTGAGTTATCAACAAAAAATTGAGACACAATCCGGAAATTACATGAACCGGATGAAAACTCCTTTTGCAGATGAAGGGAAGAACCAGTTGGAGGAGAATGTAGACTTTATTAATGAAAACGATTTCAAAAGCACACAAAAGCATTGACTGACAGACAAAAAAGATGGTTTTGTCATGCTATTGTAGATGGGTTATCTAATCAAGAAATTGCAGACAAGGAAGAGGTAAGTTTAGAAGCGGTTAAAAGTTGGGCGAAAAGTGCAAAGCGAAAACTACGAAAAATGGAATGGAACAATACATGAAAGGAATCCGGTTATTGTATTTTTGATGCAGGAGATAAAGGTTAAAAGGTTTAGGTCTTAAGAATTATTTGTGGAATTCTATTGAAATATTGAATATTTCATGAACGTTTTATAGATTGAAGCGATTCCAACCTAAAATTTATATTAAAGAAAAGATTAGGTATTGCCGATAGATAAATAGAAAGATAGAATAGCATATAGGAGGTGGAAAGATTTGAGAAGAAAGTGGTTTCCTTTCTTTCTTATCATTTTATTGGTAGCATCACCATTTGCTTCTGTAAGTGAAGTATATGGGATGAGTAACCCATCGAAAGAAGATGAAGAAAAAAATGATCGAGAAGGTAGGAATAAAGAATCAGGTGATGAACAGGATTCTTCCACGGATGAAACTGTGTCAGAAGAAATAAAACTTGAAATAGGCGAGGATTCAGAAGAAATACAAGAACTGAAAGAGGATTTAACAGAGCTTGGATTTGCTACATTAGAAGAACCAACATCTTATTTTGGCCTACATACGGAAGAAGCTGTAAAAGCCTTTCAAACGTTTTATGAATTGGAAGACACGGGAATTGCAGATGAAGACACACTACTAACAATAGAATACATTTTATCAGACGATTCATTCGACCGTGAAGAGCACTTAGAATTCAGTAAACCTGAGGAATTTGTAACGGAAGAGGAAGAGGTTGAGGAATTACCGGAAACGGAAGAAGGTTCTGAGGAAGAATCTGAAGAAAGCACGGAATCCGAAGAAGGTTCTGAGGAAGAATCTGAGGAAAACACAGAATCCGAAGAAGGTTCTGAGGAAGAATCTGAAGAAAGCACGGAATCCGAAGAAGGTTCTGAGGAAAGCACAGAATCCAAAGAAGGTTCTGAGGAAGAATCTGAGGAAAGCACGGAATCCGAAGAAGATGCTGAGGAAGAATCTGAAGAAGGCACAGAATCCGAGGAAGGTTCTGAGGAAGAAGCCGAAGAAAGCACAGAAACGGAAGAAAGTGACGAGGAAGATGCTGATGTAGAAGAAGATTCAGAAGTCAGTATACAAAATTTTTCCAGATCAACAGTATTTTCAGCAAATGGTACTTTCAAACAGGGAGACAGACACGAAGATATTGTCGAGCTTAAGCAGCAATTAAATGCAATTGGATTTGGTTATATCACAGAAACGACGCTATTTGGAAGTTTCATGGAAACACAAGTAAAGAGATTTCAATCATACTATGGACTTACTGCAAATGGTCAGATGAACCAGGCGACTAAAAATAAGCTGAACAGTGTCTACAATAATCCGCTTCAACGGGGAAAACGGCATGATGACATACCGGAAATAAAAAGACAATTAAACAGTTTAGGCTATGGTCATATCACTGTGACAACACTATTTGGAAGTTTTATGGAGAAGAAAATAAAAGAATTCCAAAAAGATCAAGGACTACGTGTCAGTGGAATAGCCGATGAGGTTACTGTGTCTAAGTTAAAAGAGCTTGCACCAAAAGATACTTACCAACGTGGAGACAGAAACGCAGAGATAATTGAATTTAAGCAACAATTAAATGCAATTGGGTTTGGCTATATCACAGAAACGACACTTTTTGGAAGCTTCATGGAAACACAAGTAAAGAAATTTCAATCATACTATGGATTAAGCCAAACAGGAAAAATCAATAAAGCAACCAAAGAGAAACTGAACAGTGTCTACAATAATCCACTTCAACGGGGAAAACGGCATGATGACATACCGGAAATAAAAAGACAATTAAACAGTCTAGGCTATGGTTATATCACTGTGACAACATTGTTTGGAAGCTTTATGGAACAGAAAATAAAAGAATTCCAAAAAGATCAAGGACTACGTGTCAGTGGAATAGCCGATGAAGTTACTGTAGCCAAGTTAAAAGAAATTGCGCCAAAAGATACTTACCAACGTGGCGATCGACATGCAGATATGATTAAGTTTAAGCAACAATTAAATGCAATCGGATTTGGGTATATTACAGAAACGACGCTATTTGGAAGTTTCATGGAAACACAAGTAAAGAGGTTCCAGGCATACTATGGACTAAGTCAAACAGGAAAAATCAATAAAGCAACTAAAGAGAAACTGAACAGTGTCTACAATAATCCACTTCAACGGGGAAAACGGCATGATGACATACCGGAAATAAAAAGACAATTAAACAGTCTAGGCTATGGTTATATCACTGTGACAACATTGTTTGGAAGCTTTATGGAACAGAAAATAAAAGAATTTCAAAAAGATCAAGGACTACGTGTCAGCGGAATAGCTGATGAAATTACTGTAGCCAAGTTAAAAGAACTTGCGCCAAAAGATACTTACCAACGTGGCGATCGGCATGCAGATATGATTAAGTTTAAACAACAATTAAATGCAATCGGATTTGGGTATATTACAGAAACGACGCTATTTGGAAGTTTCATGGAAACACAAGTAAAGAGGTTCCAGGCATACTATGGACTAAGTCAAACAGGAAAAATCAATAAAGCAACGAAAAACAAATTAAACAGTGTCTATAACAGTCCTTTCCAACGAGGAAAACGACATAATGATATTCCTGAGATAAAACGTCAGCTGAATACACTAGGTTATGGTTATATCACAGTGACTACACTCTTCGGAAGTTATATGGAAAGCCAAGTAAAACAATTCCAAAGAGACAATAACTTAAGAGTCAATGGAATTGTTGACGAAAAAACAATGGCTGCCCTCGACGAAGCAATCGATAATCGTTGGGTTGTGAACCATGAATCTTATAACGTAACGCTAAATCAAGCATTAAACACACAAATGAACCAATTGCAGCAGACGGATATGTACCGAAATGATGCTGCTTATGTGCATAAGAACTATGTAAATGGTTCAAACACAACAACTGCTAATGTTAATGTCCGTTCATCAGCTAGCAATTCCAGCCACATTTTTGGACAGCTTAGCAAAGGGACAAGGGTTACTATCCTTGGAACTTCAGGTAACTGGTACAGAATCAGCTATGGTGCTTGGAGGAATCCGACAAGAAGTGACGTGAGCAGGTATCTAAATCCGGAGAATAATGATATATTCCAGCATTTAGACTTGACCAGCAGTGTTGGTGTCACAGCTTCCTCTTTAAATAGCGATATTTTAAGCGGTAAAGGAATTCTTGCTGGAAGGGGACAAGCCTTTATAACAGCAGGAAGCCGGCACGATGTGAACGAAATCTATTTAATTTCTCATGCGCTATTGGAAACAGGGAATGGAAGTTCCGCATTAGCAAAAGGAATTGAAGTCGGATTAAACAGCAGTGGAAACCCAGTTGTTGTCACTTCGTCCAATCGAAGCAGCCTTCGAAATATCAAAACGACGTATAATATTTATGGTATTGGTGCTGTAGACAGCAATCCTCGCAATGGCGGGGCTGTGAGAGCTTACCAGGAAGGATGGTTCTCGCCGGAACAAGCAATCATTGGCGGAGCTAAATTTATTGGAGATAGCTACATTCACAATTCATATGATCAAAATACGCTATACAAAATGAGATGGAACCCTGCAAACCCTGGATATCCGCAATATGCAACAGATATCGGCTGGGCAGTAAAGCAAGTTCCAAGCATTAAAAGATTATATGATATGCTGGATAATCCAGTATTCAACTTTAACGTCACACAATACCGTTAAAATGCTTCACACAAAACACTCGAGCGCATATTTACAGCGCCCGGGTGTTTTTTTGCTTTTTTGTATAACAGGTAGCTTCAAATTATGATATGATAAACGAAAGAAAGGGTAATAGAATAGAAAGAGAATCATTTGCTAGAATAATAGAAGTAGGTGAAGGACTATGTGGAGTGCAGTGGAATTGCTGATTGCGTTCGCTATCGCACTTTTGACAGCAATCATCACGACACCAATTATTATATACGTTTCCAAAAAGTTCAATCTGGTAGATCAACCGGATCAAAGAAAACAACATCAAAAGGCTGTAGCAAGTATTGGCGGATTGGGAATATTTTTCGGTATCGCCGCTGGATTCTTCTATTTACAACCGGAACATCCGCAAATGACAGCGATTATTATCGGAGCAGTTATTATGCTGTTAACCGGATTTCTGGATGATCTTTTTGACCTTCGTCCCGGTACGAAGCTATTAGGGCAAGTTTTCGCTGCTTCCGTTGTTGCATATTCCGGATTAGTCATTGAGAAATTAACACTACCTTTTATGGGCACTGTTTTTCTGGGAGAATATGTTGGCATCGCGCTCACGATTTTTTGGATTGTTGCTGCTGCCAATGCCATTAATCTAATTGATGGATTGGACGGTCTGGCCGGCGGGGTATCAACGATTGCGTTTATCAGTATCTTGGTTATGGCCATTATGGATTACCGTTTTGTCGTCGTTGGACTATGTGTCCTGTTGATTGGCGCTACACTCGGATTTTTGGTATTCAATTTTCATCCGGCTAAAATCTTTATGGGAGATACTGGAGCATTATTCTTAGGATATTCCATCGCAATCATATCGATGCTCGGCTTGTTCAAAAATGTAGCCTTCTTCAGCTTTGTGATTCCGATTATTGTTATTGCGCTTCCTGTGTTTGATACGCTCCTTGCGATTATCCGGAGAGTTCATAATCGACAAGGTATTTCAGAAGCGGATCGACAGCATATTCATTACAGGCTTCTAAGAAATGGATACTCTCATAGAGAATCTGTATGGATTATCTATGCATTCAGTATGTTTTTCGGAGCCATGGCGATTGTTGTTAACAACGCGCAGCTGATGACATCCTTAGCGGTGTTCTGTGTTGTTATTTTGGGGATACACCTGTTCTCGATTATTTGTGGAATCCGTTCGGGCGGTATCGTGGTTTCGTTGATAAATAGAAAAGATGAAATAGAGAAGAGAAGATTAAAATAATGTAAAAGCCTTTTTGTTCTTGGTTGATCAGGAATAGGAAGGCTTTTTTAATGAGTTAAAAAACTCTCAAGTACAGTTATGAAAATGTCTTGAGAGTTTTGAACACGTACAAATCTATTCTTTTTCTTTTTTATCATGGAGAGCAAAAATGGGAAGAAACGAAAAAGGTTAGTGATTGGATTGGCGGTTATCATCAATTTCCGGCATCTATCCAGCAATACGTTCCGATTATAATTTTATGTATTATAATTTTTCGCTTCATGGCGATGAAGATGTAAAAGAAAATCCGAAGTTACAGGCATACCTGGAATTATCCAAACATATTTTCATTAAAGATATGGAAAGATTTTTGGAGGCTATGATGACCGTGGACGAATTGTTAAATGCATATGATCTATCCTATTTTGACACGGTGATGATTTATATATTGAGTATCCGCGATGATTTGCCTGTAGAAACAGTAAAGGAGCGATTGACTATCGAAGGGAGGAAACGGTTTATGTCTATTGCTGAGAAAATACGGAATGAAGGCAAGAAAGAAGGACAGAAAGAAAACAGTATAAAAGTAGCTAAAAAGGCATTGATGTTAAACATGGATGTAAAACAAATTATGGAAATAACAAATTTAACAGCAGAAGAAATAGACCAAATCAAAAAAGATCTGAACTCGTAATCTTAACATAAAGCACCCTCTTATAAGGAAGTGAACAAAAACATGGCAGTTACTCCAATATATGGATGGCTGCCATGTTTTTGTTAAACCTTTTTAATCGAAGATCCTTTAATAAAAGTTGCAGATAAGGAGGAGCTGCGTCTGCGGTTAGGAAAGCAACTCCGGCATGATGAATATATAATCAAACGTTTGATGAATAGTTATGAACGTATCCATGACAGGGATATTTACATATGTCCACATTGTGGTTGGACGCTGAAGTATAAATTGGTTGTGTTTACATGTTTGGGTTCGGAATGTCAGGAATATATCAACCGTTATGATACAAATGAATACAAAGCAGTTTCGGGACAATACACACATTGTTGAACCCATCTAAATATCAACGGTGATTCCTGTTATATTCGGTAGTTACCCCAATAATTTGCTGCCGTATTATATATTCGAGCGCCATTTTGATAATATGTACGAAAAGAAAAGCAAATCTCAAAATCCCAAACATCCTTCTATATGATAAAAAGCAATATGCTTATCTGTTTTCCTAGATTAAAAAAGCTTCCCCGATTTTTATCGGGGAAGCGTTCTTCTTAAATAGGATTTCCATATTCATCTGTTTCTTGTTCAGTAGGCTCCTCCTGATAAGGCTCTTCCTGGTAAGTTTCACCTTGTTCTTCTTGATAAGGATCTTCTTCCTGATAAGTTTCGCCTTGTTCTTCCTGGTAAGGATCTTCCTCCTGATAGGTTTCCCCTTGGTCCTCTTGGTAAGGGTCCTCTTCCTGATAGGTTTCTCCCTGATCCTCCTGATAAGGATCCTCTTGTTCTGTACCATCTTCTTCGTATGTTCCTTCTCCACCAGCAGGATCTTCTGCGTTTGAATCTTCATACGTTTCGCTTTCTTCCGCTTGAGAACCCGTTATTTCTAGGTGTTCTTGCAGCATTCTTTTCGTCTCTTCTAATGAAGGTTCATCCAGTAACCAGTAGTATGGGGAACCAGCAGGCTGGTAGTCACTGCCTTCCAGCGTAAAGTCTTCAATGTTAAGACCATCGGTAGCAAAGGTAATAAAAGTCATCATTTCTTTGAATGACATATTGGTATTCATGTTATTACCAACCGCTGCAATCAAGTCATCATATTGGAATACAGAACCAAGAGATGTAGCTTTATCAGCGACCGCATTTACTACTTCCATTTGCCGTTTACCGCGCTCAATGTCATTATCCAGTTTACGGGTACGTGCGAATGCTAGTGCTTCTTCTCCGTCAACGGCCTGTTCTCCTGGTTGAAGGTGGATAGCGTCCCGTTTATCCATGGAATCCGACTCTTCAAATTCATAAGGTACATCGACGTCAATACCGCCAATGGCATCCACCACATCTACAAATGCGTGGAAATTAACACGTACATAATAGTCGACCGGAATATCCATCATATTTTCGACCGTATCAATGGTTGCTTTTGGACCGCCAGCCGCATGGGCGTGCGTGATTTTATCTTCCCGACCTAATTCCGGGATATAGGTGTACGTATCGCGCGGGATGCTGACTAATTTCACACTTTTTTCTTCTTTATTAAATGTGGCCAGCATTAATGCATCGGAGCGGGAGGATCCTGCGTTATCCCGATGTTCATTGGAGTCGACACCGATAATTAACATCGAAACATTATCAATATTCGGATCGACTTCAAAATCCCTTAAGTCTGACTTTTCACGACCGTCATCTTCGTAAGAATCACTGACAGCATTATTTGCTTTCACATATAAATAACTTCCATAACCAACAACACTCAGTAAAGCAAGGCCGACAATAAGTAAGGTGACGACGACACCTTTTCGGAGCTTACGCTTTTTTCGCGTCACTCTCCGTCCTCGCATGTTTTTTTGTTTCACCATTATAAATCTCCTTTTATATAGAAAGCTTGGCAAGGTTGCATGCCCTGTAAAAATGTTTGTTATATTTGTATGATTACATTTTGTTACGCTGTATAATTTTTCGGCGTTATCAATTCATTTCCACCTAAAAAAAGCAGTAACAATAATGTTAGGTTTTCCTAAAATATCAGAAATATCGACAGATTTCTTTGTAAAGCCCATTTCATTTTACTATGGATAAAACCATTAGTAAATTTACAATTCCATTACATCTTATAAATGCTGTCAAAGAGGGCATGAGAACGTGCCTATACGACGCAAAAAGGTAGCTTAATGCGCCTGTGCAAACGAAGTCAGCCAAAATAGCCTTCCCATTATTTAGAGGTCGTCTCTTAAATTATCCTTAATAATCGTGGAAGAGATGCCGACGGTACGGGGCAGGTAGACAACTTCACAATAAGCGCGCAGTTCATCAAACTTTCCTTTCCAATCATTCCCCATCACAAAGGTGTCTACATGATAGGTTAAAATATCTTCTTTCTTTTGCTCCCAAGTTCTCTCAGGGATTACTTTATCTACATAGCGAACGGATTCAAGAATGATTTTCCGATCTTCAAAGGAATAAAAAGATTGCTTATGTTTCAGTATATTAAAATCGTCGGTGGATAATCCTACAATAAGATAATCACCCATTTCTTTTGCACGTTTTAATAAATTCACATGGCCGACATGCAGTAAGTCAAACGTTCCATAAGTGATAATAGTTCGTATCATTTCCACCTCCCAAAAGCCGTATTAACGTAATCGTAACATAAGAAAAGGAGAAAGAATAAATGCGGGTGCGAAAAATATGTTTTTTTGTTTTTTGAAGAGGGAAAATAAGAATAATGGGGAAGTGTTCTTCTTAACTGTAGTAGGAATCGGCCGGGAAATCAGCGATTCCTCAGCCAATTACCTAGGAAGGCATATATAATAGCAATTTTAAGCTAATTCTCTTGGAACTCGTTCAGACACTTGTTCCAATAAATAAGTATAATAATCGGTACGTAATTTCGTTACTTCTTCTTGCAATAAAGAGGTGTCCGGGGCGCTGTTAGCTTCAAAAAGAAAAAGATTTTTATCATCATCTATTCCAATATCCAGCCCAAGCGTCACTAACTCTCTTTGACGTACTTTTTCTGTGTGTTTTGCTACATTTAATGCGAAAGTATTGATATGCGCATCAACCGATGTAGCTTCTTCTTCAAATTTTAATTTTAAAAACATACCAATATCAAACATATTACCATCTTGTTGAATATTGGAAGCAACCTGTTGCCCTGTTCCAATGCGGACATATTTTTTGGCAATGACCCATTCTCCGTGTTTATTTTTTTCCAGATGAACACGACAGTCAAATGGATCACCCAGATGTGTTCTGGAAGGAATATATTTTTGAACAATAAATTTGTCTTTAGAAATGATATCTTGGAAATAAGCAAAAGTCTCTTGCAAGTTCATTTTTTGGCTGGACTTTTGGTAACCAATCAGAAACTCATCTTTATTTACTTGGGAGATTTTATAGATGTTTTTCCCTAATTGGCTGTAGATTGGTTTAACAACAACCTCACCATATTTAAATAAATAGCCTCTGATGATAGAGAAAGTCTTACATCTGGATGTGGGAATAGCATACTGTTGAAAGTACTTATCCTGATCCATGATTTTTTGTACTTTTTCCTTGGAGATTTTATTTTTCCCATCTTCTGTTAAATAGGAATGTTTTTGTAAATATTCGATGGTATGTTTAAACTTTAAACAGAACGCAGAAACATCGATTGTTTCAGGGATATGTGTCTGTATTTCCTCCCAGGTATCTCCATTTAAAATCATTCCCGATGTTGTATGGTCGTCTTCATTAATATTGCTTGGATGCATATAGAGTATGTCGATCCCTTTAGATTTTGCTTGGATGGACATGTTTTTAGCAAATGGAGTTGGTTCTCTAAAGGGTTGCATTAGTCCTACTAACATGGAATTATATCTCCTTCCGATTTTTCATTCTCCTGATTAGCTAGTAACAATTTTACCACATTATAAAATAATTTGAAGGCAAATAAGAAAAAAGAATGATAATAATGCTTTTGTCAAGTTTGAATGTGTCATATTTTATTCAGAAGCGCTATAGTATGAATTTAAACAAGCAATATGGGGTTAGAAAGCAAAAAAGGCGGGTGGGCAGGTCTTATCATGGATCATCGCCCATAAAGCGCTCATTGAGTGCATTTTCGTTTCAACACAAATTAGGAAGAATCTATTTTATTCTTCCTAATTTGTTTATTTATCTATCTTTGTTTTTAGTAAATATTGATAGTAATCTGGGCTCATCACCAAAATCTATGGTTGACGATTAAATAATATCCTGCATGTAAGCCCAATTACATTCAACTAAAATACGGTTCTCATATACATCCCGGTTACGTGTGAAAAAATGCCGGCGCTGTATCGCTTTTATCTTATTGTGACGTCCTTCCACCACAGCGTTCGTAAAGCGCATCCGGTGATAATTAATCACTTCTGTTTCCCAGTTTTTAATCGTTTGGAGACAGGATTCAACTGCTTTATGCTGGATACGATGTCCTTGTCGATACCATTGTTCCAGCATTTGTTTCGCTTGTTGTGCGTTTAAACTCAAATCATACCAGTCAATAAAAGCTTCTTTCCATTCATAGATGGCTTTTAATTGGTTATCATAGTTTAAAAGGGTTTGAACCGTTGTCTGGTCTTCTTTGGACAGAGCATCGTAGCGTGTTTCCAGCAGCTGATGATGACGTTTCAGTTGTTTCCTTGCCTGTGTAGAAAGTTTTTGCTGCACCTCTTTTCGCACGGCATGCATTGCATCGGTCACATAACGATTGACATGAAATCGATCGGCAATCCGAATCGCTTGCGGGAAGGTTTCTTTGACAAATTTATGATACGTATAGCTTAAATCCATCACTACAGCGACAGGGTTTAATAGATGCATATAGGAAGATGTTTGTTGAAACGCTTGTAAGTCTTCCTGTTTCCGCCCAGAAATGATATCCAGCATGTTGCCGCCTTTTAAATCATGAATGCCTGTATTGTAGCTGTGTCCTTTCCGCACGGCAAAATCATCGATGCCAAGCACCAATTGATGACGCTGGACCGCATCTTGAATGCAGGTCATTTGGGTATGCTTCCTTTCTGCTTGAAGTCCATTTTTAAAATACCTTTCCGCTGTGGAATAAGGGACGGATTGAGAAGCAGACATGGATTGTACCGTTACGCCTTGTCCTTGTTTCATCAACTGATGCTGAAAAGCTTTTGTATATCGCTTTTTCGGCGGAACAAAGGCATATTGCCAAACGAAATGGGCCTTACATTCCTGACATTCCATATTCACTGCTGGAATACAAAGCAGTGTTCGCCAGTTTGCCAATGGCAAATGGCGGACATGACGGTGGTATAATACACCATCCCGATGAACGTCATGGCTGCCGCAATAAGGACACGGTTGAACGTACTGTATCGGCTCAACAGATAGATAAACAACACCTGTTTTGTCATCAAATAATATATTTTTTACGTTTATTTCTGGAAGTTGAATCAATTTATTGATATAGTGAAATTGCACCGGTAACACCTCGCTATTTTGGTTGTTGGTACTTTCACTATAGCAGGGTTACGGGTGTTTTTTCATGTATTTGGATCTATTACCATATTTAACCTAATGTGTCACCCATAGATTTTGGTGTAGACCCGTAATCTGTTCTTAACATCGCAATTTCACCAAGTAAGTTTGTTGTTACAGGAGCATCATTTGCTTCAAATATAAATAGATCATCATTGTGATCAATTCCAAAATCGATACTGAGCGTGGCTAATGTCTCTTTTCGCATCGATTCTATTTTTGCTGCTACTTGAAGTCCACGTTCTTTGATTTGCTCCAGTTTGATTTCTGCTTCATCCTCGTATTTCAACTTCATAAATATATCTGTATCAATAATTCCGCCGCCTTTTTTCCAATTAGTTGTTGTTTTTTGATTTAGACCGACGCGAATCTGATTATTGATAATGCGCCAATTTCCATGTCCGGTTTTTTCGAAATGCATCCGCCAGTCGAATGCATTGCCATCAGGTGTTATGGAGCTTATATATTTTTGTACAATATAATCCTTTATAAGGATTTCATTATTACAAAAAGCGATAAGTTCCTCATATGAGACTTCTATGGAAGTGTTATAATAGTTCAGCGTATACTTTTCCGGACTATTTTTTGTAACCTTATATACACCATCTGCGTGATTACTGCGTATAGGGCGTAGAACAATATCTTTATACTCATGAAGAAATTGTTCAATGTCAGAAAAGGAAGAGCAGTTATTAGTGGGTATAGTAAGTTTTTGAAAATCAGAGTCTGCGTTTAGTTGTTCTTGCAACGTAAACTTGGATAACCGATTTTGTCCGTTCTCGGTCAAGTGCGCATTTTTTCTTAAATGTTTGATAATTTTCTTATGTTTTAAACAATTGGAATTCACATCAATGATTTTAGGAATCTTTGCTTTTACACGCTTCCATTTGCCATCTTTATAGAGTAAACCTCTAATTCTACTTTTATTTAAGTCAACATCTTTCGGGCTGAAATATAAAATATCCACCCCTTTTGATTGAGCAACGGAAGCAATAAGATTTGCTAATTGCCGAGGTTGTTTGTAATTACGTAAATACCCAATTCTCATCGTTTGCTTGGCCTCCAAATTCGTTGTTACATAAACCATATATAAATATACGATAAAACACGATTATTTATACATGTTAAAATTCAATAGGTTTGAACTATTCATTTTCATATATTCTAATTAAGTTCGTTCTTTCGGAATATGTTCCGCATGTTGTTTTACTAAATACATATAGTAATCTGCGCGTAACTTAGCTACTTCTTCTTGCAGTAAGGAAGCATCGGGCGCACTGTTTGCTTCAAAGAGAAAAAGATTCTTATCTTTATCGATTCCGATATCCAGACCAAGTGTCACTAACTCTTTTTTTCGGGTTTTCTCTATCTTTTTGGCGATATCTAATGCAAAGGCGTCAAGTTGATCTACGACAGCCGGAGCTTCTTCGGTAAATTTCAATTTCAAAAACATACTTGCATCAAATGTGGCAATACTTTTCTGGCTATTAGGTGAAACAAGCTGCCCCGTTCCAATGCGGACATATTTTTTCACAATCGTCCATGTACCTTCCTTATTTTTTTCTAGATGAATCCGGCAGTTAAAAGGTTCTCCTTGCTCGGTATTAGAAGGGATATATTGTTGAACAATATATGTATGTTTGGAAATCATGTCTTGAAAATAGGCAAAGGTCTCTTTTAAAGATAGCCTGAGCGTCGATTGCTGATGACTGACCACAAATGCATCTTTATCCACTTGTTCGACTTTGTGTATGTTTTCTCCAGGGGAACTGTAGACAGGCTTTACGACAACAGTGCCATATTTTAATAAGAAACCTTTAATGATGGAGAATGTTTTACACCGGGCTGTGGGAATGGCGTACGTTTGAAATTGCGGATCCTTCTCCAGCATCTTCTGTACCGTTTCCTTGGTGATTCTATTTCTCCCATCTTCGGTTAAGTAGGCATTTTTTTGCAGGTACTTGATTTTTTCTTTGGATTTTAAGCAAAAGGCAGAAACATCAATGATTTCGGGGATATTCTTTGCTACTTCTTCCCAATTATTTTCATGTAACATCATCCCTAGCGCGGTATGGTCCTCTTCGTTCACGTTACTTGGATTCATATACAGAATATCGATTCCCTTTGCTTTCGCCTCGATAGTTATGTGTTTTGCTAGTTCTGTAGGTTCTTTAAATGGCTGCATTAATCCTACTAACATGGAATCATTTCTCCTCCCATTTCTTTGTTGTTCTAATTATCTACCAATAATTTTACCATAATCTAAGTTGTTTTGAAGGATGTTTTTTAAATTGAGTGAGAATGCGGATGTGTGAAGAGGAAAGATGGCAAGAAGGCCTAATCAAGAAATAGCTTTGGGATTCGTAGCGGAGCGGATGCTTATCAACGAAGTAAGAGAGCGGTCACCAGATGATGTAAAAAGGGTTGGAAAAGCTTGTGGGTGAATGAAAAAAATCTGTACCTCCTGTTCGTTTGGAACGGCGTGGTACAGATTTTTTATATGATTCTATTTATATCGTATTAATAGAAACGTTTATAGCTGTCGAAGTGGGAACTCCAATAAGGGTTATCCAAAGAGGTGATTGTAACACCAGTAGATGTACCTGCGTGCATGAATTGATTATTACCAACATAAATTCCCATATGCGAAGGACCGGATTTATACGTTCCAGAGAAGAATACTAAATCTCCTTTTTGCGGACTGCTGACAGTCTGCGCACGATCATAATATCCTTCTACGTTTGTACGAGGGATGTCTTTACCAGCTTGATTGTAAGCATAATAGATAAAACCGCTGCAATCAAATCCGCTTGGCGTTGTGCCGCCCCATACATACGGTGTACCTTGTTGACTTTTACCGCTGGAGATAAGCTGATCTACGTCATAATCTGCACTTGCAGAAGAGCTGCTGCCGGAACCGCTATTTGATCCACTGTTGGAACCACTGTTAGAAGATCCGGAGTTGGAGCTGCTAGAACCATTCACTTTTAGTTTTTGACCAACAATAATTAAATCAGATGATAGATTATTGATAGATTTCAAGTTAGATACAGTTGTCCCTTGCTGGCTTGCAATTTTAGAAAGGCTGTCGCCGGATTTCACTGTATACGTGCTGGATGAAGAACTGCTTGAGCCAGAAGAGCTGGAACCAGAACTTGAATTGGAGCTGCTGGAGTTCGAACTGCTGGAACTTCCGCTGCTGCTTACCGTTAATTTGTTTCCAGGGTAAATTAATGTTGTAGATAAGTTATTCCACTTCATTAAATTGTTTAAAGAAACACCATGTTGGCTAGCGATGCCACTTAACGTATCTCCGGATTTAACAGTATATGTACTTCCGCTGGAACTGTTTGAGCCAGAATTGGAACTGGAAGAACTTGAGCTAGAGTTCGAACTTGAAGACCCGGATGTTGTTAATACTTGATTTGGGAAAATCGTATCCGAAGAAAGATTATTAAGCGATTTTAATTTGGATACGGAAGTTCCTTGATTTTGAGCGATTTTCCATAAGCTGTCACCGCTTTTTACTTTGTAGGATGCTGCGTCAGCACCGTCTGTAGCAACCAGAGCAGATGCAATCGCTGCAGATGCTGTAACAGAAAAGATGATTTTTTTGTTTGCCATGTGTATGTTTCCTCCTTAGATATAATTGTTGTTTTTTGCAGAAATGATTGAATCGGATTTGTGAGGAGACTAAAGAGGGAAGCATAGGGAAATACCATCACATAATGGTATATCTCCAAAACCCTGCCTATACGTCTGCTGTTTCATAATGAAGAAAAAATTCTAAATAAGTACGTAACAATCTAAATACAAGTACAAATTCCATATTCCGCAAATTCAATGTAAGATGTATTGCATACTCCGAAATGTCGATTATTGCTATTTTTAGAGTATTGTTTGCTTGTTTAAAGGGAAGAGTATCATTAGATTTTCCAGGCTTTTCACCAAAAAAGGAGATGACAAATAATGAAGGCAGTGATTGCTATAACAGGTTCAAGTTGCCTATGTAGTCGCAGACAGTGTGGATGAAATACTGTCTTTTTCTTCAGAAGTCTTCGTGTTTTTTGTCGCCTATCAGCTTTCTGCCGTCTTTATTCGTACATCAAATGGTATATTTTGATGTCAACCTGAAAAATAATCCAATAAATACATCTTCATAGAATTATATCGTTTTATAGATAATAATGGTAGGTCTTATAGATATTTGTAACAACTTTGTAATGTTATAAAAATAAGGACTATGGAACTGATTTGGAAAATAAAATATTAAAAAATAAATCAAAAAGCTGATTTGTGGCAAGTTGAATTGCACAGGAAGTAATCATAAAGTCCTGCATAAAAGCCATTAATCAGTTAGATAATCTTTACAAGCCATCAAAAATGCATATGAACGCATGTCAGATTGATAGGTTTTAACGACATAAATTTCGAATCATCATATCATTTCCCGGGAAATATCTACAAAATATACATTTAATCAGTAGATAGCGTTATAATAGAAGCAACAGTTATTATAATGCGAAACGGAGGAATATACAGTGGAACAATCAACGTTACTTATAAAAAACATTCAGGAAGCTTATCTGCCTCAGGAAATAATGAAAAACGCGTCTATTGTGATAGAGAACGGAAAGATAGCGCAAATTCTTACACAAGAAGAAGCTGCTGATATGGCATTCGACGGAAAAATCATCGATGCAGAAAATAAGCTGAAGTTGCTCCCGGGTTTTATAGATGGACATATTCATGGCGGCTATGGAGTGGATGTAATGGATGCCAAACCGGAAACCTTGCAGACATTGGCGAACCATTTGCCATCTGAGGGGACGACAAGTTATTTGGCAACCACCATTACGCAATCCGATGAAGAAATAAGTCATGCTTTAAAAAATGTGGCAGCATGGACAACTGGCGAACATAAGCAAGGTGCCGACCTGGTTGGTGTGCATTTAGAAGGACCGTTTGTAGAACCTTCCAAAGCAGGTGCACAGCCGGAACAATATATGACCGAACCGGATATAGCCAAATTTCAGGCGTGGCAAAAGGATGCGGATGGTAACATACGGACCATCACGATGGCGCCGGAACATGATAAAACGGGGGAGTTTATCCAAACACTCAACCAATCGGGAGTGAATGTATCTGCAGGGCATACAGATGCTTCTTTCCAACAGATAAAAGCTGCTGTCGAAACAGGCGTAAAACAGCTCACACACCTATGTAATGCGATGAATGGCATCCATCATCGGGATATTGGCGCGGTAGGAGCGGCATTTCAATTGGAAGGTTTACATGCTGAATTGATTGCGGATGGCATTCATGTTGTGCCGGAAATGCTGCAGCTGATTTATAATAATGTCGGATCAGACCGAATCATTCTCATTACAGATTCGATGCGGGCAAAAGGGCTGGAAGATGGAAGGTATGAACTGGGCGGTCAGCCTGTTATTGTCAAAAATGGACATGCTAACCTGGAGAACGGCTCCTTGGCAGGGAGTATTTTGACAATGATAGACGCAGTAAAAAATATGTTGCAGCTGGATGGTGTAGAGTTACAGGATATCAAAAAAATGACTGCAGAAAATCCGGCGCAGCAAGTCGGTATTTTTGATAGAAAAGGAAGTATTGAGGTAGGGAAGGATGCAGATGTTGTTTTATTAAATAATGCATTTGATATTGCTTATACGATTTGCAGGGGTGAAGTGGTTTATCAAGGCGAGAGATAGGCATAACTCCATTATCGCGTACAGGTGACAGGGAAGGTTAAGCTGCGTATAGCTATAAGAACAAATTTGATAAGCTGGTATTAGGACACTACTCTTATATCAAGGAAGTTCCACTGTATCGTATTATCTTATAAAATAGTTAGAGTTGGAAATCGTTAAAAGAGGTATTCTATAATATAGTAAATAAAGTGAATTATTTATTTGGATTTACGTGCTATGAAGATGATGCGTTCTACATTAGTATGAGTCACTAAATACAAATAACCAAGATTATCTATACTTATTATTTAAAGGTATTGCAAGTTAATTTTCTGCATTAAATATTCTATCTAAAGGAGTTTGTAAATGAAAAACCTAGCAGTAGCCGGAACAGGCTACGTCGGCCTTGTAACCGGCGTGTGCATGGCAGAAAACGGGCATAACGTAACATGTGTAGACATAGATGAACAAAAAGTAAAAACAATGCGAGAAGGCATTTCTCCAATCTATGAAGTCGGATTGGAGGAATTAATGCGCAAAAATATAGATGCAGGAAGATTGCATTTTACTACAGATTATCATGCTGCGTATAAAAATGCGGATGCTGTATTTATTGGTGTTGGTACACCTGAAAAAGAAGATGGATCCGCGAATTTGCAATATGTAGAAACCGTTGCAAAACAAATTGCAGATTCAATTGAAAATGACTGTTTAGTTGTCGTCAAATCAACGGTGCCAATTGGTACAAATGATAACCTAGAAGAGCTTATTGGTGATTCACTTGTGCATAATGTAAGAGTCGAAGTAGCATCGAATCCTGAGTTTCTCGCACAGGGTTCAGCGGTGAGGGATACGTTAGAAGCAGCCCGTATCGTTATTGGTACGGAGAGTGCATGGGCAGAAAACCTCTTAACAGAGATTTATACACCATTTAACCTTCCAATTGTATCTGTGAATCGTCGCTCTGCTGAAATGATTAAATATGCTTCTAATGACTTTCTTGCTTTAAAAATTTCTTACATGAATGATATTGCTAACCTTTGTGAATTGGTTGGAGCTGATATTCAGGACGTTGCAAAGGGTATGAGTTATGATGAGCGGATTGGCAGCAAATTTTTAAATGCTGGTATTGGTTACGGAGGATCCTGCTTCCCGAAAGATACAAGTGCTTTAGAGTTTCTTGCTAGACAGTATGGGTATGATCTGCGAACCATGCAGGCAACAATCAGTATTAATAATGAGCAAAAGTTGAAGCTGTATGAAAAAGCGAAACAACGATTAGCCTCATTCGATGGTCTTAAAGTAGCTGTTCTTGGTTTAACGTTTAAACCAGGCACAGATGATCTTCGTGAAGCTCCATCCCTTGCAAATGTTCCATTGCTTTTAGAACAAGGGGCAGATATCTATGCTTATGACCCTATCGGAGTGGAGAACTTCAAGCAATTTTATGCAGAAGGAAGATACGGACAAGGGAATATCACTTATGTAGATAGTCCGGAAAATGCATTAGAAGGAGCTGCAGTATGTCTTATCTTCACAGAGTGGGGAGAGATTAGAGCAGTAATGCCAAGTCAATATAAAGAGCTTATGGAGTCTCCTTTGGTGTTTGATGGCAGGAATATTTATGATCTTCAGGAGATGGCTGATAAAGGCGTGGAGTATCATTCGATTGGCAGGCCGTCAGTTAAGAATTAATAAATAGATTAGGTACTGCAGAGTTGAACGAATAAGTTATTTAATAGGACTGTCGGATTTCATTGTGATACTATATAATGGAATTCGACAGTTTTTTTCATTATGTATGGTACAAAGGTCTGTAAACATGTTACCATGGTTTTAAGTTTTAAAATTTGGATTTGCTGGATAATATGAGAAATTTTTATAGTGACGTGATTACAGCCATTCAAATGTACCACCTCTGACATATTATTTACCACCTAATGACATGGAATGTATCAGTGAATGACAAGCGTTTACCACTCTGCCTTGTGAATACATATGAGGCAATCGAGTATGCGATAAATATTATTCTTTCTCGCCTTTACATGGAGAAGTGGTCATGATAGGCTTTCCAGCCAGGCAAAGTTCATCCCCTTCCTCATTGCCAGTTTTCATGACCATAGAGGCTCCATGTTAAGGCATTCTGCGTAGGAAGTAGACAAGGAGTATTTTGTATTTTAATTGCCAGTTCACTGCATCAATTAAAGAATCTTAAGTTACTTTTTAGAATTGGTAATCGTGTTGGCATTGTGTGGTAAATTCTTTGTCTTTGGCAAACGATGGTAAATAACATGGCAAAGGTGGTAAAATCGAGTGGCCGTAATCAATATATCGACTTTGATTAATTGCATATTCTATTTGTATCTGTGAATCGTCGCTCTGCTGAAATAATTAAATATGCTTCGAATGGCTTTCTTGCTTTAAAAGTTTCTTGCATGAATGATATTGCTAACCTTTGTGAGCTGGTTGGTGCAGATATTCAGGACGTTGCATGAGTACGGCGGATGATTTTCACCACTTGTGCAATCTTTTTTATCACCTTTTGCGGAGGAATGTACCATTTATTGCGGAGCACTTTACCACACAAAAAAAAGAATTGCCATGGGAGTTGAACTACTTCTGCCATAGAGTAATTTAGCAGTTTAATTATTGATACAGCAACAATCCCACCACCCTTGACTTTGTTTGTTTTCGTGGTAGTGAACTTTATAGCGGAAAGTAAAATAGAAGCTTTTATGGCTCTATCCGCATCAATAGTGTATCAAGGACAATCAATTCTAAGCTCTGCTGGCGGGGGCCCCGTCCTCTCCCAGCATTCACTAAGAATTGGCACGGCGGTAAAGGGAAAGCAGTTGACACTTTGGTTGATAAGTGCTTCTTCTTCAGTGGTAAAGACTTCCGCAACAGGTGGTAAAACTCTCCGCTTTTAGTGGTAAAAAATATTGCAAGGTTGGTACATATTGAATGCCATACTCAGCCTTAGTTTTAGAAGGTTTGAAGTTTCTTCGGAATTAGCCTTAAAAATGGCAAACTGTTTGTTGAATTTATCGCACTTATTTACTTATCTCATACCGAAAAGAAGATGCAGGGTCAGATTTATTTAAAAATTGGACCATACAAGGATTGCTCGATGAATTGGATATTATTGAGCTATTAGAAGCGCTAGGACAGGGACGGGTGTTGGGAGAAATCACAAAAAACAGAAAGAACTTTATCAGAAGCTTGGCGTTGATATTCCCTCGTTATAAATTCCGGGGATACAGGCTATACAGCCAGAATACAAAAAAACATTAATTAATTTTTAAACATTTTATAACGGATTGCTTTTTCATGCAGGAATTTCCTGCTTTTGGTCGAACAATAATACTTTAGAAAAAAAGGGGAAAGTATAAAAATGCCAGTATATAAAAATGTATTCTTTCATAGAATGTTAATGTATAGGAGGTTTTTTAGACAAAACCCGAACGGGAATGAAGTTATGGAAAAAGATTATCAGCCCTTACAACGTCTAGATGAAACATTTATGGATTTAATAGATAATTATAGCGAGAATAATTGTCTTCGCTTGAATGGTGAATTTGAAGAGAATGTTGTACTTGAAATCCTCAATGTATCTGAACGTTATATTTATGCTCGTATTGGGAAGCAACAAGATATACTTACAGTTCATCTTAGAGATACAGAAACTTTAGAACCATCGGAAATCGAGAGGGTCGGAAATCAGCAGCTTGAAATATTCACCTATTTATTGATAGAAAGAGAAAATTATATTATTTCTTTTTTAAGAGAGCAATCAGCGCCAAGTATCCAAGAACTTGGCAAGTTAGTTAGTAATTTCTTAGGACCTAATTGGGAACTTCATTCAGAAATATCAAGTGTGATGATAGATGATGCTATACCAATACTAGCAAACAAAGATATAATAGGATCAATGGAATATAAGGTAGCAGTTCCTAGTGATGAACTTTTAGATATTGATCAACTTGGTTTAAATCGACAACAATTTGAAATGCTTACGAATCAGAAAAATATAGATTTTACTGTGAAATTAGTTGCTGAAAGAAATCGTGATGCTTTTGAAAATAGGGGTGCTTTACGAGGATTTTTTGAAAGTATAGCTGATGTTGCAAGAAATATAAAAATTAAGGCTAAAAATAATAACGAGTATATGCAAACGTTTAAACTAGAAGACTCGCCATTTACTCGTAATGAAAGATTTGATTTTGATCGTGAAGCAGAAAATATACAAAATGAAATTCGAGAAAGGCTAGAGTATGTGTTTGAGACAAATCGTGATGATATTTTAAGGCTTGTAAATTAATTTAAGAGATGAGTTGTTTAAAATGAGTTTAAATAAGCCAAAAAAGAAAAATTATTATCGACGAAATAAGAGCAACATTTTGTTGCTAGTTTTATTAGTAATGATAGCTTATTTATGCTTTTACTATGATGTATTCCAGACTTTAAGTGTGGAAACCGATTTTCATGTAAGAATATTGACTATAAATTCAGTTTTTGCAGGTTTTTTGTTTACAAGCTTAGGAATTATGATTAGCATCTTAGATAAAGAAAGAATTTTAAAATTGGATAAAGCTGGATATATGGATAACTATTTTAACGCAATTTACATCGGTTTGTTTTTTCATGTTCTTTCAATATCAATGTCGTTGTTATTGATAATTATACCTGGAATTGATAACCATGGATTTTTGATAAGAACGGAACAAATTTTTTTGTTTATGGGTGTATCCTTCTTTGTAAAATCGATAATTAATGTACTTAATATTATAAAAATGGTTAGACAAGGATAATTAAACATGAAAATTGAAAGCGTCAAATAGTCCATACCATTTCATAGGTGTGGACTATTTTATGCTTGCGCTTCAATCCGATATTGATGTCGTGAGTGGATTTCCACTGAGAATTAAGGGACTCTTATTAAAGATTAGAAGACCTCTTATTGCGAAATAATCAAAGACGATTCTTCAAGACTAATACGAATATTTTTGTACAAAATCAACTCAAGAGATAAAGAATGAATTCATTCATATCTCGAATATGATTTAGCTTAAGAAATTTGAGAAGGACTTTATTGGCCAACATGTTTATGTTCTTTTATTATATTAATATTAGTGTTTACGATATTTTATCATATATTCCTAAACGGGATTATAGTATTTGTTCGAATTTTTGTTTGTTGTAAAGATTTTCTACTATAGCTTTACTAATTACTCTTGAAAAATGTGGAGGAACAGCATTGCCGATTTGTTTAAATGCTGATGTTCGTGAATCTTCAAAGAAAAAATCGTCAGGGAAAGTTTGTATTCTTGCAGCTTCTCTTACAGTTATGGAACGATTTTGAAATACATCAGGGTGGATATAATAATGACCATCTTTTGCGATATGAGCAACAATTGTATGACTAAATCCTTTCCCATTAATAGCTTTGAAACGATCCAAAAAAATATTAGATCTTTTATGGGTGATTAACTCCTGCGGTAAATCAGAATACTTTACATTTCTGTTTTCCTGTTTTTCTTTAGCTACAATTTTATATATTTCCAAGTCGTTTTTGTTATTACGACGGCAAATATTCTGTGTAACTGGTACATTTTTTTTTCGAATATTTTTAGTAACGTATTCGATTGGTTGCAGATTAGAGTATTTGTTAATAGTTTCCCCGTGTTCAACTTTTGGCATATCACGAAATAAATCATTAATGATAGGAGGAGTTTCTTTAAATTCTTCTAACCAGTTAAAAAAATCACCAGCATCCATTTTTGATTTTTGTCCAAAAATAATGAGCCGTTCTCGATTTTGAGGAACACCATAATCGGAACAATTAACTAATTTGACAGTGATTTTATAGTGTCCTTTTTCCTTAATATTTGAAAATTCATTTACAATTTTATCGATTAACTTGCTGCCATCTAAATCTTTAAAAGAAAGCAAACCTTTTACATTCTCAAACACAAAAAAATCTGGATCATATTTTTCAAGAAACTTTATGTAATATTTGTAAAGATAAATGCGTTCATCTTGGCTTTTATTTCTATCATTTCGTGCACGACCAATAGTGGAATATGCTTGGCAAGGTGGCCCCCCAATTATCCCATGAATTTTCATTCCGTCTGCATTTGTATCAATTCTAGAAAAAATTTCCTTTATAGTATCTTCGGTGATACACAGATTAATAACCTTAGAAGTTTCTTCTGCTGGAATTTCAGAAATAAATTCATTATAGGTTATTTTTCCAGTGATATAATTATAATAGAAATCAAGCTTGTTACTCTTTTTTAAATAGTAGTATGCATCACGGACTTTTAGAGTTTTACATGCTGCCCTATCCATCTCAACATGGGAAAGTAAATTGAAAAAAAGTGGATTCCTAAAACCCTCAGTTAGACCTCCTGCCCCTGAGAATAAGTCAATTATATTTAACATGATATCACCTCATTATGATTATACCAATTTTGCAATAAGTGTTCCAGAAAAATATATTATGGTGTACAATTATAGGTAAAAGGTCTATAAGGGGAGCGTGTATGAATAGTATTAAAAGTTTGTTATTTTCAAGTAGTCCATTTGGATACATATCAAAGAATAAAAAAAGAGTGATATCCGATTTCTTGGCTATGGAGGAATATGAAGATAATAACTCGTATACGTATCAATATCTAAATAGTAGTTACTACAAAGAATTAATTGTCGCTATCAGTTTGCAAACTTATTTAGATAATATTTCCGATGGTGGAAAGCTTGATATAGATAAATTGCAAGTTGGTCAAGAAATTCAATTTAGAAATCAATACTATCAATTTCTTGGAAAGGATGAACTGAGTGCGGGCTATAGAATCAAATTAGTTTACGGAAAAAAAGACGGTGTCACATCGATATTTTCCAGAGAAATCTTAGAGAACGAATCTAGTAAAGTTAATCGCACAAAACGTCGAAAAATACCCAAAGTAAGGCAAGATTTTGAGGCTTATTTTGGTATTAAAAATTTAAGTTGGACAAATGAAAAATCTGTTATCATTTTGGCTGAAAAGAAGATATTAAATGAAATATTAACTGCTAAAATAGATTTAGGAAAACGAGCATATAGTATTGGTCAAATATGTAGTGTGGATTATCTCAAAGATTCAATGAGGATATCAAACCTTGTTAATGCAAATAATACTGAAAAACGTATGATTCTTTTCTCTTCTAGCCCAGATGCAGTTGTTGAATATTTAGAAGAAAACGATGGAATTGTTGACGAAAGTAGAGTTTTTATAGTTGGTGATAAGTGGTTTAATAAGAGTCAGATATCCAATTTAATAAATCTTGAGGATGCTTGTAGAGAGTTTGAAATACCACTCAGAACATATTCAAGTGTGTTTTCTGTGATGAATAATAGCTCAGTGGAATTTATAGAAGGTATAAATAATGAGTATTGTTGGCTTGAGACTAGTAATAATGAATATGAAATCACTTTCGACTTTATAGCGAATAATAGAGCATATTCAGAGGCTATTGAAAAGCTTAATGTATACCTATGGGAAATCAGTCAAGAACCTAAATTGAAGTATTTAGATAAGCTGCTTAAGTTATTTTTAAAAATGAATTATAATCAGGTTATTGGAAGTTCAGATACTTTAGAAAGGCAAATGATTGCAGTAAGTGAATATATGCTCGAAAAAAATTTAGAAAATGTAGATGAAGTTTCAGGAATTTTGTATGATATCTATTCTAACAGATTTGGATATCAAGTAAGAAATAAAATTGAAAATATTAGAAATAAGAATGTTAACTGTTTACTCGTTGTAATGGATGAAATGCTAGAGGAAAGTAGGGAACATTTTATAAATGACAAACAATTAACCATATTTTCGTATAAATCTGATATTACTGAGGATTTATATGGTAAGTTTGAACAGGTTATACTAATATCTCCTTATAAAACGGAACGCAGAAAGTGGTTGTCTAGTTACCTAGCAAAAGAAATTACAGTCTTAGTACCACAATTACAAGAAAAATTTCTAAAGTATTCTTTACAAAAAGATAAACATATTATTCATAAGCTAGATAATATGGATTTATTTAATTCAAAAAACAATTCAGCATATCTTCATGCTGTTGAGAAATATTTGAATAGAAAGGAAACTGATAATAGTATAGGTGTAAATTTACATAAAAACTCAATTGATGATTTTGAAGAAGAAGAGTTAATTGAAAAGAAATTTTCTGAACTTATTTCAAAATATGCTTCTGAAGAGGAAATACAAAGTGACAACAGTACTGTTGATGTAACAATAGGTATTGATTTAGAATCTGGAGGTAACATGTTTGGCACTGAGTTTAGCAAAATATTTGTAGTTGACTCCGATAATATAGTACGAGAAATAGAGACTAAAAAATTAAAAGTTGGGCAAACAATTATTGAATTTTTTGTACCATATGCTGATGAATTTTATCGTAATCGCTTTAAGTCCATGGTTACTAGATTAGATTCCTTAAAAGAGAGTTCAAATGAAGTGTATTTAGATTATAGATGGAAAAATTCTCTTCTAGATTATATCGAGAATAGACGTTTATCCTCGTTAGAATTAAAAGAGAAAATGGAGAATTTAGGATTTTCTTCAAAGACAGTTGCTTTTTATGCTGCTTGGTCCTCTATTGAAAAAATACCAATCTTATCAAGAGATAAAGAATTCATTAGATATGTTGGTATAATGATAGGAGATTATGACATAAAAGCTTACCCTGAAAAATATGAGCAGGCTAGTAAATCAGTAAAGAAAAAATTGGTAGATGACAGAGCACAATTCCTTGATGAATTGGAAGGGCGTTCGCTTGATGAAATAAAATCAAATTCAGGCATTAAGTCGTTTATTATGGATAAAGTAGTATTGATCGAAAGAGAATTCATTGAAGAAGTTCCTAGGGTTTTAACAAATAAAATATTGAGGGGGTAATGAAATGGTCGAAAAAGTTAATAAAGATAGGCAAAAAATAGTAAGAAGCAAATATGCTGATGCAATCAGTCAGCTTTTACTTGGACCAGGTTCAGAACGAATTAATATAGACAAAACTAGAGAAATAATTTCGGAAAAACCACAAAATAGATATGTAACAGGAATTTTATATCCATTACAAGACAACCATGATAAAGAAGAACGTAAAGAAGTTGTTCAAGAAGCTCAAGAAGGATTTGAAAAAGAAGAATCTGCAGAGATTGATAATAGCTTCTTACCTTCGTCAATTGGAATGACTTTTTATTGTTCTACTAAAAATGAATCCTTAGATTTTTTATTTCAAACTGCTTATTATGAGAGGATTAAAAACCCCTATATTCAATCAGATAAGGAGACACTTGATGAACTTATAAGATTTCTTGGACTAGCAGAAACGGAAAAAGCAAAATCATTGTTCGAAATTGATAAGAAAAACAACAATATTAGGTATGCTTATTTTTCCAAAGACCGTGAAAATATAATTAATGAATTGAATAAAGAACTTAATAAAAGAACTGATATTTCCAGTGAATTAAAATTTTTGGTAAATAAGATTAAAAATATTAATTATAGGAAAAAGGATTGTTATGAACGATTCCCATATAGTAAATCTATAAAAGTTGATCTTCAAAAAGAAGGAGTACAAAAACAGGAGATTTCTAATGGTGAAGAACAAGAATCAAATGGTGTTTTTAACAAAAAAGTACAGGTGACAGTGTATTCAAAGATACAAAAAATTGAAGTAGAAAATCATCAGGTTCTAGCAGTTACATTAGTCGTAAAAAATAATTCTGCCAATCATTTATTTCAAACAGAAATTTCTGTGGATAAACAATCAGGATTAAATTTTTGGGCATCAGAGGATATTAAATTACCCAGTTTATCTAAGTTGAATCAAGAGGATGCAATGAATTTATTTTTATATCGTCATAAAAAAACGTATGCTTTTGGCAGAGGGGTTGCAGCAGAGTGGACTGCAGAAGGTAGTTCAGTTTCGCAAATTAAGACAAATTATATACCCCGATATGAACTGTTGCCAATGTCATTTGAAATACCTAATCTTGATAAGCGAATACTTCGAGCAGATAGTTATATTAATATGGACCGCAAAGAACAATTGGAAAAATTAGACATATTTGTAAGCGCGTACGAGGAATGGATTGACAAAATTGAAACGAGCATTTCTAAAATAAAAGAAGAGTTTCAAAGCTATGCAAAAGAAAATATTGAAAAATGTAAGATTTGTAGTGAAAGAATGCGAAATACAATAGCTATGCTTCAAAAAGATGATAAAGCTTTTGAGTCTTTCAATTTAGCAAATGAAGCAATGCTTCTACAAAGAATAGAGAAAGCAAATGATAAAGTAGATTATTATGAGCAGTCAAATTATGGTAATGTAAATTTTGTGTGGCGTCCATTTCAGCTTGCATTTGTTTTAAATTCATTTGAATCAATTTTAAATGAGGAAAGTCTTGATAGAGATACAATTGATTTGATATGGGTAAGTACCGGTGGAGGGAAAACAGAAGCCTATTTATTTGCAATCGCAGCAGTTATATTATATAGGCGTATGAATTATTCAAACTATGAAGGTGTTAGTGTAATTATGAGATATACTCTTCGATTGTTGACAGCTCAACAATTTGAACGAGCTTCTCAATTAATATGTGCACTTGAGTTCCTAAGAAGAAAAAAAGATAACCTAGGTGAAACAGAAATTACAATTGGCCTTTGGATTGGTGAAGGAACACAGAACTATTTAAAAAATGCAAAAGAAAATTTTAAATCAATGGTTGAAAAAAGTGATTTAGATGAAGCGAAGAAAAGCAATAATTTTCAAGTATTGAAGTGTCCTTGGTGCCATGAAGAGCATAGTATAATACCAGATAAGAAATATTTTAATAAGAAAAGGAAATGGGGTTACGCCCCAATTGATCGGCCAAATTCAAAATATAATATGAAATGTACAAATTCATTATGCGAATTTAATAAAGGTCTTCCTATTTACGTAGTTGATGAGAGTATTTACAATGTTCGACCTACATTGTTATTTGGTACTGTTGACAAATTCGCACAAGCTCCACTAAAAGAATCGACTCAACAATTATTTGGGTCTGATAATCCTCAAAAATATCGTAGACCAGAGGTAATTATACAGGATGAGTTACATTTATTATCGGGTCCACTTGGGAGTATTGTTGGTTTGTATGAAGCAGGATTTGATTATATATTTAAAAATGGAGGGAACGGAACTCCTCCAAAATACATTGCTTCAACTGCAACAATTAGAAATGCTGAGGATCAAGTGCAATCGATTTTTGATAGAAAACTATTTCAATTCCCGCCAAATGGTATTGATATTTCTGACAACTTCTTTGTGAGAGAAGATACATCAAATTATGGACGTGAATATATGGGGATTATGGCAACAGGGAAATCGCAGGTAACTGCGGAAGTGCGTTTGTTATCAGCAATGTTGCAGAGTATAACAGAACTCGATCTCACCATTAATGAAGAAGAAATATTTTGGACTGTTGCAGGGTACTTTAATAGTATTCGTGAACTTGGAAAGGCTTCTGGATTAATTAAAGATGATGTTAAGGAATATATCAACCAATTAAATAGACGAAACAATACTAAAAAACGTTTAATGTATGATAACACTAGTGTCGAATTAACTTCTAGAATTCGGGGGTTAGAAATCCCTGAAATATTAAAAAAATTAGATATAGAGCATGATAGTACTGAAATTTCAAAAAGTAGAGAGAAGCAACCACCAGTTGATACATTAATAGCTACTAATATGTTATCAGTTGGTGTTGATATTGAACGTTTGAACTCAATGTTTGTAGTTGGGCAGCCTAAACTTACATCTGAGTATATTCAAGCAACAAGTCGTGTAGGACGTAATTCTCTTGGTTTAGTATGCACCTTATATAACTCTTCTAGAAGTAGAGATAGATCACATTATGAAACATTTCAATCCTATCATCAAAGTTTATACAAATATGTTGAATCTAGTAGTGTTACACCATTTTCAGTTCCAGCACTCAAAAAAGCTGTAGCTGGTGTACTAGTGGCAATGCTAAGAAACACGGTTGAAGAACTTTCTGGAGATAGTTCACCTATAAATATCTTAAATAATGAAGAAAAGATTGATGAAGCTGTTGACTATTTAATGTGTCGAGTTAAGGCAAGTGAAGACTTTCATCAACTTTATAGGGAAGATGCGAAACAAATAATTAAAAATTTCGTTGCCAATTGGCTTAATCTTGCAGAAGAAGCAGATAGTCTTGAAGGAGAAGAACATCAAACGAATTACTATTTATATAAAACTAAAAGTGAAGAGTTTCCTGGGAAATTAGTTTTAAAATCATTTGATGACAGCAGTCACCACTTCGAAGCAACACGGGTAATGGGGACAATGAGAAATGTAGAAGATGCAGCTTATTTAAAAATAATCGACTAATTGAGGTGGGATAAAATGGCCTATAATAAAAAAAATGCTAATCCAGAATTTAATGTTAGAAGGTCTCAGTTATTAACGCCATTTGGTATAGGTGCTTTAATGGATGTGAACAATCAGTCGGTAATGATTGCAGACTCTGAACACTGGCTTACAGAGAAATGTAACAAGGTACATGATATTCGGTTGGAGACTGAAATGGGTGCGGCTGGTTTTATCGAGCCTCCAGTAAAAGACGAGCAAGATATCGTGGGAAAAAGGTTTCCTAAATGGTATTTTTCTCCTTATGATCGTGTTCTGAAGAAATTTGATGAATGGCGTGAGATGGTTTTAGAGCAAGGAGTTTCTTCAAGAATTGTTGCTTTTGATAATACACCTTATGATCCCAGAAATAAAAGAACTGAATTAGTGCCCGTACGTATAATTTGTGCTTGTAAAAATGGGCATGCTCAGGATTTCCCTTGGTTGGAATGGCCTCACGAAGGAATGAGTTATAATGAGTATAAAAATCACGAAATTAAGTTGGAAAGTACTGCGCAATCAGGATCGATTTCAGACTTAATGGTTACATGTAAAACATGCTCGAAAAAATACCCCAAAAAAATAACTAGAAATTTAAGTGGAGTTTTTGATGAAAAGAATTTCCAAAAAAAGATAGAAAATATTGGGATTGAATGTCAAGGGCATTATGAATGGAAGAAATCTGAAAGGGGAAGGAAATGCAACGAGAGTTTAAAAGTACTTTTAAGAAATGCTAATAATTTTCATTTTCCTAATATATCTAGTTCAGTTAACATCCCGTTTAAAGAGAATAAGCTTATTGAGATGATTCAAAGTTGTCCTGAATATTCTTCTTTAGAAGATGAACTAAATTCTGTTTCTAAAGTTGATGGAATAGAAAAACTAAGTAACAATACAAAGGTAAAGATGCTTATTGAATGGATAGCAGAGAAGATAGAGAAGGAGTTTAATGAAGTAAAGAGTGAAATATCATTAAAATTTTTTAAATTTGAAACTTCGGAAGTAACTGGAGATATCATGGATTATAGAAGGCCTGAATTTGATGTTCTTACAGGACAAAAGGAATATGATGAAAAATCTGAACGATTTAACATTCAAATATTACCTTCAAGTGAATTTGTACAGTCACCGTATAATAAACTAATTAATAGTATTACATTGGTACATCAATTAGAGGTGGTTAGCGCTCTTCGCTCTTATAGTAGAATTGAAACTACGGATTCTGAATTAATGAAGGAAAAAATTTTAGATGGAGAAGAAACTATTGATGAAGCGGTTGAAGTATCTTTAAAACGAAAAGATGGATATTATGTGGGGATGCGTTCATTAGGGGAAGGGATTTTCTTCTCGCTTAATCCAAAATTAGTCAAAGATTGGAAGGAACGAATTAAAAATACTTCAGTGTACAATCGTATTATTCGAAAGGAAGAAAAAGTTCGATTTTCGGATGAACTTTCATATATCAATTGTGATTATTATTTAATTCATACATTATCACATCTGTTAATAAAGGAATTAAGTTTTAGCAGTGGTTATTCTTCATCTGCATTGAAGGAAAGGATTTATTTTTCAGATGCTAAAGATGAAGAAATGTATGGAATATTAATATATACTTCAAGTGCGGATTCAGAAGGGACTTTAGGAGGGCTTGTGAAGCAAGGAGTTCCTGAAAAGTTCTTTGAAATATTGGATTCTTGTTTAGAAAAAGCTCAATGGTGTAGTTTTGATCCAGTGTGTATTGAAAGTGATTCTCAAGGGAGAGACTCTTTAAATGCTGCTGCCTGTCATGCTTGTTCGCTTATTTCAGAAACAAGCTGTGAGAAAATGAACGTTTTTCTTGATAGGAGCATGCTTATAGGTAGTATTAATGAACCTGAGTTAGGATTTTTTAATAAGACCCGTAATATGGAAGTGACCAATAACTCTTAGAAAATAACTTAAAAATTATGCGATGAAAAAGTAGAAAAGAACAGAAATTCGTGTCTGTGATAGTGGTTTTAATGGCGGATGGAGAAACCCAGCCTTTATGGATTCATCCGCTTAAATAGCGTATCATGGACATTCACTTCTAAATTCCGCTTGCGGGTGAGCCCGTTCCCTTTCTAGCGATTACTAAGAAGTGGCATGGCGTTCAAGGGCAAGCAGTTAAAACTGTGGTTAATCAGTGCTTATTCTTCAGTTGAACAGGTCATCATAGTCATAGATAGCATATTAAGATACTTATAATTAGAAATGGTAAACCCTTCTGCATCAGGTGGTAAAACTCTCCGCATTTAGTGGTGAATAAGATTGTAAGGTTGGTACATATTGAATGCCATACCCACATATTTATTAGCAGCTGTTTTGGTTGACGGAATTATTGTCTTTAAAACACCTGCATAGGGATTACAGTACTTTTGCGGTTGGTAGGCTGGTTGGTAAGTATAAACACCCTTGCAATTACGCGTGAACCATCACAAGAGTGTTTATATTTCTTTAATATGAATTCATGTTCGTTTATTTTAAAGTATTTACTATAGTTTGCTAAGAAATAAGCCGCTGTTTGCAGTCGAAGAAGAAACTATTTAGTTATAGTTTTGGACATTCCGCCTATGTTACCTAATGCTTTGCTAACTTGATTAATTCGCATAAACAGGTTCATCAATATCCATATCGAGTCCAGCTGTACATCTAATTGAATTCGCAATTAAAGTCCACTATTTCACATACAGAGTCCACTTTTATGGCTAGAAAAATTCCGACTAAGACCATTCTCGAATACCGAGAAATGGAGCTGTCTCGCAATATGATCGCAAAAACTAAAATGTTGGGAAGAGCTCTGTCAGTGACGTATTTCATTGTGTAGAAAATGCCAAAAAGGTAACAGCGTTTAAAGATGAAAATGAGGAAAAAAAGGAGATGACTTAATAGCAGGCGCTAAAGGATCCTCTAACATCATAGATAAATATGAACAGCAGATAGCAAATTTGGAATCAGATCTTGTGAGTTACAGAGTAAGCGTCTAATAACGAAGTATCTATAATAACACCTAAACCTCCTGTACACTTGTTTTAAGACAAAGGCACAGGAGGTTTTTTGATTTGATTGTGTAAGCGTAAAATAGTCCACACCTATTAAAAAGTATGGACTATTTTACGTTTACTTACAAAAAATAAAACCTAATAAAAAATCTGCCGATGTATTATGCATCCGGCAGATTTTTAACATTATCGGTTGTTTGATTTCTTGTTACCATTTCTTCAAGAAGATCAGAAAGGAGCTGTACTTCCTTTTCTGTTAATTTCTGAGCGTTCTCCACTAGCCGTATTATATTTGAAGGTAATCCTGGTACAACTCCAAAAAATTCCCCCAATGAAATTTCCAGTGAATCGCAAATGACTTTTAATTTATCAATAGAAGGAGCAGTTCTTCCTGTTTCTATATCGCTTAAATAAGACTGAGAAATAAAAGATTTATTTGCTAACTCTGTAACATTGAACCCTTTAGCTTTTCGTAAATTTCGAATGCGGTTTCCTATGTCCATTCTGCACCTCCCAAATCTATTATAATATCTATCATTATCGAGGGGTCAGAATTGTATTAACTTTTACAACGTAAATAACGATAAAAGTATTGACAATATATTTATTTACGTTATTATATTTAATAATAGAAAATTAAGAAATTAATTTTTCTAAAATATGAGTAAGAGGGAGTGTGTTTTTGTTATGGATATTGGAATTTAAAAAAAGAGAGTAGCCGTCGGAGAGATATTCTATTTTGAAAATTAAATATGGTTTTTTATTAGAGCGGAAATAGGCTGAAGATACAAGGAGGATTTTAAAATGATAAATCAACAAACAAAAGAAAAAGAAGCAGTAAATCAAAAGATGAAAATGACACCAAGTGAAGCAATTGTAGAAACATTAGTCGCGGAAGAGGTTAAGGAAGTATATGGTATTGTTGGTTCTGCATTTATGGATATGCTTGATTTATTTTCAACTGCAGGGATTCGATTCGTACCAGTACGTCATGAACAAAGTGCGGGGCATATGGCTGATGCATATACACGTGTATCTGGAAAAGCGAGCGTTATCATTGGCCAAAATGGGCCGGGTATTACCAATATGGTAACTTCGGTTGCTGCAGCGAACCAATCTCATACGCCAATGGTTGTGATATCACCCTCAGCTGGGACGCCTACGATTGGATGGGATGGATTCCAAGAAGCTGATCAAGTATCTATTTTTGAAGATATTACGAAAGAGACGGTACGTGTAACGCATAAAAGCAGAGTGGCAGATTGCTTACGGACAGCATTTCGGATAGCTTATGCAGAACGTGGGCCGGTATTATACGATATCCCAAGAGATTTGTTTTATGGGGAGTTAGAAGATCAAATTTTAGAACCCTATCAATACCGTATGGATGTGAGAGGTCCAGCAGATTTAGGGTCTATTGAAAGGGCAGTAACGTTATTAAAAGAAGCAAAATACCCAGTAATCATCTCTGGACGCGGGGTAGTTGATGCCGATGGGATGGATTCCGTTCGTCAAATAGCAGAGCATCTAACAGCACCAGTTGCGATGTCTTATATGCATAATGATGCGTTCCCTGCTGATCATCCGCTTTCAGTTGGTCCTATTGGTTATATGGGTTCCAAAGCTGCAATGCATACGTTGAAAAAAGCGGATGTTGTTTTAGCGATTGGTACACGATTATCCTATTTTGGAACGTTGCCATGTTATGACATCGATTATTTTCCGAAAAATGCAAAAATCATTCAAGTTGATATTAATCCACGTCAAATCGGGAGAAAGCATCCTGTCGAAGTAGGGTTAATTGGAGATGCGAAAGCAACCGCGGATGAAATGTATAACCAATTACAAGCAGCATTACCTTCTTCTGAGAAAAAGCTGGATAGGCTAGCAGAATTGAAAAGCGAGAAGGAAAAATGGGAAGAAGAATTAGTTGATTTGGCAATGGGGGACGGGAATCCGATTAATCCGCGTCGTGCGTTACTCGAATTAACAAAAGCATTGCCGGAAAATACGATTATATCGTCTGATATTGGCAACGTTTCATCCACGGCGAATGCATATTTAAAATTTAATCAGACAAGACGGCATATTGCAGCTTTAACATTTGGTAATACGGGATTTGCCTATCCTGCCGCATTAGGAGCGCAGTTGGCAGAACCTCATTCACCAGTAGTAGCCATTATCGGGGATGGCGCTTGGGGGATGAGCCTGCACGAAGTAAGTACAGCGGTAGAACAACAGATTCCAGTGATTGCCTGTGTATTTAATAATAAAGCATGGGCAGCGGAGAAAAAGAATCAAGTAGACTATTACGATAACCGTTTCATCGGATCAGATATCGAAGCACCGGAATTTGCTGAAGTGGCAACATCAATGGGAGCATTAGGATATACCATTGATAATCCAGAGGATATTGCTCCAATCGTAAAAGAAGCGCTTGAACAACGAAAACCGGCAGTCTTAAATATTTATGTGGATGGGACACAGCTTGCTCCGCCATTTCGCAGGGATGCCTTAAAAATGCCGAAGCGTTTTCTAGATAAGTATAAACATTTGGATTATGATGTCTGGGGAAAATAAAGAAAAGCAGTAACCTGTGTGTTGAGATGGAGAAAGGAATGGATAGGTGAATGACCTTATTATTTAAATTCTTAGCTTGAAGGAGTGTTCAAAATGACTCAAATCAAAGTATATACAATGGGTCGTGTTTTAGTCGATTTGTACGCCAATCAAAGTGGCGTTCCCTTGGATAAAACGGATATGTTCCATAAGTATGTAGGCGGCTCTGCAGCTAATACGGCCATTGGGCTAGGGCGCCTGGGAATAAATGTTGGACTGATCAGCAGGGTAGGGAATGATATATTCGGTAAGTATATTAAAGATCGCTTAACTAGTGAAGGGGTAGATATAAAGCTGTTACGTACGGATCCGGATTACCCAACTGCGTTAGTATTTGCTGCGCCATTTCCACCAAATGATTCGGAGGTATTGCATTATGGTTATCCCAATGCGCATTCACAAATAAATGTAGAGGACGTCAAGTTTGATCCTTTAGAATCCGAACGTATTCTTGTCGTGGCAGCAACGTCTCTCTCTACGCCATCTAGTCGGGAAGCAACCTTATGGGCATTAAAAGAAAACCGGAATCATGGTGGTTGTAATGTGATAGACGTAGACTGGAGACCTGTATTTTGGCAAAAAGAAACAGATGCGCAAAAATATTATGATGCTGCTTTAGAATTTACCGATGTCGTTTTGGCAAATGAACCAGAATTGGAATTTGCTGGCCGTAGTACGGATCCGGAGCAGGCAGCAAACAGAATATTATCTTTAGGCGTTTCTGAAGTGGTAGCCAAGCGGGGAGGTAAGGGGTGTTTTCATTTCACCAGAGAAAACATATGTAAAGTAGATCCTTATCCAGTTTCCGTCGTGAACACGTTAGGTGCTGGTGATGGATTCGGAGCTGCTTATGTCTATGCGTTATTACAAAAATGGCCCGTGGAACATCGAATCAGCTTTGCCTCTGCAGCTGGAGCGATTGTAGTAAGCCGTCATAGTTGTTCCGAAGCAATGCCATCGCTGGAAGAAATAGAAGCATTAATCCATACAAATAGGATAGTCGGAACGTTTACAAATTAAATAGAAAGATAAGTATTACTTTCGTTTTCAGATTATATCTAATATTCTCTCGTTAATAGTTGGAAGGATGAAAATATGAAGGCTTTACATTTGATTCGAAACGAAACATTCGTATTAAAAGAGACCCCTGTACCACAAATCGTGGAGGACGAGATGTTAATAAAAGTTGCGTATACAGGAATATGTGGATCAGATTTATCCATACGAGCTGGAAAAAACCCGCGTGTTACATATCCCTTGATCATGGGACATGAACTATCCGGTGAGGTGGTTGAAATGGGAAGTGCATGTACAGGAGAAATAAGGCTTGGAGATGCTGTCACCGTGAACCCGCTCCTATCTTGCGGGCAATGTGAGCTATGTATGCAAGGATGGACGCATTTATGTCGTAACTTTGGTCTGTATGGAATCGATGTAGATGGTGCATTTGCTGATTATATCAAAGTGAAAGGTCGCCATGTTCATAAAGTACCGGATGAAGTAAGTTTGGACACTGCAGCTCTCACGGAACCTTTTGCGGTGGGGATTCATGCAGTGGAGCGTTCGCATCTTACCATTGGTGATAAGGTCTTCGTACTTGGTGGAGGGCCGATTGGGCTTATGGTTGCTTTAGCAGCTAGAGCGGCAGGTGCGGAACTGGTTGCAGTTAGTGAAATGAGTGATGATCGCCTGCACATCATAAGGGAATTAGGATTTATAGCTATTGATGCCAAAAAATATCGTTTACTAGATAAGGTGCATGATTTAACGAATGGAATGGGGGCAGACATCGTCTTTGATGCAGCTGCTGTTAAGAAAACTTCTGCTCAAATGACAAGTATCCTTCGCACGAGAGGAACTGCTGTCATCGTGGGACTTCAAAGAGAGCCCGTTCCGGTTGATCTCGGTGACGTGAACCTGAGGGAATTAAAAGTTCTTGGGACAATGGTTTATACGAACAAAAGCTTTCGCACGGCCGTAAAGCGATTACCTGAAACAAAAGAACTGCAAAAACTGATTAGTCATAAGCTGCCGTTAGAAAAATTCGAGGAAGGATTTTCATCAGCTATTTCTAAAAATGGGATGAAAATTTTATTAAAAAGTTAGAAGGATAGAGAGAGAACCCAGGTTACATTTTTTCAGTATTTGAAAGCGTTTACGATGAGCTTTTAAAAAGGGAGATGAAGTGATGAAAAAGTATGTAGGGTTTATAGCAATCATGTTGATAACGTTCGCAATTCTGCAGGGGTGTGGGAATACAGAAGCTGATGAAGCATCTTCTGCCGATGGGAACGGAGGTGAAAAGATTGTACTTAAATTAGCGCATACCAATGCCCCGAGTGATCAAGATCCCTATACAGCAATAAGTGAAGAGTTTAAAAGTATTGTGGAAGAGAGAACGGATGGACAAGTTGAAGTCGAAATTTATCCGGGTGGACAAATGGGAGGCGAACAGAGCGCGATTCAAAAGGTTCAAAACAATGTGTTACAAGCAACGATGGTTGCTGTGAACAATGCATCTGAATATAGTCCTTCGCTGGGCGCTTTCGACCTTCCTTATATGTTCGAGGATGTCGATCAGTTTCGAAAGATTATAGACGAAAACAGGGATGTATTAAATGAAAAGCTTGAAGAAGATGCCAACCTTGAAGCGCTTGCTTGGACACAACAAGGATTTAGGGTCATCAGCAGTAGTAAACCAATCAATACGATGGACGATATGAGAGGGTTCAAAATCAGGGTTCCTGAAAATAATTTGCAAATAGAAACTTTCAAAGCGCTAGGTGCGGAGCCAACGCCAATGGCTTTTGATGAGTTATTTAGTGGATTACAACAAAAAGTAGTGGACGGACAAGAAAATCCCTATGTCAGTATATACACCAATAGATTCCAAGAGGTACAGGATTATGTTACGGAGACACATTATAAACTTTGGGTAGG
This sequence comes from Oceanobacillus timonensis, assembly GCF_900166635.1. NCBI lineage: Bacteria > Bacillati > Bacillota > Bacilli > Caryophanales > Bacillaceae > Oceanobacillus > Oceanobacillus timonensis. The sequence goes on from NZ_LT800497.1 coordinate 676,938, forward strand.
TCCCTTCTTAATCAATAAAGATTTCTTGGATGGATTACCTGAAGATGTTCAAACAGTCATTAGGGAAGCAGGATTAGAAGTTGGGACATATAGCGATGAAATTATAACGCAACAAGAAGAAGAGGCCAAAAATGCAATCGAAGAAAGTGGCGTTGAATTACTCGGGGCTCCGGAAGATGAAGAAGTATGGAGGGAAAAATCACTTGAAATTTGGCCAGATTTTTATGATGACATTGGCGATCCTGCGATTCTAGATTCTTTCATGGAATCTGTAGGCAGAGAAAAACCATAGAAAACCTCAAGAAAAGCGTTCAAAGATACTTTTATTGCTGTTAGAAAAAGTAGGGGACCCATCTTTTTCCGGACGAAAGATGGGTCCACCTAAAAAGTCACCATTACTCATGTTTTGTACCTATCAGATAGGTGGCTATGTTTTCATACTTAAAATGGAGGATGATCATGAAAAAAAAGATAAGTTGGCTGTATTATCATGCGGAAGAAATCATTAGTGGTTTTTTATTAGCGTCGCTTATAATAATTCTTTTTGTACAGGTTATTGGCAGATATTTATTTAATACATCATTTGCTGCAACTGTAGAGTTAATTCAATTTGCATTCCTTGGGCTGATTTATATCACTGCCAGCCTAGGTGCTAAGAAAGGAGTACATATTAGGGTTACTGCACATTTAAAACTGCTTCCTGAAAAAATAAGAAACATCTTGGCAATGGTGACGGACTTAATATGGATTTCTTTTAATATATTTGTGGTTTACCAAGGCTTGATTATGTTTAACCAGATGACAAGTAACTCCTTGTATTCTCCTGTAATGGGTTGGGATATGAAGTATATTTTTCTGATTATTCCGATTGGATTTTTATTACAGACCATTCGAATTGTGGAGTCCTGGATGTATACAATTCGAAACAAGGAGGTCGATTCCAATGCCAGTTGAGATATTAATATGGGTGCTGTTGTTTGCGACGTTACTTTTGGGAGTACCCGTTTATGTTTCACTCGGTATAGCCTCTGTCATAACGCTAGTCTATAATGGTTTTCCGATTACCATGGTATCCATCGATTTATTTGAAGTATCTAAAATGTATTCTTTATTAGCCGTACCTGCTTTTGTTTTAGCAGGATCTCTGATGGAAAAAGGAGGGATGGCTAATCAAATTGTTGAGATAGCTTCTATGATTGTAGGACGGATAAAAGGTGGTTTGGGAATTGTCACAATCCTGGGTTCTATGTTTTTCGCAGCGATGATAGGGTCAGGTCCTGGTACCGTTGCTGCTATGGGCGGTTTAATGATTCCGTCTATGCTAAAAGCAGGATATTCCCGGGAATACGCAGCTGGTGTATCTGCAACAGGAGGAACTTTAGGCATATTAATGCCGCCCAGTAATCCATTAATCGTCTATGGAGTCATTGCCAATCTTTCTATAACAGGTTTGTTTGCTGCTGGTATCGTTCCTGCTTTCATAACAGGATTGGTTTTGATGTTAACAGCTTATGCCCTGGCAAAGAGAGCAGGGTATAAGGGGAGTACGGAAGATTTTACGATAACGTATTTTGCGAAAACAGTCTACCATAATAAATGGTCGCTGGCAGCACCGTTTGTAATTTTGGGAGTCATCTATTTAGGAATTACAACACCAGTTGAGGCCTCAGCAATTGCTGTGTTTTACTCTCTTTTTGTAGGTATATTTATTACGAAGCAACTAAAAATCAGGCAAATTTGGGAAAGTATAAAAGATACGAATATAACGATTGCGATGTTAACAGTTGTCGTTGGCGTTTCTGTGTTATTTGGAGAACTGTTAACCGTTGAACAAATCCCGCAAAAATTCACGGAAATATTACTGAATATAAGTACGAATCCGTATATCGTCTTGTTTATGATTGTTTTATTGTTACTTATTTTAGGCATGTTTATGGAAACATTAGCCACCATTGTGATACTGGCACCCATTCTATTACCTGCAGTAACAAGTGTAGGCATTAACCCGTATGCGTTTGGTATTATATGGATTATTACAAATGAAGTTGCCATGTTAACTCCACCATTAGGAGTCAACTTATTTGTTTCCATGAATATATCCAAATTATCGCTAGAAAGAGTATCTAAAGGGGCTTTGCCCTACGTATTTGTTTTGATTTTACTTGTGATCTTTTTTATCTTTTTCCCAAATGTTATTCTTTTTCTTCCAGAAATGTTTGGAGGAATCTAATGAAATGAAGTTAAAATATTTTTAATGTTATAAAAAAGGAGTGGAATAATGACACGTTCAAACATCCCATCAATGTTTTCATTGAAAGGGAAAACAGCACTTATTGTAGGAGGGTCATCAGGAATAGGAAGAGAAACTGCCATTACTTTTGCTGAAGCAGGGGCAGATGTCATTGTTGCAGATATAAACGAAGAAAATGCCAAAAGTGTTTACCATGAAATGACGAAACTTGGAATCAAATCAAAGGTGCTGAAAGTAGATGTGGCGGATGCTTCTTCCGTTGAGCAAATGATAAATGACTTATTATCCTCCTTTGATTCCATTGATATTTTAGTGAATAGTGCAGGAATCAATAGCCGTGTTCCAGCTGAGAATTTAAGTGAAGAAGACTGGGATAACGTGATCGATATCAATTTAAAAGGAACGTTTTTATGTTGTAAGTGTGTTGCTAAAATCATGATGAAGCAAAAAGAAGGTAATATTATTAATTTAGCATCGATGTCAGGGATGATTGTCAATAAAGATCGGACCATCTCTGCTTATTGTTCATCGAAGGGAGGCGTTATCATGCTGACCAAAAGCTTAGCTGTCGAATGGGCGAAATACAATATACGGGTAAATGCACTAGCTCCCGGTTATGTTATGACACCGATTAACCCGTGGATGAGAGACCGACAGATTAACAAACCGACGATTGACTTAATTCCTATGCAGCGGTTCGCAGAGCCCTCGGAAATTTCTGCAACTGCTTTATTCCTAGCGTCGGGAGCTTCAAGTTATATGACTGGTTCCGTTCTTACCGTTGATGGCGGATATACATCATACTAAAAATAGTATGTTAGGAGTAAATACAAAGGAAGGCAGGTTTACAAAATGCAAAAATGTATTGTTGTTGGCGAAGAAACAAAATTTGGACCAATCCCGATAAAAGGTGATTTAAATGATACCTTACCTTATGTATCCAAATTGGGATATAAATACATTGAATTGAATTTAAGAAGTCCTTTTACTTTAAGCATGCAAGAACTTAAAAATCTTTTGTCTGATAATGATCTAAAAGTAGCGGCTTTATCATCCGGATATCCTTATTTTCATGAAAATGTCAGTTTCACTTCTAAAGATTCCATTCAAAGAAAAAAAGCTATCCATCGAATCAATGAATATATCAATTTGGCAAGCTTATTAGAAACGCAAGTTATTATTGGATCGATTCGTGGCACAGCCGTGGAAGAAGGTGACTATGAAGTATTTATTGACTCTCTGCAACAGTGCTTATGGCATGCTGAAAAAATGGGAGTGGTCCTGGCGTTAGAGCCAATCAACCGTTATGAAATGAACCTGGTTAATACGGTCGATGATGGACTTAAAATAATCCATTTATTAAACAGTGATAATTTGAAACTGATTTTAGATACCTTTCACATGAACATCGAGGAAAAGTCTATATATGATGCTATTTCCACAGCTGGTGATGCTATTTCCCATTTTCACGTTGCTGATAGCAATCGTAAACCGATGGGATGTGGTCACTTAGATTTTACTAGGATTCTGGAGGTATTAACAAGTACAGGATACAATGGTGCTTTGTCTGCGGAATTATTACCTTTGTCGGATCAGGAGGAGACAGTAAAGTTGATATCTGCGTTTTTTGAAGGGGAGGGTTTTTGAGTGTGGGGTGTTGATTAGGTGGAAGAGTATGCGTGGGTGGCTTAGAAGAGATGTTGTGAATTTGGTTGAATGAATATGAACTATTTTTTAGACACCTGGATTGGAGAGGATTCCTTCAGGTGTCTTTTGTGTTTGTTAATAGCTAGTTTTATAAAAAAGAATGATTAGTGAATCTTCTTTAAGTTTGTCTTTCAGTCACATTGATTATTCCGGATGCAGTGGTTCAATTATACATAGATGAAAGCTACTGGTTGTACTGTTTATTGTGAAGCAGTTATACATAAAAAGATAAAAGGTAAAGCAACAGAAATATAGCGACTCAAAGTGTGAAATGTAAAAGTTCCATTTATTATATGGTGTCGGTGATTCTTATCAATTGATACGAATCCTAAGATTATAATTTTTTTCATCATCATTATTGAATCAATTTGAAATGAAAGGTAAACGCTTACATGATAATCTGAAGATAGTTAAGTTAATATTTTAAAAAAGAGGGAGTAGGAGGAGAAATAAAATAGACTTTAAAAGAGTTGATGAAAAATAACTTGTAACGAAGATTCACTATAGCGGATATAAATTTGTAGAATAGATGGCTCCCAATATAATCTTGTCTTAGGAAGTGTTTACAGTGTTTGATATTACAGTACGTCAAGCAAAATTAATTCAATTAATGTCTGATAAAGAAGAATATATGCCAGCAAATTATTATGCAAACATCTTAAATGTTTCCGAACGAACTATTTTTAATGATATTGCAAATTTAGAAGATGAGTTCAATTGTTTTGATATAAAGTTTGAAAGAAAGCCAAATCGAGGGATTAGACTATCAGGAGACGTGGTAACTTCAAATTTATTTTATCAGCAGCTGTTGAAAAACAATAAATTACAAGACAATATTCTTTATTCGGCATTAAATCGGCAAATTTTAATTGTTAAATGGCTATTGTTAGAAAATAAAATCTTAACATATCAATTTTTATCTATGGAATTGTATGTCAGTACTACTTCTATTATGAAAGATATAGACCAAATAAAGCGATTTATAGGTGATGATGTATTTTTAATATCAGATGTAAAAGGAACAAGAATTAAAGGATCTGAAATTGGTATCCAAAAATCATTAAAACGTTTTGCTTATTACGTAATTAAAAAGCAAGCTTACAATTATTCAATATTTAGTTATGTTAAGGAATTAGCCCTTCTATTTGATGAAAATGTTATTAATCATGTTGAACAAACAATGAAAGATATGATTTCGGTCTTAGATAGAGATATTTCAGAACAATATTTAAAATCTTTGTTCATTTTTCTCATAATTTTAACAGAGCGCTCTTCTAAAGGTTATCATATCAAGGATATTCCTATGATGGATTGGGAGCGGTATGAGACTTTGACAGATTATCCGTTAGCAGTACAAATATGTCAACAAATTACTAGTAATATGAATTTTGAATTTACAGATTTAGAAATTCAATATATAAGCAATCAACTATTTGCTCATCGGGTTCAAGTAAAGATAAATAATAAATACATTGAAAGCTTCTTCTCGGGTGACGTTCAAGATATGATTTCAAAAGTCAGCTTTGCAATGGGGATTAATTTAAATTCAGACGAACGGTTATATAATTCGCTAATCTATCACATGTTTCCGATGATTTACCGAATGAAAACAGGTGTTATAATTTATAACCCTTTATCAGATGATATAAAAAGGAACTATGGTATTTTATTTCAAATAGTTTGGTATGCAATAGAAAACTTTGAAAAGAAATATGACATTAAATTGTCTGATGATGATGTTACCTTTATTACAATTTATTTTCAGGTTGCTATAGAGCGGAAAACATCAATGAGAAAGATTTTAGTAGTTTGTCAGACCGGGATGGTGACTTCTGATTTAATTATGAACCGTATTAAAAAAATGCTGCCCGCTAATATTCATTTTAAATTGATTGCTAAGCCTATGCTAGATAATGAAGATATTTCAAACGTAGATTTTATCATTTCTTCTGTTGATCTGAAGGAGATTTCTATCCCTACTGTCTATGTTTCTCCTGTTGTAAGTGATGAAGATTTAATAAATATTTATAGATCTTACTTAAAGTATTCCACCACTGAACAGGAAGAACCTATTCAGGAATCATATTCAGATGAGGTTTCGGCTTATTTAGATAGAAAATATTTGTTTTTAAATGAAGAACCAACTGATAAGCAGGAATGCTTAAATACAATGATTAATTCATTTGAAAGAAATGGTATTGTAACGAGTGAATTTAAACAAAGCGTCTTTGAAAGAGAAGAGCTAGGCAATACATTAGTACAAAGTTGGATTGCTGCGCCTCATGGAGAAATGACAACTGTAAAGGAAACCAAAATAGCTGTCATGTCAACTAGGCAGCCTGTTAAATGGAATGATGAATCACAAGTATCGTTAATTATTTTATTGGCTGTTGCTGAAAAAGACATGGGAAAGATACGCAAGTTATTAGGGAATATGTTTCGAAATATACTCCAGTTGGAATCAATGGAGAGTGAGGTGAAGACCTTTACAGATTTGGAACAATTAATCCAATTATTTAAAAAATGATATGTAATAAACCGCCATAATGTATTTGGTGAAACACAATATATGTTGAAATGCTTTGATATTTTAAAGCTGTTCAATAGATAAAATTTATGAAAGTGTAATCAGTTTGGGGGATTGACTTTATGATGGAGAGTTTAGGTTTAAACCATAAATTTATAGCAAGTAGTTTTGAAAACGCTTCGAACCAACAAGAATTATTTGATTATGTTAGCAATGAACTAATAAAGGGAGGTTATGTTAAAGATTCATTTAAACAGGCTTTAATAAAAAGAGAGAAAGAATATCCAACGGGTTTATTAATGGGAGATTATTCTATTGCTATTCCTCATACTGAAATAGAACATACCAAACACTCTATTATTAGTGTTATTAAGCTTAAAAATAATATTCCATTTCAATTGATGGAAAACAAACAAAAGACAATTTATCCTGATATCGTATTTGTGTTAGTACTAAAAGAAAGTTCTGAGCATTTAAATGTATTGAAAGGGGTGATGGAACTTTTCAAAGATAATCAAAAGAAAAACTTGTTATTGAAGGCACAGTCCGCAGATGAAATTTCTGCACTTATAAACAAATGGAATCAAGAAGAGGAGGAAAAATAATGAATAAGATTATCGTGGCTTGTGGTACTGGAATTGCGACATCTACTTCAGTAATTGAACAGATAAGACAATACTTGGAAGATAATGGGTATAAGGCAGAATTTTATCAGTGTCGTACTTCTGAAATTGCTTCACAAATTCAATCTGTAAATCCAGATGTGATTGTTAGTACAGCAGAAGTAAACTTAGATACGGAAATTCCTATACTTCGAGGGGTACCTTTTCTAACAGGTATTGGTGCAGAAGAAGTAAATGAAGAAATAAAAAGCTATCTCCGGAGGGGGTAAGAATAACTATGGAAGCTGTACTTGGATTTATTGATTTTATTTTAAATCTTGGCCCGAGCATCATTATGCCAATTATTATTTTTATTATGGCAGTGATCTTTCAAGTGCAAATTGGTAAGGCATTACGAGCAGGGCTAACGGTAGGTATAGGCTTTATAGGAATTGATTTGGTAATTGGTTTAATGGGGGAAACACTGGGACCAGCAGCTGAAGCTATGGTAAGCAATTTAAATATAAATTTAACAGTTCTTGATACAGGTTGGCCAACAGCGGCTGCTGCTGCATTTTCAGCTACTACTATCTTGCCATGGATTTTTGGATTAGGTATTTTGTTAAATATTTTGCTAATTATTACTAAGTTTACTAAAACATTAAACATTGATATGTGGAATTATTGGCAATTTATATTTGGTGCGGCATTTATCTATGCTGCAACAAACAATTTTATTCTGTCAATTATCTTAGGGCTAGTAACTTTAGTGATAACACTAAAACTTGCCGATTTGACAGCACCGAAAGTACAAGAATTTTTTGGGTTACCTGGAGTCTCCTTACCTCATATGCAGACAATGGCTTGGGCACCGATTGGTATGGTATTAGATAAATTTCTGGATAAAATACCAGGTTTAAATAAATTAAAAGCAGATCCAGATAAGATTCAAAAGCAATATGGAATTTTAGGGGAACCCTTATTTATAGGAACAGTATTGGGAGCATTAATTGGAGCTCTTGCGTATTTTCCACAGATTATTGGTGGGGAATTTGAGAATGGAATTAGTCAATTGTTGACAACTGCTATAACATTGGGGGCTGTAATGTTAATTTTTCCAAGGATGGTTCGTTTACTGATGGAAGGATTGTTGCCAATTTCTGATGGGGCTAAAAAGTTTTTAAATAAAAAACTTCCTGGTAGAGAACTTCTTATTGGTTTAGATGTTGCAACGGTTGTAGGGAATCCAAGTGTGGTAGCAACTGGTTTGTTATTAGTTCCTATTACGTTAATACTTGCTGTATTACTAAGTTTCACTGGAATTAATCAACTTTTGCCTTTTACTGATTTAGCTGTATTGCCATTTTTCGCTGTTTGGGCAGTAGTCTGGAGCAGAGGAAATATAGTTAGAGGAATACTCATAGGCTCCTTTTTTATGGCGGGAATATTACTGATTGCTACATTTATTGCACCGTTGCAAACACAATTAGCAGATGCAGCAAGTTTTAATATACCAGAAGGCACTTCCCTGATATCTAGTTTAGGAGGAGGATCATTTTTACTTTCATGGTTATTAATGCTTCCGTTTATTAACGGAACAGAATGGACTATAGGATTAATTATTGGGGTTATTATTTTAGTGGCAGTGACTATCCTTTCTTATATTTACTTTTTCATACCTAAATTGCGCCAAAAAGAATTTAAAAAAGGTAAGGATAGCGAGATACAAAAGGAAGATATACTATAAAATCAAATATTATTTTATGAATAATCCGATTAATCTTAATATTTATTTGATAGACAGATTATAAAATGTTTGTTTCTTCCTTATCCGATTAGTTGAAAATTAGGATGAGAAATTATAGAGGCTAATCGACAAGATATTAACGGAATATCCCTTAAAAAGAAATATATTTAACATTTTTTAACTTAACCAATTGATAGTTATTCTAAATAGAATTTTAAACTTATTATATGAGGAGAGATATGATGAAGGTAGCTTCTTTTTATGCGCCGGAGGATGTAAGAATTGAGGAAATGGATAAACCTTCTCCAAATGAAGGAGAGATTATTGTGAAAAATAAGGTAGCGCTGACCTGTGGTACAGATGTGAAAACTTATGTGAGAGGATACCCACTTTTAGAGCCTCCTTTATTATTTGGGCATGAAGCAGCTGGAATTATAGAAGCAGTTGGAGAAAATGTAACTAAGTTCAAAGTAGGGGATAGAGTTGTAGCGCATAATTCTGCACCTTGTAATCAATGCTTTTACTGTAAACAAGGCCAGCATTCGATGTGCGAGGATTTACTCATAAATTGGGGCGCTTATGCAGAATATCAGAGGATTCCCAAAAGGATTGTAGATCAAAATACCTTTTTGATACCAGACGATATTTCATTTAAGAGCGCTGCATTGACAGAACCGCTATCATGCGCTGTTTATGGTATAGAAGAATCTGGGATTAAACTTGGAGATAGCGTAGTAGTTAATGGAGCTGGGCCAATTGGGTTGTTTTTTATTAAACTAGCGTCTTTAAAAGGAGCATACGTAATAGCTACAGATATGAATCCAGAAAGATTAAATGTTGCAAAAGAATTGGGAGCATCGGTAACCATTAATATTAATGAAGTAGAGGATACTGTCAAAGCAGTAAAAGGTCTTACTGAAGATTATAGAGGTGTAGATGTAGCTATTGAGGCAGTAGGGATGCCTGAAGTATGGGAAGAAACCATTCTTATGGCAAGAAAAGGAGGACTAGTGAATTTATTTGGGGGGCCAAAATCGGGCACAACTATTACAACCCAAACGAATTTACTTCACTATTCTCAACTGACTTTAAAAGGGATATTCCATACAACGCCTCGCCATGTAAAAGCAGCCTTTGATCTTATTGTACAAGGAACTATTTCTGCTGATATTTTTGTGAATGGTGAATATAAGCTAGACGATGTAGAGAAAGCTATTATTAATCATAAAGAAGGTAGAGTTATTAAAAATGCAGTATTATTTTAATTTAAATATAGAATGGAGGAAAATTTTATGTCTATAAAAAAAGAATTAGTGCAATATGCAAAGCATTGTTCAAGTAGTGGACTTACTTCAGGAACATCAGGGAATTTAAGTGTTCGAGAAGGACAGGTTATGTATATCACACCTTCTGCACTTCCATATGATCAAATGGAGGAAGAAGATATTCTTGAAGTGGATTTGCAAAGTGGTGAAGTAGTAAATGGAACACGGAAGCCTTCTTCAGAAACACCAATGCATCGTTTTATTTATAGAAAGAATTCGGATATCAAATCAATTGTGCATACACATTCAACTTATGCTACGATATTTGCTTGTGCGCATAAGACAATTCCGCCAGTACATTATATGATTGCGGATATTGGCAGAGAAATTCCTGTTGCTTCATATGCTACTTATGGATCTGAACAATTGGCAAATAATACAGTAGAAACACTTAAAGATAATAAAGGTGTTTTGTTAGCAAATCATGGCTTGGTAGCAGTGGGAGACGATTTAAAAGATGCTTATCGTCGAGCTGAAGTAATTGAAGAAGTAGCACAACTGGCATACGGAAGTTACACATTAGACAGCGTTAATCCGTTAACATCTGAAGATTTAGATGATGCTTTAGAAGGTTTTAAAACTTATATAAGTGGTTGAAAAAACAATTCTAACAAGACTGATGTAAAATCAATCTACTAATCCATATAGATTGATCATAGGATGGGAAATGAAATTCACCCATTTCACAGTCATTATATGGCTTAAATAATGACACTTGCTTATATATTAAAACTGTTACACAATCGGTTGCCGATTGTGTAACAGTTTTTTTGTGAGTGATAGCACAATAATTACAAGAGAATCACAAATACATAGAACAATAGGTAAGCACTCACTGACAATATAGTTTGTTAACTATACAAATGAAATAAACAAATACTTCAAATGGTTGGAAATTTTGTTTTACTTAAGATAGTTAATTTTAATGTGGAATTTAAAAAACATAGAAAGATAATAGAATAGATTTAACACGGATTCCTCTAGGTATGATTTTAGAGCAAGCTACTAGTTTCAAGGGGATTTGGCTTTCGTATCAAATGCTATTATGCCTAGCCGCTCCATATAAAATCTCCGGAAATTCCTTTCACACCAACGTAATATAGTGAAGAGACACATTATTAAAAAGGTAAAATGACTCTTTTCAATGTTGAATAAAATTTCTTAATATTAGGAGCTGTTATAAAAGAGATTACCGTAATAAATGATGTTGTTAGTAACCCAATATCAATAAAAGTTCTATCAAAATTTACCAATCCAAAAAGCAGTTCTCCTGTACCTTGGCCTATTTGAGAAAAGGATTCTTCTTTGCTAGGAATAGGCTCACCATTAATAGCTTTATCAGTTGAATTATTAATAAAAGAACCCATTCCTTGAGCACTTTCTTGAAGCTCTTGTACACCATTAACAATTAATAAAGGAACAGCTAGTATAAATACCAATGAAAGGACTATTATAGCTATTTTTTTCATAATTTTTCCTCCTTTCTAAATATTATTATATAATAGATTGAATTATTTGTATACTGTTAGGGATAACTGAAGAAGAAATGCTTCGAGAAAAAGAAAGATATTATGATTTGATTCAATAATCTGCAAGAAACGGTATGTTTGATGTGCTTGGTCATATTGATGCCATTAAAGTGTTAATACAGCTATCTCTGGTATCTATACACCTAAGCGGTTAAAGTTATTGCGGAAAATGATATAGCTATTGAAGTGAACACATCTGCTAAGCAAAAAGATCCTGACGGATGGTACCCAAGTGATGAAATTCTGGAATTGGCTTATCATTATAGTGTATTTGTTTCATTTGGTCCTGATGCGCATACTCCAGAACGGATTGGCGATATATAATGGACCCAAGAATCTAGACACGAAAAAAGGAGATGTTAAGGTAGGTATATGAAACGAAAAAGATATACAGCCGAATTTAAATCACAAATCGTGTTAGAAGTCTTGAAGGAAGAAAAATCTATGATTCAAATTGCATCGGAACACGGAATCCATGTGAACCAAATTCATAAATGGAAGACACAGTTCCTGCAAGATATGCCTCAAATCTTTGAGAAGCAAAACAAAGATTTGGAAAAAATGAAAGCCGAACATGAAGCACAGGTAGAAAACTTGTATGCCGAAGTAGGGAAACTAACCACGCAATTGTCGTGGCTTAAAAAAAAATCTGGAATCCACCATGACTAAAAAAGAACGCATGGAATTGGTGGACTGGAACGATGGAGAACTATCTATCTCGGAACAGGCTAAATTGCTTGGAATCAATCGTTCCAGTCTTTACTACAAGCCAGTGCTGCCATCAGCCGAAGAAGTGGCCATGAAGCATCGTATTGATGATATTGCTTTGGCATATAGGAATAATAAAAAAGGAAAAAATAATATTGATTTTGCCTATGAAGTATTTGACTTTCTATTAAATCAAGAACAAGCAATAGTTATTTCTATTGATTTTAAAGAATTTTTTGATCATATTAATCATGCGATACTTAAACAAAATATAAAGACCGTTTTTGATATCGAAAAGTTACCAAAAGACTGGTTCAAAGTATTTAAAAACATTACACAATTTTCTTATGTGGATAAATCCGATACTGAAGCTTTCTTAAAACGGAAATTTGGAATCAAGAAACAAAAAGAATTATTAAAAACAGGTAAATTGAAAAAAATAATGGATTCATCTGAGCTTTGTGCTTTTAAAAATGACTTTCATCTTTATAAACCATTAGCGTTGCATTAATTACGTCTTATAATAAGAAATAATCCCAATTTTCGCTTTTTAATATGTTAAGTCATAAAAAAATCCTTTATAATGAAACGCCCACGGACTATTCTTTAATCTAATATGAACCATATCATTTTACAGGAAATGAACTACCGGAAGTATATGCACAATTTAGGAAGGAAAGTGCTTCAGATAGCGATTATACAATAAATATCATCCATGTTTATCAATATAATATAGAGCAGGATGTTTGGGAACTTGAATATAATCAGTCGATAGAGGAAAGAAAGCAACTCGCTATTGAAGATTCTATCGAGTTAACCAACGATAATCGGGAACAAGTTATGATTGGTGACCATTATTTGAAATTTAAAAACACGGGAAAACAGTGAATTCACGCTGTTTTCCCGTGTTTCTCTTCTAGAAGTTACGAAAAAAAGGGTTGCATTTAAAAATGAGAGCGGTTAACATTAGCGATAAATCATCTGATGACCTTATCATTTAAAGGATGTGGAAGATTTGAAGGGAGGAGAGGAAATAATCGAAAAGAGCGATTCGATGTTGATGTTGGTGGCACTTAGTGCTGTTATTGTTCCCTTTATCTTGCTTGTATTATTATGGATGCCAGCGATTAAGAGGATGTCCATAAGGCTTTTAGATTTTATTAATCTTGTTCGGGGCTCTGGATTTATGAAAAGGTCGCAGATTCTCTGATTGGTATGATTAAGGCCGGCAACTTAAGCCCGGGAGATAAGCTGGATTCTGTGGAACATCTGTCAAAGAATTTCAATGTCGCTCGGTAATTAGGGAGGTGCTCAGTGGACTTCGGACCATGGGACTTTTGGAAATGCGGCAGGGCAAGGGCGCATATGTGAAAGAATTTGATTCTTCAAAATTCACCTTACCGGTAACCTCTGCCTTTTTAATGAAGCTGGAAGATGTGAAGGAACTTTACCAGGTTCGTAAAATAATCGAAGTAGGAATAGCCGGCTCTTTAAACATATAGAACAACAATAAAAGTGAGAGATGGGACAGTATGATATCTGGAGTTGGTAATATGCTGGCATTCAAAGGTACCAAATAGGAAAGGCATGAGAGATAATGAAAACAGAAAGGAGCAAGGCAATGAATGAAAAGAAAAAAAAGGATGTTATTCTAATAGGCGCTGGTATTATGAGTACTACTTTAGGAAAATTTCTACAAAAATTAGAACCAAATTGGAATATGAAACTGTTTGAAAAGCTGGATGGTGCAGGCAAGGAAAGCACCAATGAATGGAATAATGCCGGCACCGGGCATGCGGCGTTATGTGAGTTAAATTATACAGTTGAAAAAGAAGACGGATCGATTGATGCCAGTAAAGCGGTAGAGATAAATGAACAATTCGAAGTTTCCAAGCAATTTTGGTCTTATTTAGTCAAAAGTGAGGAAATTCAGAACCCACAAGATTTCATCCGTCCATTACCTCATATCAGTTTTGTACAGGGGGAAGAGAACGTAGATTTTTTACGCAGGCGATTTGAAGCTTTATCCCACCTTCCCATGTTTAAGGAAATGGAATTTACGGATTCCCCTCAAGAGTTAGCAAAGTGGATTCCCTTAGTGACGAAGGGGCGTACGTCAGAAGCGCCTATTGCTGGAACGAAAGTGGATTTGGGGACCGATGTCAATTTTGGTGAGCTTACTCGGAAACTAGCGAATAATTTAGAGAAAAACGACAATATAGAAATCCATTACAATTCAACTGTTACTAAATTTCATCGTCTAAATGACGGTAAATGGGAAGTGATCGTTCGTAATTTTAAAGATAATACCCTTGAGTCTCACATAGCAGATTTTGTCTTTATTGGGGCTGGTGGAAACGCAATCCCCCTATTACAAAAAACAAAGATTCCGGAAAGCAAGCAAATTGGCGGCTTTCCAATCAGTGGTGCATTTTTGGTTTGTAGCAATCCAGAAGTAGTCAAACAACATGAAGCGAAGGTTTATGGGAAAGAGCCTCCTGGTACGCCTCCCATGACTGTACCACACCTAGATAGACGATATCATGGAGATAAGGATAGCCTATTATTTGGACCGTTTGCTGCGATAGGACCTAAGTTTTTGAAGAATGGTTCTAATTTAGACTTTTTACGTTCTATTAATCCAAATAACGTGTTAACCATGTTGGCTGCAGGTATGAAGAACATTCCTTTGGTTAAATACTCGATTCAACAGATGCTCATGCAAAAAAAGGATCGGATGCAAGAGTTACGAAAATTTATACCCGAAGCAAAGGACAAAGATTGGGATCTTCTAATTGCTGGTAAGCGTGTCCAGATAATTAAAGATACGAATCATTCCGGCCGAGGATATATCCAATTTGGCACTGAAATTATTCAATCTGAGGATCATTCTATCGTGGCATTATTAGGGGAATCTCCGGGTGCTTCTACTTCTGTGTCTATTATGTTAAACGTCTTACGCGAGAATTTCCCAGAATATATGGAAACATGGAAACCAAAAATAAAAGAAATGATACCTTCTTTTGATGAGTCCTTGGCAGAAAACGCCCAGCTATTGGAAAAGGTCCAGAAATCTAGTTCACATTACCTTGCCCTGGAACATAACAATGTTACACCTTGATGTATCAAATGAAGCGGACATCATTGTTTCATCCAATTTTTGGTTCAGTAACAAGGAAGGGGCATCTATGCTTTGCTAGTGCCCCTTCAAACCACCTTAATCTTCAGCTTATTTCCTATAGAAATAGACCAATACGATTCCTATGTTATTAGGGAATCACTTCATAATTGTGTTGCTCATCAAGATTATGAATTAATGGGAAGAGTTAATGTTGTAGAAAAAACGGATGAACTTATCTTTACAAACAATCAAGTTGTTTAACAATGAAAAATACGCGAGAGTACACGTTGACGACGCATCCCCAAGGAATAATATATTTCATAACAGGTAGAATTAAATCAATTGAATAGTAATAGGTATTAGCGAATAGATTTATTTTGAAAATCAACAAAAAGAGACTGCATCCAATGCAAATGCATAATGCAGTCTCTTTTATTATTACTGGTAATAATAAATTTATTTTTCATCAATTCCTAATTCATTCTCCAAAAATCCCCAAATCCGGCTCAACCGTTCCACATTCACCTTAGGATTTTCACCAATCTTTTCAAGAAGTCCTAATTCCTTCATTCGTTCAATAGCATTGATTTCGTCTTCATTCAAATTCAAATTATCAGAAATAGAATAATAAGCAGTATGCTGAGGAGAATCTATTTTTCCTAACAAATAATCAATGGATACCTGAAAGAAGTCGGCAATTTTATATAGTGTTTCTAAAGAAGGCTCGTTTCTGCCTTGTTCATAATAACCATAACCACTTGCTGAAACATTCAGCTTTTTGGCTATTTCTTCCTGACTATATCCATGTTCAATGCGAAGGTCTATTATTCTTTCACTAAATATGTCCATGTATAGATTCCCTCCTAACTATCAGTAAAATTATACCGTTAGAGAAGGGTTATTTTTATTTATACAACAAATTATTGTATAAAGTATTTACAAACAACCAAATGTTGTGTAAAATGATTATCAAATAGTTAGAAAATTTAGTTTGGATTTGTTTAAACGATGTCCAATAGAATTCTAGAAGAATAGATTTAGACATAAAAACACAGTATGCACTTAATGGTCTGACCATTAGACATACTACCAATAATAGGAGAAAAACAATGAAACCATTATTTGAAAAAATACCGCAAAGGGATTCAACACGAGAGATAATCATGAACCAATTTACAAGGATGATTAAAGAAGGTGAATTGTCAATTGGAGATAAAATACCTCCTGAAAGAGATTTAACAGATCAATTTGGGGTGGGGAGGTCTACGATCAGAGAAGCGATTAAAAGTATGACTTCCATGGGGCTGTTAGAAGCAAGGTTGGGTGAAGGGACATTTATAAGAAAAGTCGATTCGGATAACATTAAACAACAGCTGCAATGGGGACTATATCTGGACCCTGCCCCATTTAACGAACTGATTGAATTAAGAAAGATTTTAGAATTGGAGACAGTAAAGCGGGCTGCGTTAAATCGAACAGAAGAGGAAATAGCAGAATTAGCGTCATGGATAGATAACATGCAGCAAGAAGGACAAGTGCATCGAAATAAGCAAAATGATTTAATGTTTCATATGACAATAGCTAAAGCGAGTAATAACAAAATGATTTACAACTTATTGGATTTAATCCGAATGTCGTTAGAAGAGTGGTTCGAAAATGTACTCAAAGACTCGCATAATGTGGAAAACTCCATCAAGGAGCATCAATGTATTCTGGAGGCAATTATACAACAAAATGTTGAGCAGGCTATAGAGACGATGGAAATACATTTGAACCGTGGAGAGAAGCGGTTATTTCAGCAAATGGAACAAAATAAGGAATAATGACTGGGTAGACATACTATTTAAATCCTTAAAGGGGGTGATTTGGAAACATCGATATCTGAAAAATCTTAATAAAAAGGAGGGAAATAGGATTAATGAAGAAGATCTTTTTCATTTTAGGAGTACTTTCCGTACTGTTCATGTACGGTTGTGGGAATTCAGGTAGTGAAACGAACGCAGAAGAGGAAAAAGTGGAAATCAGTATTGGACATGTTGGGGCACCAGTTAGTCCGCAACAAGGGGCTGCAGATATTTTCACAGAATTGGTAGAAGAAAAAACAGGCGGCTCTGTCGAAATTAAAATCTACAATTCATCCCAGCTTGGTGACGAAAGAGAGCTTGTGGAAGGAGTGCAAATGGGTACGATTGATGGAGGAATTATTTCTGCCGGTTTATTTGCATCCAGCTATAATGTTATGGAAGCGTTTGAAGTACCATTCTTATTTGAAGATAAAGAACATGCTTTAAAGGTTAACAACGGCGAGATAGGGAGAGAAGTTCTTGATAACTTAGAAGAAAACGCAGGATTGAAAGCCCTTTCTTTGTGGGAGCATGGGTTTAGACAAATTACGAATTCGAGAGGTCCGATTGAAACACCAGAGGATCTCAATGGCTTGAAAATAAGGAGTCCGGAAGTCCAATCATACAGTGTTGCATTGGAGGAATTTGGAGCGAATCCAATACCGCTATCTTTTTCAGAGCTATATGTAGCCATGGATAGAGGGGTAGTTGACGGACAGCATAATCCGTTAATGCATATTGAAGGGCAACGGTTTTATGAAGTACAAGATTATTTGACAGTCATGGATTTTGCTTACACGCCAAATGTTCTAGCATTGAGTGATGCAGTTTGGGGACAGTTATCTGAAGAACAGCAGACAGCATTGGATGAAGCAGCTTCGGAAACAACAGAGCTTTGGTCAGAAGAAGCTGCTGAACAGAACGAAGAGATACTCAATGAATTAGAAGACAAAATAGAAATCACTCATAAGGAAGAGATTGATTGGGAGGCTTTCAAGCAAGTCGTTGAGGGAGTTTACCCAGAATATGAAGCTGAGTATGGCAGTGAATTTGTACAGTTTTTAGAAGAAGTACAAGCAGCTGCTGATTAAGCGGTATTATATTAATAATAGATGAAGAGAAAGGATGTATCAAATAATGAAAGAGACAAGAGTACAGTATGCAACTGGAGAAATTGGTAAAACAGTAGCAGGAAGATTATTACCAGGAACGGATTTAATCACGGGTATTGAAGAAATTTGTAAGGTAAATGACATTACGTATGCTTCTATTGCAAATTGCTTTGGAAGTTTTCAGGAAGCAGCTTACATGTATTTAGTTCCGCAAGAAGAATCTGTAGTAGGTGCTGGATATGGAGACTTGTTTGTGGCAGATGGTCCGGTTGAATTTTTAAATGGGACAGGCGTTGTTTGTCAGCGTGAAGGAGATTACGATACACATTTCCATGCGACAATGTGTGATAAAGAAGGAAAGGTATTTGGCGGTCATATGGTTAAAGGAAAAACGCCGGTACTAACAACCGTTGATTTGGTTATTAATGAAGTAAAAAATGCACATATGTATCGTGATTATGATGACGAAACAGACTTGATTCAGTTTAATCCAAAAGCAGAATAATAGATGGCTAAAAAGATCAATAATTAAAAATACATAGCCATCTGAACCAAGAACATCTCCGACAATGTTGTTCAGATGGCTATGCAAATCAATTATAAGGAGATTATACGATATGAATAACAAAAATTCAATTGGTTTTATCGGTTTAGGTGTTATGGGATTCCCAATGGCTAGTAATTTATTACACGCAGGGAAAGAATTAGTTGTCTTTGATATTAATTTAGAACAAGCGGCACAGCTTCCGTTCCAAGAGCGTGTGACAATTGCAGGTTCCAAGGAAGAACTAGCAAAACAAGTTGACATTGTACTGCTCATGCTGCCAAACAGTCCCCATGTGAAAGAAGCAATAACCGGGAAGGGAGGATTAATAGAAACATTATCAGTAGGTGCTTTGATTATTGATATGAGCAGTATTTCATCGACTGTTACAAAAGAAATCAATGAAGAACTTGAGGGAAAAAACATTGATATGATAGATGCACCTGTCAGTGGCGGACAAACTGGAGCCGTTCATGGAACTTTGACCTTTATGGTTGGAGGAAAAAAAGAGAACTATGATCAAGCGCTAGATTTACTTCAAATCATGGGAGATAAAATTATTCACTGCGGGGAGGTTGGAAGTGGTCAGACTGTTAAAATTGTTAATCAGCTTATGTCAGCGGTAAATCTGGTCAGCATGTCAGAAGGATTCACTTTAGGTGTCAAAGGAGGCGTAGATCCGGAAATTATGCGTGATGTTATTTTGAATGGTTCCGGAAGATGTTGGGCACTTGAGGATAGAATGCCGGTTATTTTAGACAGAGATTTTGACCCAGGTTTTACGGTGGACTTGCACACTAAAGATATTTCGTTGGCGCTTGAAGTAGGGAAAGATCTTCAGGTACCTTTATACGCAACTTCGCTCGTCCATGAACTATTTAAAACATTGCAGGCAAAAGGGGATGGAGGAAAAGATAACGCTGCAGTTATTACGTTATATGAAGCGTTAGCAAAAATAGAAGTTGTCAAAAGAAATAAGGCGGTATCACAATGACTTCTGCTGTTGTTCTATTTGTAGCTTTTATTATCTTTTTGCTGATGGGCATACCAGTAGCTTTTGGATTGGCAGGTGCTTCTATTTTATCTTTGTTAATGATTGATCCCGGCATGTTGACGCAGGTATTTTCAAAAATGTTTTCTGGAGCGAACTCATGGTTACTTTTAGCCATACCGTTTTTTATACTGGCGGGTAACATCATGGAAAAGGGTGGCGTGACAAGACGTCTGGTTGATTTTGCAGATGCACTTGTTGGATTTTTACCAGGTGGTCTTTCAGCAACGAATGTCACGGCTAGTATGTTTTTTGGAGGCGTGTCCGGTTCCGCTGTAGCAGATACTTCTGCTACAGGTACCATCTTAATTCCGGCAATGGTTAGGCAAGGCTATAGCTCTAGATATTCAGCCGCAGTGACAGCTGCTTCTTCACCTATTGGCATTATCATTCCGCCAAGTATTCCGATGATATTATGGGGGTTCACTGCTGGTCTTTCTGTAGCTGATTTATTCTTAGCTGGTATTGGAGCTGGCATTTTAGTTGGTGTTGCTCTATTAGCAGCATCTACCGTTATTTCGATAAAAAGAGGATATAAGTCATCTATTCCTTTTGCATTTAAAAATGTATTCGGAAAAGGGAAAGAAGGTATCTTAGCCCTGGTCACCCCTGCTATTATCATTGTCGGTATTATCACTGGGGTTGTAACGCCGACAGAAGCCGCTGTTGTAGCTGTGCTTTATTCAATGTTACTTGGATTTTTCGTATATAAGGAATTAAAGGTAAAGCATTTGAAAGATATTATTATTAACTCCGGTAAAATGACGGCTACTGTTATGATGATTATTATTAGTGCAGGAGCATTCTCTTACCTGTTAACCATTAACGATGTACCAAGCAGTTTAGCGAGTTTTGTCATTGAAATGAATCTTTCTCCTTTTCTGCTGATGCTCATGTTTATTTTGTTGTTCTTATTCTTAGGGATGTTTTTAGATGCAAATGCAGCCATTATTATGACCGTTCCAGTGGTTGCCCCAGTAATTGTAGCATCGGGAATTGACCCAATCCATGCCAGTGTCGTACTTATTGCTACATTGGGGCTCGGGTTGTTAACACCTCCAGTGGGTTTGTGTACGTATGTGGCTGCAGGAATCGCGGATTTACGATTTGATGAATTGATGCGAGATTTAGTTCCATTTGTATTGGTGTTATTAACATGTGTCATCCTGATGCTCGTATTTCCGCAGATAATTACTTTTATACCAAGCTTATTAAATGGATAGAAAAGAGGTGAAGAATACATGTTTATTTCAAAGCTAAGTAAAGGCTTGGACAGACTATGTATGTTCCTGCTGATTGTGATTACAGTAGTAATGACAGCCAGCCTGGTTATTATGATTTTTGGAAGGAATTTTTTTAACACTTCATTTGCGTCTTTAGAAGAAATCTCAAGATTTACATTTGTGTGGTTGACTTTCATAGGTGCAGCTATTGCTTTTAAACGTAAAGAGCATATGGGAATGGATTTTATTGTTAGTAAATTAAAAGGTAAAACAGCACAATATGTTGAAGTCATACAAGATATTTTTGCGTTAATCCTGTTTGCTTTGTTTATTTACTATGGAACACAGTTAGCAGTACTTAATATGAATGTCGTTAGTCTACAATCGGGAATTTCAATGGGATATGTATATTCCATCATACCGATTGCTGGATTTATTATGATAATACATGCACTCGATCATATTTTTAAGAGTTATAAGAAGAAAAATAAAGAAGATACGAACCATGAATTAGTTAATAATAATGTATCTTCTATTTAGGAAACACTACATTCCTGCCAAGGAGGATTACAAATGCAGTTACAACAAAAGCTCTTAAGTTTTTATGGAGATGATTTCACAGGTTCAACAGATGCAATGGAGGCATTGACACTTAGCGGCCTAAAGACAGTTTTATTTTTGAAACCGCCTACAAAAGAGTTGCTTGATGAAAAATTTGCAAATATTCAATGCATTGGCATTGCTGGAACCAGCCGAACGATGACTCCAGAGCAGATGGAAACAAAATTAAAACCGATATTGAAACAAATGCAGGAACTCGGTGCACCAGCAAACCATTATAAAGTTTGTTCCACCTTTGATTCTTCTCCGAGTGTGGGGAATATCGGTAAAGTATTGGAAATGGTTTTGGAGATAAATACTACGCAGGTTTTTGTTCCTATTATTGCAGGTGCTCCGCCATTACATCGCTATACCGTGTTTGGGAATCATTTTGCCAGAGTTGGTTATAAAACGTTTCGACTGGATAATCATCCTGTGATGTCAAATCATCCAATAACACCAATGCAGGAAGCTGATTTAATAAAACATTTAGCTGAACAGACAGATTACTTTATAGATTTGGCAGATATTTTAACAATGAATGATTATTTTACGGAGCTGGAAGAGACAGTAAATAAAACAGTTACAAAGAAAAAAACAAAAGGCCTGCTATTTGATGTGTTGACGGATGATCATTTAACGAAAGTTGGTAAGTTGGTTTGGGAAAAATCAATAACGAATCAATCATTTGTTATCGGCTCATCTGGAGTGGAATATGCGCTAACGAAGTATTGGAATTCTATGAAAGGAAATCAGGAACAGCATGTTGAGAACGATAGGGAAAGAAGGATAGAAAAAGAGCAAGTCCTCGTCGTTTCAGGAAGTTGCTCGCCAATTACTTCTGATCAAATTAAGCATGCTTTAGACAATGGTTTTACTGGTTTAAACGTTTCTCCTGTAAAATTAATGGATTCAAAAACAAGTTCAGCTTATTTAAATGGCCTGATGAATGATGTTAAGGACCTGGTTGATGAAGGAAAGAGTGTCATCGTTTATTCGGCACTTGGACCTGATGATATATCAATTGATGAAACCCGAGAATATTTGCAATCTATTGGGAAAGAACCAAGTAACAGCGGGCAACTTCTAGGAGAACAGTTTGGAACGTTAATAAAAACGACGGTAGAAAATACAACCTTAAAACGCATCGTCATAGCTGGTGGAGATACGTCAAGTTACGCAACATTAAAAATGAATATTTATGCATTAGAAATGATTCGTAGCATCGCTCCTGGAGCCCCACTTTGTAAATCATATTCAGATATCCAGAAATTTAATGGATTAGAAATTGCTTTGAAGGGAGGCCAATTAGGTCAAGTGGATTATTTTACTAAAGTGCATCAAGGGAATGTTGTAAAAGTATAGAAATAGTTGGGGGGAACCAATGAATATAAAATCAAAATTACTGCATACCGGAAATGAGTTACTACAAAAGCAACTTACATGGGGAAACTCCGGAAATATCAGTGCTCGAAATGATAAAGAAAACATGATTATCACGGCTTCAGGGACAAATATGGGTCAGCTATCAGAAGATGATTTTGCTTTTGTTCATATAGAAACGCAAGAGTGGGAAGGAACAAAGAAACCTTCTAAGGAAATACCGATGCATCGTGCCATATATATGAACCGCCCTGACGCAAATGTCATTATTCATGCATCGCCTTTTTGGTCTACGCTGATTGCCTGTTCGGAACAAACGATGGAATCGAAGCTATTTATAGAATCGATGTATTACCTTGAGAAGATAGAGGAAGTCCCGTATTTCCATCCAGGCAGTGCCGCTTTAGGAGAAGAAGTTGGTGAGGCGGCAAAGAAGGCGAATGTTCTGATTTTGAAAAATCATGGAGTTATTGTTTTGGATGATAGTGTTGAGGAAGCTGTGATGCGGTTGGAGACGTTGGAGTTCACGTGTAGAATGGCGATTATGGCGAAGGGATCGGGTATACCTTTGAGCGTGTTGACGGATGAAATTGCGGAGGACTTTTTGGCGAATTCGGGGTATAAGGGGATAGATAAAGTAAAATAAGGATAGGGAGCTATTCATTCTGTTGGGTTTGACGGGATGGATAGCTTTTTTTGTTAAGAAAAATATAAAATTATGCATACATCCATTAGTAAGTTGGTAGAATCAGGTCTTTGATAACAGTTCTTACCAAAAATGAATTTGTCTAAAAATATATCAAAATTCAAATAATATATTATTGACATAAATCATATATTGTATTATATTATTTTATATAAAATAATTAAGAAAATTTATTCAAAAAAATAAATTGTAAAAAGTCTTCACTTTTGTTTTGGAGAAGAAGACGCAATCACTCATAAAATATAGTTTTGATATGCTGTATTAAATATTCAAGTATACGAATTTGAAACTAATACTTATTTGAAATTAATGATGCAAATGAAATGATTTTAATCTTCTTATATTCTTGCTATTATTATTTTCAATAATAGTTTTTTACAAAAGGAGAGAAATTGTGGAACATATATATCGTACAAAAAAAGATAAGGTTTACAGTCATCTTAGGGAAAATATCATTAACGGCTTACTCACCCCCGGAGAACGATTAAAAATTTCTCAAATTGCTCGTCAATTTGAAATGAGTGAAATTCCAGTAAGAGAGGCCTTGCAAAAGCTTTCTATAGAAGAGTATGTTACATTCAAGCCGCATATTGGTGCTGTTGTCAGTAGTATGTCCACTGAAAACATACGAGAGATATTTGAGTTACGCATCACGTTAGAGGGGCTTGCTACAAATTTATCTGTTGATCATTTAACAAACTACCACCTTCAAACGCTGGAAAATATAATTGTAGACTCACAAACTTTTATTAATGAAAAGCGATTTGAGGAGTATGCAGAATGGAATCGTCATTTTCACGAATCAATATATAAACATTGTAATAACCAACGTCTTTATAAGCTGATTTTTGATCTATGGAGTAATACGCGAAGGTATCCACAACTTTTTCGTACACGTGAGTCAGTAGAGCAATCAATTATAGAGCATAAAGAAATATTAGCGGCATTAAAAGAAAGAGATAAAGAATTAGCTGAAAAGTTAACTAAAGATCACAAATATAAAAGTTATAAAAATTTGTTAAATATGATAGAAGAATCTGAAAAGTGAAGAGTAATAAAAAGAATTTATTTACTAGAATGGAAGATGATAACGAATATCTTAATTTAGGTAAAATAATTAATATTAATGAAGAAAAATAAGTTTCAAGAAATTACAAAAGGAGAGATGTTTGCTTTGGAAAAGTCTTTTATTAGCATCAAATCGGAGTTAGGTTTCCCAATTCAAAGCCTTCCATAATAAATAACACACCTATTTATTTTATAAAAATCTGATAATTAATAGGTTTTTGTAAAATATGAAAGCGGTGACAAATAGATGAGGGTAAATGGTTAATCAGACTGCGAAGAATAAGTTTAATTTAGATTCATTGATTTAAGATAACCTGACTAGATGACTCCATTTCATAATAGCCATTTTTATGAGAATCACTAAGGGTTAGAATTTAAAATGGACTAAGCATCTTAGCTTCCATACAGGAGAGCCTATCCCAAAACAGGAGATACACGCTCAAAAACGGCTGAGGCACGCTGAATGCTTGACGAATATGATTAATAGATTACGAAGGGGGGAGATATAGAGCCTGAAGTTAGCTAGTAGAGAAAGTAGTGAAACAATAATAAATATTGATGATGTAAATGTTGCGCAGAACAGAAAGATTATTTTTAAAAACAACTAAAAAGATTGAAGGGAAGGATTGATAATTATGACTACTGTAAC
This sequence comes from Oceanobacillus timonensis, assembly GCF_900166635.1. Lineage (NCBI taxonomy): Bacteria > Bacillati > Bacillota > Bacilli > Caryophanales > Bacillaceae > Oceanobacillus > Oceanobacillus timonensis. The sequence continues at coordinate 702,635 of NZ_LT800497.1, forward strand.
TCCATGGATCACGGACTGGGATGTCAAACATCCCATTTCAATCAATAAGTCGGTTGGTGCGCCATTGATTAGCGCGGAGTGGGAGGACGGCCCTACACCGTTTTTTGAAAAGAGGACTTTGAATCTTGACAAGGCCTCTAATGGTAAACTCGGCGGCTCTCATGTTCGGGGTATTGCCTCTGAAGGGGAATGGCAGGCGGATGATGTCGATTTCAACCAGTTCTTTATTATTAAGGGATCAGCCCGTCTGGAATTCGAAGATGGTTCGTCGCATGAGCTCGTGTCCGAGAGTTCTGCGATAGTACCTGCATTGTATAGGTACCGTTTCGCACAAATCAGTGATGACTTTGAAGCACTCCATTTCTTTGCCCCGGATGAGTATAACATTATTTGGGGGAAGGATGCGGCATTGCCGGAGCGCGTGCAAACCCTTGATCCTCACCGACGCCTAGTTATTTTGCACGAGGATGAAAGCGCTTGGAGTGAAGGTCTCCGCGAATTTTTTGAGTATCGGGATTTAGGCACATTGGAGCCAACTGATGGTCGCGTATATGTTCATGTCATACGTACTACCGGCCAGCCATATGAAGCAGGTACGGGATGGCATTACCATTCTTGGGCTCAGTGTTTTTTTGTTTTAGATGGTCACGCGGACCTTCGAGTGGAGACGGGCCCACGATACGCACTTAGTGCAGGGGACGCCTTCTGTATAGGTGCAGGAGACACAAATCGTCACTTTGTTGATCGTGTAAGTTCGGACTACAAACTCGTGGAATTATGTGTTCCAGGATGGAAAGATGCTACGCCTGTAGAAGCACCTGAAGGCTCATCACTTTAAGCATTGACGAGCCCGCTCATGGTCTTTATAGCTTAGAATCGCATCTGATTTGCAGTCACTTCACAGGAGGACGACTTAGGGCTGTTTAAGTTTCACGGGGTAGAATAGTAGATTGTCTCCAAGCTCCAAGTCACTTATTTGGGGTTCCCACCTCTGCAATATTCCTGCCTTTTGGATAGCGTCGCCCCAATTAGTTTAGTATCTATATTAGTGATGGAGGCGTCTTTCGTTTGATTCTTTTGGAATTTATTCGATAGTAGAGCTGGCGGGATCACTTAATCGGCTGAACTTGATTGATCGAACATTGTTATCTGCAGAACGTTCAAACTATATGTTGTAAGGAGGATTATTTGGTGAAAAAAAAATTTACCACCGCCGTTGATTTCTTGGCCAAGTCCGGATTCGGAGTGGAAAATCTCCCCTACGGTTCAGTATACACAGATGAGGATACTGTTCCTAGGTTGGTTGTCAGACTAGGGGACCACGCGATTGATTTGGGTTCTTTGACGTCGACGGTCGGTGGGTTAGGAAAAAAGACTAAAAGCGCTGTGACAAATCAACCTAATTTGGACGCATTGCTGGCAGCGGGTAGACCTGTCTGGTCTGAGCTGCGTAACTGGATAAGGCAGACACTCACTGATCCTGACCATACGAAAGCAGTGGAAGCTGTGGCAACTAACGTAAATGATGTTAACATGGCGATGCCCTTTACCGTGACCGATTATGTTGACTTCTACGCATCAGAGAATCATGCATCTAATCTTGGTCGTATATTGCGACCGGATGAGGAGCCGCTGAAACCAAATTGGAAACATTTGCCAGTAGGTTATCACGGTCGCGCCTCGACTGTGTCCGTTTCAGGAACTCCTGTGTATCGACCAAAGGGGATACGGCCAGAGAAGGGGACTGCACCAAGCTTTGGATCTTCTAGGCGTCTAGATATCGAAGCAGAGCTCGGATTCATCGTGGGCGGTTCGGCGCCTCAGGGCGAAGTTAGCTTGGCGCAAGCCGCCGAGAACCATTTGTTTGGGGTAGTTCTGTTTAACGACTGGTCTGCTCGTGATATCCAAGCGTTTGAATCTGTGCCTCTGGGACCCAACCTGAGTAAATCGTTTGCTTCAACGATCTCAGCGTGGGTGGTGCCCTGGGATGCATTGGACGCAGCCCGAGTAGTTCCACCAGTTCGAGATGAGTCTCTCGTGCAATATTTGGACGACTCCAGTGCCGACCCATACGGGCTTGATATTTCAGTAGAGGTCTATATCGACGATCAACACGTTTCTACAGTCCCGTATTCAACGATGTACTGGACAGCCCCTCAGATGTTGGCCCATATGACAGTTAATGGCGCTACCCTTAGCCCAGGAGATTTCTTCGGTTCTGGCACCATCTCTGGGCCGGAACCGGATCAGTGTGGATCATTGATTGAGCTGACATTGGGAGGGGAAGAACCGCTAACTTCTAGAATGGGAGAGAAATACAATTTCCTCCAAGATGGCCAGCAGGTAACACTTCGTGGCAGCGCACCTGGCCCGATGGGGAGCACAATTGGTTTCGGCGAGTGTACCGGTACCATACGACCTGCCACATAAGGTATTGCCAGTTGCCATGCGTAAAATCGTTGAGGTTTCCCAGATAGTTGAAGAAACTGCACTTTCCCTATCCGACAGTTCCTGGTCGAGTTTGGATTTAGTCAAGGTACCCCGTTTAACAATATTATTAAAATATGTAAGTCCTATCCTGGAGCTATAACCGGAATGGAATAGGTTGGATAAATACCCAAAATAGTTCAAGATGCATTTGAAACTGGTTAATTTTTGATTTTATTGAAATCTAATACATCACATATGGAACAAGTTCATTTTAATTTTAAAATAGTGAGGAGATATAGTATGAAAAAAATTCTGATTCAAAGCAGTACTGAAATTGATGGTTTTCCAGAATATAGAGATGGTATCAAAAATCACATGGAAAAAATACTCCCGGGTAACTATTCTTTTGACCTAGCTGGTGTGACGAAGAAATATACTCCCGGAGGTTTTATGGCAAGTGAATTTTTAAACAATAAGGAAATTCTTCAAAATATTATTAATGCCGAAAAAGATGGTTATGATGCGGTTGTATTGCACTGCTTTTTAGATCCTGTTCTTGATGAAGCCAGGGAAATAGTTAATATACCTGTTGTCGGCATGGCTGAATCATCGATGTTATTGTCACAAATGTATGGTAAAAAATTTGCAGTGATAACACATTCTGCTCAATTGGCTAAAAAAGAGATTCCAAGCTTAATTAAAAAATACGATTTAAATCATTCTTCAATCAACACACAATATTTTGATGTAAGTCTATTGGATTTAGAAAATGCTTTTTCTGATCCTGAAGCCGTTATTAAACAGTTTTTAGATGCTTGTGAAATAGCAGTAGAAAAGGGAGCAGAAGTGATTTTGCCCGGATGTGGTTTGCTTAATATTGTATGTGTTCAAAACGGTCTTTCAAAGGTTAGAAATACAGGTGCAACCATTTTGGATGTTACCGGAGCAGTATTAAAAATGGCAGATACAAAAATTACATTACAAGACATTTCAGGAACAACTATAAGTAGAAATGGCTATTATGAGAAACCGAGATTTTTACCGGAGGCACAAACTTAAATAAGAAACGGAACTTATGTGTGACCAACGGAATACAAGAAAAGGCAACATGAAACAATAACTATAGCATACAAAAAATGAAAAAGGTGATGACTAATTTGAGTAGACTTGATGGAAAGATAGCTTTAATTACTGGAGCAGCTATGGGCCAAGGAAAAGAAATGGCAAGATTATTTGCTCAGGAAGGTGCAAGTGTGATCTTAACAGACATGAATATGGAAGGAAAAGAAGTTGCAGCAGAGATTTCAAGTGAGGGTGGTGATGCAAATTTTATACAAATGGATGTTACAAATTTAGGTGATTGGGGTAAGGTAGCTAAATTTATAAAAGACACGTATCAGAATCTTGACATACTTGTCAATAATGCTGGCATAGCGGGGAGAAGCTCTATAGAGGATATGACAGAAACGGAATGGCAGAAGGTCATGGATGTGGACGCCAAGGGTGTTTTACTTGGAATGAAATCAATGCTACCTTTACTTAAAAAAAATAAGCAGGGGTCTATTGTCAATAATTCATCCATATGGGCATTAGTTGGAAGTGGGCTATCAGCATCTTATCACGCAGCAAAAGGAGCGGCTAGAATGTTAACCAAGACAGCTGCAATAGAATTTGCTCCATTTGGTATAAGGGTTAATTGTATTCACCCTGGGGTCGTACAGACTGCTCTGACAGAGTCTTTATTAGCTGATCCAAAGGAATCATGGCGGATTGGACCAATTGGAAGACCTGCTGAACCAGTTGAAATAGCATATGCGGCCTTATTTCTTGCATCCGAAGAATCTTCTTATATAACAGGAATTGATCTACCCGTGGACGGAGGATATACAGCTCAATAAATTTAATGAGGTGATTGTTTGAGTTTTGAGGAAAAAGTAATTTTAATAACTGGGGCTGCTGGAGAAATTGGCAAAAAAACAGCACAATTATTTCATAGAAAGGGAGCGAGGCTAGCATTAGTAGACATAGATAAAAAGGCTTTAGAAGATGCGACACATGAGTTAGGTTTAAAGAATTGTCTTCTTATACAAGCAGATGTCGCTAAAGAAAAAGAAGTTAAAAATTATGTACAGCAAACAATAGGAGCTTATGGGAATATTGATGTATTTTTTAACAATGCTGGTATATCAGGAAAACTTGCAGAAATAACGGAAGTAAAAACAGAAAATTTAGAAAAATCGATTGATATAAATATTAAAGGTGTTTTTTACGGTTTAAAGTATGTACTACAAATAATGAAAAGACAGAATGATGGTGTGGTGATAAATACTTCTTCTGTTGCTGGGCTAAATGGTTCTTTATTTTTAGCGCCATATTCTGCAACTAAACATGCAGTCATAGGTTTAACAAAAACTGCTGCATTAGAAGTTGCGAAATATAACATACGCGTTAATGCTATTTGCCCATCACCTGTAGATACAGAATTAATGAGTGAGCTAGACAAAGAAAAAAATCCTGAAAATCCGAAAAAAGCACGTGAAAGCTATTCAAAAAAAATCCCTCTTGGAAGGTATGCTACTTCGGAAGAAATTGCCAATTTAGTTGCTTTTCTATCTTCTGATCAGTCTTCTTTTATTACAGGAGGAAGTTATTTAATTGATGGTGGACATACTGCTAGTTATTAGGCTATTAGATTAATTGTTATTATGATTAACTTCTTCTATGCGGGGGAGGGGAGACAAATGACTAAAATGGAATGGTTTGGATTGTTTTTTGTAATCATTACTATGGTAGCGGCCATATTTCCAGCTGTTTATATAATTCAATTTTTTATTGCCGCACCACAATTAAGATATTTCTTTTATATAAGCTTATCAGCTTTAATTATTGGGTTTGGAACTGGAATTTACGGATTATATAAAACAAGACATGACAAAAACAATTAAAGAATTAAGGAGGAAAAGATGATATTATTTGTTTTTGGTTTATATTTAGTATTTATCTTGTATCTAGGGTATAAGACGTATGCTGGAAACGATTCAGATAAATTCTTTGTGGCGGGGCAAAATCAGCCTTATTGGATTATAGGCTCAGGATATGTAGCATCTTTTTTAAGTACTGCTAGTTTTATGGGAACTTCTGGTTTAGTTTATCACGAAGGTTTCCTAGGAAATGGAGCATACATGGGATCAACGATTGGCTATATTGCTGGTCTAGCTTTATTCGGACCTATATTAAGAAGGTTTGGGCAATTTACAATCCCCGACTTCTTGGGACAAAGATATGACAGCGGGGCTGCGAGAGGTATATCTGCAGTAATCTTATTTGTGGGATTTTTCCTTTATATTTCTAGCCAAATAATCGGGGTATCTGTATTGTTCCAATTATTATTTGATATACCTATCTGGGTAGGAATTATCGTTTCCATAGCAATTGTTGCTTTTTATACAATAGCTGGAGGAATGATGGCAAACGCTATTATAGATGCGGTCCAATTTTTCGTTACTTGGATTACTGCGATTATTGTTTTGATATTAGGTGTAATTAAAACAAATGGAATATTCAATTTAGTTTCTCAAGTTGAGAAATACTACCCTAATTTTTTAACATCTGATAATGGATTAGGAGATACTTGGGCTATATGGAGTGTCATGTTAGTTTGGATAATAGGATCTCTGGCACGTGCAGACTTAATAAGCCGGGCGTATTTAGCTAAAAATGTTAGAGAAGTTTATAAAGCTATAATGTTTGTAACGCCAGTTATATGGGTTTGTGGAACTTTTTTCTTTCTTTATGGGATGATCGGAGTTATCGCTAGACCCGGATTAGAAGGACAAGAATCAGAAATAATATATTTGATTATGGCTCAAGACTGGCTACTTCCTGTTATAGCAGGACTTGCATTTGCAGGATTTTTAGCATCTGCTCAATCAACGGCCAGTACGCAATTGATGGTTTCATCAATGGCGGTTGGAAGAGACCTATATGGTAAATTAATTGGGCCTAAACTTAGAAAGAAATCTATTTCAGAAAAAGAAATGATGATAGTGACAAGGTGGGCAATGCTTGTCATGTGTACAGCATCTTGTTTTTTAGCTTTTTACAATGCAAATTGGATTTTAGAAATTATAAACGTATCCATGGCTGTAATGGGGCCAGCTTTTCTAGTTACTTGGTTAGGAGGTTTTCTTTGGAAGGGTGCTACTAAAGCAGGAGCAATTTCTGCCTTAATAATAGGGTCTTGCTCAGCAGTTTTTACTTGGTTAACTGATTTTTCAATTGCTGCAGCGCCTTGGCTCGTTCCACCTTTATTTTCGCTTATTTTAACAGCAATAGCTTTTGTAGTGGGTTCTTTATTTGGACAACCTTCCGAAAAAGCGTTAAAGGTTTTTAGTCAAATAAATCCTAAATATAATGAAGATGGAACTAGAATTAAAAAAATTAGTTAAGGAGGGAACACCACAAATGAAACTTAAAGATAGAATTGCAATTATTACAGGAGGAGCTTCTGGTATTGGAAGAGCAGTTGCAGAAAGGTTCGGTTTAGAGGGAGCAGTTGTTATAATAGCAGATTTACCTCAAACAGATGGGGAGAGTGTTGTACAGTTTATTAAAAAAGAGGGAGGAAAAGCTGAATTCATTCCTACTGATATGACCAAAAAGTTTGAAGTTGATTTATTAATACAAACTGTAATAAAACGTTATAAAAAGATAGACATTTTTCACAATAACGCAGGTATAGCGATGCCTGTTACTAATATAGAGGACGTAGGTGAAAAAGAATATCAAAAAATTATGGATATAAATGTAAAAGGGGCTTTTTATGGTATCCAAGCAGTTGCTCCACATATGAAACAAGCTGGTGAAGGAGTAATATTATGCACGGGTTCTACATCTGCTTCTCGACCTAGAGAAGGATTAAATATATATGCAGCATCAAAAGGCGCACTTATTGCATTAGCCAAGTCTGTAGCTCTAGAACTTGCTCCTTTTGGAATTAGAGTAAACAGCTTAAGTCCAGTTGTGACTGAAACTAGCATGGTAGATGAAGAGCAAAGAAGTAAATTCGTTAAAACTATCCCTCTTGGAAAAGTTGCTCAACCTACAGATATGGCTAATACAGCTTTATTTTTAGTATCTGATGAGTCCTCTATGATCACTGGGGTTGATTTAGAAGTTGATGGAGGTAGGTGTATCTAAAGGGAGTTAAAAAGAAAAGAAGTACTTTATTGATATAACAAACACTAGCGTTGCATAAATAATAACAGAATATTCCGTGTGATATTGTTGGAGCAAAATACAGACTACGATGCTATTGTGTTACATCGCTTTTTAAACTCTGTATTAGATATGAAGATCGGAGAATAACCTAGGCATAGCAGCTTCAATGTTGTTGTAAATATTTATTAAAATTAACTAAAAAAACTTGTAAAACTAATAACCCGATTAGCTTCTAAAAAGATAGTCGATATGTTTTTTCGTTGCTTTATAACATATATAGTTTGATAATTACAAAAAATAAACGCTGTATAATGTTTTAGGGTCGAGCTTTTAATTAGACTAAGGATCATTTTTATGAAAAAGAGTAAAGTTAAAAAAGATTTCCCAAAACTGCTTGAGCCGATGTAAAAAATACGGCATCCGAAAACAACAAAGAAGATCATAATTAAATAGCTTCATATCTAGATAAAACCACTCCTTAAATGACTGCTATTGATATATTTACAAATATGGTAGAAGAAAGTAATAGAAGAATTAAAATTGGATTATGTGGTAATCCAACGAGAAGCAAATAAAAATATCATACTATAAAGTATATAGATAGGAGAAAAGCTATGTCAGATCGAGATGTTGTCATTGTGAGCGGGGCTCGAACTGCTATTGGACAGTTTAATGGTGCTTTTGCAAAGGTGTCAGCTATAGAGCTCGGCAGTAAAGTAATTAGTGAATCTTTGAAGCGGGTAGGGGTGAATTATAACTCTGTTGATGAAGTTATCATGGGAAATGTTCTGTCAGCTGGTTTAGGACAAAATCCCGCTCGACAATCAGCTTTAAAAGCTGAATTACCGATAAATACTCCCGCATTAACAATTAATAAAGTATGTGGATCAGGCTTAAAATCAGTGCACCTGGGTGCCCAATCAATATTACTAGGAGATGCCGAAGTGATTATCGCAGGCGGTATGGAAAACATGTCACAAGCACCTTATCTACTAAAAAAAGCACGTAACGGTTATCGGATGGGAGACGGTAAAGTAGTAGACAGTATGATTGAAGATGGCTTATGGTGCGCCATGAATGATTACCATATGGGAATTACGGCAGAAAATCTTTCCGACAAATATAACATAACAAGAGAAGAACAAGATGCATTTGCAGCTGACAGTCAAGAAAAAGCTATTAAAGCGATTGAAACTGGAACATTCGAACCGGAAATAGTAACAATTGATGTTCCGGAAAGAAAAGGAGATTTTACTCCATTTAATATGGATGAATATCCAAAGAAGCATTCTACAGTTGAAAGTCTTAGCAGACTCAAACCAGCTTTTAAAGAAAATGGAAGCGTGACAGCAGGAAATGCTTCAGGTATTAATGATGGTGCAGCGGCCGTTGTTTTAATGAGCCGTAAAAAAGCAAAAGAACTCAATTTAAAGCCGATGGCTGTGATTAAAGCAAATGCACATGCTGCCGTTGACCCTGAGATGATGGGGATTGGTCCAGTTCCCTCGATAAAAAAAGTTTTAGAAAAAAGCAATCTCTCTATCGGGGATATCGAGCTCATTGAATTAAATGAAGCTTTTGCTGCTCAGTCTATAGCAGTAAGCAAAGAATTACAATTGGATATGGCCCGTGTCAATGTTAACGGCGGAGCAATTGCACTTGGACATCCAATCGGAGCTAGTGGAACTAGGATACTTATATCACTTTTATATGAAATGGAGCATCGTCAAGCTAAATACGGTCTAGCGAGTCTTTGTATAGGTGGAGGACAAGGAGTAGCTACAATAATAGAAAGAGAGAGCTAACAGAAGGAGAATTGCAAGATGCAAAAGATATATACTGATTATGAAGATGTCCTTAAAGGAATTCAAGATGATTCAACAATAATGGTTGGCGGTTTTGGACTGTGTGGCATACCTGAAAATTCAATAAGAGCCTTGGTTGATAGCAATGTTAAAAATTTAACTGTTATTTCGAATAATTGTGGTATAGATGACTTCGGTCTTGGATTGTTGTTGAAAAATCAACAAATAAAAAAAATGATTGGATCTTATGTTGGTGAAAACAAAGAATTTGAACGTCAAGTTATTGATGGAAGCCTAGAAGTTGAATTAACTCCTCAAGGGACATTAGCTGAGAAAATACGAGCTGGTGGTGCGGGAATACCTGCGTTTTTTACCCCTGCAGGTGTTGGCACACAGATTGCCGAGGGAAAAGAAATAAGAACATTCAACGGAAGGGAATATATTTTGGAAGAAGCGTTAACTGCTGACTTTAGTTTTGTAAGAGCGTATAAGGGAGATAGAATGGGAAATTTAATTTATAATAAAACAGCCCAAAACTTTAATCCTATCATTGCAGCGGCAGGTAAAGTGACTGTAGCAGAGGTAGAAAAGGTTGTTGAAAATGGCGAGTTGAATCCAAATTATATTCATACGCCTAGCATTTATGTTCAACGTATTATTCAAGGTAATCAAGAAAAACAGATTGAAAAACGAACAGTCTCTTTGGTTAGTAGTTAATATTCATCAAATTGGAGTGGATTGAAATGAATAAAGAAAAGACTCGTGAAACAATGGCGCACCGGGTGGAACAAGAAATTGAAGATGGTCATTATGTCAATTTAGGTATAGGTATGCCTACGCTCGTAGCAAATCATATTTCAAGTAATAAAAATGTTGTGCTGCAATCGGAAAATGGACTTTTGGGTATAGGTGCTTATCCAACAGATGATGAGGTAGATGCTGATCTTATAAATGCAGGAAAAGAAACCATTACAATGATTAATGGATCAGCAATCTTTGATAACGCCGAATCATTTGCAATGATACGCGGAGGTCACATTGATTTAGCTATCCTAGGTGGGATGGAAGTTTCGGAAACAGGTGATTTAGCCAATTGGATGATACCAGGTAAAATGATTAAAGGTATGGGGGGCGCCATGGATCTTGTTAATGGTGCAAAAAAAATTATTGTAATGATGGATCATGTAACAAGGGATGGAAATCCCAAAATTTTAAAAAAATGCACTCTCCCGCTAACCGGAAAAAATGTTATAAATAAAATTATAACAGATCGGGCTGTTATCGAGGTAACTGAAAATGGACTCGTTTTATTAGAAGTACTTGATGGATACACGATCGATGATGTTGTGAAGTCAACCGAGGCAGAATTAAAAATTAGTTGTGTTTGTGAAAGTCAAGAAATGAGGCATATTGAAATAAATAAATAGTCAATTATTGGTAAAATATATAAAGCTATCCTTTGGTCATGTTTTAATGGTAAATGATAAAAAAATTCAAACCAAAGGATACAGGTACTATGGAACAAAATTTATTTATGGAAATCAAACTATTAAAGTATGTACAAGTGCAAGCATGGCAGTCCTATCTGATGTTGTATAGTTAATGCCTCATATTGCAATGGATAAGAGTGAATTCCCTGTATATATTGAAGAAGCATTATGGTTGAAGGAACAATATAAAAATCAGATTGGTGTGGAATCAGATTTCTTCTCAAATCAACTTGATAGTTACCAGCAAGTCTATCAGCGATATCTATTTGACTACATTATCAGGTTCGTGCTTTTTAGCGGGGAAGGCCAGTTGTTCCAACCTAGCAATTAGATATTTAATAGAGATCGCTGGGTAGGGATTAACTGAAGAAGAAATGCTTCAAGAAAAAGAAAGGTATTATGATTTAATTCAACACTCTGCAAGAAGCGATTAAAGTTATTGCGGAAAATGAGGTAGCTATTGAAGTGAACACATCTGCAAAGCAAAAAAATCCTGACGGATGGTACTCAAGTGATGAAATTCTGGAACTGGCTTACCATTATGGTGTGTTTGTTTCATTTGGTTCTGATGCGCATACTCCAGAACGGATTGGTGATGATTGGGAGGAGGTTCGTCAGCATTTGAAAAAGATAGGGTTTGATAAGGTGGTTTTCTTCCGGGAACGGCAGCGAGTGGAGGTAGAGATTTAGAAGTATGGAGGCAAGGTGAAAAATTGGTGCATGTTCTATTTGGAGAAAATGGAATGGTGAGATGTGAAGTATTGTGAATTGGAGAATGAAAAGAAATTCCCTTGAGAGTGGTTGTGTTCATTCTCAAAGGAATTTCTTTTTTAGTCCGCAATATGTTTTTAGATGGGAAGATAGAATTTGTAACTGATAATTGTGATAATCACCGGATTTTTAGTGAGTTGTAAAACAAATAGGTTGCAAGCTGATTCAATGTACAATTTTCAAGGAGTGCATGAATAATCAAGTTAATGATAATATTTGAGTTTATCTATCAACAAATATCAGCAGAACCTTTGGATTGTCCCGTGCTCCTTCCTAACAAACTTTGTAAGTAATAATTTGTCCCTTAAACAAATGTCTATATCCAACATTACTATAACTATGATATCTCACACGGAATCGAGTTTTACGAGAATATCTCCTTACCGTGAAATCCATTCAACGAGGAACATCGTTGTGTCTGGTACATACGTAATCACAAGTAATGCAAACAAGTTAACAGCTACGAATTTCATAACTCCTGGCAGTATCTGCAACATATTGAGTTTCGACACGGATTGTGCGACAAAAATATTCATTCCGAAAGGCGGCGTATACATTCCAATTGCTAAGTTAGTAACGATAATAATCCCGAAATGAACAGGATCAATTCCTAACGCAGTTGCTGCTGGAAATAGCAATGGTGCAGTGATGACAATTGCTGCAATTCCTTCCATCATCATTCCCATTACAAGTAATACGAGATTAAGAATTAGTAAAAATAAAATCGCTGAGCTAATATTTTCAGAAACAAATGTAGCAACTTGTTGAGGCACGCCTCCACGGGTTAATAACCAACCGAGGATTTGTGCGGATGCTACCAGTACTAGAATTTGCGCAGATGTTGTCGCTGAATCCACACAAACACGATAAAATTGCTTTAAAGTCAGTTGTCGGTAGATAAACGCACTCACAATAAGTGCGTAAATAACGATTACACCTGCTGCCTCTGTTGGTGTAAAGAACCCTCCGTAAATCCCACCTAGTATAATAATTGGGATAATCAGTGCCCATATTGCCTGGCGGGTAGAAACTAGTAATTCTTTTAACGACGCACGTTTGTTACGTGGAAATTGGTGATAACAGGAATAGAAATAAATATAGATAATAGAGCTTATTCCAATAACAATTCCCGCACCAATCCCTGCTAGAAACAAGTCTCCAATGGAAGTACCGGTAACGGATCCAAAGACGATGAGCGTAATACTTGGAGGAATAATGAGCGACGCAGCCCCGGCAGACGCCAATAAACCAGATGCAAAAGAAGGCTTGAAATGCGCTCTGAGCATTTCCGGGTACATAATCTTCCCGATAGCCATAACAGTTGCTGGACCGGAACCTGACAATGCCCCAAAGAACATGCTGGAGACTTGAGCTGTCATGGCTACCCCGCCCGTAACATGGCCAACGAGAGCCCGTGCCCACCGCATCAGTCGATCAGACAAGCCGCCAGCATCCATGATATTCGCTGCAAAAATAAAGAAAGGCAGTGCCATCAAGGCAAATTGATCAATCCCTCCAAAGATTTGTTGAACCAAAACTACTGGTTGAATATCTGTTATAAATATAACCGTTAGAAAGGCAGCTAGCCCAAAGGCGACAAAGATTGGTGCACTAGTTAATAATAAAAGTAGAATTAAAATAATCAGCGTAGTTGTCATGACTCTTCCATCACCTCCGGAGTAGACCCAGCAACTTCAGCTTCCCCTTTCCAAATTCGAGGTGTTGCAACGATAAGATGGATGATAGACAAAATCGTACCTATTGGAATTGCCAAATAGATGAAGAAGAAGGGAATTCCTAGTGCAGGTGCTAACTGTCCACTTTGAAACGTTAAAATCACGAGATAGGAGCTGTAAAAGGTTAACACCGTTAAGAAAAATAGTGTTAATATGTGGACAGCAATATTCAAGATGCGTGTCGTTTTTTTATTCGTAAATGTGAGAATAAAATCGACGCAAATATGCGTGCCTTTTCGAAAACATACAGCAGACCCAATGAATGTAATAGCAATCATCAAGTAACGAACTAGTTCTTCAACCCAAGAAGGATTAGCCGCGAACCCATATCGTAAGACAACGTTTATGGATAAAATAACCGTTGCAATGATGAGACAAGTTGCAATGAAAATCTCTTCTATTCGTTTTATCGTTTTCATAAAATCATTCTCCTTATCATTGATTACTAGACACTTCTTCAATCTTGTCGTAGATTTTTTGGAGAAGTTCTTGCTGTCCAGGTTCATTATATTCTGTTTCATGAACAGGTAGAGAAGCTTCTCTGAATGTCTCAATTTCCTCCTCTGTAAACGAGTAGAAATTCTTGTCTGATGCTTCAAGTTCCGCGCGATATTCTGCTTCATTTTCAGCGAGTACTTCTCGAGCTTCGTTACGACCAACTTCTTCTGCAGCAACGAGGATTTCCTGTAATTCTGAAGGAAGGTCGTTATACCAATCTTGGTTAGCAATCATCGCATACGTCATTGTTCCATGGTACGTTTCCACGATGTTTTCTTGGACTTCATGGTAGTTATTCAAATAAACGGTTTGTAGCGGGTTTTCTTGACCATCGACAATGCCAAGTTGAAGAGAGTTATACACCTCAGAATAAGGAACCGGAACAGGATTTGCACCCCACTGTTTGTATTGGGCAAGTAATAAAGGTGATTCCATCGTTCGGATGGTTACCCCTTCTAAGTCAGAAGGTTCATGGATTTCTCGATTGCTGGTTGTAATCAATTTGTATCCACCTGGCCAAAATCCCAGACCTTCAAATCCCCCTTGATCAAGTGTGGCTAGAATTTCATCACCAACCTCACTATCGAGTACTTTATATTTTGTTTCTGTATCGGGCGGCCATAAGTAAGGGAGGTCAACGACTTTGATATCATCTACAAACGGTGCGATCATGGCTGTTGGTTGCATCGTCAATTGAATTTCGCCTAGTTGCGTCGCCTCGACTTGCTCACGAAGTGAACCTAATTGAGAGGCTGGGTACACATTGACGTCGACATTATCCGTATGGGATTCTACATATTCTTCAAAAGCTTCTGCTCCTGCATGTTCAGGACTCATTAATGGCTGATTGTGACCGAACGTAATCTCGAGTGTTTTCTCTGATGCTTCACCGCTTTGACAGCCTGAAACGATGAGCCCTAATCCAATAACTACTATCCATGCGTGTACTTTCCTCATTTTTATTCAAAACCCCTTTGATGATTATGGTTTCGGATAACCACAATATTATATAGAAATTTCAGATTATATTAATTAAAAATCAATCTGTATTACTTCTGTTATGTCACAAAAGAATTTATTCGTGAAGTATTAAATGACCGTATGTTTGTAATCTCCCATAAAAAGAATATAGCTGACTTCAGCATAATGTTCTTAAAGGGTTCCATATAAAAATCATCCGTTCATTAGGAGATATTATTGTCGGTGTATGCCTCCTTCCCCCTCAAATTCCTTCCGAATAAAAAATGGTGCATCTTATTGCGGATTAAAATTATTAGATAAAAAGTTAGATTACCAAATTTTAAAAGAAAGCGTTTTCTATTTATTGAACAAAAACATAAATAGATTTTAACATAAATAATCTGTAATAGTATTGTCGATAGAGCTAAATTAATCGACAGAATATTGTCCATAAAAACATAATACGATATGATATGCTTATAATTCTATACTACGTAACTTGTCATAATGGCGGAGTAAACGTTTTGAAAACGATTCGGTTAGAAATATGGAGCTTGTAGGTTTGAAACTATAAAAATGGGGTGAAACAGATGGGAATAACATTAGAAAGTGCAATGGAAATAGGAGGTTTAAAAGAATGCCGCATTTTAGCGGGAAGAGAAGGTTTATCAAATAGAATTGATAATGTAACAATTATGGAAGTCCCCGATGTCACACGCTGGTTGAAAGGTAATGAGTTATTAATCACCAGCTTTTTTGCCAAAAATGAGCCCTTTGATCAGCAGCGATTCATACAGCAATTATCTGCTGTTAACACTTCTGCTTTAGCCATAAAACCATATCATTTTTTAGGTGAGATTCCTAGTTTCTTATTGGAAGAAGCAGAGAAGTTTGGGCTCCCGATCATAGAAATACCTGAAAAGATTAGTTATCTGGATATATTATCTCCTGTTATGAGTACCATTTTTAACAGTAAAGCATTACTTCAAGATGATATGGAACAAGCAAATAAAATTTTAAGAGAAGTTTCTATAAACGGGGGAAAGGTCAATGATTTTATTGAAGCATTAGAGTTTCTTACTAGAAGTATGGTTACGATAGAAAGCTGGCTACCTTTTATAAAACTTCCTACTCCAAATTTTGACATGGTACCTATAACGGAAGAGGAAATAAGAGAACTGGAACTAATCAAACACCCAATTCGCATGAAGCGTCAATGTAATGAAGAGGAAGTGTCATGTATTGTTGCACCTATCTTGTTAGATGGCGTAATACATGGTTATATCACAAGTTGGGGATATGAAAATGAAAACTTACAGTTATACTTATCCATCCTTGAACAGGCATCTGTGTTTTTATCTCTTGAGTTTTTAAGGCTTAAAGTAAAACATGATGTTGAACAACAATATAAAAATGACTTCATTCAGGAATTGTTATTTAACAACTCCATGAGCTTCCAAGACATCGTTGAAAAAGGGAAAAAATATCAATTTGATAACGAAAAAATGTACGCTTGTATTTTATTAAAAACAAGGAATAAAGAACAAAAAAACAAAGATGTTGAAGCGACAAAGATTAGTAGGGTTGACTATATTATTCGGCAGCAGTGGCCGGATGCTATTGTAGGCAATATTCGTGATTATATTTGTGTTATTTTTCCCGTGTATGATGATACGAAAACAGAGCACAAGAATCAGTTCCAGGTGTTATACAACTATATAGATACATATGTTGAACGGCATTTTGTATTAAACATGGGTGTCGGAAATACACACATTGGAATAACAGGATTACGAGAAAGTTTTGTTCAAGCAGAGCACGCACTGAAGTTAGGAGGCTATTTAACCAACCCCGCAATTGTCACTTTTTATGAAGATTTAGGTGTATATCGACTGCTTGGAGAGTTAATTGGAAGTAAGGAGCTAACAGATTTTTTTAATCAAACGGTAGGAAAACTAATCAAATATGATGAATTACATCATTTAAAGCTTGTAAAAACGTTAGATGCTTATTTTGAACACAATGGAAATCTCAAAGAAACATCCCGTTTTCTATACATTCACGTGAATACATTAAAATACAGGATTAAAAAAATCGCTTCTATAACCGGATATTCAGTGAATGATACAGACGGAAAAGTGATGTTGTATCTAGGCTTAAAAATAAATGAATTGTCGCTATAGCATTGTTTATACAGACAATAAATAAAATAAAATCATGTTTAAAAAGACAAAGATTTTTTAAAAGCGTTTTCATATAATAAGAGTTAAGCAACAGGTTAAACAGACAAAGTATATATGAAGATGTTGGGAGGATACATGATGAGTCTGCATCGGATTCAAGAAATGCTAAGTCAATTCAACAGGATAGGTTATACAAAAGACGGAATGAACCGGATGGCGTATACAGACAGCGAACGTAAAGCAAAAGAATTTTTTAAAGAAATATGTGAAAGTGAAAATGTAAGTGTGCGAATGGATCATGCTGGTAATATGATTGCATACAGAGAAGGGTTGGATCCGACATTACCCCCTGTTTTGACTGGCTCACATCTTGATACCGTCACCAATGGAGGGAAATACGATGGGGTGGTGGGTGTTGTTGCTGCTATTGAATTAATCCGTCGTCTAAATGAACAACAGATACGCACGAATCATCCAATCGAGGTTATTGGTTTTGCAGCAGAAGAGTCATCAAGGTTTGGTATCGCTACGATAGGAAGTAAAGGTATGGCTGGAATTTTGGAACCGTGTAACGTTAAAAATTTAAAAGATAAAAATAATGTAAGTTTAGAAACTGCCTTTTCCCAAGCAGGATTAAATTTAAGTCATGCTGAAGGCGCTTCCAGAGAAAACGAAGACATCAAAGCCTTTTTTGAAGTTCATATTGAGCAAGGACCTGTATTAGAGAGAGAGCAATTGGACATCGGGGTTGTAACCGGGATTGCAGCACCGACTCGCTTAAAAGTAACAGTAGAAGGAAAAGCTTCTCATTCAGGCACAACGCCTATGGATTTACGAAAAGATGCGTTCTTGGGCGCTGCTGAAATCGGCATAGCTGTGGAAAAAGCAGCGATAGCGGAGGCGGATAAAGGAACGGTTGCTACTGTAGGAGAATGCACAATTGCTCCTGGCGCCATGAACATTGTTCCAGAATTAGCAGAAATGCAAATTGACATCCGTAGTGTTGATATGAATTCTAAACAAAATGTGCTCAAACATGTAGAAAAAGTCATTAAAAATGTAGAAACGAAAAGAGGGCTTCTCGTACATTCCGAATTATTGACGAACGATGAACCCGTAATATTAGAAGAAAATGTCACTTCCTCCATTTTGAGAACATGTAAACAACTTGGTGTTTCATATAGGGAAATGCCAAGTGGTGCGGGTCATGATGCGATGAATATGGCAAAACTTTGCCCGACAGGACTGATTTTTATTCCTTGTCGTGATGGCTTAAGCCACCATAAAGATGAGTTTTCATCACTAGATGCGATTGGGATTGCTTGTGACGTTTTGGAGAAGGAAATATTAAAATGGGCAATACCAGTGAAATAGCACATAATGTCAAAATGATGGAGGTAAATCATGAAGGATTATTATTTAACAGTGTTAAAAAATCAACAAGTAAGTAACCGTTATTGGCATATGGTATTAGATTCATCCGTCATTCAAGAAAAAATTGAACCAGGTCAATTCTTTAATATAAAAACTGCAGATCAACAGACGTATTATCCTCTGCTCAGGCGACCATTCAGTATTTATTTGATTAATGATAACACGTTGGAATTTCTTTATAAAGTTGAAGGAGAAGGGACAAAGCAAATATCAACATATCATCCAGGTGAAAAAGTCAACTTGCTTGGACCTGCAGGTGTTTCTTTTTCCATAAATAAAGAGTATAAAAAGATATTACTTTTAGCGAGGGGAGTAGGCATTGCAACACTTGCAGCTCTTTCTCAAAAAGCCGCTCAAATGAATATTGAAATATATGCGATTTTAAGTGCTCGAAAACAGGACGATTTATTGGCTATGAAGACAATGGAGAAATATTGTACAAAAGTTTATTGTGTTACAGAGGAAGCAGGAACAAGTGATGTAGAAAATGTGCGTGAAATGATTCGTGATTTGATAAAGACACATCATATTGATACAGCGTACACTTGTGGATCAAGAAGATTATCAATGCTTTTGCAAAAAATGGCCAAAGTAAATGGAATTGCCGGTCAAATCGCTTTGGAAGAATACATGGCATGCGGAATGGGGGTCTGCTATTCATGTGTATGTGATATTAAAAAGCAGGGAGTGACGTATACCGTTAAATCTTGTGAAGATGGTCCTGTTTTTCCACTTGAGGAGGTGGTTATGGAATGATGAAAAATGGATTAAAGATGGAAGTAGATATTGGAGGAATCAAAATAGCCAACCCTGTTATGCCAGCTTCGGGAGCTTTTGGGGAAGGAATGGACAAGATTATTGATTTTAATCAGCTTGGTGCACTGATACCTAAGAGTATAACAAAATATCCCCAAAGAGGTAACAGAAATCCCAGAGCGTGTGAAACGAATGGGGGAATGATTAATTCGATTGGTATCCAAAGTAAAGGGATAAATTATTATTTAGAAGAAATTATTCCGTATTATAACCAGTATAGTGCACCGTTAATATCCAGTATTTCTGCAGAATCCATTGATGAATTTATTGAAATGTCCAGTATCATTTCGTCTGTTCAAAATGTGGCTGCACTTGAATTGAATATATCATGTCCTAATTTAAAAAATAATGGTCAGGCATTTGGAATGAGTGACAATAATACCTTTGAATTGGTTCATCAAGTGAGAGAGGTAACAGAAAAACCAATTATTGTAAAACTAACACCCAATGTTACGGATATTCAATCGATTGCTTTAGCTGCAGAAAATGCCGGAGCGAATGCTTTAGTTGTTGCAAATACCCCTTTGGCGATGGCGATTGATATCCACACTCGTCGACCAAAAATCGGAAATATTATGGGGGGATTATCAGGACCTGCAATTAAACCTATCATTATCAGACAAATATATCAGGTTAGCAAAGTATCACGATTGCCGATTATTGGCTGTGGAGGTGTCATGACTTCTGATGATGCGATTGAAATGATGTTAGCCGGTGCATCTGCAGTACAAGTAGGAACAGCAAATTTCATATCTCCAACAGCAATGATTGATATCATTGAGGGAATTCAAACATATATGGAAGAACATCAACTAAATACTATCGATGACCTTATTGGAGGCATTATAGTAACGGACCAAAGGGAAGAAGATTATATCTAATAAAAAGAAAGTGGGTATTATGAATGACAGTATGGGATCATATTATAAAAAATGGGAAAATTACAACATCGGATGATTGTTATGACGGCAATATTTATATTAAGGATGGGAAAATTGCGGCTATTACGTCAGAGGAATTACCTGGCGAGGCTGATGAAACGACGGATGCTGCCGGATGTTACGTAATGCCCGGCTTAATGGATACGCATATTCATTCGAGAGATCCAGGCTCTACGCATAAGGAAGACTTTTATCACGCTACATTGGCAGCAGCTGCTGGTGGAATCACGCTTGTATTTGAGATGCCAAATACGAATCCCCCTGTCAATAATGTACAAAACTTTGATAATCAAGTGGAGAATCTATCAAAAAAGGCGAACGTTGATTTTGGTATTTGGGGAATTTGTTTAGGAGATTTAAATTTAAGCAGTATTCAGTCTCTATATGAATCCGGTGTCATTGGATTCAAATTTTTTTGGGGATATGCTATTAAACAGGATACTTACGAATTGGTTTATAATTATAGTCCTGATATGAAAGACATTATTCCTCCTCTTAGTGATGGCGATGTTTATAAAATATTTAGAGAAGTTGCAAAGACAGGTAAAGTTTTGGCTATCCATGCAGAAAATAATGAATTAATTCATCAGTTGACAAAAGAGATTCAAAACGAGGGACGTAAAGAGTATGAAGCACTTGTTGAAGGAAGACCGGATTTAGCAGAATTAACTACCATCCAAACTGGAATTGCTTTTGCGAAAGATACGGGAGCACGATTGCATATACTTCATATTACTTCTGAAAAAGGAGTAGATGCAGTGAAAGAGGCACAGGAAAAGGGAGAAAATATTACTTCCGAGACTTGTCCTCATTTTCTCTTTTTGAATGCTGATGATTATGACGCGATTGGCCCAATGATGAAGGTTTATCCACCTGTGAAATATAAAACAGATCAGGATAAACTTTGGGAACGTATTGAAGATGGTACTATTTCAATTGTTTGCTCTGATCATGCGCCGCATACGGAAGAAGAAAAAGATGGTGATTTATGGTCAATCCCGGCTGGGATGTGTGGCGTGGAAACGACGGTACCATTAATGCTAAATGCGGTAAATGAAGGAAAGATTACGATGCAGCATTTGGTAGCATTATTGTCTACGAACCCTGCTAAACAATTCGATCTTTATCCGAGAAAAGGCTCTCTTCAAATTGGTTCAGATGCTGACATTACGATTGTTGATTTAGAGCAACCGTTTGAAATAAAAAGAGAGTATTTGCATAGTAAGAGTAAAGTTACCGCATTTGACGGTTTCAAAGGAAAGGGAAAACCGCTAGCGACTATTGTGCGTGGTAAATCCGTTATGAAAAATGGGGAAATGGTTAATGAACGTCAAGGGCAATGGATTAAACCGAATGCTAAAGGTACAAGGGAGATTAATTAAAAATCGCGGGTAAAACATCCATTTTAATGCAGGGAATAAAGAAAAACAGTTCGTTCCCTGTCCGTCCTGATGAATAAAAGTTTGAAAAGAGGTGACGGAAGTTGGAAATAGACAAGATGACGATTGCTGCTACTGGTGACAGTTTTATTACTAGAAGATTACCGTCGTATTCAGGACATTCTTTTCAACGGATTTCGCAACTGTTACAAAATGCTGATGTGCGTTTTACAAATCTTGAGGTAACAACCCATCAAATGGAGGGGTACCCTTCAGCTGTAAGTGGTGGAACATGGGCAATGGCAGCACCGGAAGTATTGCATGATCTGAAGGCATATGGGTTTAACCTGTATGCGTGGGCGAATAATCATACGATGGATTATTCACAAGGAGGTTTATTGGCAACCAAAAGGTATTTGAACAAACATGGATTAGTTCATGGTGGAGTTGGGGAAAATCTGGCAGAAGCCAGTTCACCCAAATATCTTGAAACTTCTTCTGGCAGAGTTGCTTTGATCAGTGCAACCTCTACATTTCACGAATCATGGCGGGCAGGAGAACAGCGCCCTGATATGATTGGACGTCCTGGCGTTAACCCATTGCGATACAGTACGACACATTATGTTACAAAACCGGAAATGAAAAAACTTCAAGAAATTGCGGACAGCACATTTATCAATGCTGATCATAATTTAGCGGTTAAAGAAGGTTTCGAGATTGATGAAAAGGATGAATTTTCTTTTGGCCCTTTACGTTTTATAGTTGGAGAATCTCGAAGAAAAGAAACGAAACCTTTTCCGTCTGACATGAAGCGATTAGAAAACGCTATACTTGAGGCGCGTCGACAGGCTGACGTTGTAATTGTTAGTATTCATTCGCATGAAATGAAAGAGGAGAACAAAGCATTGCCTGCACAATTTTTAGAGATGGCAGCAAGGAATTGCATTGATAGTGGTGCAGATACAGTTATTGGTCATGGTCCTCATATATTGCGAGGAATTGAGGTGTATCAAGAGAAGCCTATTTTTTATAGTCTGGGAAATTTCATTTTTCATAATGAAACCGTATCAGCTCTTCCTGCAGATTTTTATGAAAAATATAATCTGAATTATCAACATAATGTGGCAGATGCTTTGGATCAAAGAAGTGATAACAACACAAAAGGGCTGGGAGCAAACCCTTTTGTATGGGAATCTGTTATTGCTGAATGGGACATAAAGGAAAAAAAGGTAACAAACATTCGTCTCCATCCAATAGAACTTGGATTTGACTTACCAAGATATAGAAAAGGTTGGCCGGAGCTTTCAAATGAGAATAGCGATCGTATTTTAAAAAACCTGCAGAAATTGAGTAAACCGTACGGAACAACGATTGAAATAAAGGATGGAGTAGGAATCATTCGTTTTTGAAGCATTATAAAAATAATAGCTTAGTAATTATATAGGAAGTGCATTTAATGGAGAAAACATATTTTAGAATGGAAAAAGACGCTTTAGGTCAAAAAGCTGTGCCTCAAGATGTATACTATGGAGTACAAACCGTACGTGCTCTTGAAAACTTTCCTATCACTGAAATTCCCATTCATAAAGAGTTGATTCTGGCGCTTGCAGAAGTGAAAAAGGCGGCAGCAATCGCCAATATGGAAACAAATATGTTGTCCCAAAAGATTGGAAGGGCCATTGTAAGTGCGGCCGATAAGGTAATCGATGGGAAATATTCCGACCAATTCATCGTCGATTCCATTCAAGGGGGAGCAGGTACCTCTATAAATATGAATATGAATGAAGTTTTGGCTAATATTGCTTTGGAAATGTTAGGACGGGATAGAGGAGACTATGATTTCTGTTCTCCCAATACGCACGTTAACATGTCACAATCCACGAATGATACGATACCAACTGCTTTTAAAATTGCTTCTTACCGCATGACACAAGAATTGGTAACAATTATGACTACGCTAAAAAAAGAACTGATGCGGAAAGAAACGGAATTCCAGCACGTGATGAAAATGGGACGGACCCACCTTCAGGATGCAATTCCCATACGTTTAAGCCAAGAATTTGGTGCCTATTCAGAAGTCGTCGGAAGGGATATTCACAGAATAGAACAGGCTGCAGAGGAAATGCGGATGATTAATTTAGGTGCAACTGCTGTTGGGACAGGTCTTAATGCCAAAACGGAATATGTAGAAAAGGTTGTTACGCAATTATCCGCACAGCTTGGTGTGAAATTTTGCTCGGTAAAGAATTTAGTCGATGGAACACAGAATACGGATGCATATACAACACTTTCATCGGTTTTGAAAGTGTCGGCGATGAATTTGTCCAAAGTTTGTAACGATATTCGCTTAATGGCATCTGGACCAACGACAGGGTTTCAAGAGATTAAGCTTCCTGTCAAGCAGCCCGGTTCGTCCATTATGCCGGGGAAAGTGAATCCCGTCATGATTGAAGTGGTAAATCAAGTAGCGTTTCAGGTCGCAGGCAATGATCAATCGATTTGCATGGCCTCCGAAGCAGGGCAATTTGAATTAAATGTGATGGGACCTGTCATGATTTTTAACCTGTTGCAATCATTAAAAATCATGAAAAACGGCCTGGATGTATTCACTCGTTATGCAGTCAGCGGAATCGAAGCTAATATACAGCGTTGCCGAGAGTATGTGGAAGAAAGTTATGGCATTATCACAGCATTGAATCCACATTTAGGATATGAAACAGCTGCAAATGTAGTCAAGCAGGCTATAGAAACAGGACTGACAATCAAAGAAATTTGCAGGGCGCATAAACTTTTACCCGAGGAGGAATTGGACATTATTTTGAATCCTAGTGAGATGACGACACCGGGGATTGCGGGAAGTGAGTTTTTGATGAATAAACAGGTGTAAATAAAAGGTAAATAGCTGTTTCTGACCCGTTAGTATGTAACAATTACATACTAACGGGTCAGTTTGGAAGATGATTCAATTGGAGTGAAAGTTCAGCGATAACAAAAGGAATATGGAATTACTGTGATTATCTGTTTTCTTCTCTTTATCAAGGGACGGGTTTTCTTTTCAAACCAATGCAGCCATAGATAAGTCGGTTTTCTATAAAGCTTCCTTTAACCAGCCAATAATACGGAGTAATGTCTTTTCGCTCTGTATTTTTAATTGTTTGAATTCTATCTTCATCTGTATTTTGCATTACACGCTCTACCCCAATATAAATTTAGAGCCGCTTTTATAGTCGTTCCGTTAAGGGGGCGGCTACTCCCTCGCAAGTTCGCCCTTGACAGAATACCCTTGAAAAAGAAACAATAAAGCAAGATGGATTGTCTCAAAAAATGGTCTCTGCCCCCTTTTTGCCCTCTTAAGCACTTCTAGCTTTCAAAAGCAGATACCTCTTAGTTGGTTCTGTCCCATTTTAAAAATATTTAATTTGTGTCTTGATAATAGGAGCCAGCTTACCTAAATGAAAATAATATAAAAGATAACGTAAATATCATTGAATTTCAGACACAATAAGAGGAGGAATAATTTCGGAGTGGCTAGTAATTTATTTCATTTATAATTGCAAGTCTTTATATTACCAAATTAATTAAATTTATTTTAGGGGTGTTTTTTGATTAAATCAGAATCAGAGTTTCACATCATACCTTCCATAGTCGATTTAAAACAGTTGTCTCTTGCGCTAAAGTTAGATCTTGAGTATATTTTATTGTCAGATACGCATATAGGTAACTTAAAGAGTTTAGTGGAAATTTGCCATCAGTCGAATAAAAAAGTAATAGTAAATATAGATCTTGTTGGAGGATTGAATCCAGATAATGTGGGTATAAAATTATTAAAACAACAATTTAAAGTGGATGTTGTTATTGGAAGAGGGACTTCTAAAATTAATTTAGCGAAATCAGTTGGATTAACAACAGTCCAACATATTATATTAGAAGATTCTCTTTCTCTTAAATCTTCTTTAAAATTTATAGAAGACTCGAAAACGGATATGGTAGAATTAAGACCTGCATATTACGGAATAAAATATATTGATAAATTTAAAGAAATTCGTGATGTTCCATATATTTTAAGTGGATTTCTTGATAGTAAAGAAATGATTGAACAAGCAAAAGAATCGGGTTTTTATGGTGCGACAACAAGTGCTAGTGAACTATGGAATATATAAAAATTACGAAACGCTTACAAAAGCTATTGACATTTATAAAATTCTTAATTATTATAAATCTATAAAACAAAATAGAAATAAAGGGTTTGTGTGTAGAGAATCCCTCATGAAGCTGTTGTCAAATGTTAATTTGACAGGTTTTGTGGGGGATTTTTTGTATTTTACGAAAGAAAATAGCGGAAGAGGTGTAGGAATGTTGAAAGAAAGAAGGATGTCAAAATTATTTTCAGAGAATGGGAAATCTATTACGTTAGCATTAGATGGTTATTACTTTTCCACTAAAACTAGCGGAGTTGATAAAACAATTTCAATTCTTCCGGAACTAATTCAAAATGGTTTGAATGCTGTCATTGTAACTTACGGTATGGCGAAAATGTATGAACAATCATTTTTAGACTTAGGTGTAATAGTGCGAGCTGACCTTTCAACTAATATTTTTGAAAATACAGTTCCTTATACGACAGAACTTCTGTCAGTAGAAGATACAGTTAGGTTGGCAGCAGACGGACTTGTGTCAATGACATTTCCGGGAGCGGAAAATGAAGCCAATTCCCATAAAATTGCATGGAAGATTGCAAAGGACTCAGACTACTGGAATGTTCCATTTATGTGTGAGACGCTTCCATACAGTTACCATATAACTGTACCTGAATCTCATCAAGTGGAAACCCTTGCATCAGCAGCAAGAATTGGAACAGAGCTTGGGGCGGATATCATCAAAACAAGATTAACTGGTCATCCAAGAGACCGGGAAATAATTGAATCAGCAAAGAAACCTGTCCTTGTTTTAGGGGGATCGGAAACAACTGAAATCTATAATTACTTTCAATATGCAAAACATTGTATGAATGTAGGTGCTAAAGGAGTTGCTGTGGGTAGAAAAATAACGCTCGATCCAAGTCCGGTCGGCGTGGTTGCAGGCTTAAACACAATTATTCATAAAAATGGCACAGTAGATGAAGCATATGAAGTCTATCAATCCTTTACAGAAAAAGTAGTAACTTAAACATTCTCTCATTGTTTAAGAAATCAGAATTTAACTATACACACAAATCAAAACGAACATTTTGTTTAATGATTCAGAACCATCCAATAAAATACAGTAATATCAATAAACAATAAATTAATTGGAGGAATTGTGATGAGTATTAAATTTGGCTGTCATACTTCAACCTGGGTATTGGATTATGATAAAGAAGTAGATGTTATTGATCATATAATTGATGTCGTAAGTAATTCAGGTTTCAAAGGACTTGATATTCAAGCTCCTTTATTAGGGAAATATAAAGATAATCCTGAATTATTTAAAGAAAAATTAGAAAGTAAAGGAGTAGAATTAGCTGCTATTACGGTACCATTTAATTGGGATGGTGATGAGGAATCTATTGAAGAAAAAGAAAAAGCAGATTTCTATATTGATTTTTTGAAAAATTTCCCCGGTGCAATAATGAATCTGCCATCAAGAGTTGGGCCTAATAGAGATAATTTACTGGTTAGGCAAAAGCAAATTATCAAAAGTGCGAATGCTGTTGGTAAACGAGCATTTAATAATGGTGTCATTGCATCGTTTCACCCGGCGTCACCACAAACATCCTATTTTAGAACAGCTGATGATTATAAGGTGTTATTTGAAGGGTTAGATACAGATTACATTGGCTATACACCTGATTGCGGACATATTAAAGCAGGAGGTATGGAACCTTTTGATATAGTAAAAGACAATCTCTCTATTATTCGTCATGTTCATTTTAAAGATTGCTCCAATAAATATGAATGGAAAAAGATGGGTACTGGCGATATTGATTATCCTGCTATTGTTCAATTTCTGTATAACAATGGGTATAATGGCTGGATTATGGTAGAGGAAGAAACAGAAGAAACAAAAACAAATCCGGACGGCTGTATTCATAATATCTATAAGTATTTTGAGGAAAATGTTATTCCGATTGTAAAGGGTGTGAAACAATCATGAATAATTATTTTATTCCTTCCCTATTAATTGCGGAAACGTATTTTCCTGTAAAGGATGAAAGAGGCTTTACAGCGGATATTATTGAAAAATCAACAGCTGAGGGTTTTTACCAATCTTTTGAAATTGGTGATATACAAAATAAAGAAGAGAGAAAAAGAATATTGTCAATGAAGGAAAAAAATGATGTTGTAATTACAGAGTGGTTGACATTCTTAATTGACAGAAATCAACTTGATGTTTCTTCATTAGATCAAAAATTGAGATTACAAACTGTACAGCAATTAAAGGATAATATTTATTTAGCCGCTGAATGTGGCGCTTCTAACATTGCTTTTATTACTGGTCCTGACCCTGGATCAGAACGAAGAAAAAAAGGCATGGATGGTCTTTTTGAAAGCCTTTGCTCTATTTGTGAAGAAGCAGAAAAATATAATATCACTGTTTTAGTTGAACATCTGGATAGAATTGCAGACAAAAAAAGAATCCTAGGGCCAATTGATGAAACAGTACAATTATTATTAAGAGTCAAAGAAAATTATCAAAATATTGGCCTTGCATTTGATACTGCTCACTCAGCACTCAATGGCGAAAATATCCTAGAAGCCATTGAAGAAGGAAGTCAGTTGATTCAACAAATTCACTTTTCAAATGCAGTATTGGATCCATTAAATGAATTATATGGTGATAATCATATGCCAATTGGTTCGCCTGGTTTTTTAAATAACGAAAAAATATTTGAAATATTACAAAAAGCGGAAGAGCTTGATATGAATAAAGAATTTGGAATGCGCGTTGCAATTGAAGCCAGGACACCTAGCAAGGAAAAATTAGAAGAAAGTGCAGAAAACGTAAAAAATTTATTAGATAATGCACTTAATCTAGTTAATTATAAGTAAATCGTTCATTAAAATAAATACTAAAAATTTAAATAATAGAAAAGAGGGAAATACATGAGTATAAATTCCGTGCCTTTATCAGCAGGCACTACTCCAAAACCGAAAGGGAAGCTTCGTAATACTGTAGTTATTTGGCTGTTAATAATTGGTATGATTAACTATTTGGATCGTTCTATTTTATCCATTGCAGCTCCTGAAATGATGAATGATTTAAAGTTTACAGCAACTGATATTGGTTTGTTAGGTACGGCATTTTCATGGGCATATGCCATCGGACAGCTGCCTACTGGTTGGCTGATAGATAAAGTTGGGCCTAAAAAGATGTTAGGGATTGGTGTTATTGTTTGGAGTTTCGCAACTTTCTTTGGCGGTTTAGTTAGTGCACTTTGGGTATTTGTTTTACTAAGGATAATACTTGGAGTTGGTGAAGCACCTTGTTTCCCTTCAGCAGCAAAAATTACAAGTAAATGGTATCCGAAGAAAGAGCGGGGACTTATTTCTGGAATTTGGGATTCTTCAACAAAATGGGGACCAGCAATTGCACCTCCCATTTTAGTATTTATCATGGCTACATTTGGCTGGAGAGAATTGTTTTATTTTGCTGGGTTATTAGGTATTGTTTATGGCGCTGTATTTCTTAAATTCTATCATGATCCTGAAAAAAGTAAGCGGTTATCGAAAGAGGAATATGAATATATTAAACAAGATGATAAAGCCGAGAATTTAAACGATGTTTCAAATATAAACTGGTTTTCCTTATTTAAATATCGCAGTGTTTGGGGAATGATTTTAGGTTATTTCTGTACGATTTGGACTTGGAATATTTTCTTAGTATTCTTACCGCTTTATTTATTAGATAAATTTAATGTGTCGTTTGCAACGTTAGGCCTCATGGCAAGTATTCCTTGGATTGGAGGGGGTCTTGGAAATATTATTGGCGGTTATACAACGAAAAAGATGTCAGAATCAGGGAAGTTTTCTCCGATGAAAGCGAAACAAATTGTTATTGCTATTTGTGCAATTATGTCAGCGATTGCGGTTGTTGTTATTCCATTTGTTGATACGCTGGGATTAACTGTTACACTATTGACAATTGCTTTATTCTTTATTTCCTCCATTACTGGGAATGCTTGGGCATTAGCATCTGACGTTGCCCCGTCCTCAATGGTTGCTTCTGTCGGATCTATCCAAAACTTTGGAGGTTACTTTGGAGGAGCGTTTTCACCTATCGCTGCCGGTATAATTGTTGATGTTACAGGTTCTTATTCATTAGCATTTGTTAGCGGCGGTATTATTGCAGGATGCGCAGCTCTATTCTATTTCTTTGTTGTAAAAAAACCAATTAAAGAGGCAATGGCTTAATCAAAGAAGTTTGATAGTGATATGCATAAAGACAATTCGGAATGTAGTTAATAGAATATGTTCTTCTTGGTTAAACTATCCATTTAAATTATTAAAATTCTCTTTGGGAATCGGAATGTATTGTATTATTAAACTTATTATTTTCAGTTAATTAAACTGCTTAGGAGGGACTTGAATGATGATCAAAAAAATTATTAACAATCCTAGTAATGTTGTTGAAGAAATGCTTGAAGGTTTTCTTATTGCTAACAAAGAATATGAAAAAGTTGAAGGGGTTACTGGGATTGTCCGAAAAGAGTTAAAGGATAAAGTAGGTGTTTTAGTTGGAGGCGGTAGTGGCCATGAACCGTTGTTTTTAGATTTGATTGGTGAAGGTTTAGCGGATGGAATAGCTTTAGGAAACGTTTTTGCAGCACCAACTCCAAATACCATTGTTGAGGTTGCGAAAAAAATAGATTCTGGTAAAGGAGTAATCTTTGTTTATGGTAATTATGAAGGAGATATTCTTAACTTTGATATGGCTGCAGAATTGTTAGAATTTGAAGGAATTGAAACGAAAACGGTAAGAGTAAGTGATGATGTTGCATCTGCACCAGAAGACAGAAAAGAAGACCGAAGAGGTGTTGCTGGAGATATTTTCATTATGAAAATAGCGGGTGCTGCTGCGGAAGAAAGTCTTTCGTTAAATGAAGTATTTAGAATCACTCAAAAAGCAAACGATTACGCATTATCAATGGGAGTTGCTTTGTCTCCAGGAACGATTCCAGGTGCTACTGAACCACCCTTCCTCATTGCTGATGATGAAATTGAAGTAGGTTTGGGGGTTCATGGTGAGCCTGGAATTGAAACAAGAAAAATAATGCCTGCCGATGAGCTTGTTAATTTAATGATGGATAGAATTTTAAGTGAAAGGAAACTCGGCAAAGGTAAAGAAGTAGCTGTTTTGGTCAATGGTCTTGGTTCAACAACAATAATGGAATTATTAATTGTTAATCGAAGAGTAGCCCAACTTCTCCAAGAAAAACACATTACAATTCATGATATGGATGTAAATAGTTATATTACAACACAAGAAATGGCTGGATTCTCTATTACGTTATTGGAATTGGATGAAGAATTAAAAGCATACTATGATGCCTCAGCTATTTCTCCTTATTATGTAAAATTACCAAAGAAAGAAGTGGATGAAAATGCATAGAACTGAACAATTAACACGTTTATCACCCTCTAATGTAAAAGATATGTTCATCTATGCTGGGCAAAAGGTACAAGAAAATAAGCCGTTTTTAACAAAGATTGATAGTGCAATTGGTGATGGCGATCATGGCATAGGTATGAGTGTAGGATTTTCAAAAGCTGAAGAAAACTTAAGTGGAAAAGAATTTCAAACGGTAAATGAAGTATTTAAAACAATAGGTATGTCCATGATTACATCAATGGGCGGTGCTTCAGGTGTAATCTTTGGAACATTGTTTATCGGTGGAATTAAAGGGTTAGATAATAGGGAAACGCTAGATTTAGAAATGCTAACTGAAATATTCAAAGGTTCTCTAAACGCAATAAAAGAACGTGGTAAGGCAGAATTAGGAGATAAAACAATGATTGATGCCCTTCAACCAGCTGTTAAAGCACTACATGAAAGTGTATCTTCTAACCAATGTTTTAGTGAAGGTCTTAAAAATGCAGAAAATAGTGCGGCACAAGGGGTTGAAAATACTAAGAACTATTCAGCTAAGTTTGGACGTGCTAAAGCTCTTGGGGA
Organism: Oceanobacillus timonensis; assembly: GCF_900166635.1. NCBI lineage: Bacteria > Bacillati > Bacillota > Bacilli > Caryophanales > Bacillaceae > Oceanobacillus > Oceanobacillus timonensis. The sequence continues at coordinate 734,450 of NZ_LT800497.1, forward strand.
ACGAGCTATTGGCCACCAAGATGCTGGTGCAACAACAGTTTGGATTATTTTCAAATCCATGCGTGAATGGGTAGAAAATAATTAAAAGATAATCATATAGATTAAGAGGGGGAGAATTGCAAATACAACAGAAAAGATACAAGGCTTTATTCTCTCCGTATCCTGTTATATGTAAAGAAAATGGTGAACTTGATAAAATAGGGATGGCTAATTTGAAAGGTTTTTGATCAGTGCAGGTGTCATCAGAATGAAATATCATCTAGGGTTTTATAAGTCTGAATGACTGTAAAGCCCTTTTTGAATCATTTAAACTGAAATTGGTGACTCAATAATGTTTTGGAAAAATGACTAATATGCAAAAAATAAAGATAAGGGTGAAATCCCTCCATTTATAATGAAGTGGACTATTTATACTTATTGATATTATTGGGGCAGATCCAAATACTGATGATAATGGTGTAATGCACTTATTAAGTTCAGGACAATTATCCGTAATTCTAATGGCTTTTACTATAACGATAAACAAAATAGATAATATATCTGATAACTTTTTCTAGGTTAACCTTTTAGCAAGATGTTTACCTTATATCGATAGTTGTAGTCAATACCACAAATATAGCTATAAAATTAATCAGCCAAGATATTACTGGAGGAGAACTGGGTAATAAAATAACAGAGCTTGTTAGTATGCTAACAAGCTCTGTTAAGCTATAAATTTATTCTACTTCAAACAAATAGGATGTATGGTGATGGTATACTTCACCAGGATGCAACATAATATCAGAAACCCCTTACGATATGGAGAAATCTTAAGGGGGTTTTTGTATTGTATAAAATCAATAGCGTTACATAAATAGAAACAGCATATTCGGTAAAATAGGTTCCAGTAATTTTCACTAATAATCTTACTTTATTCTTGCACAGGTTGTAAAAACTCCAATAACTTTCTATATGTGGTTAATCTCTTTAATAGTTTGCACTTAAATGATTGACGTAATATATGAAAATGATGTTACCAAAAGAATTTTGATAACTACAAAATCCGGGATTGTATCCAATTATGCAAAAATTTTTATAGATTCAAGTGGGGAGCCATTAAACAAAATAAAATACGAGGCATAAAAACGAAATGTTAGCAAGTAGCTAAAAAAAATATTGACAAGCTAAAAAAAATTAATTAGCATATAGTTATAGATATTCAAAGATAAGGAGTTTAAAAATGGAACATATTAATGATGAGATTGATTTTCTAACTTCCATTGTAAAAGGTATTTCTAAACAGTTTGGGAGTCAATGCGAGGTAGTACTTTTAGATTTAACGCAGTACGAGCAATATGGAAGCGGTTTAATCGTTTTGATTGAAAACGGGTATGTAACAGGGAGAAAAGTTGGTGATTCAGGAACAAATATAGGGCTGGAAGTCTTAAGAGGGACAAACAGAGAAGGGGATAAACACAATTATCTGACAAAAACCAAAGACGGAAGAATGTTAAGGTCGTCTACAATGTATATCCGAAATAGCAAAGGAAATCCTATAGGTTGCATATGTATAAACTTTGATATCACAAGCTTTATGATGGCAGAAACCGCTATTAAAGAATTTACAGATTTAAATAAAATCAACACTGATGTAAAAGAAGTATTCGTTAATAATGTAAATGACGTTTTAGCAATCTTGATTCAAGAAGCCCAAAATCATGTGGATAAACCGGTGGCACATATGACTAAAGAAGATAAAATGAAAGGAATAAAGTATCTTGACCAAAAAGGGGCTTTTTTAATTCAAAAATCAGGAGATAAAATCTGTGAATACTTTAGTATATCAAAATACACGCTTTATAATTATCTAGATACAGTCCGTAATGAGCAGGGGCAGGGGATGTGAACCAAATAAAGGCAAGCTATTTAGAAAAATATATTCGAAGGAGAGATTGATTATGAAGCAAGTTATAAATACAAACATGGCGCCAGTGCCAGGTGGACATTTTTCACAAGGAATTAAAATGAATAATAGGGTCTATGTTGCAGGGCAACCGCCTGTTGATCCTGAAACAGGAAAGGTTCCAGAAACTGTAGAGGAGCAGACAAGAATAGCTCTAACAAATATTAAGAATGTCTTAGAAGCAGCAGGTGCTAAATTAGAAGATGTTGTTAAAGTTAATACATATTTAACTAATGTGGAAGACTTTAAAAAATATGATAAAATCTATCAGGAGTTTTTCACTGATAATTTACCTGTCAGAACCACAATTGGTTGTGATCTAAAGGGTATACCTTTAGAAATAGATGCTATTGCAGAATTATAATATATAAATTTATAGACTTCGATGCGAAGTTAAGTTGAGTAGACCGAATATTCAATTAAATGAGTCATATTTAAATATAAAGCCAAAATTTTTAATTTTGGTAAAACTATAAGCATGATAAATATATCTCAATTAGATCCATTTTCAATTCTAATATCCAAGAATATCGTGAGTGTCCAACAGTAAATATAATTCACACTTTTCATCATAAAGAAGTAAAACACAGTTGATTTAATATGGAGCTTTTTCGATCGTGAGTCAAGAGTAAAGCTGTCAAACGGTTAATAATATTGGCTCATGGTCAGGCCTCATGTTCATAAATCCATATATGACCTCTTTCTAGATTCTCTTAGTGAATTATGAAAAAGCATTAAGTTATAAAAGATTAAGAAAAATTATTTTAAACTTACAATACAAGGAAGTGGATGAGAGTGAAATTAAAAAATAAAGTAGCAGTTATAACTGGAGCAGGGCCTGGTGGAGGCATTGGTTATACTATAGCAACAACATTTCTTCAAGAAGGGGCAAAGGTATCGTTAAATTACTTGGCTAGAAATTTTGAAGAAAAGAAAGCGTTTAAAAATGAAATGAATAAATATGGAGACAATGTGTTTATAACAGAGGGGGATATTACTAAAGAAGAAACTTCAGAGAAATTGATATCCAATACAATAGAAAAGTATGGGAAAATTGACATCTTAGTAAACAGTGCCGGTATTTCTACTCCTGCCTTACTTCAAGACATGTCAGTATCTAATTGGGATCGTATGTTAGATGTTAATTTGAAAAGTGTTTTTCTTACTACAAGACTAGTGGTACCAACAATGATTTCCAATGGATTTGGCAGAATAATAAATATTTCTTCACAAGTAGGTCAAAAAGGTAGCGTTGAACATTGTCATTATGCAGCAGCTAAAGCTGGAGTTATAGCTTTTACCAAGTCAGTTGCTATGGAATTAGGGGAATATGGTATAACAGCCAATTGTATTGCACCAGGACCAATTGAAACACAATTAATGGGAGAGGTAAGCGAAAAATGGAGAAGAGAAAAAATACAAGAATTAGTGATACCGCGTCTGGGAAAAGTTGAAGAAGTCGCACCTACCGCTGTCTTTTTAGCTTCAAGTCCAGATGGAAATTTATACACTGGTCAAACATTAGGTCCTAATAATGGCGATGTGATGCTATAAAATGAACATCTTTAAATATACGAAATAATGAAAGCGTTTATAAATGGGGGGGGAGTGGGGAAATGAGTGATGAAAAAAAACTAATTAATGGAGTTAACCCAAATCTATCTTTATATAATTCCGATCTTGCTCCGGTCGAAGGTGAAAATAAAAATTGGACATGGTGGAATTTTTCAGCTATGTGGATGGGGATTGTTGCCAACATAGTAGCATGGGAAGTAGCTGCTAATTTAATTGCAGTTGGAATGAGTTTTTGGCAAGCTCTTGCTTGTGTATCCAGTGCATATTTTATAGCTTTTATAGCTATTTTACTCAATAGTTTTTCAGGAGCAAAATATGGAGTCCCTTTTCCGGTTTTGATTAGGGCAAGCTTTGGTACAAAAGGAGCACAGATTCCTGTTTTTTTAAGAGCAGGACTGGGGGTTTTCTGGTTTGGAGTCCATATGTATATAAGTAGTATGGCTGTTAATGTGATTCTCAGTTCTACTTTCCATGGGTGGGCAAATTTAGGTGAAACGAGTATTTTAGGTTTAGGGTTAAATGAATTTATTGCTCTAGTCGCCAGTTTTTTTATTCATGCTTATGTAATTAAAAATGGGATGGGTAGAATTAGGAGATTTGAAGGGTGGGCAGGCCCTTTAATAATGGTTATTTCTATTGCTTTAGTTTTTTGGGCATTAAATGCTACAGGAGGAATTGGAAATATAGTATCAACATCTTCTACTGTTTCAGGGGTTGAATTTTGGTCAGCGTTTTTCATAGGAATGACTGCACTTCTCGGTACAGTAGCCACCTTAATGTTAAATATATCTGATATAACCAAACATTCAAGCAGTCAAAAGGATCATATAATTGGGCAAGGTATAGGTATGCCTATCATGTTTATCCTTTTCTCTTTAATGGCTTTAATTACTACTTTTGGAACTATAAGTGCGTATGGAGAACCTATTACTAACCCTATATACGTTTTAGCTGAATTCGACAATCCTGTTATTGTTATTGTAGGTGCAATTGCAATATTTGTTGCCACGCTTTCTACAAATATTGCCACCAATGGTGTCGCAGTAGGATATGATTTAACCAATTTGTTACCAAAAAAATTAAATTTCCAAAGGTCTGGATTTATTGCTTTAGCGATAGGCGCTATATCAGCTCCTTGGCTGTGGTATGAAGAAGGCGGAGCCATGGATGTAGTACTGGGAGCTATCGGTTCAATAATGGCACCAGTGCTTGGTATTATGTTGGTTGACTTTCTTATAATACGTCGTTTTGAATACGACTTAAGTAGTTTGTATAGACATGATGGGGTATACGGTAAATGGAATAAAAATAGCTTTATAGCACTGGGAATAGGTATATTAGCTGCTTTTGTAGGGCTCATAATACCCCAGTTAAATTATTTATATGATTTTAATTGGTTTATAGGAGTTGGAGTTTCAGCGATTGCTTATTTAGTCATTATGTGGTCTAAGAGGGCAAGCAATGGTAAATCATTAAATTCCTATGATGAGAGTAGGAAGCATTCATAAGATACCTACTTATAAGGTAAACTAGAATACTTCTATTGAGAATTATTTTATCAAAGTAGTTGTATCGGAAATATCTTTGATAATTAATATTTATAATATAGAAAAACGTATTAAATAAAGGGAGTTATGTATATATGATTAGCAAGGATAGATTAGAAGAAAGAATAGAATCTTTAGCTCAAATTGGGAAATCGAAGGACGGTGGCGTAAGTAGAATTGCTTTAACTCGAGAATATAGACAAGGTCTAGATTTAATTAGTGAATGGATGCAAGAGGCAGGAATGGAAGTTCGATTAGATCAAGCGGGAAACTTAATTGGCAGAAAGGAAGGAACAGTTCCTGAAACAAAGGCTATTGCATTAGGTTCTCATATAGATTCTGTAGGGAATGGTGGAAAGTATGATGGTACTGTTGGTGTTATTGGAGGAATTGAAGTTGTTCAGCATTTAAAGGAAGAAGGTATCTCTAACAAACGGCCAATAGAAATAATGGCTTTCTGCGAAGAGGAAGGTTCAAGATTTCAATCTGGTGGAGTTTTTGGTAGTAGAGCGATGGCTGGTAAATTAACAAAAGAAGATCTGCAAGTAACTGATAGCAATGGTGAAACTAGGTATGAAGTATTGAAAAACTTTGGGTTAGGCCCAGATAATATTGGTAATGCAATAAGAAATAAGGAAGAGTTTGATTTATATCTAGAAATGCATATTGAACAAGGACCTATTCTGATTCGGGAAGATGTCCCAGTCGGTATTGTAACTGCTATTACTGGTTTATCTTTAACCGAGGTAATTTTTGAGGGAGAACCAAATCATGTAGGTGGTACTCCAATGGATTTACGTTATGATGCTTTATTAGGTGCTAGTGAAACAGCTCTAGCAGTAGAGGAAATTGTTAATCAATACGGAGGTGACGCAGTAGGAACAGCTGCCACAATGGATGTTACACCGAGCCAAGTAAATATTATTCCGGGTAAAGTTTCCACTGTTATTGATATTCGTGATACAGATTTAGAGAGACGAGAAAAAATCATAAAAGTATTAGAAACGAAGGTACAGGAAATATGTAATAGAAGAAAATTGAAATATCAGTTTTCTACTAAGTTAAAAGCTAATCCGGCAAAGTCTGCATCCCATATATTAGAAACAATGAGAAGGGGAAGTAATGAACTTAGCATTAAAACTTTTGAAATGCCGAGTGGCGGGGGGCATGATGCCCAACTAATGGCAGAAATTACTGATATGGGTATGATATTTGTCCGTTCTGAAAACGGAAGCCATAACCCTGAGGAATTTGCATCAGCAGAAGATATTAAATTAGGTGTAGATTTATTAGCGAATACAGCTATTCATTATATCAACAGATAAATACGGGAGGATTAAATATGTCTATAATTATAAAAAACGGAATATTAGTTACAGCTTCTGAAGTCTCCCAAAGAGATTTAAAAATAGATAATGGAAAAATAAGTATGATATCTAGCCAGATTAATGGTGAAAAAAATGATACTATTATCGATGCAACGAACAAATATATACTTCCTGGTTTAATTGATCCACATACTCACCTTGGTATTGAAGGAACTTTGGATGATTTCGAAACTGGTACTAACGCAGCAGCATCTGGTGGGGTAACCACAATTATAAACTTTACAGATCCGGATAATTCACAAACATTCTTAGAAGATTTGAGGGAGTGGAAGAATAAAGCTAAAAATTCTTTAATAGATTACGGTTTTCATTCAATTATAAATAAATGTAATTCAGACGTACTAGAGCAGATTTCTAAATTACCAGATGAAGGAGTAACATCAATAAAACTGTTTATGGCATACAAAGAAAATATGGTAAATGATAAGGAATTATATTTACTAATGAATGCAGCGAAAAAGGCGGGGATAGTAACCAATATCCATGCTGAAAATGGTGTTGTGATAGACCAACTTATTGAAGAAGCATTAAACAAAAATAACACAAAACCAATTTATCATGCTTATACTAGACCTCCTGAGATGGAGGCTGAAGCAACAGCAAGAGCTTTACGAATTGCCGAAATTACAGAAGCCCCAACTTATATTGTTCATATATCTTGCGAAGAGGCATTGAAAGAATTTATTCATGCAAAGGAAAGAGGAGTCAATGCATTTGGAGAAACCTGTCCTCAATATTTAGTTTTGGATGAGGATTATTTAAAAAAAGAAGATAAGGAGGCAGTTAAATATATCTGCTCTCCCCCATTGAGGACAAAAAAAGATCAAGATACACTTTGGAATAAAATTAAATCAGGGTCGATTTCTACCATTGGTTCTGATCATTCTTCACATCCGTATGTAAACGGAAAGGAAAACGGTATAAATAACTTTACTAAAGCTCCAAATGGACTGCCAGGTATAGAAAGTACACTTTTATTACTTTATCATTACGGAGTTTGTGAAGAAAGGATTTCCTTGTCTAAACTTGTTGAGGTAACAAGCCAAAATCCAGCTGAAATTTTTGGATTGTACCCTCAGAAAGGAAGTATCAATATAGGTAGTGATGGCGATATAGTTATTTTTGATCCAAACAAATCTACCGTTCTCACTAAGGAATCCCAGAAACAAGGAACCGAATATAATGTATATGAAGGTATGAAGGTACAAGGTTATATAGATTATGTTTTATCCAGAGGAGAAGTTATTGTTAAAGATAAAAAGGTTATTGGAAAACCAGGTCGCGGAAATTATTTATATCGGGATAAATTTAATGCGAGGTCTTAAAAAAGGGAGACTATAAAAAATGAATGTCTTAGTAACTGGCAGTAATGGATTAATTGGACGCCATTTGGTAGAATTTTTACTATACAAAAACATACGTGTTATTGGCTTTGATATTACCCTTCCTGAGAAGAGGTTTTCACAGTCTCACCACTTTACTTTTGAACAGGGCAATGTTGATGATTTTTCACGTGTTGTATCAGTAATAAAAAAATATAAAATAGATAGAATTATACACGGTGGCGGGATATCACATCCAAAAGAATCTGAAGAATTCCCTAACAAGATAATCAATGCCAATATAGTTGGGACTTCAAATGTATTTGAGGCCGGAAGACTTTCCAAAGTAAAACAAATTGTATACTTAAGTTCGGCAGCTGTCTATGGAAATCGTAAAACTATTAATTTTACTGAAAGTGCAGTTCCCGAACCAAATACTATATATGGTGTAACTAAATTAACTGGAGAACATTTAGCTAAGGTTTATTATGAAAAATACGGGATAAATACAACCTCATTCAGGATTCCTTTTGTCTATGGACCTGGGCGGGCAACGCACGATCCAATTAAGTTTATACTAGAAAAAGCATTAAATGGCGAAAATATAATAGAAGAAACAGGTATGGATCAAAGATTAGAATATATTTATGTTAAGGACGTTGTAGATGCTATCTGGTTAACTTTAAATAGTAAAAACGCAAATGGTTTAATATTAAATATTGGAACTGAAAAGTTAAAGAGCACTAGAGAAATAATAGATGTAATGGAGAAATTATTTCCTAATATAGTATTTGATTTGGGATCAGGTGGTTTTGGGTATGATGAAACTTCACCGCTTGATTGTACGAAAGCAAAAGAAGTACTAAATTTCATATCTTCCTACTCAATTGTTGAGGGGATAAATGAATATTATGATTTCCTTAAGAGATAAACTATATAGGAACTGGGACAAAACTAGCTAAAAATAAAGAAAAGAGGAATTTCGCATCGAGTATTGATATGAAATTCCTCTTTTTTAATTCATTTATATGCGGTCGTCTGCTTCTTACATTTTATGGTGACCAGAAATTCATCCATTGTCGTATATTTAATTCTCCTTTGTTCCTTATTTAATTATCATTAATTAAATTAATTAATGATAATGTGATATAATATGCATAAAGATAAAGGAAGAATGGAGGAACATCCATGCAACGTGGTTCATTTCAGTTAATGAAATCAGTAAATAAATCAAATATACTAAACAAAATTCGTACATCAGAGCCTATTTCTCGTGCTCAAATTGCAAAAGAGACGAAGTTAACTCCTCCTACGGTCAGTAGTATTGTGAAAGAGTTGATTGAACAAGGTCTTGTAAGAGAAAGTAATCTTGGTGAATCGAAAGGCGGACGTAAGCCAACAATGCTCCATATCAATAATGATGGTTTTTATGTAATTGGAGTAGATGCAGGACCGGAAACTGTGGAATGTATTCTAGCAGATTTATCGGGAGAAATTTATGAAAGAACTTTTAGTAAGCTTAAAAAGCCGATAACAAATAATCAGTTTATTACGATTTTAAAAGAAAATATCTATAAAATTTTAAAGACATCAACAACAAAACCAGATAAAATTATCGGTATTGGTGTAGCCATGCATGGTGTGGTTGATGTTGAGACGGGAACTTCGTTAAACGCTCCAAATTTGAATTTGAAAAATATTCCAATCAAAACTAGACTTGAAGAGGAATTTAATCTTACGATAAAAGTTGAAAATGACGCTAGGGCAATGGCATTAGGAGAGTCATGGTTTGGTGGACATGGGGATTTGGATAGTATGGTTGCTGTTAATATAGGGCGTGGCGTAGGTTCTGGAATGGTCGTCAATGGGAAACTATATCATGGTGACCAGGATATAGCGGGTGAAATTGGACATATGACAATTGATATACATGGAAAAGTATGTGAGTGTGGGAATCGGGGCTGTTTCCAAACTTTTGTAAGTGGAGAAGGCGTTGCTGAACGGGCAAGAAAAAAGGTACAAGATATAGATGTTTCTGATACATTAACTGGCAAGAAAGTATTTGAATTAGCACAAACCGGAAATGACACTTATATCGATATCCTAAAGGAAACAGGGACGATTATCGGTATTGGCTTAACGAATTTAATCCATTTATTTAATCCAAGCAAAATTGTATTGGGTGGTGGAGTGATGAAGAGTGAGAAATTCATTTTACCTATGATTAAGCAGGCAATAGAAGAGCGTGCACTGACGCCAAAAGCAAAAGAGACTGAAGTAGCGATAACAAGCCTTGGCGAGGATGCTACATTATTAGGTGCGGTGTCGTTGTTATTGGTGGAGTTATTTGAAGCAGTTTAGAAAAGAGCTGGACTTGCAGGTTCAGCTCTTTTCTTGTGAGTAACAGTACATAAGCGAAACTATACAAGGATATCGTTGCGTGTTAAGTCCATTGATTTCCAAAATTTACTTTCATCAATTAAATGAACTGATGACAGAACGTGGGCATCGTATCGTACGCTTTGCGGATGATTTCATTATCTTGTGTAAAAGCCAAAAAGGCGCGGATAGAGTGAATGCGCAGTGTCACCAAATTTCTGGAAAAGAATTTAGAGGTTACAGTCAATCAAGAGAAAACCAAGGTGGTTTATGCATGGAAAGGTGAAGTCTAAATTCAGAGAATGGGACAGTTGGATGAGAAAAAGGCTACGAATGGATCAATTAAGAAGTTGGCGTCACGTTAAAAAACCTCCATCGTCTCTTAAGAAAGAGAGGATGGAGGGAAGAAAACCTGAGAGGAATTCGCATGTTTGCATGACGTAGTTCGAAAAGTCCTATGGCCCATGCGGTATTAGATAATGAATTCTTCTCTGAACTTGATTTAGTTAGTCTTGTATCTGTTTATGATGAACGTTATTTCTAAAAGAAATATATGGGAGAAACCATATGCGTAGACCTACACGTATGCGCTCTGTGAGAGGCATAGTCAGTAATGGCGACACCTACTCGGATTTCTATTTATCTGTTCCAAACGAAAAAACAGTTTGTCGATTATAGGTTTCCCCAGCCTTCAAGATGATATCTGGAAATTCTTTATGAAGTAAGGATATGGGAGATGCTTGTGTTTCAAAACAAACGCCTAGATATTTCCTGCTTGAACCTTCTTTCAACGTTAAATCATTTCCCAAACTATTTCCCGTATACATTACCACTCCAGGCTGATTTGTTTCAATTGTTAAGACCCTCCCAGTATCCGTATCTTTTACATGAATTGAATCTTCAGTATTATCATCAAAGATAAAATAGTGATCATACCCATGCCCAACGATTTCATTTTGCAAGGACTTATTAGATAATCCTTCTTTTAGCGAACGACCATGTCGAAAATCAAAAAGGCTTCCCTCAACATCCATTACTTTTCCAGTTGGAATTAATTCTTCATCCAGTTCAATAAATGAATTACAATTCATCGTAACCTGATGACTGTGTACAGTATTCTTTAAATTACCGCTTAAATTAAAATACGTATGATTTGTCAATGTTACAGGGGTTGATTGGTCACTACTAGCATAATAGTCGATAATAAGTTGATTGTCGTTATTCAGCGTATACGTAACAACAACCACCAAGTTCCCAGGATAATCTCCCTCGCCATCGGGCACCTTAATGGAAAGTTTTAAGCCTATCGTATTTTCTGTATGAAAAGGATACACATTCCATATCTTTTGATGAAAGCCTTGCGTTCCACCGTGAAGATGATTTTCTCCTTCATTTGCACCTAAGGAATAGGTTTTGCCATTTAGTTCAAATGAAGCACCTGAAATTCTTCCAGCGACCCTACCAATAAGTGCCCCAAAATAATTGGTATCCGTAACGTAATTCTCATAGCAATCATACGCTAGGACAACATTTTCTAATTTTCCTTCACGATCTGGAACCATGATTTTAGTAATTCTTCCTCCATAATTAAGGATACTAATTTTCATTCCGTGACCGTTTTCTAATGTATATTCTGTCCATTTCCCTAATACTTCTTCGGAGTTCAGTTTCATCCATTCACCTACTTATTTAATGTCTTTATAAATCTCTCAAATGCAGGGCGGTCTTTGTACACACTTGCATCTTCTAGTACTTTTATAAATTTCTTTCCAAGTTCTTTTTGTAAAATTGTTTCAGCTGTTTCGTTATCAGTTAAGGTGCCATAGTTTTCCTTTAGTTGATTTGCCCAGTCTTGATGATAATCCGTGACATGACTTGACTTATCCAGGAGATAATTCTTAATCTCTGAAAGTTCTCCCTTAAGTCTTGGGGGAAGTACTGCGAGTCCCATTACTTCTATTAGTCCAATGTTTTCTTTTTTTATATGATGAACGTCCTCATGTGGATGAAAAATTCCTAATGGATGCTCCGGAGAGGTACGATTATTTCGTAATACTAAATCTAGTTCAATATGATCCTTTCGATTTCTTGCAATCGGAGTAATCGTGTTATGAGACTTTCCGTTTGTATATGCTAATATGTCTGCTTGCTCGTCGGAATACTCTCTCCAAGTTCGTAAAATATAGTCCGCGGCATCAACTAGTTTATTTATTTTATATCCATGTAAACGAATAGCCGACATCGGCCATTTTAGAACAGCTGCGTCCACTTCAGGATGGTTATTTAGCGTAAAAGGAAAGGCTTTTTCAGCCTCAGCCATTGCAAATTGGTAATTTCCCGCTTGATAATGATCATGGCTTAAAATAGAACCTCCAACAATCGGCAAATCTGCATTTGACCCGATAAAATAATGGGGGAATTTTTCCGTAAATGTTAAAAGCCTTTCAAAAGTAAGTTTATCAATCTTCATATCACGATGTTCTTCTGAAAGTAGTATACTGTGTTCGTTGTAATATACATAAGGGGAATATTGAAAATACCAATTTTCTCCTAATAAAGGAATATCAATGATACGAAGATTGGCTCTTGCTGGATGCCCTAACCTTCCATTATATCCCTCATTTTCGACACAAAGAAGACAGTTCGGGTAATGGATTGTTTTCTTCATTTCCTTTTCTCGTTCAATTTGCTTCGGATCCTTTTCAGGCTTAGAAAGATTTATTGTAATCTCTAATTTTCCATAGGGTGTGTCGGTTTGATAAGAACTATTTTTCCGAATTCGATTCATCTGAATATAATTATTGTTTTTGCTAAGGGAATAAAAATAGTCAGTCGCTGACTTTGGTGACACTTCATACTTGTTATTGAAAATTTCATTGACAACCGATGGACGGGCAGTAAAGCAGTTCATGATATTCGCAGAAAGAATTTCCTTTTCATCAAGTACATCTTCAATAATGTGGTGGTCCACAGCATAGTTTACTAATTTATCAAGAAGATCTGGAATCATGTCATCTGCTGGATACTCTACATTTTCAGTGAATGATTCTAAACCTAATAGATGCATAACCTGATTACGTACATAGATCTTATCTTCGGGCTCTATTAATTGTGTTTCTAACCCTTTTTGAATAAGTCCTGCAATCCATTCATATACCATGTTTACACTCCTTTTTGTTTATAGCCTTGCGGATACAGAGAGTGCCAATTCCATGCATCCTCAATTATTTTTTTGATGGATGTTTTCGTTGGATTCCATCCCAGAATTTGTTTTGCTTTTTCCGAACTGGCTATTAATGCACCAGGGTCCCCGCTACGGCGAGCACCAATCCGTGTTGGGATTTCCTTACCAGTAACGGCCCTTACTGTATCAATCACTTCCTTTACTGAAAAACCTTGGTTACTCCCAAGATTAAAAATATCACTCTTGCCACCTTCCTTTAAATAGGTTAATGCAAGGATATGAGCTTGAATGAGATCCTCTACATGAACATAGTCGCGTATACAGGTACCATCTGGGGTATCATAATCATCACCAAATATTGTAATGGTCTCACGCTGTCCTAAAGCAGATTGCAAAATAATTGGAATTAGATGTGTCTCCGGCTGGTGGTCCTCACCAATTTCTGTTGTTTCTCTTGCACCTGCAACATTAAAATATCGTAAGGAGACAAATTTGATTCCATGAGCTTGTTCTGTCCACTTCATTAATTTTTCCATCGTCAGTTTTGTTTCTCCGTATGTGTTCGTAGGGTTTGTCGACATATTCTCTTTAATTGGAACAGCTTCGGCTTCGCCATAGATTGCTGCGGTAGAAGAAAATATAATAAATTTGACATCGTTTTCCACCATTACTTGAAGCAATACTTGCGTTCCATAAACATTATTATCAAAGTATTTCAATGGCTTTTCCATGGATTCGCCAACTAATGAATTTGCTGCAAAATGGATGACACTATCAATCGATTCCTTCTCAAACACTGAACGGAGAAAATTGATATTACGAATGTCTCCTTGGTAAAAGGTTGCTTCTGGATGAATTGCTCTTTTATGGCCAGTTTCTAGATTATCGACAACAACAACTTGTTCCTTTTGATCCACTAATTGATAGACGGCATGAGATCCGATATAGCCGGCACCACCTAGAACTAAAATACTCATTGTACCACTTCCTCCAAAATTTCTTTTGCACCATCTCCGATTGATGCTGTATAGAAAGTTGCATCAAAGCCAATCACTTGACGGTAAGTGTTGTTTACATTTTTTTTGAAAGTTTCCACCTTATCTTTTTCCACTATTGCAATTGCACATCCGCCAAATCCAGCGCCGGTCATTCGCGCACCTAGTACACCTTCTTGTTTCCAGGCGGCGTGTACAATGGTATCAAGTTCGAGGCCTGTTACTTCATAATCATTCATAAGAGAAATATGGGATTCATTCATTAGTTTTCCAAAACCTTGAAGATTGGGTTTTTTCAGTTTTTCAAGCGCTTCTAATGTTCGGGCGTTTTCATATACGATATGTTTAGCACGCTTTCGATTTGTTTTATCTTTGATTAGATATTTATGTTTCTCAAAGTCTACTTTAGTCAATTCTCCTAAACTTTCAATGGTACATTCAGTTTGTAAATCCTTCAGAGCACGTTCACATTGTGCGCGGCGTTCATTATATTTAGAACCTGCAAGTGTACGTTGTTTGTTTGAATTAATAATTATAATATCGTGATTTTCCAGCTCAAGTGGTGCGTATTCATATTTTAATGTACGGCAGTTTAATAGAATAGCATGATTTATTTTTCCTTTTCCAATGGCGAACTGATCCATGATTCCGCTGTTCACACCAATGTAATCATTTTCCACTTTTTGACCGCATTGGATTATTTTTATACGGTCCATGGTTAGACCGTATAACTTTTCTAAAAGTACACCTGTTACGATTTCGATTGAAGCGGAGGAAGACAGTCCAGCACTATTTGGAATGTTTCCATAGAATAAAATATCTGCCCCATATCTAATATCAAATCCTGCTTTTTGCAAGTAAAGAAACATTCCTTTTGAATAGTTGGCCCAATTATGTTCATCATTATAAGATAAATTTGACAAATCGCATTCTATTATTCCTTTATCTGAGAAATTAATAGAATAAAAACGCAACTTTTGGTCCTTTCGTAGGGCTCCCAAGGCATAAGTGCCAAATGAAATGGAGGCTGGGAAAACATGACCTCCATTATAATCAGTATGTTCACCAATTAGGTTGATTCTACCTGGCGCGAAAAATGAACGGGGCACTAGAGATGTTTTGAATGTTGCCTGAAATTCTTTTATTAGTTTTTGAATGTTCATGATAACCTCCTATTATGTTAGAGCTAATTGAAATTTAATAAATGAGATAAAGCTTAAAACATTCTGTTTCATAATACAATAGTTAATTAATTTAATTAAGATAATGTTACTACAGTTATTTTATAAACACAAGAAGTAATTTAGGAGAAAAAAACACTTTATGTTCTTTCTCAAAGTGCAAAATATTAGTTATTAGTATAAAAATTATGTTGACAATTCTAAAAAGTGAGTTTATTATTTATATAGTTAATTAATTTAATTAATCTGTTATAAGACTTGGTTTGTTGCAGTTAGACTTTTTATTTATTTTTTGAAAGCGGATTCATTTTTGGCGTTCTAACTGTACGTGCATTTACGGTCATATTGAAAGGAGTGAAAAAGGATAGTATTCATTGGTTTGTATCTATTTGAGTAATTAAGGGAGGTTCAGCAATGAAGAATAGGCTAGTGTTACTAATTGGAATCATTTTAACGGCTATCACGCTTGTAGCATGTTCTGGCGGATCAGATGATGCTGATGCCGATCAAGATGTTGAGGTGCCAGAGGGGGCAACAGAGGTTGTTATGTGGAATCTATTTGGAGGTGGTGATGCTGACTTTATGCAGGAAATTGTTGATGAATATAACGAAAGTCAAGATGAGATTTTTATAAATAATGTTCAACAAGAATTTGAAGAATATTATACAAAATTGATTACGAGTGTTTCCGCGGGTCAAGGACCGGATTTAGCTATTTCCCACACGAATGTACTTCCGGAATTGGTTAGTCAGGGACTGATTCAGGAGCTAGACACACAAGGTTCGGAAGTAGGGGTAAATTGGGATGAATTTAATCAGAATATTTTGGAATCGACTGTTTTTGATGAGCAGCATTACGCAGTACCGATCGATACACATCCGCATATATTTTTCGTGAATAATGAACTTGTTGGTGATGCAGGACTTATGAATGAGGATGGGAGTGTGAAAATGGAACAGACGCCAGAAGGGTTTGTTGAATTTCTAACAACACTTAAACAAGAATTGCCAGAAGATAAATTTCCGATGGCGTTTTCTACAGCTGGTGTCGATTCCTATAGGTTATGGTTTTCCTTCTATAGTCAACTAGGAGGAGAAAATATTGTAACGGATAATTTAGAAAATCCAGAATATGTACTTGATGTTGATAAAGCGATTGAAGCTGCAAATTATATGCATGATTTATGGCACGAGCATGAAGTTATTCCAACGAATTTAGCGGAATTCTATGCTGATTTCCAATCTGGCAATGCAGCTACTATTTCTACTGGGGTATGGGCAACTGGTACTTGGGAAGCTACGGAAGATCTAGAGTTTACAGCACTACCAGCACCAAATATATTTGGCAAAGATGCTGCATTTGGTAATTCGCATACCTTTGTGATTCCTACTAGTCAAGATGCAGATCCCGAAGTTCAAAAAGGTGCCATTGAATTTATGGATTATGCAACTGATAAAGGTGTTGTTTGGGCAGAAGCAGGACATATTCCGGCAAAATCAACCGTTGTTGAATCAAAAGAATATGCAGAACTTCCATATCGCAGTGATTATGTTGAAGTAGCGGACTATGTTAATTTTCCAGATCAAACTATTCATGCACGTGGTATCCAGGATATAATGGTTCGCAACCTTGATTTGATTTGGACAGACGAAGCAACTCCTGAAGAAGCGTTTGAATTGATTGAAAATGAAGTGAAATCGTTAATAGGAGAGTAATCTGAACTTTAGGGTGAGGACATAAGGAAAAAAATATATAAATAAGTGAACAATGGACATACTCTGCGTAGGAAAAATATGTAGACTACTAGAAAATGCATATGCGTTTACTAAGTGTGTTATATTTCTGCCGATGCCTACCTTGTTGGCATTGGCGAGATTCCTAAAGACGAGATAACAATCTTTTCTGAGAGGGATTTCGTAGCTCCAGGAGCCTTGTAACAGTAAGAACAAGAGGAGACTCAAAGATATGCGAAGTATATTTCCTAGATGAGTAATTCACACCAATCATGTTCCGAGTTGATAAAATATTCTTATGTCCCAACCGTCTTGATTTTTATGGAAAAGGGGTCTATTTATGAAAAACAAGTTATGGTTACAGGATATGAAGGCGCTTCCCTTTCTAATACCCTTTTTAATTGTATATATGATCTTTACCATCTTTCCTGTTATCAAAGGGCTGGAAATGAGTTTCTATGATTGGTCATTGATTGGAAAATTGGAGTTCATAGGGTTGGAAAACTTTACAGTTATGTTTAGTGATCCTTATTTTTGGAGAAGTCTTGGAAATACAACATTATTTGTTATTTTAACAACACCAACAATGATGGTGCTAGCACTAGGACTGGCATTACTAGCTAATTTGAATACGAAGCTTCAGACTTTTTTCAGAGGAGCTTACTTTCTCCCAAGTATCTTATCTGTTGCGGTTATTTCCTTTTTGGCCATCTTCATGCTACAGCCATATAACGGATTTGTTAATACCATTCTTCAAGGCATAGGAGTGCAAGCCGAGCCTTTTTGGCTGGCTAATAAATATCTTGCTTGGATTACGATTGTAGTTGTTACACTATGGTGGACGGTAGGAACGAATATGATTTTATTTCTTGTAGCATTACAGGATATTCCAGAGTCATTGTACGAGGCTAGTGAAATAGATGGAGCAACTCGATGGCAGCAGTTTTGGTACATTACGCTGCCGCAGCTTAAACCAATTTCCAAAGTTATTTTATTGTTGCAGGTTCTTGCCTCATTTAAAGTGTTTGCACAAATTATGTTAATCACTGGCGGAGGACCTGGTGATGCCACTAGACCTCTTATCCAATATATCTATGAAAGTGGCTTTACACAAAATAATTTAGGGTATGCTGCTACAATGTCCTTTGCGCTATTCTTTATCCTATTAATTTTGTCGATAATCCAGTTAAGGTCACAAAGATCGGGGGAGAATTAACATGGGACAACCTAATCCAATACCAAATATAGATGTACAAAAAACATTCGAAAAAAAGAATAAAAAACCAAATAATAAAAGAAAACGTTCAACGCGACTGAACAGAAGTCGTGATCCTTTTCATCCTATTAAAATTACGGTAGCGATTGTTGTTGGACTTCTGTTTGTTCTTCCTATCATATGGATGATCTTTGTTTCCTTGAAACCAGATGGGTTCAGCACTGCTAATCCACTCGAATGGTTTTTACCACCATTTACATTCTCGAATTACACAAATATGATTGCTAATACTTTAATACTCCGATGGATATTTAATAGTTTTATCGTTGCGCTTATTACAACAATTTTAACGTTAATCGTGACATCATTAGCTTCATTTGCAATATCTCAAATGAAATTCCGTTTCAAAAAGACGATTTTTGTATTTTTTCTACTTGGCTTGATGATACCTGGAGAAGCAACAATTATTCCGTTATATGAAACTGCGAAGAGTTTAAATCTGATTGATAGCTATGCAGGGCTTATTCTTCCAATGGTTGCTTCACCACTAGGTGTTATTATATTAAAAAGCTTTTTTGATGGTATACCAAAAGAATTATTCGAAAGCGCAAAAATGGATGGATGTTCAAATTTTAAATTGTTTTATAAAATTGCTTTGCCCCTGGCCAAACCAGCTTTAGCAGCAATAGCAATCTTTACATTTATTGGATCCTGGAATAACTTTCTGTGGCCATACTTGTCTATATTATCTGAAGAGCTCTATACATTACCGGTAGGTCTTCCTGTATTTAATTCCAGTTATTCTCAAGCATATGTACTCCCAATGACAGCAAATGCTCTTGCGTCTATACCAGTTATTATCATATTCCTAATATTTCAAAAACAAATTATTAAGGGAATCAGCTTTACAGGGATTAAAGGATAATATAAAGATATTTAAAATTAATAGTAATCTATGCAAATAATCTATATCAACAAAAAGAGCGGTATTGGCAGAATCCATTATTAAAGTAAGGAGAAACTCTCTATGAATAAATATAACTAATTAACATGTAAAACTACTGAATGAAAGGTTGGTGGAGAATGCGAGCGAAGGAGGAAAAAAAACATTCATGCTGTTCTGTAAACAGATCAGATATTTCTAAAACGAATATCGAAATATCCCTTTCGGATTATCGAAAAAAAAATATCAGATTTCAAGACAAAATGGTGTATTTATCTGGTGGTGAATTTTTAATGGGGACGGATAATAAAGAGGGATTTCCATCTGACAAGGAAGGTCCAATAAGAAACGAAACCGTAGAGCCGTTCTATATCGATAGTCATACCGTTAGTAACAGGGAATTCAAACAATTTGTTGAGGCAACGAACTATAAGACTGTGGCTGAAAGATTTGGCTGGTCTTTTGTGTTTCATGAATTTTTAACCTTTGAGCAATTAAATAGTGAAAAGCAATTACAAAACGTGCCATGGTGGTATGCGGTTAGAGATGCCTTTTGGTATCAGCCTGAAGGGAGTGGGTCGTCGGTTGATCAGCGTATGGACCATCCTGTTGTGCACATATCCTGGTATGATGCTGTTTCCTTTTGCGAATGGGCAGGAAAGCGGTTGCCAACAGAACGTGAATGGGAATTTGCTGCTCGTGGCGGACTTGAACAAAAAAAATATCCATGGGGAGATGAGCTCACTAAAGATGGAATACATTACTGCAATATTTGGCAAGGAAAATTTCCACAATATAATTCAAAAGATGATGGTTATTTAGGTACTGCTCCTGCAACGTCTTTTCCACCGAATAATTATGGGCTATATAATATGTCAGGAAATGTATGGGAATGGTGTTCAGATTGGTTCAATAAGGATAACCAATCTCAAAAGAGTATGCGAGGTGGATCATACCTATGTCATAACTCTTATTGTAATCGTTATCGTGTAGCTGCAAGGAGTTCAAATACAATGGACAGCTCATCGGGGAATATTGGCTTTCGTTGTGTACGTGATGTATGAATCAA
Source organism: Oceanobacillus timonensis (assembly GCF_900166635.1). Lineage (NCBI taxonomy): Bacteria > Bacillati > Bacillota > Bacilli > Caryophanales > Bacillaceae > Oceanobacillus > Oceanobacillus timonensis. The sequence goes on from NZ_LT800497.1 coordinate 754,925, forward strand.
ACGGACTGATTTCCCAATTGTAACTTTAGCAAATCATAGTGTCTTGCAGGGAATACGATTGGCGGGGAATAGAATTCAAGCTTAAAGAATGCACATGACCGAGTTAATGAACGAAGGATTATTTCATACTATGTGTAAAAATCATTGAACTTGGAGGGTGAAAAATGGTAAAAAGCAAGCCAAATATTTTATTGATTTTAACTGATGACTTAGGATTTTCTGATTTAGGAAGTTATGGAGGTGAAATCAGTACACCAAATCTAGATCAACTGGCTAAGAATGGGTTACGCTTCACTCAATTTTATAATTCAGCTCGCTGTTGCCCGAGTCGAGCTTCCCTTTTAACCGGGGTGTATCCACATCAAGCGGGCATAGGTTTAATGGATGAGGATCGAGAAACACCCGGATATCGTGGTTATTTGAAAGATCAGTGTGTTACCCTTGCAGAAGTGTTGCGAGAGGGTGGCTATCACACCTATTTATCAGGAAAATGGCATGTAGGAAAACGAATGCCAATAGAACGTGGATTTGATGATTTTTATGGATTATTGGGAGGTTTTGCGAGTTTCTGGGATAAGAAGAACTATGTTCGTTTACCCAAAGGTCGGCCTGAACGAAGCTATTCAGAAGGAGAATTTTATGCTACAGATGCAATTACGGATCATGCATTAGATTTCATTGAAGAGTCTCGACATGATGAACAGCCTTATTTTCTATATCTATCCTATAATGCACCACATTTTCCGTTGCAGGCACCGAAAGAAGATATTAGTAAATATGAAAAACTATATGAAAAAGGGTGGGATAAGATAAGGGAAGAAAGGTTGGAACGAATGAAACAGCTACAGACGATAAATGAAAATATGGAGTTGACACCACGCTCCGAATATTGGGATCGTGATCGTGAGAACAGCGGGGTCAATCCAGCTTGGGAATCCATTGATCCAGACCGTAAAAAAGATCTGATACGGCGAATGGCGATTTATGCTGCGATGGTAGACCGCATGGATCAGAATGTCGGCAGGGTGATTAAGAATCTACGGGACCATAATGAACTCGATAATACATTGGTATTGTTTTGTTCTGATAACGGGGCGTGTGCGGAATGGGATCCTTGGGGTTTTGATGATTGGATTACGACTTCAAACTTTTTACACCGAAAAGAAGATCTAGATCGTATGGGAGGTCCCGACTCTTATCACAGCTACGGATCCGGTTGGGCAAATGCTTGTAGTACGCCGCTTAGAATGTACAAGCACTATGCACATGAAGGTGGAATTAGTACGCCATTGATAGTCCACTGGCCAGAAGAAGTAAATCGAAGCGGAGAGGTTGATCATTACCCGGGTCACTTTATTGACTTTATGGCAACTTTCGTTGATATTACGGGAACGTCGTATCCAGAGGAATTTCAAGGAAATAAGATACTCCCGATGGAGGGAAAGAGCTTGATGCCCGTTTTCCAGGGGAAGCCAACTGAAACACGCATATTATACTTTGAACATGAAGAACATTGTGCTGTACGTGAGAATGAATGGAAACTTGTGAAAATAAAGGAAAGAGAATGGGAATTATACAACATGAATAATGACCGAACAGAGATGAATAATTTGGCAAATAATTATCCTGAACGTGTAGAAAAGATGAAACAAATGTGGGAAGAATGGGCTGAAAAAACCAATGTACACCCTCGTACTAAGGCTGAAAAGTGATGTTTATTAAAAAATGTATGAAATCATAGAAGAGGAGAATATGCACATGGAAAAAACAATTGCTACTTATCAAAGAACAGAATACCCGCGTCCACAATTCCAAAGAACTTCATGGAAGAACTTGAATGGGACATGGAAGTTTGCTTTTGATGATGAGAATATTGGAGAGAAAGAGCAATGGACGAATAAACCTAGCTTTACTACAGATATACAGGTGCCATTTACGTATGAAACGAAAGCAAGTGGGATTGGTGAAGAGGATTTCCACCCCTATGTTTGGTATCAAAAAACATTTGAAATTCCAGAAGATGAAATAGGAAAACGAACAATTTTGAGATTCCAGGCATCCGATTATTTAACGAAAGTATGGGTTAACGGCCATTATATTGGTAATCATATTGGTGGGAATGCTTCTTTTTCATTTGATATTACGAATGCTGTTGACTACAAAACGAAGAATGAACTTGTTGTTAAAGTAGAAGATAGTATGAGCTGTTATCAACCAAGGGGGAAACAACGGTGGAGAGATGAAAATTTCGGATGCTGGTATGTACAGACTACAGGGATATGGCAAACAGTCTGGCTGGAATTCTTGAATAAGGTAAATATTGATAATGTAAAGATTACTCCTGAATTCGATGCACATTCGGTCCATTTTGATTATACATTGAGCGGTTCATTTGGTCGAGAATGTGATTTAGAAACAACAATCAGTTTTTTGGGTGAAACAGTAAAACAATTTTCTATGAAACCAGATCGTTCTAACATGAGCTTTTTAGTGGATCTTCATACGGACCTACATGAGTGGAAAATAAAACATTGGTCACCTCAGCATCCTAATTTATATGATGTTACATTTCGATTATTTGAGAACGGAAGATTAGTAGACGAAGTTGATTCGTATTTTGGAATGCGAAAGATTTCCATTAAAGATGGACAGGTGCTTCTTAATAACGTACCTATTTACCAAAAGCTTATTTTAGATCAAGGATACTGGGCGGATACGATGCTCACACCTCCTTCAGATGATGCCATAATAGAAGATATTGAAAAAACGATGGAGATGGGCTTCAATGGAGTTCGTAAACATCAAAAACTGGAGGACGAACGCTTTTTATATTGGTGCGATAAAAAAGGATTACTTGTGTGGTCTGAGATGGCTGCTACGTATGAATTTTCGGATGAGGCAGTTGAAAACTTTACGAAAGAGTGGCTGGAAATCGTTCAACAGCACTATAACCATCCATCTATCATTACCTGGGTACCATTTAATGAATCATGGGGCGTACCCAATATTTCGACTAATAAACAGCAACAGGTATTTACAGAATCTATTTACTATTTAACAAAATCAATTGACTCACAACGTCCTGTTATCGTAAACGATGGCTGGGAACACACAATTTCTGATATTATTGCGCTTCATGATTATGAGGAACTTGGCGAAGAATTCCTAGAACGTTATAAAGATAAGGATAAAATTTTAAATAATGAATTACCTCATAATAATCATAAATATGCCTTTGCAAATGGTTATAAATATGAAGGACAGCCTATTATGATAACCGAATATGGAGGAATTGCTTTTAACGATGAAAGTGGCTGGGGGTACGGGAACCAGGTGAATACAGAGAAGGAGTTTTTAAATCGATACCAGAGCATTACGGATGCTATTAAGTCAACTCCTTATATAAATGGTTACTGTTATACACAAATAACTGATGTTCAGCAGGAAATTAATGGTTTATTAAAAGAAGATCGGACACCTAAGATAGAATTAGAAAAGATAAAGGCAGTGAATGATTCAATTAAATAGTTGAAAGTAAGATAAAGGGTTGTCAATTTGGATAGACAATCCTTTATCTGTGGTCTTTATTTTGTCATCCTATACAATTAATTTTCATTTTTTACTCTTACATATTTCCATCATTTTAAAGTGACCCGTTGTCAAGACATCAAGTTTCTCAAAGATTTGGAGCGTATCTTACAGAAACTGTATCTTCCATTTATGAATCTGATTCACATGGATTCTGTGTTCTAATACAATTTGGCTCATAGATTTTTCTTCTTTCAAAACTTCTAACACGATTCGTGATTTATAAATTCAGCTGTATATCTTTTTTGTTTCATATACCTACCTTAACATCTCCTTTTTCCGTGTCTAGATTCTTGGATCCGTTATATAGTTCTTTAAATATTGATTGAATTTCTATTGACAACACCTATATTTACATGCATAAAATTAATAATGATTAAATGTGATATAATATATAAAAGAAATTTGATAGATAACTTAAGGTTGGTGTTAGATATGGCTTCAAGTAAAAAAGAACAAGTATATATTGAAATAAAAAAAAGAATCCTGAATAATTATTATGAACAAGGAGAGTACTTAGAAGAGAAGGAAATTTGTGAAACATTTAAAGTGAGTAGGACGCCAGTTCGAGAAGCTATGAATAAATTAGCATCTGAAAATTTAGTTTATTCGGTTCCTAAACAAGGTACTTTTGTAACCACATTATCAACTCAAGATATCAAACAAATTTTTCAAGTTCGATATATTATCGAAACATCTGCACTTGATTTATCATTTGATAAATTAGAGAAGGAAGAACTAATAAATTTTAAAAATAAATTTATTGAAGAAATAAGGAATGAAAATTATCAAGTATTACACGAGTTAGATTATGAATTTCATAATTATATTAATTCTAAATGTGGCAATAAGTACTTACATAGTTTTCTAAGTCGTATACAAGATAACTTTCAACGTGTGAGAACTCAAGAATTTTACACAAAAAATCGCACTTTGGGTGGAGCGGAAGAACATTTGGAGATAATTGACAATATTTTAACTGCTAATAAACAACGATCTATTGAATTATTAGAGAGTCATATTTCTTCTACAGAAAAGTATTATTTTAAGAGCTTGATATAAAATTAATTACTCAACTGTCGCACTAATAAAATCATAATTAATCCAAGTTTATACGAGCACATTATCTCAGCACTTCATTTCTAAAATAATTTGGCATAACAACTGAAATAATGTGTTCCTGATTCCACACTATTATGGAATATGTTAAAAATTTTTCGAAATAGTCTAGTTCATTTGTTCTGAAATATTCTAAAACAGATCATCCACTTTCATATATTGATTGAAATTCCCACTTACTTTATACATCTCTTCTCGATGAAGCACAAATTTTGCTACTTTCTCCAATGTGATAAATTAATCCGTATTTTTCCAGAATGCTTCAAAATATTAATTCTGTAAAAGAGGGTGAAAGGTGCTGCTTCCTTGCTCTATCGAATAGTCTTGATGGCTGCTCCATGTTTCCACGTTATATGATTACAGAACATGATCCTCAACGGCAAAAATATCCAAGGCAAGTCTATTAAAAATCGTCGATATGGTCATAATTGATGATAATCATTAGAGTGAATTAGATAACTGTTGTTTTATTTCAAAAAAATCTTTTTTTGAAAGTGTTTACAAGTAATGATCATCGTGCTATATTTCTTGTATACACAGAATATACTTTGTGTATTTTTGAAAAGGGAGGTGTAAAAGAAGCTAACTATTTTTCTTATCAACTGTAATTATTTAAATTAGGAGGGAAAAATATGTCAACTGGTTATGTACTTGCTGTATTCTTTTCCATAATAATTCTTATGGTTTTAGCTATATCTAAGTTTAAGATACATGCTTCAATGGCTCTTTTAATATCAGGGATTTTATTAGGAATATTCCTTCAATTTCCATTAGGAGAAATAGAAGAAATTATGAATGAAGGATTTGCTGATACGATTAAAAGCGTTGGAATTGTAATATTTCTAGGGTCTGTATTAGGAATAATGTTGGAAAGAACTGGAGGAGCAGCAAAAATTACTAATAGTGCCATCAAATATTTTGGTGATAAATATATTGTATGGGCTTTAGTTTTTAGCTCTGCACTTTTGGGGATTCCAATTTGGGGAGATACTGTAGTGGTTCTTTTAATACCAATAGTATCAAAAATTGCATTAGATACTGGAAGGTCCATGTTGAGTTTAGGTACTATTTTATATTTGGGCGCTTTAGTAACTGCCTCATTAGTACCACCTACTCCAGGAGCAGTCGCAGCAGCATCTTTACTAGGAGTTTCTTTAGGTGAAGCAATTATTTGGGGAACAATAATATCGATACCTAGTATAGTTGTTGCTACTCTATACGCTTTAACTTTAAAGGAGCATGTTGAACCTTTAGAAGAATATGTAGATGAAACGAAGAAAGCTAATAATAATGGTGTAAAGCAGCCAAGTTTATTAGGTTCATTAGCACCAATATTATTGCCATTAATACTAATTGTAGGAAATACTGCTATTTCTGCTGCTGCTCCTAACACGTTTATTGCTGAATTATTTTCATTCATTGGTTCTCCAATGGTAGCTTTATTAAGTGGATGTGTTTTGGCATTAAGTTTAACTGGAAGCAAATGGAATTCGAAAGAAGTGTTAGATGGTTACGTAGACAAAGGTATTGGTGCTGCAGCGATGCCAATTCTTGTAACGGGATTAGGTGGAGTACTAGCTATTTTTATAGAAAGAGCAGGGGTTGCAGAAGTTATAGCAGATACTGTTGTTAGTTTTGGGTTCCCATCTATCTTAATACCTATCATTTTAGCTGCTATTCTTCATATTGTAACTGGCTCAAATGCGCTAGCAGTAATGACAGCAGCTGCCTTAGTTCAACCTATGTTAGGAACGTTAGGAATTAGCCCCCTAGCAGCTTTTTTAGCTAGCGGTACAGGTGCTTTAATGTTTAAACATGCAAACTCAAGTGGGTTTTGGGTAACAGTTACGATGTCAAATATGAATGTTAAACAAGGAATTAAAGGTATATCGGTTGCATCAACGATAGCTGGTGGAGTGGGCGCATTAATAACTATAGTATTACACTATACAGGGGTTATTTAAAAGCATTTAAAATGGAGGCAAAAATTAATGGATTATACTAATTTATTAAATTATGACGAAAAAATTAAATTGGGTATTATCGGGGCATCTCAAGGGTTTGGTTACACAACCTTAGTTCAAGTAAAAAATATAGAACAAATTGATTTGCGTGTTGTTTCTTCAATAGATATTGAAGAAAGTTATAAAGCATTAGTAGAAACTGGCTACAACAAAGAAAGAATAGTAATATGTCATACTGTTGAAGAGATTAAAAAAACTGATGAAAGTAAAATAATTATTGTAGACGATTACAAGTTAGTTTTAGAAGCTGAAATCACTTCAATAATTGAAACAACTGGGAATATAACAGTTGGTACTTATATTTCTGAGAATGCATTAAACAAAGGGATTAATGTGTATATGGTATCTAAAGAAACGGACAGTTTTGCCGGGCCATATTTTAATCAATTAGCCTATGAAAATAATGTGATTTATACATTAGTAAATGGAGATCAACCTCGAAATTTAATAGATTTATATTCCTGGGGAAGACTTGTAGGGTTAGACATTATAGCAGCAGGGAAATCCAGTGAATATGATTTTGTATGGGATAGAGATTCAGGAGAGGTCACATACACTGATGGAAAAGAAGAATATTTTAGTGCGAAAGAATTGTTACATTACTGGGAGTATAAAGATAAAACGACACTCAATCAAAGATACGAAATTTTGAAAGGATTGACTGGTACTATTGCAGCAGACATTTGTGAAATGAATTTAGTCTCCAATGTAACAGGGCTATTACCTGCAAATTCTAGCCTGAATTATCCGATTGCCAAAGTAAATGAATTAGCTGATATATTTGTCCCTAAAGAAGATGGTGGAATTTTAGATCACTCAGGCGTGGTAGATGTTTTTTATCAATTAAGGGAAAAAAATGAACCGAGTTTTGCTGGTGGAGTATTTCTAATTTTTGAAATTAAAAATAAAAAAATGATTGATTTATTAAGAGGTAAAGGACATTTGATTAGCAAGAATGAGAAATATGGATGTATTTATGAACCATATCATATGATGGGAATTGAGGCACCATTATCCGTTATTCTTGGTGATAGACTCGGCATAGGTGTTCGAAATGATACACGACAAGTATCTGTAATGGTCGGAGTAGCTGAAGATGAAATAAAAAAAGGGCACACTTTTAAAGTTTATGGTCATCACCATGAAATAGAAAATGTAACTCCTCGTTTACTCGAAATAGATAAGGCCAATAATGCTGTACCATTCTATTTATTAAATGATATAAAACTAAAAAAAGACATCAAAAAAGGCGATGTAATTAGTTTAGATGATATTGACGATGAATTAATTGATAATAAAGCATTTAATATATATCAGAAGGGGTTAGAATTGAAATAATTTTTGATAAGTATACAAGGCAAAAATTACAATCTTATATATAGTATTAATACTTTTTTATTAAACAACGGAAGGCTGGTTTATAACTATGAATGAAAAAATTGGTATTATAGCAGATGATTTTACTGGAGCAAGTGATATTGCTTCATTTATGAACCTTGCTGGTGCAAATTCAATCCTGATTAATGAAATTCCTTTAAATTCTCACTATGATTATTCATCCTACGATGTTATTGTTATTGCTCTAAAAACACGTAGCGTTAATGTAAAAGATGCAATTAATTATACAAAAGCAGCATATGAATTTTTAATTGAAAATGATATAAAAAATATATATTTTAAGTATGCTTCAACATTTGACTCAACTAATGATGGGAATATAGGTCCGGTTTCCGATTATTTATTAGAAACTATAAATCAAAAATATTCGCTAATAATACCTTCATTTCCAGGTAATAATCGGATAGTAAAGGACGGTATATTATATGTAGATGGAAAGAAGATTGAAGATACACATATGCGAAATCATCCTATTAATCCAATGAAAGAAAGTAATTTAATAAAACTAATGGAAAATCAAAGTGCTTATAAAGCATATCATTTAAGTATAGATGATATTAAATACTATATCCGAGATAAAAAAGAGTTTAAAAATTATATTTTGGAGTTGTCTAAAAAACATAAACATTTTTATATAATACCTGATTACTTTGAAAATAGTCACGGTAAATTAATTGCTGACTTATTCTCGAATTTAAATTTTTATACTGGAGCATCAGTCTTTGGTGGATGGTTATACCAAATAAAAAACAATAAATCTCAAAATAAGTATCCATCAATATCGCAATCACTATTGGAAGGCACACAGACTCCAACAAATGGTATAATATTAGCAGGCTCATTATCTAAGGCCACTCGAATGCAGATAGAAAATTTCAAAAAATATAATTATCCTTCTTATGAAATTCAAAACAAAAAAATTTATGAGAACCATATTAATGAACTAGAAAATATAAAGAGGTTTATTAGAAAAAATAAAACGTCACCGATGCTTATATATAATGAAAGAGAAAAATTTCATGTTCCTATTAATAATCTTTTGGAGACGGTTATATCAGAAATTGGAATGTTCGCACTAGATAATGAAATTAATAATGTAGTTGTGGCTGGTGGAGAAACTTCGGGAGCTGTAGTTAAGAAAATTGGATCAAATAATTTTAAAATAGGACAAAGTATCAGTCAAGGTGTACCGATACTTAAACCACTTGATAAAGATAGAGAAATAAAATTAGTATTAAAATCTGGTAACTTTGGTGAAGAAGACTTCTTTGTAAAAGCACTTTATATAATGGGGGAGAGTTAACATGAATAAAATGGATTTGGACAAACTATATAACGAAACTATCTGGGTAGCGCAAAAGCTTTTTGATAGAGGAAAAGTTAGTGGTTCTTCAGCTAATATGAGTTTTAAATATGAGGATAAAATCTATATTACAGCTTCAAATACCTGCTTTGGGAACTTAACAAAAGAAGATTTTTCAATTGTAGATTTAAATTCAAATGTATTGAACGAAAAAAAACCAAGTAAAGAATATCCAATGCATTTATCTTTATATAACAAACATTCTTCCGTTAATTGTGTAATTCATACTCACAGTACTTTTTCAACCTACTGGGCATGTAAGAAAACTATCAAAGACAAAACGCTAATTCCATCACCAACACCATATTTAGAAATGAAGGTTGGTAATTTAGTTTTCGTTCCATATGCAGATCCTGGGTCAGTAAAGTTATTTACTAATTTCGATGATGCCATTACAGATTCAACTAGTTATTTATTGGAGAATCACGGTCCTATTGTAGGAGATAAAAGTATATTTGATGCATTTTACAAATTAGAAGAATTAGAGGAAGCCGCCAAAAATGCTTGGTTGGTGGAACATTTTTAATGGAAAAGTGACGAGTTATTTTATAAAAATATTAAGGATAGCAAGTTTTAGGGAGAGAGTAAAAATACTAAATTATAATAAAAGGAATTTTTAGTTATTTAAAAGAGTACTAGATGCTGTGGGAACAGATCTAGTACTCTTTGTGCGTCAGGCACGTGCGTGTTCTTTACGGTTGAAGTTCTGAACTAAGAAGGTAGGTAAGCGTAAAATCACGAATAATCGTAGTGACTATTCCATAGTTTTACGTATTCTTCAGAATTCATTTTGATATCTTTTTTCTCATCTTCATTTAATTCACGAATTACCTTTGCAGGGACGCCCATAGCAACTGTTCCACTTGGGATAACTTTTCCAGAGGTAACAAGTGCGTTCGCCCCAACCTGTGCTCCTTTTTTAATGACTGCACCATCTAGAATAGTTGCTCCCATACCTATTCTTGCCTCATCTTCAATGGTACAGGCATGTAGAATTACGCCATGGCCAATAGTAACATTTTTTCCAATAATAAGTGGATTTTCTTTAGTTACATGGCAAACAGAATTGTCTTGTATGTTACTTCCTTCGCCAACATCGATATAGTTGCCATCATCTCCTCGTAAAACTGCAAATGGCCAAACACTTACGTTTTCTCCAATACGCACATCTCCAATAATTCTAGAAGCTTCATCTAAATAAGAGTTTGGATGAATAGTTGGAGTTATTTCCCTAATAGACCTTATCATTCTTCATTTTTCTCCTTCTCAATTTAATTTAATTTAATTGTTTTTAGATTCCTTATTCCCCTTGCCATAATGGATGGCGTTTTTCTATATGAGAATTTACTCCTTCAGCAAAGTCCTTACTTTCGTATACCTCATGTATTATATTATCGAATTCATATATAGAGTCGAGAATCTTCTCTCCACTATTTAGTTTGTTAAAAGCAAGTTTAGTTGCTTTAATTGTTAAGGGAGCATTTTCACTTATTTTAGTTGCGATTTTTATCACATTATTATAAAAACCCTCTTCTTCAAAAACATCTGTTAAAAAGCCTTTCGAAATTGCCTCTTTAGCGTCCATCATCCTTGCAGTATAAAGCAATTCTTTTGTATACATATTGTTTAGTTCACTAGCTAGCCTTTGATAATTATTCAAACTTAAGCAATTACCAAGTGTTTTAGCCATTGGTGCTCCAAATTTAGATTTAGGTGTAGCGTAACGTAAATCGCAAGCAGTAGCTAAAATCATTCCGCCCCCTACAGCATATCCATTAATAGCTGCAATAGTGGGTTTATTTATTTTTTCTAGCTTATCAACAATTTTATCTATTTTGTTTTCATAATTAATACCATCATTTCCTGTGAAGTTTTTAAACTGATGAATATCTGTACCCGCGGCAAATGCTTTATCTCCATCACCTCGAATAATTAAAACACGAACTGAAGGGTCGTTAGAGATATTTTCTAAGTGCTCTTCTAATTGCTTATACATTTCCCAAGTTAGTGAATTAAGTGATTTTGTTCTGGACAAGGTTAATTGTGAAACTGAACCGAAACGTTCTAGTTTAACATAACCAACATTAGAATTATTTTCTGTTTCCATTATAAAAACCTCTCTTTTTAATTTATTTGTATTGTTTGGTGATAATTAAATTTTAGAACCACCTATTATTATGTTTCCATTCATTACTTAATAATTATTATCTTGATTAAATAATTCCAGAATAATGTAAAATAGAAGTAATAATAGCACCTACAAATCCGGCGATTGTAGAACTTACGCTTACACCTTTAATACCTTGTTTTACATTCATATTTGAAAGTGATACCGTAACCCAAAAACCACTGGAATTGGTATGTTTAAACATAAGCGCGCCCGCTCCACAGCCGAGAAGTGCTACAAGTGGTGAAATACCGAGTCCATTTAGCATCGGTGCAACAAGAGCGGCAGTAGTCATTACCCCTAGAGTATTTGATCCGGTAATTATATGAATTAATGCTGCAATAATAATAGGGATTAATATGCCTGGAAAGTTTGTATCTCCAACAATAGATCCAATATTATCAGCAACCCCTGTTTGTTTAATGAATTCTGCTAATGCTCCTCCCATACCAGTGACAACAATTGGCATGGCTGCAGCGCCAAGACTACTTTCTACCCAATCATTTAGGACGGTTTTAGATTTCCATTTTTGCCCTGTTAGAATTAGAGATAGTATACAACCTGATAACAATGCAGCAAGTGGAGAACCAATAAATGCAAAGAAATTAGCAATGAAAGAATCTGGATACAAAGCATTGATGACAGTATTTCCAACTATAAGAACTAAAGGTAAGAATATTGGAGCTAAAGAGCTTGTTAATTTTGGAAGTTTTTCTTGATTATCATCATTGTTACTTATTAAATATTCTTCTTTTGGCTGTACTTCTTCTTTTAAAGTATTGCAATAAGCTACAGCAGCTAGAACACTGGGTACCGCAACCACTGTTCCCCATATGATTACTTCAGATAGTGGTACATTTAGTAATGACGCAGCTGCTATAGGGCCAGGCGTTGGAGGAATAAGGGATGAAGTTACAAGAGCCCCTACATACAATGCACTTCCATAAGATATCATAGACTTTTTAGTTTTCTGTGCAAGTACTGAAACCACTGGAATTAAAAGTATTACTACTGTATCTGCGAATATTGGAATCCCAAGAATCAAAGAGCTAATCCCTATAGCCCATATAACTCTCTTTTCGCCAACTAATTTCACTGTAGAATTTGTTAACTTACGAGCTGCCCCTGTTTCTTCAAGTACTTTACCTAATATAGAACCTAATACAATTACAATGGCAACGTCTTCTATTGTAGAAGCAAAGCCAGAATTAATAACACCTTCTAAATCTTCCCATGGTACTTTTAACCCGATGCCCAAAGCGATGGCGGCGAATAAAAGACTGATAACAGGATGAAGATTTACTACAGATATTAAAAAAATCATTGCAATAATGACTATAGCTAAAACTGAAAGAACATATATTGTTGACATATAGTTCACCTCACTAGTTAAGAGCTTATATATAATCAAAATATTCGTGTTTATCAAATTAATATTGAAACCGGTTTCTTTATTTTTAAAAATAAAATAGTGAAACCGGTTCTTCTATATTAAATCACCTTATTTTTGTAGCTTTATTGCTCCCGTATTATCCATGCCTTTAACTTCATTATCATCATATCCAAGCTCTTTCAGAATTTCTAATGTGTGCTCGCCATGTAACGGTGCCGCTGAACGAATTGATCCTGGTGTTTTAGAAAACTTCGTAGGAATACCCATCATTTTCATATTACCTATTACTGGATGATTAATTTCTGTAATCATATCGCGTGCGAGGTAATGGGGATCATTTACAGCTTCTTCAAAATTGTTAATAGGTCCTGCTGGTACACCTGCTTCTTCGCATTTGTCAATCCAATATTGTTTATTATTTTTCTTTAAAATAGTTTCCAAATCTTTTTCCAATTTTTTAACGTTTTCATGTCTTAAAGAGTTTGTTTTGTATTTAGAGTCTTCAATCCATTCTGGTTTATTTAATACTTTTTTACATAAATTCTCCCATGTTTTTTGATTTGCGCATCCTAATACCATAAAACCATCTTTCGCTTCAATAGCTTGATATGGTGCTGAGACTCTATGTCTTCCTCCTGTTGGTTGTGGAATTGTTCCCTCAGCAAAATAAGCAGCAGCTTCCCAAGTAAACCAAGGCAAACCAGCTTCTGAAATGGATAAATCTATATTTTGCCCCTCTCCAGTTTTTAACTTATGAATATATGCTGCCATAATAGAGTATGCAGCGGTGAGCCCTGCACCTATATCATATACAGCAATACCTGATTTCATGGGTCTAGAATTCGGTTCTCCAGTCATACTCATCAAACCTGTCATTCCTTGTGAAACAAGGTCGAACCCGCCTTTATGCGAATAAGGTCCTGTTTGACCATAACCTGAAACAGAACAATAAATAATATCTTCTTTAATTTTTTTCATAGACTCATAATCTATTTGTAAGGATTTAGTTACACCCGGTTTATAATTTTCAACGATTACATCTGATTTTTTTGCTAAATCATTGAATGCTTTTTTTCCTTCTTCAGTTTTTAAATTTAGCGCAATACTTTTTTTATTACGATTTATTTGAAAAAAACAAGTGGATTCTCCATTAACATATGGACCCATTTGTCTTGAATCATCACCTCCCTGTGTTTTTTCTACTTTAATAACTTCTGCTCCAAGATCAGCAAGTATCATAGTACAATAAGGTCCAGCCATGATTTGTGAAACATCTAAAACTACTAAACCATTAAGTGGTCCCATTTTTTTCACCTCATTATTTTTGGTTTTATATAAAATTATCTTTTTCTATAACAAAGGCATATATATTACAAAACTACTTATTTTTATAATCATATTCTCATACAATTATAAAAATAAGAGCGTGTAATCTGTTCAGCGCTTCTCTCCAACAATTGAGAAGTTTTACTCATAGATTCATTAAGAGACATTGGCTTATCGATAATGCTGTTAACACTTACAACACCATAATCATAAAGTTTTTCGATTTCGTTACCTATGGTTCCAGTTAAAATAATAGTCGGAACATTTTCCTTTTTTGCTGCTTGTGCAACTCCTAGAGGTGTTTTTCCTGAATTTGTTTGATGATCAACACATCCTTCACCAGTGATTACTAAATCTGCATGCAACAAATGATCATTCAATTTAATATAATCGAGTACTACATCTATTCCTCTTTTTATCTCAGCCGAAAAAAATGCTTTTAAAGCTCCCCCTAATCCCCCAGCTGCTCCTGCTCCAGGTAGATTGTGAAGATAAATACCAGTTAATTCAGCAACTTTATCTGCCCAATAGGAAAGATTATCATCAAGTAATTTAATATCTTCAGATGAAGCTCCTTTTTGTGGTCCAAAGATATGGGAGGCTCCATTTAATCCAGTTAGCGGATTTTGTACATCGGAAGCAATAACAAATTTACTTTTTTTAATTCTTTTGTCAAACGTTCTTACATCAATTGCATCAATTTCATTTAGATATCCACCTCCATAACTCAGAAATCTCCCTTTGGCGTCTAGAATTTTCATTCCTAGCGCTTGAAGCATTCCTACTCCTCCATCATTTGTAGCTGAACCCCCTAAAGTAATAATAAAGGACGAAAATCCATCATCGAGTGCCTTTTTAATCAATTGTCCTGTTCCAAAAGTTGTTGCTTGTAGTGGAGATAACTTATTTTCTGAAACAAGCATAAAGCCCGAAGCTGTTGCCATTTCAATAATACAAGTTTTACCATCACCTAAAATTCCATAAGACGCGTTTATTTCATCTCCCATAGGCCCAATAACAGGAGTTTCTACAGTCTTACCATTTGTTGCTGAAATTAAAGTTTCTAGAGTTCCCTCTCCACCATCAGCCACAGGTAATAATACCGTTTTAATGCCAGCATAGGCTTTTTTTACACCTTTGTTTATGGAATTTGCTACATCAGGAGCACTTAAACTTCCCTTAAATGAGTCTGGAGCTATGATAACTTTCATATAACCACTCTTCCCTCCCTTTCTCTTGGAAAGGGCTTTCATTTTCGTGATTTTAATTATACGATTATTGACAATATTTGTACATGGTTATAACATATGAAAATAAGAAGGAAATTTAATTCTAATTTATACACTATAACCAAAAGATAGGATAGAGTGAAGATGTTAACGAAAAAAATTGCAAATTCTATTGTGGAAGAAACGTCGATTCGCCTTCACCGAAACGTTAATATTATGAATACCGAGGGAATAATTATAGCTACACGTGACAATTCTAGAATAGGTACCTTTCATAAAGGAGCACTAGAGGTTCTGCAGAGTGGTGAAACCCAAGTTATTTTTGCTGAGCAGGAATCATGGACTGGAACACAGCCTGGTATCAATCTTCCTATTGTTTTTCAGGAGAAGATGATTGGAGTCATAGGAGTTACAGGGGACCCTGTTGAAATGGGAGATGTTGGAGAATTGGTGAAGATGACCACAGAACTTATGATTAGGCAGGAATTTGTTGTCTCACAAATGGAATGGAAGCAACGAACGAAAGAAATGATTATGGAACAGTTGATGAAAAAGGAACCTTCTTTTAGCGAGATTGATAGGGGGCTCAGCCTGCTTCGGATTAATTTTGGTCCTCCTTTTACCATAATGACAATACAAATAACAGAACGATCGATTACAAACCAGAAATTGATTCAAAAATTGGAGGAAACGATTGGAGATGAGAATGGGATAGTTGGATTTATTAACGTAAATCGATTAATTGTAGCAATTTCCGGTTTAGAAGAGAAAAAAATAGCACAAAAAATAGAAAATGTTTATGCTATATTGAAGAAACAAAGTGTTGTTTTTAGGATCGCTTATAGTTTACCTTTCTATAGATTGAAAGAATTCAGTCAGGCTTATTTGGATTGTGCTATAACATTAAACATAAGTGAACCTAACAAGGAAATCATTTCCTTTTCTGAAATTGAAGCAAAATCTCTAATTTATCAAGTCGATGATGATATCACAAAGCGGTTTTCTTATCGTGTTCTGAAAAATTTGGATGAAAATAAAATAAATACACTAGAAGCCTTTTTGGCAAATGACCTTAATATCCAAAAGGCAGCTGATGCTTTGTATGTACATCGAAATACGTTTATTTATAGGCTTCATAAAATTATAGAAGGGACGGGATATGATCCAAGAAAGTTTCAAGAAGCTTTGATATTGCAAGTGGCATTATGGATTTCGAAGAAGGGTAAAAGGTGATTGATAAGAACTATTACATTAAAATGTTATTTCAATATACAGACTCATTAATTATAATAAAAAGAGCTGTCACAAAATGCATCATATGCGTTTTGCAACAGCTCTTTTTTATTGAGAATAGAGCACTATTATCCTATTAATCCATTTCTTCCATTAACCCAAGCTGTCACAATCATGACACCATTTAAGCCACTACTGACTCCCTTTCTTTCTGTATAATTAAAGTGTACAGCAATTGCACAAATCCATCATAGAAGGAGAGATAAAATGACAATAATCTCAGCGATTAGATAATAAGGAAATAAAAGATTTTATCACTCGAAGCAAAACAAAAAGATGATAACAAAGAGTGTTCGATATTTAACTTATATGACGATAAATCTGAGATGAAAATTAAGAATTTTAAAATAATAATTAGAATATACCATCGTCTATCATTACTTCCGAAAAGTATAAATCAAAATCACACCATCTTTATCTCAGGGGAATCCATCGTGTTATTCGTGCTAATATTGCTTGAATGAAGCTGCAATAAGTTGGTATATTGCTTCCCGGTTTACCGTGATATATTTTAAATGAAGAACATAACTAAATTCTTGAAAAAGGAGAATAATCCAATGGTCAACTTAACTAGAAGGCAAAAAAAGTTATTGCGTCTGATGTTAAGCGAAAAAGGGTTTAAGACAATAAAAAGTTATGCTTCCATGATGCAGGTTTCAGAGAGAACGATGTATAGTGACCTCGAAATAATTAGGCAGTTTTTAGAAGAAAATAATGCAAAGCTGCAAAAAAAGCCGGGTACTGGGGTAAAGGTTCAAATGAAGCAAGAAGTGAAGGACCGAATGCTAAATGCGATGGACATGTTTAACGATAAAATGATACCGCTTTCTACAAATGAGAGAAAAATAGACATCCTGAAGCAGCTGTTATTATCGGAAAAAACGACGTCGTTACAAAAACTCTCTGAAACGTATTTAGTAAGTAAAAGTTCTTTAGTGAATGATTTAGATGAGATTGAAGTGTGGGTTCAGCCCTATCATATTAAGCTGATTCGGGATAGAAGAGGCACGCAAATTATAGGAGACGAAAAAAATAAGAGGAAGGCCATTGCGGAAATAATTATAAGAAATATTCATTATGATTTCTCCGATGAAGAAAAATTTCCGCAAAGTCGGGTAGAACTTGGCATTTTTAAAAGGTTAGCCAGTATTTTTGGGACTTCTGATTTGATGATTGTAGAGGAAATTATCAGTGAAGCCGAAAAGCAATTAAACTACTATATTATCGAACCTTATTACACGAATTTAATCACCCATGTCTTAATCTCCATCAGCCGGATTACAAGCGGATATAAGATTGATAATATCTCGAATAATGAGAGGCACGGCGATAGGGACAAGACATACTTCGTGACTTGCTTTATTGCAGGGCAAATAACGGAAAACTTTGGTATCGATATTCCGGAAAAAGAGGTTATCTACTTGCATCAATATATCCTTGGTTCCGGAAAAAGTAAAGACATGACGCATGCGGATTTAAGCGAATTAATACATGGAATCGATGAGGATACCCGTTCTGTTGTCACAGAAATGATAACGCTGTCATCGCGAATTGTTCATATGGATTTTTCTGCTGATAAAGAATTGTACTTAGGGCTGCTGATGCATGTGAAGCCTATGTTAAATCGGCTGTATTATTCCATTCATATAAAAAATCAACTGTTAAGCGATATTAAAGAACAGTATTCCGGCACGTTTGCCATGACTCTTCTTGCCAGTTCGGCTATTGAGAACCAATTGGATTTAAGAGTAAATGAAGATGAAATCGGTTATCTAACGACCTATTTCCAGGCTGCTATTGAAAGACAGATGACAGTAAAAAATGTCATTGTTGTCTGTCCGGATGGCATAGGGACTTCCGAATTGATTGCCAACCGAATAAAAAGATATTTACCTCAATTTAATGTAAAAGCAACGATGCCGCTTACGGAGTTAAACAAGATAGATCGTAGTGATGAACATATCGATTTTATTATATCTACGGTGCCTATTCCATTTGATTCGCTACCGGTCGTTGTGGTCTCGCCTTTAGTAAACGAAATAGATTTGAAAAATATATCAAGCTTTACGACGAATTTATCTGTTTCCCATTTGATAAAAGAAAATACTTCTTACTATGAGTTGCTACGTTTTTTAGAAAGCGATCTTATATTTTGCGATGTCGATTTTCAAGATAAAAAAACGGTGATTCATTTTATGTGCAGGCAACTTGCCAATAAAGGGTATGTCAGCCGGAATTATGGAGATTCCGTTATAGAACGGGAACAAACAACACCAACGTCAATAGGGAAATGCGTTGCCATGCCACATGGGGATTCAAGACATGTACAAGAGACGAAAGTATCCATTGCTATTTTAAAACATGCAATCGATTGGGGGCATGGCGTAAAAGTGAAAATGATTTTTATGATTGCCGTCAAAATGGATGAAACGATCTCCAAGAAAATTATTCGGGATTTTTACCGGCTATTTGAATCTGAAAATACGCTAAACAAGGTTATTTCCAGTAATACGCCGGAAGAACTGCTTCATGTTTTAAAAGGATCCAGCAGGTATTTGGAAAGTGTAAATGGCTAAATAAAACAAGGAGAGGGGTAAGGAGATTGAGCAAAATAAAAATTGTCGCTGCAACGGGTTGTCCAACGGGGATAGCACATACGTTTATGGCTGCGGAAGCTTTAATGCATGCAGCAGAAAAGTTAGGAGCGGAGATAAAAGTAGAGACACACGGTCAAGTAGGAATAGAAAATCAATTAACAAAAGAAGAAATTGAACAGGCGGATGGTGTCATTATTGCTGCGGATAAAGATGTGTTAGCAGATCGATTTTCCGGAAAACCGGTGATAGATGTTTCGGTTTCCAGAGCGATAAAAGATCCGGAAACGCTGATACAATCCATTATCAATGGAGAAGCAAAAACCTATCGATCCAGTAACCAGACGGAGCAATTAGATGAAGGGAATGACGACTATGAAAAGAAATCCGTAGCCAGAATCATATATCAACATTTAATGAATGGTATTTCGCATATGCTTCCTTTTGTTGTCGGAGGCGGAGTTTTAATCGCGTTATCCTTCTTGTTTGGTATTAACTCAGCTGATCCTGATGATCCATCTTATTCGGCTTTTGCAGCATTCCTGAATAATTCCGGAAGTATTGCCTTCAATTTAATGCTTCCTATTCTGGCAGGTTATATTGCATCATCCATTTCGCAAAGGTCCGGGCTGGTAGCAGGATTTATAGGCGGTATGATTGCTGACCAAGGCGGGGCAGGCTTTCTGGGTGCATTGATTGCGGGTTTTTTAGCTGGATATCTGATGATGTACTTATCCAGAGCTTTAAAAGGGATTCCAGAATCGTTAAATGGATTAAAAGCAATTTTTATTTTGCCTTTAGTAGGGATTTTTGCCATCTCTGGAATAATGACTCTATTGGTCGTTCCGATGTCGTCTATTAATACGTGGATGCAAGAATTTGTCACCGGCTTTCAGGGAGCCAGTCCCATCCTTTTAGGAATCATAGTAGGTTGTATGGGCGCATCTGACTTAGGAGGTCCAATTAATAAAGCAGCTTATGTAACCGCATTAGCTTTGTTAGCGGATGGAAACTATTATTTTATGGCTGGCGTTTTCTCTGCCAGTATGACGCCACCGTTGATTACCGCTTTTGCAGTGGTATTTTTCAAAAAATATTTTAACCAATCGGACCGGAGTGCTGGTATTGTCAATTTCGTATTAGGTTCTACACAAATTACAGAAGGAGCTATTCCATTTGCGGCAAAAAATCCGATCGTGATGATTCCCATTTTCATGCTGGGGTCTTCCATTTCTACTGCTTTAACGTATCTCATGGCGGTTCAAGTTCCAGCTCCGCATGGCGGGTTTCTGATATTCCCTGTCGCAACGAATGGCTTGTTATGGGTAGCAGCTGTTTTAATTGGATCAATCACTGGCTCCATCCTTTATGGACTTTATCAAAAAAGAGCATTCCATAAGAATGCAACATTAAACGCATCAGATCATACAGAAAGGACGGGAATAAAACATGTTGGATAAAGATGTATTGCAATTAGAAAATATATTTTTGCATGAAACATTAACATCAAAACAGGAAATATTTGAGCGCATAGCCGAAATCGCATTCCATAAGCGGGCTATTGATTGTCAAAAGGACATCGTGGACGGCCTATTTGAACGGGAAAACCAATCCACCACAGGTTTTTTAGATGGATTTGCCATCCCGCATGTCATATCGAATAAGGTAAATCAGGTCAGTGTGTTCATTTTAAAAAATGAACAAGGAATCGATTGGGAATCCATGGATGGGCAAGAAACGATATTCTTTATTGCTTTATTGATACCGGAAGAGAGCCAGAGTCATCATCTAAAAATACTCTCTTCCATTGCAAAACTGTTAATGGATGAAAAAATAAGGCAAAAACTGCTTCAGGCTGCCAACAAGGAAGAAATATATGGTTTGTTAACACCTGCAGTATACCAGGGGTAAATAACAACTGCAACCGTGTTATAAAATTACGGGAAGGATGTTGCAACAAGCTGGTATATTCCTATTCTGAAGACTATGGTACGTTTGAAATAAGCAAACTGATGCTATTCAAGGGATATGTAACAGAAAAATGAAGTTTTCCCTTTATGTTCTATGAAAGGAGGTGAGGGTAATGATCTAACATAAATGACACAATATGTTTTTTAACAGCGTTATTGAAATAAATAAAAATAGAATGAAAAGGAGATGGAGACATTGAGTATTGCATATCGCATGTCAAAAATTTTCAGACCAGAAACAGGGAACACATTTATATTACCGGTGGATCATGGACTTTCTTTAGGGTATGTGGAGGGATTAGAAAATCCAGCTCAAGTTTTAAAAAATTTAAAGAGTGATGATGTGGATACCGTTTTAATTGCCGATGGATTAGCCAATCAATGTGATGACGTTTTCTTTGGAAGAAACGCGCCAGCAAAAATGTTATGTGCTGATATTTTTTACGAAGAAGATGGAGAATTATTTCAAAAGCTGGTATTTTCCCCGGAAACGGCTTTGAAAAAAGGGTATGATTGCCTGAAATTAATTTTATTCTGGGATAGACCGGCAAAAGAACGTATTGAATTTGTGGATCTCATTGCCCAATGTATTGAAGAAGCTCATAAATTGGATTTGCCAGTATTAGTAGAGCCATTAACAAGACATCCGATAGATGATCATGAAGAATATATTCAAGTATTATCGGACGGCGTTAGAACAGCTTTTGAATTAGGTGCCGATATTTTGAAAGTGCCGCACCCAGGGGATGCAGAAGTTCTAAAAAAATGGGTGGAATACTACCAAGTACCTTTCATTTTATTAGGCGGAGGAAAAAGCGGAACAATTGAAGATTTAAAAACTTCCGTACAGGAAGCAATTGATGTAGGCGTTCGAGGAGTAGCCATTGGAAGAAATATTTGGCAAAGATCACCGGAAGAAGCAAAAGAATTGATGGCCAGCTTCTCGGATATTGTACACAAGAGGGAAGGAAGTTTAAGAAGATAAGTTAAAAATACACGTTGATTCATGAAATGGCTAACAGACGCATCATTACTTATTATTAGAAAGGAAACGTGATATCATGGCGAAACTACTAGATATACTAGAAAACTTTCCTTTTAACAAAGATGAAAAAAGACCGATGTTAATTCGAAAACAAGATTATTCCACGGCATTATACCCGCCGAATAATGCTTTCACTTCTGACAATACATTCACATTGGTTTCCACAGATACTTTTATGCTGGGAATCTATGAATTAGGCCCAGGAGGAGCTTTTGCACCATTAGATATTCACCCGGGAGATGAAACGTATTATATATTGAATGGCCCCGTGGTGCAGCGCAGCGGAAATGGCCAGTTTGCCTATTTGGAAACGGGTGAAGGCTTGTATATGCCAGAGGGCGCTTGGCATTGCGGCCATAATTTTTCAAATGAAAAGGCCAGAATCCTTTACTTTATAACACCAAAAGCTTGGAGTGAAGCGATTCCTCCTGCGGTGATCCCTTCAGAAAGTGAAACGAAATTTTATAAAGGACCTAATAATCATGAACTGCCCGATATGAAAGGGAAAATTAAAAATACGGCCCGGCAAGGTTGTACGGATGATATTGGTTCCTGGCCCGTAGAGGCAGAAGAGGCGAGAAAAGCAGGCGCTGTATATGCAGTCCGAGAAAATGAAAAGTTAAACAATATACACGGGACAGAACACCCAATGTTACTGCGTTTTATATCAAGCAATAATTATGGACATATGGGTGAAATGATTTTACCAGCAGGCGGATATGGCCCGCGATGTTCTGATCCGGACACGCATAAGGGAGACGGTGCGTTGTACTGCATTGACGGTCCGATAACAATCAATCTTATAGATAGAGAGGAAAGCTTTGTTTTAGAACCTGAGGACACTTTTTTCCTTCCAGCAGGGACAAAGTATCAATTAGTCAATTTTGAGGGACAACCGTCCAAAGTTATTTTTTCGATTACTGAGTTGTAGTTTGTTATGGATGAAATGGAAGCGGATAACATGCAATTTGAAATAATTAGAGAAGATATGTTGCTGGTGATGTTGTGCGGTTTTGGCAGACTTTAGAGGTTGTATTTGATTTGATAGACAGGCTTCGCTGGAATCAAGATTACGATGATTATACAGAGAAACATAACCAAATCGATGATGGTTGAAAGCATCATCGATTTGGTTATTTTTTTATCGAAAAATAATGTATTTCATTAAAAAATAATCGAATGGCAGGGGAAGGAACAATCTGGTTGTGTTTACATAAATAATATTTTCTATAGGTTTTAGAAAATATGGGTGCAGCAGTTTTAACTCTGAAAAGAGGGGAGAACATCATAGGATGTGTTTTGTGCATGAATATTATAAAAAGTGAATTTATCGATAAGTTCCAACTGGAATGTGCCATTTTTTTATTTTACCTGGTACATTAGAATTAGATGATGTTTCAGAGTAAGGGAGGCTTTATGATGAAATATAAGTATAGGATGAAAATCATTTTTGTGGATGAAGAGGGAGAGCGTTTTATTGAAGTGTTAGACAAAATGTCGTGGAATATATATGGTTTTTATGAACGGGAATTTGAAGGGCTGGATGTACGTGATAATTCGCAGGGGAGGAAATATGTGTTGAAACGTATGCATTTGATTCGTTCTGGTGCGTATGATGGATGCGGAGAAGGAATATAGTTGGTGATTAGTGCGGATAGATTGATTTCGGAACGGAAAAAGCAGGAAGCAAATGTTTATGAGTTCGTAGTATAAGGAAGAGTGAAGTCATGATAGAAGGCTATTTATTCTATTGGAAGGATGGAATGGTAGCTTTTTGTGAGTAGATATTGTGGTAATAGAGGTTTCTAACAAAAGCATATCTATCGTACCAACTAATGAATGTAGAATCTCAATTTGAGTGATGTTGAGAACGAGCATTGATTAGTATTCCATCATTTACTCAATAGGACGTTTCATGACGCATCAGCCTGAATAAAGCCGATAACGCCATCTTTTTTTAAATCCATAATGATGTAGTACGATCTAAATATCAGATATAAAGAACTTCAAATCACGCTATTTAGCAATAATATGCGGCGAATCAGGAAACTCAATCCCAACCGTCTCGTATTTTTGATATTTTTTCCCGTCGCGTGTATTAAACGCATCTATTTTTAATTCATAATCTTTCATTTCAACAAAATAGCGGGTGAAATTTCCATTATAAATAATGTCTGTAATGGTTCCTTTTAGCGGGCTAGAGGATTTGATTTTAATTCGCTCCGGCCGAACAAGAATGGTTACTTTCTCACCCAGATTCGGTTGATTATCTGTTTTTTCTTTAAAGCTTTTGATCGGAATCGGAATTGTACCTGTATCTAAATGATATTCCCCGTCTCTTTCATGCAACTCACCAGTGAAGAAATTTGCTTGTCCTACAAAAGTAGAAACAAACTCATTACTAGGATAATTATAAATGTTGTCAGATTTATCTAATTGTTGGATCCTGCCATTATTTAACACAGCAATACGATCGGAAATACTTAATGCTTCCTCTTGATCATGTGTCACAAAAATAACCGTTAAATTCAACTTATCTTTGATTTTGCGTATCTCTTCACGAAGTGCAATCCGTAAATTCGCATCGAGATTAGACAGCGGCTCATCTAATAATAAAACTTTGGGCTGCAAGGCTAGACACCGTGCAATGGCTACCCGCTGTTGTTGGCCGCCGCTTAATGCTCCTGGTTTACGATCACCAAGTTCTCCTAGCTCCACTTGTGATAATGCTTCTCTGATTCGATTATGCTGTTCTTTTTTTGGTACCTTCATTTGTTTGAGACCATAAGCAACATTTTCATAAACTGTCATATGCGGGAAAAGCGCATAATTCTGAAACACCATACCTGTAGACCGTTTTTCTGGCGGTAACGACCCAATGCTTTGGTTATCTAACAAAATTTCTCCAGTATCTTGTTTATTAAATCCGCCAATCGTACGTAAAAGCGTTGTTTTTCCGCAGCCGCTTGGTCCAATAAAGGAGACAAGTTCTCCGCGCTTGATTGAAATGGAGATATCATCAACGGCTTTTACATCGCCAAAATATTTATATAAATTTTTTAATTCAAGAAAGCTGTTTTCTGACATGTATAAACCTCCTAATAAAATGCATCAAATGCGTATTCCAGTCTTTCTTTCAACAAATTTCAACAGTCCAAGGCATGCTAAAACAATAACAATCATAATAAATGACATAGCCGATGCCAGACCGATTTTAGCCTGTTCCGCCAAATTCAGAATATAAATCGCAACCAGATTTGTGTTGGGTGAAATTAAAAAGACAACGGAACTTATCGAAACCATTGCTGTCATAAATGCATAGATAAACCCGGCAGTAAACGGCGGAATCATTAACGGAACAACAACTTTCCAAAATGTTTTATACGGTCCTGCACCAAGATCATTTGATGCTTCTTCCATGGATATATCAATCTGATGCATTTTGCTAATTGCCGCTTCTAAGCTGACACCAATTTTCCGAAAGGTCATGTTCAAAACAAGAATCATGACGGTACCAGTCAAGAAGAATGGCGGACCATTAAAAATAAGTACATAACCGATTCCCATGACGGTACCTGGTACT
This sequence comes from Oceanobacillus timonensis, assembly GCF_900166635.1. Classification (NCBI taxonomy): domain Bacteria; kingdom Bacillati; phylum Bacillota; class Bacilli; order Caryophanales; family Bacillaceae; genus Oceanobacillus; species Oceanobacillus timonensis. The sequence goes on from NZ_LT800497.1 coordinate 781,017, forward strand.
GCCAAACCAAATAAAGTTAAAAACTCCAGTAATTTCTTTCCTGGTATCGGCTTTCGTGCAAATAGGAACCCCTGTAATATGCCAATTCCAGCCGCTAATAAGGCACTAATCAATGAAACAATTATACTTGTATATAAGGAATTCCAACCTGTTTCATTATTAAAATGTTCCAACGTGAAAGTATTATTAATTCCAATAATTTTAACAAAAGCACCTAACACAACCATGATAAACATTAATAAAATAAAGGCTATAAATAGGCTGCTAATGGTCATTACGAAAGTCTTCACTGATTTGGAAAGTGGTATGTTGAATGAATTGGATTCACCGCTTATCGTACCTGTATCATTATCCTTCAGAAAATACGTTTGAAAAATAAAGATCAATAAACTGGGGATAATCAAAAAGACTCCTAATACAGCGGCTTGCTCTAAATTCTGTTGTCCTACGACAAGTAGATAGGCTTCCGATGCTAAAAAGTGTGTTCCACCACCGATAATAAGTGGATTGGAGAAGTCAGCCAAAGCCATTACAAATACAAGCAGTCCTGCTTTAACAATGCCAGATTTGGCTAACGGTAATGTAATTCCAGTGATTACTTTCCGTTGACTGGCACCAAGATCCTGGGCAGCATACTCCAAATCAGCATTCATATTCCGAAACGTACTTTCTACCAGCATATAGCCAATCGGAAAGTAACCAATAATCTGTGCTAATACAACTCCCCAAAAACCATAAATACTGAACTCCGCACCAACTATTTGATTAACGTAATCGGTCACGATTCCATTTCTCCCAAATAAGATAATCAGTGATAGCGAGAATATGAAAGGAGGTGCAACAAGCGGAAGCAAGGCAATACCTTTATACGATTTGGCTAGAGAACTGTGCGAACGTGTTACATATAATGCAATATTAATACTCAAAAATAACACAATAATCGTGGTAATAATTGCCGAAAGTACACTATTTAATAAGGCATCCCAATAATAAGGAGCTTGAAAAAATGTTTTATAATAATCTAGCGTTAAAGTACCCGTTCCGATACCGAAACTTTTTAATAGCACAGCAAATACCGGTGCAACAATAAATAACAAAATTGCTATAGCAAGTATAATCGTAGCAATCGCAAACCACGGTTCAGACCAGAACCGCCTCCATATGGAAGGAGACGGATGTAACTGATTTTTTATTGGCTGTGTTGCCGCCACAATAATCACCTCTTATCATTTAAAAATTTTCGCGCCATTGTTTCATGATACGATCGCGGTTCTCTTCCGCCAAAACGGCATCATAATCAATGAGATAATCTTCTATATTTTCTACCGTTCCTTCGATCCCACTTTTCGTCACCATAGACCGGTGTTCGGCGGATTTCTTCATTCCTTCTTCAGAGCCGATATAATCGATTGCTTCTTCGACTAATTCACGATTTTCGGTTCCTTGGAACATCCAAATAACATCAAGATCATAACCTACTCCTTCTTCCGGTATAATAGCTTCTAGGGGATACCCTTCGTCCACCCGATTATAAACAGCTTGATCCCACGTTATACCGATTGCATACTCTCCTTGAGCAACCATTTGTGCAGGAGCATCACCAGATTTCACGTATTGACCAACATTTTCATCTAGCTTTTCTAAATACTCCCAACCTTCTTCTTCTCCCATAATCTGCATAATCGTGGAAACGAATAAGTAAGCCGTTCCTGAAGTACCTGGGTCTGGCAATACAATTTCTCCTTTATACTGCGGATCGAGTAAGTCCTCCCATGATTCCGGCTTGTCCAATCCTTTCTCCTCCAGAATGTCTGTATTAACGCCTAATAAATTAAACCAGTAGGACCATCCATACCATTTTCCGTCCTCATCTTTGAATTCATCTGGTACGTCCTCCCAGGTAGGGGAATCATATGGTTCTAAGTAGTCCTCTTCTTCTGCTTTTAGTGCAATGCTGTGCAACATACCCCATTGCATGTCCGCTCCAAAATCTGGAGCTTCTGATTGCATCCGGCTCCAGCCTTCTCCGCTGGATGTTCTAAGTACGTTAGCTTCAATCCCTGTCTCATCTTTTAAACCTTTTACAAAATCCTGCATTTCCTCAGAATCATTATGGGTGTAAATATCAATTTCTCCTTTAGGTTCACTGGCCTCACCAGAACTGCCACATGCAGTAACCAACAAACTCAATGTAAGAAGTAAAAGTGGAAAAAGATATTTTTTCATATAATCATCTCTCCCTTATTCATGTTTATTTTCTTTATAAAATGATGACGTAATTAGACGGATGAAACGTTATTCTTTATGATTCTATCAACGTCATAGTCTGATAATCGCTGATAATATAATCCGCATCCTGCAAATGATTGGTTTGCGCTTCAGGTGATGAAATAATACCAACACTAGCTAAAGCACCACTGTTTTTGCCAAGTATCATATCGCCATTCGAATCGCCAATGATCAGCGTTTTTTCTGGAGAAACATTTAACCGTTCACAAGCATAATAAACCATTTCCGGATATGGTTTTCCCCGGTGGACAAGATCATGGCCAACGATGGTTGAAAAGTAGTGTGCAATACCCAGTGCATTTAAATGCTTCAGCGTTTTTTTATAATTATCGGAAGTAACGACGCCCATTTTGATGGCATGTTTTTCGGCTTGCTGCAAAAAAGAAAGTAGACCATTCGTTGGTTTGATATACGCGTGCATTTTAAAAGTATCTTCCAATAGCTGGTGGGCATCATGGACCTTTTTATATGCCTGGTCCCAAGGGGTCCCTTGTTGATAAAGCCCCCATGTTAGGATGGTTAACAAATCTTGCTGTGAACCAATTGCCAGCGGTCCTTTTGGATCCCATATGCCGTTTTTGTAAGAAAAACCTAATGCATCGGCCAGTAAGTTTTTGTTGTAGGTAACGTCACTCTTTTCAGCAATCATATCAATGAATGCATCTGCCCAGTATAGCCACAAATTAAAATCGATAATTGTTCCATCTTTATCAAATAAAATACAATCTATTTCATACTCAACCCCATTAATCTGAACAACACTCACGATTTCCCTCCTTTCTTTTCTAATCAACTATAGCAATTTTGTGCGTTTACTTGCTTTATAGTTGTGTTTGTGTGTATTTATGTGTCTATGTTTGAACATTATAAGGGAAATATCATTAAAGTCAAAATTCAAATATTCCGATTTCGCTTGATAAGACATGAAAAAAGCTTAGGTTATCCACCTAAGCTAATAAATACTTGCTTTTCCTTCGTTAAGCTGTCGAATAGGAAGGATTACAAAACATGTTACACAATTTCAATCCCTGCATCCCGGTATTTATCCAATATATTTTCACTTATGTTGGAATCGGTAATAATACGATGAACTTGGTTAAACGGACATACGTTCAATAAAGATACAATATCAAATTTACTGCTATCTGCCAGCACTATTTTATCTTGCGCTATATCCATCATTTTCTTTTTCACCTGCAGCTCACCAGCCCCGTAGTCAGTTAACCCTTTTGTGAGTGAGATTCCGCTAATACTCATAAAAAAGGTGTCGATATGGAATTGGGTGATAAATTCCTCCGTAAAATCCCCAACAGTACAAAGCTCTTGATTTCGTAAAATCCCCCCAGCAAAAATGATGGTGTAATCAGGCATTTCTGAAAGCTCATGAGCAATTGTCATGGAGTTAGTAAGAACGGTTAAACGTGTAAAATGTTTTTTTAAGGCCTTGGCAAATTCTGTATTAGTTGTACTCACATCCATTGCAATGGACTGTCCTTCGCTAACATAGCTTACTGCTTTATTTGCGATTTCTTGTTTCTCTTTTAAAAATTTAGATTCCCGTACTGTAAACGATAGCTCTCTGCTGTTTACTTCTTCCAGTACAGCTCCTCCATGGACGCGTGTTAAAAATCCTTGTTTTTCTAGAAATTCTAAATCTCTTCGTATCGTCTCAAATGATACATCGAAATACTTCATTAAATAAGATACTTTCACTGAACGATCTTTTTGAATCATTTTTACGATTTCTTCATGTCTCTCTTTAGCAAACAAAAACGACACCTCTTTGGAAAAGTAATAGTTTTATATGTAATAACGATTAAATACAACGAAACACAAGTTACACATATTGTATACCATCCAATTATATTTTTCATCCTTGGCAGGAGCTTTTTGTTAAAAAGTAAGTTGTGGCTTTGGAATTTATAGAGGGGGATAATACGAATTATAGGATAGTTTGTTATCGTCTTAAACGACCACCTGCTAAAGCAGGTGGTCGTTTAATGGTTAAAAAGGGAAGGTAGGAAGGGGAAGGCAGAAAAGTATGGTAAATGGGAAAGGGATTCAAGCTGAGGAATTTCTAGAGTGGTATGTATATTGATGCTGTTTCACATATTTTTCCTTTTATCAATTTATAGTATGATAAAGATGGAATAGCATAATTGAAATAGGGGTCGTAGCGATGAAAAGAAATAACTTTTTTATTGTGGGACTAGCGGTTGTCGTGGTGGTGATGGCAATGCTGCTAGCCAATGAAACGAACGGGAACGATACGTACAAAAATTTTAATGAACTTCGTCAAAATGAGAGGCAAGAAGCGGATTATAGGATTAGTTCAGAAAAGCGAAATCCGGATGTGGCATTCATAGCAATCCATGGTGGAGGAATAGAGCCTGGTACAACGGAATTAGCGGAACAATTAGCTTCTGCGGGCGAATATACCTTTTATTCTTTTCAAGGAACAAAAGCAGCAAATAATACAGAGCTGCATATTGATTCAACAAATTTCGATGAACCAGAAGCTTTAGACCTTGTGTCAGACAGTTTCTATACCGTATCTCTCCATGGATATGAGGATGAACTGGAAAAACACACGTATTTGGGCGGACTGGATGAAGCGTTAGCCCAATCAATGGAGAAAGAACTAAAAAATGCTGGTTTTTCAGTAAGTGATGCGCCGAAAGAACTGAATGGGAAAGAGAAGGATAATATTGTTAATCAAAATAGACAGAAAAAGGGAATTCAATTAGAAATAAGTACTGCCCAACGACAGGCTTTTTTTGAGGATGGGGATTTCTCTTCTGAGAACCGGGATAATCGGACCGAGGAATTTTATGATTATATTGAAGCTGTTGGTAGAGCTTTGGGTGGGGACTAGGATTGTTAATGTAAATATAGGTTTTGAATAGATGGAAGGAATGCGACTAAAGGAAAAATGAAAAAGAGCAGGAATTTGCTGCTCTTTTAAAATAATCTTTTCATTGCTTGCTCTACTATGGTGGATGATTATTGTTATGTTGATGGTAGGGGGTGGAATGAAATAAATCTTCCTCTTGTTATTGCAATGCATGAACCAGAGTCCCATTTTGTCGAAGTAATTCGTTGATATTATTATTCCGATTAAGCAAGATTTCATTCACACCAAAGCTGGTGTCGCTTTTTCTGATCTTATTAAGGCATTTAAAATATACTGATTATATCACTATAAAAGCTGTTACCAATTTGAAAACTATTTGGTAACAGCCTTTTAAACATATATTCACTGAATCATTTGATATGATGTTAGTTTGATTGACTATTCCATGGTATTAACAATTAATCCGATGTGAGTAAAATAGTTCATGACACCGAATAAAACTAAAATGACACCAGTGAGTCTCCAACAATATTTAATGGTTTTGACAACATTAAGATTCGGTTTTCTTTTAAGAGCAAACGGAAATAATACTGCGCCTAAACCGATAATTACATATAAAACAGAAATAAATATAGCTTCCATTAATGGGTAATCTGCAAAAGCCCCTGAAATAGGTTCTTCTGGTGGAGCTGCAAATAATTGGTAAGTAACTCCGGCAATTGCAATTGCAAAAAGCGCAAGCCCCATTGCTGCTGCAAAATAGGATAGTGGTTTTAATAAGCCAGGCAATTCTTCTGACAACATTTTTGAAACAGCTTTATGATCGTTCATATCAATACCCTGTTTTAAGTATAGGTTTGATTTACGCCATAAAAGTATTGAAGCGGCAAGCAGCAGTACACCAAACGCTAGGGCGGGTTCTCCAAAAATAATGTCATCAAAAGGGAATCCAATCTGGGCAAGTGGCCAGGTTAAACTCATATGACCGCCGGTTAAAGTCAATATGAATCCTAGAATTTCAAAACCAATAGCCCAACCTTCTAATTGTCCTACTTTACTGTTATTTAAATGTGAGCCAAATCTCAGAATTAATAATAGTCCAACGCCAGCTGCAACACACATAATAGTATTATAGACTTGCGTTGTAGCCCAATCGATAATCATGAATAAGACCTCCTGATATTTTATAACTGGTTATATTATCCTATTTTAATGTTGTTGCTCGAATTATGTCAAAATTTCTGTTTTTTCACCATCAAATGAACCACTTTTTAATCAGGTACATTAGAATTAGATGTTTTTTCAGAGTATAGGAAACTTTGTGGCGGAATATAATTGGTGAATATTGGGTAATTAGCTTATGAATCTGTTTGAAGATGGAATTACTGTGATATATGGTAAATGTTGTTTTTTACACATACTGATTTTGTGAACTTTGTGATTTGGGAATGTATATGGGGAAAATTTCTGTCATTTAGGAGGCTGAAAATATACGATGTTTCTATAAGAAAATCACTGTTTACAAGTTGGCACGTAAATGTAGTATAAGATAAAAGTTAATAACACACGAGTCGTATCTGTGGTAGATATCAAAATATTGCTTTGCTAATCTAGGATAAGGGTGTTAATATCAGAATAATTAATTATTAAAGAGGTGATGTGAATGGATTGTTATACTATTTCAGGTTATATACTCTTCCATATCATAAATGGGAAATAGTCATTTGGGGAGTGAAAGTACAGTTTATCCATAGTAGTTTAGAAATCTATCATTTATTAAAATAACTGGATAATAGTTACTTGATTAAACTTAGATAATTTTTTATAGAATCTAACTATGAAAAATATATTGAAGGGGTCATGTATTCGAGTTATTTGAAAGCGGTTTCTTTTGGGGGGGACTAGAAAACGGGAGAATTATCAAGAGGAACAATAATTATTAGGTTGATTCGATAATACAGCAATGAAGTTTTAGAGGAACGTAGGTAGAGTATACATTTTTTATCATGAAATGAGGGGTTTAATGTTTTCATTTTTAAAACCAAAAATGGCTAAAAAATCAATTTCTGAAGAAGAAATACCCAAGAAGTATAAAAGTTTAGGATTTCAATCTTTAGCGGGAATATTTTTAGGTTATATGGCATATTACATTATACGTAATAACTTTGCTTTATCGACTCCTTATTTACAGGAAGAACTGCATCTCAGCTCAGCTCAAATAGGTTTTTTGAGCAGTACGATGTTAATTGCATATGGTATAAGTAAAGGGATTATGAGTTCTCTTGCTGACAAAGCAAGTCCTAAAAAATTTATGGCTTTTGGTTTGTTGATGGCGGCTATGGTAAATATCATGTTAGGTTTTGGAACAGCATTCTGGGTATTCATGATTCTTGTTATCATACTTGGTCTTTTTCAAGGGATGGGAGTAGGGCCGAGTTATATTACACTTGCCCATTGGATACCGCATAAACGAAGAGGAACACTTAGTGCTGTATGGAATATTTCACATAATGTAGGGGGAGGAATTGCGGCTCCTATCGTTGGATTTGGATTCGCTATGTTTGGGTCTAATAACTGGCAAATCGCTACTTATCAAATCCCTGCTGCTGTAGCCATTATTTTTGCAATGATTATTCTTTTGCTTGTTAAAGAAAGGCCAAAACACGAAGGACTTCCTCCAATCAATGAATATAGTAAAGAAGAAGCAAATTATGTAGAGAAGAAGGAGCAGTTGGAAGAGTCATCGGAGGATAGAAGCTTTTGGTATATTTTTAAAAATTATGCTTTAAAAAACAAAAATGTTTGGTATACGTCATTTGCAGATGCCTGTAATTATATGGTTCGATATGGTGTTTTAAGTTGGCTTCCGATTTATTTAATTCAAGTGAAACAATTTTCACAAGGGGAGATGAGTGTAGCCTTTTTCATTTTTGAATGGGCGGCTATCCCTTCCACTTTATTAGCGGGCTATATATCAGATAAAATTTTTAAAGGTTATCGTATGCCTCCAGCTGTTATCGCATTAGTTATCATCTTTTTAGGAATTATAGGCTATTGGCAGAGTAATTCATTGGTTGCAGTCACCTTGTTTGCTGCTATAGTAGGCTGCTTGATTTATGTACCAATGTTTTTAGTATCCGTACAAGCAGTAGAAGTTGTACCTCCTTTTGCTGTTGGTGCTTCAACTGGATTACGCGGTTTTATCAGTTATATTTTTGGAGCATCAGCAGGTACGACCATCTTTGGGATAATGATTGATACTGTTGGTTGGCACGGTGGCTTCCTCTTATTGTTATCAGCAGCCATATTAGGTATAATCTTTTGCTCTTTAATTGATTTATCAATGAAAAAGCAAAATAGACTGGAAACAATGAGTGAATAAGTATTTCTGAAAAAATAAATGCAGACTTAGAAATATTTCAGCATTAAGGGATAAAAATATCTAAGCTTTTTCAGAAGAGGCTGCTAATGCTCTTTCTGAAAAAGCTTTTTTGTAAATGGGTAATTTATTTAACGTTAAGTTTTAGAATGAAATCAATTGTATAAAGTTAAGCAGAAATGTATATATTTTATACAAAAATGGTACTCATTATCAAAATAAGTTATAATAAATAAAATTCTGTGAACAAGTTATCAAATTATACATTTATACTTTTACACAGAAATAATTAATTATAGGAGTTGGTATAATGAAAAGATTTTCTGAAGAGAAGTTGAAGGGGATTTTTGGTGCGGTACCATTTAGTAGCAATTCCAAAGTTCGTTCTTGGCAAGAGCTTAAATATGGTATGTTTATTCATTGGGGATTGTATTCGGAATTAGGTGGTATTTGGAAAAATGAACCCGTGGAAATGGGATATAGTGAACAGATTCAGATGTGGGCGAATATTTCAAAATCGGATTATTTGGAGGTAGCCCATCATTTCACTGCCGAACATTTTGACCCTGATGAAATATGTCAATTAGCAAAAGATGCTGGTATGACGTATGTTCTTATGACGACGAAACATCATGATGGATTTTGTATGTTTAATACAGCGACGACGGACTATAATATTGTAAACCAAACGCCTTATGGAAAAGATCCATTGAAATTATTATCAGAATCTTGCGAACGTCATGGGTTGAAATTTGGCATCTATTTTTCATTGGTAGATTGGCATCAAGGGCACTCTTTTGATAAAGATAATAATAATACAATTCCACAAAGTATCGAAGAAATAATTGAAACACAACTAAAAGAGCTGCTAACCAATTATGGTGATATATGCGAAATTTGGTTTGATATGTCATCTCCATCACAAAAGCAAAGTCGTAAATTTATAGAGTTGGTGCATTATTACCAGCCAAATGCAATGATTAATAGTCGTATATGGAACAATATGGGGGAATTTCGAACGCTTAGTGATAATGAAGTCCCTTCTGTTAATTTAGATGTTATATGGCAGACGCCAGCTTCCATATACCAAGAAACATGGGGATATAGAAAATGGCAAGTGCGGGAAGGCAAAAATAAAAAGGTAAGAGAACTTTTAAAAGCTTTGAGTGGCGGAGATAATTACCTATTAAATATTGGTCCACGTGGTGATGGATCTATCGTTGCATTTGAAGCGGATGTATTGCGGGAGATGGGGAAATGGATTGAACGCCATCCCGAAGTATTGAAAGCACAGAATACTTTATTGGATAGACATGATTGGGGGAAAATAAAATATAAAGATAACGCACTTTATTTAATTATAGAACATATTCCAGAAAATAAAACACTCAAATTATATGGAGTGTTAAATGATGTGTTTAAAGTAACAGAAAATAACACCTCTAAAGAATTAAACTGGTCAAAAAAAGAGGATACCTTGACTATCCATTTTTCTGATGAACTTAAAGATCCTGTTTTACCAGTTGTGCAAGTAGTACTAAACGGCGCATTGGAAGTGCTGCCAAATCATACATTATTAGTCAATGAAGGAAATTATGAGTTAACAGTTGATGATTTGTATGTATATTACGGCTATCATGAACGGGGAAATTATACGAGCATGGAACAAGTTGCCGTACGTTATACTGCCTATTTTATACAAAAGCATATGAATAAAATCAGCCTCAAAGTCCACGGTCATTTTGACGAAAATAAAACATATCAGATAAAAATTGGAGATACAATGTATGAGAAGATGGGAAAACAGCTAAACGATTCTAGTATAGGACCGCTTCAATTGGTAGAAAATAAGGTGACACCAATTCATATTACTTTGGCCAATCCAACTCATCCTGGAGAACCTTTAAATTTGAAAATACAATCTATAAATATTTTTGAAAATTGATATTAGAAAGATTGATAGTATATAGAAGCGCCGAACTTTTAAATTTTTAAAAAGAAAGAAAAATACAAAAAGTGTTTGACATTCATAAGGTGCTTATATATACTATCAATAACATCACTGGAGAAAATAATTGTCATTTCATCATTTGTAAGCGGTTTAAACAATAAAATTCTCCATTTTTATTGTTAATTACTCCAATGATGAAAATAAAAGGGGGTTAATGATTATGAAGAAAAATCAGGATTTTATAAAGAGAGAGAACCAAAATCTTATATTGGATTTGATACAGGAACATGAATTAATTGCTAGAGCAAAATTAGCAAAACTTGCAAATATGAGCCCAACTACTGTTTCTCGCATTACTACCTCGCTTATAGACATTGGCCTTGTAAAAGAAACAAACCAATATACGACAGGGGTAGGCAGGAAAGCAACACTACTTTCACTTAATCCAGATTCATTAATATCTATCGGTGTGGAATTGGATGAGAAGAAGATTAGACTTGGTTTTTTCGATTTTCTTGGTAAAGCAATCATTACAGAAGAAATAGAAAAAGAAGTAAAGGATTCACCAGAAACAGTTATTACATATTTAAAACAAACGATATTTCAAGTTATTGAAACGCATCATCTTAGTAGGAATAAGATTATTGGCGTTTGTGTTGGAATCCCAGGGTGGGTGGATAATAAAAATGGCGTAGTTGTAAAATCCGCTCAACTAGGTTGGGAAAACGCGGCGTTTGGGCAAAAACTTCAGGAAGTATTGCCGTTTCAAGTACTCGTGGATAATGAATTGAAGTTAAAAGCATATGCCGAAAAAATGTTTCGCAAAGATAAAATAGAACATACAATTGTTGTAATTGATTTTGGAAGTGGTGTTGGATCTGCTTTGATTGTTGGAGGCGATGTTTACCGTGGCTTTCTAAATGCTGCGGGGGAGATTGGCCATACAATAGTTAATCCAAATGGAATGCTTTGTACTTGTGGTAATATTGGTTGTTTACAAACCTATGTTGCTGAAGGTTTTCTCATTCAGGAAGCTTCTAAGCAATCTGATGCCAGTAGTCTGGAAGATATTGTTGAAGCTGCTCAATACGGGCATAAATGGGCGGTGAACATACTGGAACGAGCGATTACATATGCAGCCATTACAGTGAATAATAGTGTCTGCATGAATAACCCTGACAAGGTTATTTTAACTGGTAAGTTGATAGAACAAACCGATTATTTAAAGGATAGAATTTTAAAAGAGTCAAGGAACCGGATTTGGTTACCGCTTAGTGATTCCACAACAATTGAAATATCTAGGCTTGGAAAAAATGGTGTCATCTTAGGGGCAGGAATGCAATCTCAAAGAGAATATATTAACCAATTAAATTATGAAAAGGAGTTGGTATAAATGGTATACTTCTTTTTTTCTTCATAACTAAAAAAGAAAGCGCTTTATATAAGGGCGCAAATATCAACAAACTATAAAGTATCTAACAGGAGAGTGATTTGATTGAAAAATTTATTTACTAGTATTTGTTTATTAACGATTGCTATGTTTTTACTTTCTGCTTGTGCAACAAGCGGCTCTTCAGAAGAAGGAGATAGTACAGGTAGTGATGGAGATACAGATAAGAATGAGGTAACTGTTGCTTTCCAAGAAAATATTCAGACAATGGATCCGCATAATGGCAGTTCTGGTATCGATATTAGTGTGCAATATGCAATCTATGAGTCTATGTTTACACCTGATAAAGATGGAGAACTTCAGCCGTTATTAGCAACAGATTATGATATTTCAGATGATGGATTAACTTATACTTTTAAGTTGAGAGATGACGTAACATTTACTGATGGTGCAGAATTCAACGCTGAAGCTGTAAAGGCAAATTTAGATCGTATTATTGATTCAGAAGGGTCATTGAATAATTATAAGAGTTTAAGAAATGTAGAGGAAGTTGAAGTAGCAGATGACTATGAAGTCGAAGTTACTTTAAATAATATTAACAGTCAATTTATTGATAAAATCGGTATGATTCGCATGGTAAGCCCTGATGCTTTAGAAAAGGATATTGATTTCGGTGAAGAGTCTGCAGGTACAGGTCCGTTTGTATTGGAAAAATGGAGTCATGGAGATTATCTTGAAGCAATAAAAAATGAAGACTATTGGGAAGAAGGATTACCTAAGATAGATAAGGTGACATTTGAACCAATTCCGGAAGATGGTTCGCGCATTGCAATGTTGAAAACAGGTGAGACAGACTATATTTTCCCTGTCCCTGTTAACGATGTAGAATCTCTTGATGCGGAAGATAATATTGAAGTATCTACCGTAGAGTCTACTTACGTGAACTATGCAACAATTAATACAAGTAAAGAACCATTTAATAAAAAAGAAGTCAGGCAAGCAATGAATTACGCGCTTAATCAAGAAGATTTTGTCAAAGTAGTCAAAAATGGTTATGGAGTTGCCTCTGATTCAGTTCTTCCTGCTACAAACGTTTTTTATGAAGGTCAGGAACCTTATGACTATGACCTTGATAAAGCAAAAGAACTATTAGCTGAAGCAGGCTATGAAGATGGATTTACCACGGAAATTTGGGGGAGCGATTCAAGTAAGGATAAAAGAGGTATGCAATTTATTCAACAACAATTAGGAAAAATCGGTATAGATGTTGAGATTAAACAAATGGAGCGTGGGACGCTTTCAGATGAAATCAACAAACCAGAATCTGCGGAGGATTCTGAAGTAGAGATGTGGTATGTTGGCTGGTCTTCTCAAGTTGGTGATGCTGACAATGCTACGAATCCATTATTTAGCAGTTCTTCATTTCCTCCCAATGGTTCCAATACAGCTTATTATGATAATGAAAAGGCAGACAAGCTAATTGATGAAGGGCTCCACGCGAAAGATGAAGATGAAGCTGCAGAAAAATATGCAGAATTACAAGAAGTCCTTTGGGATGATGCTCCGTGGTTATTTACAGCAGTTGACGAAGAGCCTACAGCTATGAAAGAGGGATTGAAAGGGATTTGGAGGTCTGCTGACGGAAACTTTTATTTAAGAGATATTGAGTGGGAGTAAGGAATTAAAAGTATCAGAGATGCACTAGCTTTATTTAGGTGCATCTCGGCTATTAATAAAACAGATTATAATACACTGAATATTTAAACCACTTAAGGAGGTGTTGATGTGGGTAGATACATTGTAAAAAGAATACTTGGATTAATTCCGCTTCTCCTCGCAGTGTCATTTCTAATATTTATATTTATTCATCTTATACCGGGTGATCCAGCACGGTTAATGGCTGGAAAGGATGCAACCAATGCTGAAGTAGAAGCGCTCCGTACATATCTTGGACTGGATAAACCTATATTGGAACAGTACTTCATATATATGAAAGAATTGTTCCAAGGAGATTTGGGACAATCATTACGATCCAATGCGCCTGTATCACAACTATTTGGAGAACGATTTTTGCCTTCATTACAACTGTCCTTATTGAGTATTGGCTGGGCAACGTTGTTTGGCATTTTGCTGGGAGTTATCTCGGCAGTGTTTAGAGGCCGCTGGCCAGATTATTTTGGTACTATAATTGCTATATCAGGTATTTCAGTGCCTAACTTTTGGTTAGGTTTGGTGACGATTCAATTGTTTGCAGTACAATTTAATATTTTTCCTGCTGGTGGTATCGAGACATGGAAGGGATATGTGTTACCATCTTTTGCCCTTGGTGCAGGAATTATGGCTATGATTACTAGATTTACAAGATCATCGCTTGTCCAGACACTCCAGGAAGATTTTATTCGAACAGCACGGTCAAGAGGACTCGGTGAAAAATCAATCATTTTTGGGCATGCACTGAAAAAATCGATGATCACAGTGCTTACAATAGCAGGACTTCAGTTTGGTTTTTTGTTGGGCGGTTCTATTGTAGTAGAAAATGTCTTCTCTTTCCCTGGTATGGGAAGGTTACTCATTGATTCTATACAATTTAGAGATTATCCGGTTGTACAATCTTTACTGCTAATTTTTTCTTTAGAGTTTATACTAGTGAATTTAATTGTTGATATTTTATATGGATTCTTTAATCCAAAGATTAGATATAACTGATAACAAATATTCACATTTTGGAAGATGCAAGATAAAGTCAGCACAGATTATTTCAACATCTAAGGAGGTGTTCTGGTGTCTGAAACACAGGTAACTACAGATCAGATGCAATTTGTGGAGGAAAAAAAAGAGTCCAATTTCAAAATGTTGTTCCGTTCTTTTAAGAAGAATAAATTAGCTTTATATTCCCTTTACATCATTATTTTCTTGTTGTTGATTGTTATATTTGGACCTTGGATTACACCATATGATCCGCAGGAGTCAAATTACGATAGTATACTGGAAGGTCCTTCATGGCAGCATTTGGCTGGCACCGATGAATTTGGTAAAGATGTATTAAGCCGGTTGATTGTTGGTGCAAGACTATCACTTGGTGTCGGTGTATCAGCAGTATTATTAGGGGCAGTAGCCGGAACCATTTTAGGACTGATCAGCGGCTTCTTTGGAAAATGGGTGGACAGAGTGATTATGAGAGCTTGTGATATTCTATTTGCTTTTCCTGATTTGGTACTTGCTATTGGGATGGTTGCGATCCTAGGACCGGGAATGAAAAATGTGATAATTGCAATTGCTTTTTTCTCAACTCCGTCTTTTGCCAGAATTGTTCGAGGAGAAACACTAGAAATTAAAGAGAGACTATTTATAGAAGCAGAAAGGTCAATTGGCGCAAAAAAGAGAAGGATTATTTTAAGACATGTTTTTCCGCAAACCATTTCTACCATCATTGTTTATATCAGTATGAATATTGGCGGGGCAATTATATCTGCTGCTAGTCTGAGTTTCCTTGGTTTAGGTGCGTCACCTTCTTCACCAGAATGGGGAGCGATGTTAAGCGCTTCAAGAGATTATATTGGACATGCATTTCATCTAATATTTTTCCCTGGCTTGGCAGTGTTTATAACGGTGTTAGTGCTGAACTTGTTTGGTGACGGATTGCGTGATGTACTGGATCCGAAAACAAGGAATTGAAGGGAGTTATTAATATGGCAGGTTTATTAGAGGTAAATAATTTGAAAACAGCTTTTGTAGCAGATGATAAAGCTACTCAAGTTGTCCGTGGTGTAAGCTTCGCTGTTAATAAAGGTGAAATCGTCGGTATTGTTGGAGAATCAGGCTGTGGAAAAAGTGTTACCTCTTTATCCATTATGCGGCTTTTAAAAGGAACATCCGGAATCATACAGAATGGCGAAGTATGGTTTCATGATCAAAATTTATTACAATTATCAGAACAGAAAATGCGTAAGATTCGCGGGAATAGCATATCTATGATTTTCCAAGATCCAATGACTTCTTTAAATCCTGTATTAAAAATAGGTAGACAACTGATGCAGGGGATTATGCTACATTTAAAATACTCGAAAGAAGAAGCAAGAAAATACGCAATAAGTATGCTGGAATCAGTAGGTATTCCAAGAGCAGAAAGTATTATGAATGAGTACCCGCATCAATTATCTGGAGGAATGAACCAGAGAGTAATGATTGCCATGGCGATGTCTTGTAATCCAGAGCTTCTGATTGCTGATGAACCTACAACAGCGCTGGATGTAACTATTCAAGCACAGATATTACAGTTAATGAAAAATTTACGTAATAAACAAAATACAACAATATTAATGATTACCCATGATCTTGGAGTTGTATCTGAAGTGTGTGACAGAGTAATTGTCATGTATGCGGGAAGAGTTGTAGAAGAAGGACAAACAGCTGAAGTGTTTGAAAAACCCAAACATCCATATACAGAAGGGTTAATAAAGTCCATGCCGAAAATTGGCCTGAAACAATCTCGACTACATGCCATCCCTGGTCAAGTTCCAGACCCTGCAAACATGCCAAGGAGATGTAAGTTTGCGGCACGATGCCCACATGTAATGGATATATGCAGAGAGGAAGAACCGAATTTGATAAAAGATGAGGGAAATCGGGAACATAGATGCTGGCTGTATCAGGGTGGATATGAAGGAGGGAAGAAGGTTGACGTCTAATTCAGTACTTGAGATTAAACATATAAAGAAATATTTTAAAATATCTAAAGGGTGGTTTGCTGAAAAGAAATATGTAAAAGCCGTGGATGATGTTTCATTCTCTATTGAAAAAGGGACAACTGTAAGCATTGTTGGGGAATCTGGCTGTGGTAAATCTACTTTGGCACGACTAGTAAATGGTTTAATTGAAGCGGATAGTGGTGAAGTTATTTTTAAAGGCAATAATTTAACACATGAAAATGAAACTGTCTGGCGTACCTTCAGACAACCTATGCAAATGATATTTCAAGATCCTTATGCATCATTGAGTCCCCATTTGAAAATAAAAGATATCGTTGCTGAACCGCTAAACATTCATTACCCAAAAATGTCGAAGTCAGAAAGAGAAAAGATTGTCAAAGAGACATTAGATATTTGTGGTGTTGGAAGTCAACATCTAGAAAAATACCCGCATCAATTCAGTGGGGGTCAGAGACAACGAATTGGTATTGCAAGAGCACTGGTATTAAGACCTGAATTAGTCATCCTGGATGAACCGGTATCCGCGCTGGATGTCTCGGTACAGGCACAAATTTTAAACTTGTTAAAAGATTTACAAGAGAAATTTGATTTAACATTCTTGTTTATTTCTCATGATTTAAGTGTTGTAGACCATATCAGTAATAATGTGGCTGTCATGTACCTCGGGAATATTGTAGAAATAGCATCAAGGGATACGCTTTTTGAGGATCCAAAACATCCATATACACAGGCGCTTCTTTCTTCCGTCCCTGACACGAATCCGAAACTTGGGCGAGAACGGGTTGTTTTAAAAGGTGAAATACCAAATGCAGCTAATCCGCCTGCAGGATGTAAGTTTCATACGCGTTGTCCTTTCGCTATGGATGTATGTAAAAAGATAGTACCGG
The DNA here is from genome assembly GCF_900166635.1 of Oceanobacillus timonensis. Lineage (NCBI taxonomy): Bacteria > Bacillati > Bacillota > Bacilli > Caryophanales > Bacillaceae > Oceanobacillus > Oceanobacillus timonensis. The sequence continues at coordinate 798,476 of NZ_LT800497.1, forward strand.
AGATGCAGACACTGAACAGTGGTACACAAGTTGCCTGTCATTTGTATGGAGAAAACCAATCATAATAACAATAATTTTTGTTTAGGAGAGGATATAACATGAAAGTATTGACCGGTCATTTCAATTCAGAATCTAATGAATTTTCCTATCAGAATATGGATTTTGAGAACTTTGTGTTTAGATATGGAAAAGACTCTATTAATGCGATGAATGTAAGAGATATTTTTGAAGATGCGGGAATCGAGCTGGTGTCAAGTCTATATGCGAATGGACATCCAGGCGGTTTAATTACGAAGGATGCGTTTGATTTTATTTTACACAGAATGACTGTGAAAGTAAAAGAGCATCTACATGAAATTGATGGGATTTTTCTCTATTTGCATGGGGCAAGTAAAGTGTTGGATTTAGAAGGAAATTCTGCGGAACATAAGATACTACAGGAGATTCGTAAAATTACAGGGCCATACATGCCAATTGCTGTCGTGATGGACCCTCATGGAAACTTATCACAGAATTTGGTTGATAATACGACGATTGTAAGAACATACAGGCATTCTCCACATACAGACGTAGTAGAAACTCATCGCATTACGGCAAAAATGTTGGTTGATTTATTACAAAATAGAAGAAGTATAACACCTGTATATCGGAAAGTACCTATTATGATTGGCGGTGAAAGAGCTGTATCAACTGATGAACCAATGGTATCGATTAATCATTATTTAGACGAGGCAGAATCTGATTCAAGAATTCTTTCTGCATCGTTTCATATTGGTTATTTGGAACAAGATGGTGATAAATTAGGGTGCTCGATTACAGTAGTACCAAATGATGATAAATATTTGGACTATGCTAATGAAGTTGCGGATAATATTTATGATTTTGTTGTAGCGAGAAGATTCCAGTTCCATTACCACGGTATTGTTGATCAACCTCAAGAAGCATTACAAAGAGCTATTGAATATGATGGTAAGCCTGTTTTTGTAACTGATTCTGGAGATAACTGTGGTGCTGGCGGTGATGGTTACAGTAACTTTATTTTGCGCCAGTTGATGGAAAAGCAAGATTATAATGAAAAAAATATCCTTGTTGCTGGTGTCATTGATAAAGACAGTTATACGGATTTGCTAGGTAAAGAAGTTGGTACACATGTGAAATTTGATTTGGGCATGGACATGGACGAATTATCTAAACCCGTTTACATCACGGGTACTATTACATCCGTTGGTGTCGTGAATAGTCGATATGAAATTAACTCCGATATGGGCAAAGCTATTACAGTTAAAATTGATGATAAACCTATTAGTGTAGTAGTTGAAGGGGAATCATTGAGTTATACAGATTTATCACAATTTGAGGATTCTAATATTAATATAGAAGATTTTGATCTGTTCGTTGTAAAACAAGGATATATCTCTCCGGATTTTAAAGGTATTTCACCTTTTTGTATTATGTCTTTAACAGAAGGTCCTACTAATCAGGAGATTGAACAAACTCGATCATATAAACGTATTATGAGACCGATGTTTCCTTATGATAAGCTTGATTACCGTATAGAAGAATAATGAGATAATTTTACTTGGGTCCCTGCATAATTTATAGAGAATATTATAAATTATGCAGGCCATCGTTGTTATAAATTAGAGCTCAAGGCGAGGAGTCTAAAAATGCAGATTCATATTGTACCTGTAAAAAAAGAAGAAACATTTATAAAAGAATTGAAATTTGGTCAGATAGGATTATTGCAAAAAGAAAATCAAATGTATTGCTATTTAGGGCTGGGAATATCATTGCTTAGTTTTGAAGATATTCGCTTACTTGGTGGTTTTGCGTGGAAAGAGCTGGCAAAATTGTCAAGTGACCAAATACAGATTGACTTTTCTTCAATAGTTTTGCAGTCTGGTAAATTAAATAAACAAGAAGTTATCCAGTGCTTTATGGAAGGATGGCATTTGGCAGCATACCAATTTATAACTTATCAAAAGGAAAGTCATCCACTACCTGTGTTGCAGCTAGTTTCTGAAGAAGAAAATTTTGAGAATTTGAATCAAATAGCACAAGATAAGGCAAATGCGGTTCATTTTACACGTGACCTTTGTAATGAGCCTGCAAACAAATTAACGCCGACGGTTTATGCAGAAAAATTAAGACAAGAATTTGCTGAAACAGATGTCAAAGTAGAAATTATAGAAGATGAAACCTTGTTAGAGATAGACTTTCCAGGTATTCATGCTGTTGCAAAAGGAAGCAGCAATCCACCAAAGTTAGTAGTTTTAACTTTGAATCGTGCAGAACAAAAAGAAAAAATAGCACTGGTTGGAAAAGGAGTAACATTTGATTCAGGCGGTATCAATGCCAAGTCAGGTAGCGATATTGGTGAGATGAAAATGGATATGGCTGGTTCTGCGGCTGTGGCTGGGGCAATGAAATTACTGGAAAAATCTAAAACTCAAGTTAATATTGTAGCAGTTATACCAATGGTGCAAAATCTGGCGGATGGTAACGCAATGCTTCCCTCTGATGTGATACGTTACCGGAATGGTATTCATGTAGAAATCGGTAATACAGATGCTGAGGGAAGGTTAATTTTGGCAGATGGCATGCTGTATGCCCAGGAAGTGCTTGGTGCGAAAAAAGTGATTGATATTGCTACGTTAACTGGCAGTATCGGTGGGGCACTTGGTTTAAAAGCAGCTGGTATTTTTAGTAATGATGAATCAGCTTTATGGGACTACAAACAATTGGGCGAGGATTGTGGAGATTACGTATGGCCATTGCCTGTATACGAAGATTACATGTTACATTTGCAAACCGATGTCGCAGATGTGAATAATATGAGTAACACGCCGTACGGCGGCTCTATTATGGCGGCATTATTTTTGAAACAATTTATGGATGATACGAATAAATGGGTACATATTGATATGGCAAACAGAATGACACCGCATAAAATACAAAGTTATTACACTGCTGGTGCATCTGGATACGGGGTACGGTTATTATATGAAATGGTATTATTTGAAGCGAAAAAAGGTGGAATATAAATTGTTAATTGAAGTAATCGGGACAAGTGTAAATGATGTGATAGATGCTGAAAATACTGGTGCTGACAGAGTTGAATTATGTGCTGAGATGGCGGAAGGCGGCTTGACCCCCAGTATTGGCGTTGTTGAAGCTGCTGTAGATGCGGTGGATATACCTATCAATGTCATGGTACGACCGCATGGAAAATCATTCGTATACAGTGATGTGGATATTGATGTGATGTTAAGAGATATTCGTGCTATTAAGCAGGCTGGTGCAAATGGGATTGTTATAGGTACGTTAACAGAGAATGGTGTCATTAATGAGGGCCAATTACACTGTTTACTGAATGCTGAAGATAGAATGGAAGTTACTTTCCACCGGGCATTTGATGAAGTAAATGATCAATTTGTTGCGCTAGAAGTGCTTTTAAAATATAAAAAAATAAAAACGATACTTACTTCTGGTGGGAAAGATAAGGCAACAGATGCTATTGAACGTCTTGCTGATTTGGTATCATATACTAAGAATAGTAGTCTAGCCATTATGCCTGGAAGCGGCTTGTGTCCGGATAAAATAGATATTTTTCATAAAACTGTTCAGTCGGATGCCCTCCATTTCGGTGCAGGTGTTCGAGTTGATGGTAGTTTTGACCAATTATTTTCTGAAGAAAAAATTGCTCAGATTAGGGAATTGGCAGGGTAACTGTGTTTAATTGATTATGATTTGTGTCACGAAATTGGACACTAGAAAAGAAGTTTTCAAGGTTTGTCAAATAAAGTGTGTAAGTTTCTAATTATTCAAGGTACTTTAACACCCTATCTTTTAACCCATCATGAAGAAGAAGCTGGTTTATAACCATTATCCAGTTTGGGATATAATCGACTTGCTACTTGGATTCCAGTTCTCTAATTCGTAAAAAAATACTTTCTACTGGGCATTCTCATTAGAGAATGCTCTTTTTGTTGCTTTTCGAAAATTGTAATGAATGCTTTCTACTTCATTCGTGGTGTACATTACTTTCCGAATAGTACTTCCATAATCATAAAACCGTTTCACATGATTAAAATTTCTTGTCCATACGTCAATCGTTCTTTGAATAACATGTTGTTTCTATTAATCGGAAAATTAACAATAATATTCCTGCTATATCTTATGATAATTATAATGGTGGGGAGTAGGGTGGAAAAAACTATATGTTAATCATATAAAATGAAATATTGTCTGTTTGTAGATATTAAAACCTGCTCATTTAAATAGAAACTCCCTTGAGATTTCTCCATATGAAATCTCAAGGGAGTTTCTGTGTTGAGCGAAATATCTGAAAATATTGATTTAGTCATTCATTAAATCAACAATTTCTCTAATATTATTTTTCATAAGTAAATTATAAAAGTAAAAATTGGATATTTTTATAATTAACGTATGTCAATCATTTTTATGACAAGATTGCCTTTTATATAGATTGAATGGGCAATTAGGCTGTAATAGCATAAAGATAGAACTTGTTTTATAGAACAGTTCAATTTCATATGAAAGGGGTTTAAAAATGGATGCCACGCTTCAAGATAAAGAACAAAAGGGATCGCTAAAGGCTAAAATCCAAAAGATGGGTAATTTTCTAAGTTCAATGGTTATTCCAAACATTGGTGCCTTTATTGCTTGGGGACTGTTGACAGCATTATTCATACCTGATGGCTGGATTCCGAATGAACATCTTGCCGAACTGGTAGATCCCACGATGACTTATATGCTTCCATTGTTACTTGGGTATACAGGTGGATTTAACGTATATGGAAAACGTGGGGGTGTAGCCGGTGCGCTAGGAACAATTGGCGTTATTATTGGAGCAGATATTACCATGTTAATCGGCGGTATGGTCATGGGGCCTTTATCAGCTTTAATCTTTAAAAAATTAGATCCTATACTAAAAAGAAAGATAAAACCTGGGTTAGAAATGTTAATGGATACTTTCTCTCTAGGTATTATTGGCGCATTGTTAATGGTAGTCGGTTTCATTATTGTCAATCCGATATTTACGTTCATACTTACTATTCTATCTAATGGGGTTGAATGGGTAATGGAAGAGCAATTACTTCCATTAGCAAGTATTTTCGTTGCACCTGCTCAAGTATTATTTCTTAACAATGCGGTTAACCACGGCATTATGATTCCACTAGGTATTGAGCAAGTGCAGGATGTAGGTAAATCAGTATTATTTTTAGTAGAAGGAAACGGCGGTAACTGGTTTGGTGTCGTACTTGCTTTCAGTATCTTTGCTAAAGGGAGCGTAACGAAACGATCAGCAGCAGCAGCTAGTCCAATTCAACTGTTTGGCGGTATAGGTGAAGTAGCTTTTCCATTTGCATTAATGAAACCAAGCGTTATATTAGGTCCGATTATTGGAAATGGGCTCGCTCTTCTTGTACTAGGATTGTTTAATGGTGGGACAACAGGGCCGGTTTCGCCAGGTAGTATCATTTCATTAATCTTAATGTCACCCCAGAGTGCTATGATTACCAATATACTAGCGTATACTGTTTCAGCGGCTGCTTCATTTGTTGTTGTTGCCTTTATATTAAAAAGAGATAAAGCAAAAAGTAACGGGCAAACTGAAGGTGGAGAATCTATAGATTTAGAAGAAAATAATGAAAGTAAATCAAATGAAGAAACAGAAGATACTGTTGATAGTGATAATTATGAGAGAGAAAAAGAAAATTTGAAAGAGAACCTTGAAGGGAAAACGATTAATAAAATTGTAATCGCTTGCGATGCTGGAATGGGATCAAGTGTCATGGGAGCCTCTATTTTGCGGAAAAAGGTGGAAAAGGCCAAGCTAGATGTTGATGTTGACAGTGTTACCGTCAATTCGATTCCAAATGATGTCGATTTAATCATAACTAATAAAATATTAGAAGATCGAGCTAAACAGATGTCGCCTAATAAAGATATTCCAGTTGTTCCCATTAAAGACTTTTTAAACAATGATGAGTATGACAATATCATACAGGATATCGAAGCATCTAGAGAATAAAGTTTTATAGAATAACATTATTAGTGTTTACTAATAAAATTATAGTAATCAAACAGTTAGTGAGGAAAAAGTGTATTTAAAGGAGCTATTCAGTATTATGAAAAAGATATTTAACGAGAAAAATATTATTTTAAATGCATCGTTTACAGATAAAAAAGAAGCCATTAAAGCAGCGGGGCAGATTCTAGTTGATCACGGTTATGTGAACACAGCGTATATTGATGACATGCTAAAACGAGAAGAGGTAACATCCACTTATATTGGAAATCATGTCTCCATACCGCATGGTGTTGAAGACTCGCAGAATAAAATTATTCAATCAGGAATTTCATTTATTCAAGTACCGAAAGGTGTCAGTTTTGGAGAAGGGAAAAAAGCTTACGTCATTATAGGTATTGCAGGAAAAGGTGATGAGCATTTGGATATTTTGAGTAATATTGCTTTAGTGTGTGCAGAAGGAGAAAATATCGAAAAAATGAGACGAGCGTCCTCTAAGGAAGATATTATGAATTTATTGGAGGCAATAGAATGAATAATGCAGTTCATTTTGGTGCGGGTGTAATTGGTAGAGGTTTTATCGGCGACTTACTTCATGCTACAGGGTATCAAGTCACGTTTGTTGAGGTATCCAAGCAATTAGTTAAACAAATTAACGAAACAAATAGTTATGACTTATATCTGATTGATAATAACTATGAAAAGAAAGTGATTGATTATGTCCAGGCGATTTCTCCTGTGGAGGATGAGCAATGCGTTATCGATATGATTGTCAATGGTACAATCGTGACAACTTCCGTTTGGGCTGATAACTTGCCCAAAATTGCCCATATATTGGCAAAAGGACTAAAACAAAGAATGGCAAAGACTGATCAGAAAATTAACGTGATTGCATGTGAAAATGCGCTATTTGCTACAGATATGTTGAAACGGGAAATTTTAAATTGCGGTGTTGATATCACAGAGCAAGAGCTAAATCGAATTGCTAGTTTTCCTAATGCAGCGGTTGACCGGATGGTGTTTGGAAAATTGGTAGATGGCAAAAGAGCTGTTGATATTGGGAAAAACTATGAGTTAGTCATTGAAAGAGACAAATTGGCAAACCCGAATTCTGAACCGATTAAAGGGGCGATATATACAGATAATTTGCATAAATTTCTAGAGCGGAAGTTATATATAACGAATTGTAGTCATGCGTATGCTGCATATATGGGCTATCTTAAAGGTTATGATAATGTTCAGGATGCTTTGGCAGATAAGACTATTTATCAGCAGGTGTTAGCGGCAGTTCATGAATCGGCTGACATGCTTTTGGCTAAATATAATTTCGGCAAGAAAGATTTAGAAGATTATATTCAGTTTGTGTTAGGTCGATTTATGACTGAAGGTATTCAAGATCCAATTACACGCGTTGCCCGTTCCCCCATTCGTAAATTGGACTCGACTGATCGTTTAGTAGCGCCAGCTTTGCAATGCGAAAAGTTTGGGATGGAAAATACCTATTTGTGTAGAGGCATTGCGGCTGCATTACTGTTTAAAAATCCAGAAGACAGCCAGGCTGTCGAAATGAATGATTATATTAATGATAACGGTATTGAACAAGCTGTTCTTCATTATACAAAGATTGATAAGAATTCAAAAACGTATACCAACGTTTTATCACATTTTCATAATCTTATACAAAATAAATAACAAGGAGAGAAAACAGAAATGAAATTACAATTAGCTTTAGATGATATGACATTAGTTGACTCACTTTTAATGGCAGAAAAAGTTAGGGAAAACGTTGATATTATTGAAATTGGTACACCTTTAATCATGCGGGAAGGGATGAGAGGTGTTCGAGAGTTCAAGCGATATTTTCCCGAAAAAGAAATATTAGCAGATTTAAAAATTATGGACGGCGGTTATCTTGAAGCTGATATGGCCTATGATGCTGGCGCTGATTATGTAACGGTATTAGGCGTAACAGACATATTAACAGCAAAAGGGGTGATGAAAGCAGCTGACAAACATAGCAAGCAGATGGTTGTCGACATGATTTGTGTTGAAGATTTGCCGAAAATAGTGCATGAAATGGAAAGCATTAATGCTCAGTATATTGCGGTGCATACTGGTGCTGACCAACAATCCATAGGAAGGCATCCGATTGACGATTTAAAAATTATAAGTGAAAACGTAGCAAAAGCAAAGGTTTCTGTAGCAGGTGGAATTAATAGCCACACGGTGAATAGCTATGTTTCTTATCAGCCTGACGTTATTATTGTAGGAACTGGCATTACGCATGCTGAAAATCCATCAACGGAAGCTAAAGTAATTAAAGAAGCTATGGGGAAAGGAGAAAAATAAAATGTCTCAACCAGAAAATTTATTAGCCATTATTAAAGAACTCAAGGAAGACGCAAAGAGTATTGAACAAAAACAGATTCAGCAATTTAGCCAAGCTATTTTGAATGCTAATCGTATTTTTGTAGCAGGTGTTGGCCGTTCAGGATTTGTAGCTCGAGCATTTTCCAATAGATTGATGCATTTAGGTTTTATGGTTTATTTTGTGGGCGAACCAACAACACCATCAATAGGACGAGGAGATTTATTAATTATTGGATCAGGATCGGGCGAGACAAAAAGCCTGGTATCAATGGCTGAAAAAGCTAATGAAAAAGGTGCTGATATTGCTACTGTCACCATTTTTCCTGAGAATTCTGTTGGAAAACAAGCTCAAACGATTATTAAAGTACCTGGCGTAACAGCAAAGTCAAATAATAAATCGGATAAGACAACTTCGATTCAACCTTTAGGATCTTCGTTTGAGCAGTTGGTATGGCTTATTTATGATAGTGTCATCATGGATTTGAAAGAACAGACGGAACAATCGGATGAACAAATGCTTGCGCGACATGCAAACTTAGAATAAAAAAGTTTATTTGGACGATAATTATACACCTTTTTTCTAAATAATGAAAAAGATAAAATACTTTTCGTTAATATAGTATTTAGGGTGTGAATAAGTAATAAAACGAATTTAAATAACCTGAATTCATTTGTATACGAATTTGGGAGGGGTGGTGCTTGTATATTTCAGCAAGAGAAAAGCGAATTTTAGATATGCTCCTAGATGGTCAAAATAATCTGGTTACTGTAAAAAGTATTGCAGAAACATTAGAGGTTAGCTCCCGGACGATTTATAGAGACCTAGAGGGAATGGAAAGCTTATTGAAACAATTTCATCTTAGTCTTTATACAGAACCCGGGAAGGGCATACAGATACAGGGCTCTGCAGAGGAAAAAGAGACCTTGAAATCAACGGTTGAGGATATTGATGATTATGAGATAACGACAATTGAAAGGCGAATTCTGATTCTTGGTGAGCTTTTGGAGGCATCTTTCCCTATTAAATTGATTTCGTTTGCTAATGATTTTGGTGTAACGATGGCCACGATAAGTAAAGATTTAACAGAGATGGAAGATTGGGTTAGAGCGTTTCATTTGAATCTTGTTCGCAAGCAGAATTATGGCATTCAAATTATGGGCTCAGAACAAGACAAACGCCAGGCTATGAGTGCATTGGTTAAACAATACTTTGACGAATCGAAGTTTATTACTATGTTAAGACAAAACTTACAAAAAAGTTCAGATTGGCATGTTGATACTGTTTCTAAACGACTGCTTGAGATGATAAGTAAGGATAAAATTAAGCTTATAGAACAAATAGTGGGAGAAGTTATTTGTGATTTACCGTATTCTATTGCAGATAGCTCCTATATCGGTTTGGTGGTACACCTTGCACTCACCATGGAAAGAATAAAACAGGGGAAAACGATTGATATTGACTCAGATTATCTGAACGAGATGAAAATGACGCCGGAGTATGAAACTGCACAAAGGATTGCTATGCAATTAAATGCTGATATGCCAGAGGAGGAAGTTGGTTACATTACTATTCATTTACGAGGAGCAAAATTGCGCTATGACGATGGGTCCTTTTTTGAAGAACCAAATATTGATTTGGCAGCCAAGGTTACTACTTTGATTAAGCATATCGATTATAAGTTGAATACACGACTTATCGATGACCGTTTTCTTTTTCAAGGCTTAATGGCCCATCTTGAACGTTCAATTTACCGAATTCAGCAGCAATTGGGGATTAATAATCCGCTTTTAGACCAAATCCGTTCGAATTATCGAAGTCTGTTTGAGATGATTAAACAGAGTGCTGATGACATTTTTGTACCTCTTATTATTGAAGAAGCAGAAATTGGATTTTTGACACTTCATTTTGGTTCGGCTCTCGAACGTCAATATGAAAGTCGATTAAAAGCAGCGATTGTTTGTTCTAGTGGTATTGGTTCCTCTAAAATGTTAGCAAGCCGCATCGAATCAGAAATTGCCGAAATTAAATATATTGATAACATTTCATTGTTTGAACTTAGCTATTTGGATATAGATGACTATGATTTAATCCTGTCAACTATACCTTTGCCGTTAGATGAAGAAGATTATATTATAATTAGCCCGCTTTTAACTGAAAAAGAGGTTTTCGATATTCGAAACTTAATTCAGTATAAACGAAAGGATTTTTGGAAAAGTGGGTCGGTTAAAGCATCAGAAAAGCAACTACTAGATTTTAATAAAAGTATTCATCCAACTATTTCAAAACTTGAACGAATCAAACAGATGTCTACTATGATTGTTACCCTTTTGGAAAACCATCATTTTGCGCAGCTTAACAATAGTAAAACAGTTAAAGATGCTTTGTTTCAAGCGATTTCTTTGTTGAAAACGAAAGGAATTATTTCGGATGTTAGTACGGTTGTAAATAATCTTATGAATCGCCAACAAATATCAGGCCTCGGTATACCTGAAACAAGCTTGGCCTTATATCATTGCCGCAGTGATGCAGTTTTAACACCTTCATCTAGCATATTTTCATTAGAAAGTCCTTTGACAATCCCTGCAATGGATGGATCAGAGATACGTGCGAAAACATTTTTAATACAATTAGCACCGCTGGAACCGGATAATGTGACCTTGGAGTTACTTCAATATATCAGTTCGTTGCTTGTTGAAGAAAAAGAAAGTATCTTAATATTTGAATCAGAGAATGCATCCTGGATTAGGTCATATTTAGTTGACCAATTGACTAAATATTTTTTTAATAACATGGAAAATGGTAAGTGAAGAGTAATGTAGCATTTCAATAAACTTTGAAATCCCTACTATGTATGGATATTATTGTATGTTATGGAAGAATCATATGTCTAGCAAAGGAGTGAACTGTTGATTAAGAATTTGAGTCATATTAAATTAATTGCGCTTGATATGGATGGCACATTATTGGATGATAAAGGGGGAGTATCTCCAGCCAATATTAAAGCGATTCAGGCGGTAAAGCAGCAGGGGATTGATGTTGTATTAAGTACTGGTCGTTTTATTAATGAAGTCACAGATTTTGCTGAAATTATAGAAAATCCTTCTTTTCTTATTACAGCTAATGGAGGGGAGATATGGAAGGATTTTAATCAACTTATTGAAAGACATATTATCCCAATTGATTTAATTGAATGGATATTTGATTTGGCTGCAAAGAGTGAAGCAAAGTATTGGGGAATGACAACAGAGAATTTGTATTATCCAGGTGGTTTTCCGGAATGTCTTCACGCCTATGAATGGTTAAAATTTGGATTGGAAACACCAAATGATAATCTGCGACGTAACTTTTGGGAAAAGCTCATAAAGATTAAGGAACTGGAAGTGACAAATTCTAATTTTATCAATATAGAAATCAATGCTAAAGGTGTGAATAAAGCGAAAGCTCTAAAAACTGTTTGTAAACTAAAGGGAATTTCCTTGGATAATGTACTTGCAGTGGGAGATAGTCTTAATGATATTTCTATGATTAAGGAATCAGGTTATGGTGTGGCCATGGGTAATGCACAGCCTGATGTGAAGAAAGCAGCAGATTGGATCACAGAAAGCAACATTAAAGATGGCGTTGCGCAGATATTGGATAAATTAATTAATTCGAGTTGATTTATATTGAACAACTATCTGTAAACGAGTTAAAACGTTGTTAAATAATAGAATAATTTTAAATGACACCTGAATCAAAAAGTTATATGATTCAGGTGTTTCTGTATGCTCAATATAATCTAGTTAATTCCACTTTAAATATTATTTAACCTTTAAAGTGGTATACCTGAAGTAGAAATACTTTCTTTAATCAAGAGATGCTCAGCTCAATAAGGTATTGCCGTAAGCAGGCAGCGTATCTATGGTTAACTAACGCCCAAAAAAATATTGATTTGAGAAAGAAATAAAATTTATTTCTAGAGAAGAGGAGCTGTATCCAGGAAATCAGCATGAAAAGAGGAATAATCAGTTATAGTGACGTCTACTTAATTTTTAAGTGCTTCTTGGGCGGGTTTACTAAATACTGAAAAATTTGGATAAACAATCTAATAGAAAGACAATTATTCCTAAATTAACTATTCCTATGTATTTTGGTTATTTCAAGATATGAAACTTCTAATCAATCATGCTTTCTGTATGTAAATCAACATTAACAGGAATACTTCACAGGCTTTGAGATGACTATCTTCAGAATTAATGAATACTTGATGAAAATCTTTCATAAATTAAATAAAAAGAATCCTAAAAATCAAAGTAAAGAGGGGAGGAGCTATTTTATTAGTGGTACTAATAGAAAACAAAATTATGAGCTGGATTCTTAATATCAGGGGGTGAGCAAAGTGAATGCGCCTTTACTATTTTTAAACCAAGAAGAAGTGAAGCAATGCGGCGGAGCAGACATGAAAAAGACGATTGATATTATTGAAAAAGTATTTTCTCTTCATCATAAAGGGGACTATGTTTTACCTGATAAAGCAGTATTGAGGTGGGGAGATGGTGATTCTGAATCAATAATGGGCCGAATAAATGGTATGCCCGGATACATTGGAGGAGAATTTAATTTATCAGGGATAAAATGGATATCCAGTAATCCTAGCAATCCATTTAAAGCTAACTTACCACGTGCAGCTGGAACAATTATTTTGAACGATCCTGATACCTACCTTCCAATAGCTGTCATGGATGGGACATTGATTAGCTCGATGAGAACTGCTGCGAATAATGGCTTGGCAGCAAAGTATCTTGCTAGAAAAGATTCTGAAGTTATTGGTCTCATCGGTGCAGGTGTTTTGAATCGAACAGTTTTATTAGCTTTGTATGAAGTGTTACCTAACTTAAAAAAGGTAAAAATTTATGATTTGGATAAAAATAGATCGCAACAATTTATTAATGATATGAAATCTACTGTCCCTGTTCAAATGAGTATTAGTGAATCAGCAGAGAACACAGTGAAAGATTCAGATGTATTCGTGACAGCAACTGTATCAAAAGAGCCTATCGTTAAACCGGAATGGATCGGACAAGGATCACTTTATCTTCAACTTGGAAGTAATGAATGTGAATTTGATGTTGTCTATGAAACTGATAAGTTTGTTGTGGATGATTGGGAAAAAATCAAAAGCAGAGGCGGGTCTACGCCTGCCATCATGCATAGGGAAGGTAATCTTAGTGATAGTGCTGTTTATGCCAGTCTAGGCGAGTTAGTAAACGGCGAAAAGAAAACACGTGAAAATAATAAAGAAAAAATATATTTTAATAGTGTCGGTTTGGGGATACAGGATATTGCGGTAGCAAAGATGATTTATGAAGAAGCAAAATTCAAACAAATTGGTAAACAATTGGATTTATGGGGGAGCCCGAATACACGTATATAACACGTCATCACTTGATTATGGAGAGGGTTGTTAATAATGAGCGCACCTTTAATATTTTTGAACCAAGAAGAAGTAAAGCAGTGTGGCGGAGCGGATATGGAAAGAACAATTGATATTATTGAAAAAGTATTTTCTCTTCATCAAAAAGGGGACTATGTTTTACCAGATAAAACCGTATTAAGGTGGGGAAATGTTGAGTCTGAAGCTGTAACAGGGCGTATAAATGGTATGCCCGGATACATTGGAGGAGAATTTAATTTATCAGGGATAAAATGGATATCTAGTAATCCTAGTAATCCATTTAAATCTAATCTTCCTCGTGCAGCCGGAACGATTATTTTGAATGCCCCGGATACCTACCTTCCGATAGCTGTCATGGATGGGACGCTAATTAGCTCGATGAGAACAGCTGCAAATAATGGCTTAGCAGCAAAGTATCTCGCTAAGGAAGATTCCAGAGTAATTGGTCTTATCGGTGCAGGTGTTTTAAATCGAGCTGTATTGTTAGCTTTAAATACCGTGTTGCCACAACTAGAAGAAGTTAAGATTTTTGATTTGGATTTTGACAGGTCAAAAAGTTTTATAAATGACATGCAATCTTATATTCCATCGGTAAAAATGAGCATTAGTGACTCGGCTAAAAATGCTGTAGTGGGGTCTGATGTATTCGTAACAGCAACTGTAACAAAAGAACCAATCATAAAATCAGAATGGATTGATCAAGGTTCACTTTACCTTCAAGTCGGACCACATGAATGTGAATTTGATGTGATTCACAAAGCCGATAAAGTGATTGTCGATGATTGGGAAAAAATTAAAAGCAGAGGAAACAAAACGCTTAGTCATATGCATGCGAATGGAGATTTTGAAGACAGTGGTATTCATTCCCAATTAGGAGAACTTGTAAATGGGGTAAAAGAAGGACGGGAAAATGAACAGGAATTTATCTATTTTAATAGTGTAGGAATGGGAATCCAAGATATAGCAGTAGCTAAAGAGGTTTATAAAAATGCAAAAAAAGAAGGTATAGGAACAGAACTTGATTTATGGGGAGCTTCTTCTACTTTTATGTAAGTGAATAGATTTCTTCAGATATCTTGAACAGGTTGATAATTCGTAAATTGGGCATCGACAGTTCCGTTTGAACATGAACAATAATATACGTTCCTGTTATAATCCGACGCTCAATAGATAAAGTGAAAAATGTATTTTTTCGATGTGCTAGTTTATAGCTATTTCTCTTTGGAGAAATATAGTCCTATTCGGCTCCATAGTAGGTGAGTTAATTGGCCATGTGTAGCGCAGTCAGTAGTGAAACATATTGTAAGCGGATTATTAATAAATTAATGTTATAAGGTTTGTGCTTAATCGTACATTTTGGCATCGTTTAAACGGTCTCCCTGTGACTCGTACTATGGAGCTAATAAATGTTGTTCTTGCCCGGAGATGGAGAACACGAAATGTTCAAACTAGAGTTGTTAGGAGGTCTTCAGCTATTTTAAGAGTTAAAGTGCAAAAATCTTTAATATACTGAAGATAAGGAGATGTTACTATGCTCCCGATTGAAAGTGTTGAATCTGGAACGCTTAGTACTTTACTGATATATACAATTTGTTTAGGGATTCTTATACTTATAGGAATTATTATCCGATTAAAAGTTAAAATATTTACAAAATTCATTATTCCTGCATCACTCATTGCTGGTTTTATTGGCTTGATAATCGGTCCACATGGACTAAAATTATTGCCAACTTCGATGTATGATACATGGTCAGGGTATGCGACGATTTTAATCTCTATCGTTTTTGCTCCAATGTTAATTGGGATTACAGTAAACTTTAAGCGGATTAAAGAGACGCAGGCGATACCACAATTAGTGTTCTCGTGGACAAGTAGTTTTTTACAATGGGGAATACCATTGATTATAACTGCCTTATTTTTAACTCCGGTATTTGGCATTGATCCTTTATTTGGAACGTTAGTTGAGGTGGGGTGGTCAGGAGGCCATGGTACTGCTGGAGGGATGATTGAAGTATATGAAAATCTTAATTATTCAGATGGTGGATCATTAGGGCTAACGACAGCTACCGTTGGATTATTAATTGGAATAATCGGAGGGACCATCTTAATAAACTACGCAGTTAGAAAAGGGTATACAAATTATATCGGCATAAAAGATACGATTACAGATTCAACCTCAGCTACAATGGGACTTATACCAAAATCTGAGCAGAAATCTTCATCGGTTAAAACCGTTCAAAGTGAAGTGGTTGAAGGCTATGCATTCCATGTTGCGATTATATCAATAGCGATTTTTATTGGATGGATTTTGCAAACCATCATTGAACCTTTTGTACCAGGGATGCCGCTTTTCCCGCTAGCATTGATTGGGGGATTCATTGTTGGAGTGATACTAAAACGAACAACTTTATGGGAAGCGGTGGACGTTGGAACCTTTCGAAACATTCAAGGTACGGCACTAGATTTTCTTGTTGTATCGGCAGTTGCAACGATAAGTATCCCGATTGTTTTAGAGTATTTTTGGCCGTTATTAATCATGTCAATAGTTGTTTTATTTTGTATGTTTGGTTTTTTCTTCTATATTGGACCTCGAATATTTGCAAAGGATTGGTTTGAACATTCCATTATTTTATTAGGCACCTCAACAGGTGTAGCCGCAGTAGGGTATATGCTATTACGAATGGCAGATCCAAAGATGGAATCAGATGCGTATGTTGCTTATGGATTAAGATCTCCCTTTAGTAGCCCGTTTGCTGGCGGAGGATTAGTGACTGCTTCCATACCAATATTCACTGTATCGTTTGGGGCTTTGCCAGTAGGTATTGCTTGTATTGTAGTTATGATTTTGATTTTTGTTGTATGTAAGATTTTTGGCTTGTATGGTCGTCATAATAACAGCTATTTTAATCGAGAATAGTATCGAAGAGTAAACATTTATCGATCTGAATACTATCAATGTAACTCTGATATCGGTATATACACTCTGCTCCCCTTTCGCACTGAGAACATCTGTTTAACTACCTTGAATTAGAGAGCCATTAACGGGGAGGAGAGTTATTTTCATGGTTTTCTTGTACTTTAAGCGCACTGAAAGGAATGATATTTAAGATGCAAATAGATTTAAGGAGTGACACGGTTACTAAACCGACGCAAGAAATGAGAGAAGCAATGCTGTATGCTCTTGTTGGTGACGATGTATATGGCGAGGATCCAACAATAAACCAGCTGGAACAATTATCAGCTAATATACTTGGAAAAGAAGCGGCTTTGTTTCTTACAAGTGGGACACAGGCGAATCAAGTTGCTGTTTTAAGTCAAACTCGACCAGGAGAAGAAATTATCCTAGAAAAGAACTCTCACCTCTTTTATTATGAAACAGGTGGACTTGCTTCTCTAGCTGGTGTTCAGGCAAGAACGTTAGAGGGGATAAATGGTCAAATGCAAATGGATGACATTCAAGATGCCATTCGTGGAAATGATATTCATTATCCGAAAACGAGCTTAATAGCTCTTGAAAATACACATGCACGATCAGGCGGCAGAATATCGCCAACTAGTTATATGAATGATGTTTACACGCTTGCCAATAACCAAGGGATTTCGGTTCATTTAGATGGGGCCAGAATTTTTAATGCCTCCATAGGATTAGGTGTTCCTCCTAAGGAAATTGCACAGTATGCAGACACGGTTCAATTCTGTCTCTCAAAGGGGTTAAGTGCTCCGATGGGATCCATATTAGCAGGAAAGAAAGAGGTTATTGCTAAAGCTAGAAAATGGCGCAAGACACTAGGAGGCGGAACAAGGCAAGCAGGAGTGGTTGGCGCTGCCGGAATCATTGCCTTAGAAAAAATGATAGACCGGCTTGTTTTTGATCATGAAAATGCAAAAGAACTAGCAAGGAAGCTAGAGCCACTTCCAGGACTTAATATAGATTCAGTGGGGATAGAATCAAATATTGTCATCCTGTCTGTTAAGGAGTTGGGCATCGATTCTGTTCAATTTGCTCAGCTATTGAAAGAAAGAGGCGTGTTAGCTAACGCTTTAGAGAAATATAAAGTTCGCTTTGTTACACATCGTGAAATTGGAGAGGATGATATTAAGAAAGTAAGTGAAGTTATTAGGGATATAACAATATTATATCAATAATTAATATCTGGCAGTATATGAATATTGTTTTTTTATGTTTTACGATCTTAGTAAAGCATAGCGCAAAAACTTACAGCAGGCTAAGTAAGGGCGGGGGATGACTATCCTAATACTATGACAGACTCTATCAGCTATATCCTATTTCATTTATGTTAATATATATTCACTATCCTACAGAGCTTCAAGCTAATGATTGATTAATATTTTTGAAGCTCATATAAGACCAATAATGATGAGCGTAAACAAGGAGGGGGTATCTATTTCAGTTCAGAAATTATTCCTGGATCGTGTGAAAGAAAACAGCATAAAGCTCACTAAATCTCAGAAGTTAGTAACGGATTATATCATCAATAATATAGAAAAGTCTTCCTATATGACAGCATCAAAAATAGGTGAAAACATTGAAGTGAGTGAGTCAACTGTTATTCGTGTCGCCAGTAATTTGGGGTATAAGAGTTTTTCGGAGATGCAATCATCGATACAAGAAGAATTCATATTTAATCAGACTAGCCGAAGATTACAAATGGCGAGTAATAAAATTAACAAACACAATGCCTTTAGCCAAAGCGTGAATACAGACATTTCCAACATTCAATCTACGATAGATAAAATGAATATGAATGATTTTGAAGAAGTAATAAGGTTGATTGGAGGAGCCAGAAATATCTATACGTTAGGTTTTCGCTCGTCTATTGCTGACGCATATTATTTAGGGTTTGCTTTGAATAGAATGTTAGGGAACGTAACGCCTATTACATCTACTGGAATGGATTTAGACAATTGTTTAATGACAGCCGATGAGCAAAGTCTGGTTATTGCTTTTTCTTTTTCGCGTTATACCAAACATACAATTGAATGCATAGAATATGTAAAAACAAAAAAACATGCAAAAGTTGTCTCCATCACAGACAGTATTAAGAGTCCAATTGTACCTATGAGTGACTACTTTTTCTTAACATCTGCAGATTCATTATCCGCCCATTATTCCCATGTTTCTAGTTTTACTATTATAAATGCGATTTTAGCAACTGTTGGTCAATATTATAATGAAAGAGTCATTCAGAATTTAAATAATGATGAAAGAAATTTAATGGAAAAGAATACTTTTTATTTATGAGTTTTAATATACTGTAAAATAAATTATTGTAAAGATGAAGACATAACAACTAAAAAAGTAAAACATGGTTCTAGGCCAATAATTTATATCCAATTTACAAATAATGCTGAATTTCTTTCCGATAACCGGGTTGATTATGTGAAAATATTGTTTTAATAAAGCAAAGCTTATGTGATTGTTGATTTGAGTGCAAATTTAATTACTATATAAGTTGAATTAAAGGTTCCAACGTTTTTAAAACAGGGTATAGATTATAAAATACCTTGAAAGGATTTGAAAGCTATAAACGTTCGAAGCCAGATGGAAGAATTGAAAGAAGCGATGAAAACTGCTACAGATTCTCGTCACTATGAACGCTAACGCTATCAATGAGAAACGGTATCGACTCAAGTTCCGGCAGATGTCGTTTTTACTGCCAGATATAATTGGACATTATCTCTTATTACGCAATTTGTTAAAAACCAAAGGGACATTAGTTATAGTTTGCGTGGGATGTTACCTCTTTTATACTCGCTTGGATTAAGCTATACCCGCCCAACTTATACGATTGAGAAAGCAGATCCTGAAAACAGAAAGAATTTACAGATACAACCTTTCCCGCTTTAAAAAAACTAGTAAATGAAGAGATACGTAAAGATGAACCGATGATACGAGATTACCAGGCTACACAGCGCACATGATTTTTAAAGGGAAAGCAGTGAATTATCCCAATGCATGGACAACACAAAGGTGTAAAACTGGTTGGCACATTGAACTTTGAAACTGGTAAAATATGCTGCATCGAAGAAGAAAAGTTTGATGCAGCTGCTTTTCTAACATTTTTAACTGTGGCACTCGAACATTATCCTGTCGGTAAAATAGTTATCATATAAGACAATGCCCAGATTCACCACGCCAAACTCCTTCGCCCATTTTTGGATGAAAACAAAGGACGGCTGGACCTTGTGTACTTATCTCCCTACAGCCCAGAGCTCAACCTCATTGAATGTTTACGGGAATGGCTGAAAGAATCTGTCATTAACAATGTTTTTTCCAGATGTCTGAAAAATTGCGCTCAAGGTCAGAGAATTTATTGGTGGTATTAATAGTGTAAGGATACAATTATCGATCAGCTTTGTGTCAGGATATAAGTTAAAATCATAAATTCAACTTATATAATCGTCAAAATGATTGTTTAAGTGATATTTGTTATGGAATTATATGAAAAAAATAGGTATAATGTTCTGAAAAGAAGAAAGAAAACATAGGTAATGTCAACAAGTCCTATTGATTGTGTATAATATATTTACGTTAACATTGATCTAAGCGCATTTAAGTCAGACTTGATTAGGTATTATATGAAATGGTCAACCAGTAGAGTTTTATCCTGAATTAAACTGCAGTAAAGTCCCCACTTAAGAATGTAAAGTCATCGAAATACTACAAGTGAGAGGAAACTTGCTGTAAAACCCGGTTTCTTTTGAATTAACATTTTAAGGGGGAAGGAAAAACTCTAACAGAGTGAAATATCATTTTATTGAGTGAGATTTTGGATATATCATGTGTGTAATTTTTTATTGCTAGGAGTTGTTATTATGAGAGCATCGGAAACATCAATATATGCCATTATTCTTGCAGCTGGAACATCGAGTCGAATGGGGAAACCAAAACAATTACTTTCTTTTGGTAACAATAATCTCCTTGATACAGTGATTCGTCTTGTATCATCAGAGGATTTTACTGAAATATTGACCGTCATAGGTAGGGAAGCGGAAACTATTCAAAAAGCAATTACCATCGGTGACCCGCGTTTTCAATGGGTTATTAATCCAAATTTTGAAAAAGGTCAAAGCACTTCTTTACATAAAGCGATTGAACATACATCGGGAACCCCAATAAATGTTATAATTTTTTTAGGAGATTTACCATTTCTTAAGTCAGAAACAATTCAAACGGTTTTTAATGTGGGGAAGAAGAAATTGCAGAGTATACGTGAACCCTTTGTCGTTAGACCAAAGTTGAAAGGGAAGGTTGGTCATCCAGTTTTTTTGGGGAATATTGAACGCGGATGGTTCAATCAATTACAAGGAGATCAAGGCGTAAAATTAATCCTAAAGCAAATTCACAACCGTACAGAAGTAGAAGTTTTAGACGAGGGGATTTTGTTTGATATCGACACCCCAGAAGATTATGAAAAGGCAGTAACACTGCTGAATAAGAAACATAAATAAACATCTACCAAGGATGTTCTAGCAAAGAACGAAGTTTTCAACTCGTGAAGAGTAAAGCTATCTGACGAGGGAAATGTGCCCTAGGAGTAAGCGCTAAAAAAAGAAAGTGGGTCATTTGTTTAAATATTCGAATTAGTTATGAGTTTTATTTTTATAAAAATCCACGTATATAAATTATTTTTGTAGTTAAGGTTAAAAATATTCAAATTTACTTATCAAATAAGGTATAGTAGTAAAAAGATAGAATTTTTTTACTATACTATTTCAGAATAAAAAACGCAAAAATGAAAGCGTTTTACATTTGGGAGGGGTATTAATGAATCTAGTCAGAATGTTTGATTATGCTGTTGAAAGAAATCCTAATGAAGTTGCCATTGTGGAAGGAAATAATCATTATTCTTATAAAGAGGTAAAGAACATTGTAAATCATGTTGCTTCCTCTCTTTACCGCTTAGGAATAAAAAAGGGGGACCGAATTGCCATTTTACTTAGAAATCGTATGGAAGCCATTGTATTATTTTGGGCAACTCAGAAAGTCGGTGCAGTGTTTTCTCCAATTAATATCAAACAATCTACAGAAATCATTCATTATTGTATCAATGATTTAGACGTTAAAATGATTGTAACTGAAAAATCAACTGAGCATCTCATTGAGCGCGGAAAGATTGATTATCGTCCACTATTTATCACCATTGATGGAGAAGATGATGTTACATATAATGAATTATTACAAGAAAATGAGAATGATTTTTTTTATATTCCAATTTATGAAGAAGATTTATCGATAATCCTTTATACATCTGGTACGTCTGGAATACCAAAAGGTGTGCCCCGAACTCATCTGAATGAATATTCATCTACTTTAACTTATGTTTTTCATTGCCATTATAAATGGATGGATACTTCCTTAGGTGTTATTTCGTTACATCATACAATGGGGATGCGTTCCTTGCTTAGCACGTTTCTATTAAATGGGACGATTATTCTTTTAAAAGAGTTTGATCCTAATGAAGCTTGTCAGCTGATTCAAGATCAAAAAGTGACTAGTCTTTATTTATTACCAAGTATGTATCACGAAATGGTGACACTTACAGATATCCAGCAATATAATTTCGAACAGTTGCGCGTTATTTCTTATGCTGGTGCTCCGATGACAAATAAACTGATACAAAAATGTCAGGTAGTTTTTCAGCCGACTTATTTTATTAATCAGTATGGGAGCACAGAAATATTTACACATTGCATTTGTCAAGATGTTATAAATAAGCCCAGGTGTGTCGGAAAGCCTGGTATTCATCAAAAAATTAAAATAATTGAAGCAGACATCGAGCGCATAAAATCAGAGGAAGATGTTGTCTCTAATGGAGAGATTGGAGAAATTATTGTACATATGGGTTCACCAGAGGCATTCAAAGGTTATTGGAATAAACCAGAAATTACGAAGAAAAGTGTAAAAAATGATTGGTATTATACCGGAGACTTAGGGTATAAGGATGAATCTGATGATATTTGCATTGTTGGTCGTGTTGATGAAATGATTTTACATGCTGGTGAGAATATTTTTCCTATCGAAATCGAGAATATTTTATTAAAGCATCCAGAGGTAAAAGAAGTAATGGTTGTTGGGGAGGAAGATGAACGGTGGGGACAAGTTGTTGTCGCCTATATTGTGCCAAATGATGAATTTTTAACGGCAGAAGAACTGGATATTTTTTGTAAAAAACATTCAAGCTTATCAAATTATAAACGGCCAAGAAGGTATATTTTCAGGGCATCTCTACTGAAAACCGCATCCGGAAAAATATTTCGTAAAAAAATAAATCTATAATATATTGAATTTTTGAATTATTGTAATTTTAAAAGTAGAAAGAGAGGGGGGATAATTTGCCGAATATTTTAATCGTCGATGATGAATTTGAAAGTAGAAATGCTGTAATGGACTACCTTGCAACAAGTAGTATTGGTTATTACACGGTACATGAGGCAGTTACTCTTGAAAAAGGGGAGCTATTATTAAAAAAAATAAAACCTAGTATTTTATTTCTGGAAGTTTCCTTAATAGATGGAAATGGAATGGATTTAGGCCAAAAGGCGTTGGAATGGAGCCCTGATATCAGTATTATTATTATGACTTATTTAAAAGAATTCGACCTAGTTCTCAGTAGTATAAATCTCGGATTTGTAGGATATTTATTAAAACCTTTTTCTAAAACAGAAGTTCATAAACTTACAGAACGAATCCATACTCATAGTCTCTTTACAGAATCAAAAGACCTTTTTTATAAAGAGAATAAGAAAGAACGACACCCCGATTTAGCGAATCCAATACAGACAGCTTTACAATTTATACAAAGCAGTTATAAGGAACAAATTACCTTAGATGAAGTTGCCCAGTCGGTTTATTTAAGCACCTCCTATTTCAGTCGTCTCTTTAAAGATGAAATTGGGGTAACGTTTGTTGATTATTTAATGACCTATCGAATTGACCAATCTAAATCTCTATTAAAAATGACGACCTTACCAATGGAAGTGATTGCCAATCAAGTAGGATTTACCACTGGTGCATATTTTTCTACTGCATTTAGAAAGAAAGAAGGATGCACTCCTTCAGAATACCGATCGTTATTTGACTCAAAATAAAAATGAATCTGGATTGAATTGCTCCTAATCCACTAGACAAGAAAAAAAGTAAAAAATCTATACAAAGAGTCTGGCACCTATCATTCTAATGGCGTCAGGCTGTTTAATTTCTATGGTAACGTGCTTTATTATAGAATATCAATATCCTCACTAAATCTTTATATATTAGCTTGTGAATGTTATAGTACCCAGATTTATAAGCAACAATAAAATCGTTATAAATTTTATTAATGACATTTAAGTAATCTTTTTGTATTGATCAAGATGTATTTTAAATACGTGAAACCTTTATTCATTTTTGATTTGGTATGTCCGCGTAAACTTCAGGTTCAGTATATTTTTTCGATGTTAACGTAACTGGTTATCGTGGAATATGCATTAATACTACATATAAAAGATTTTAAGCCTAATTAATTGAATCATCAAAAGGCGAACGTGTGTAAGCGGGAAATAATATGACGCCATGACAAACAGCCCTAAAAGGAGTAAACTTTTCGTAAAGAAGCTCCGATAGGGCTATTATGCACGTTTTATATGTTTTGAAAGTGGCTTTACCTTGGCTTGAATATAAGCACTCCACGGAAAATAGTTTTCCCATTGTTCTGGGTGTTGAAAAATATTAAGCTGTGGAAGTTCCATAAATAAAACGGTTAAGTATTCAAACGGATCAATTCCATTTTCCTTCGCTGTTTGGATGATACTATACCCAATGGTATTCGCATGAGCTCCAGCTGCGCTGGTTGAAAAATACCAGTTTTTACGTCCGACAGTGACAGGCCGAATGGAACGTTCTGCGAGATTATTACTTATGAAAAGTCGTCCGTCTGTTAAAAAGCGTTGAAGAGAATCCCTTAACTTTTGTGTATAATCCACAGCTTTTTGTAAAGGACCTTTCATCGTAACGAGGGCGTCCAGCCATTCCCAGAACTCCTTCAGTAACGGTTTGCTTTCCAGCTGGCGTTGCTGTAATCGTTCGTCTGGAGATAGATCTTTCCATTGCCTTTCCAGCTTGAAAAGCTGGTCACAGTAATGGACGCCGACGGCGCCTTGCCCGTTTAGATCATTGGTCTCCAAAAATTTCCGACGAACATGTGCCCAGCACGTTTGAAGCTGCACATCCTCCAATTTTTGATAGACGGCATATCCATCACAATGAAGCAGTCCTTGAAATCCTTTAAGAAAGGTTTCTGCTACTTCAAACCGTCGTGTCTCAGAAGAATGATAAAGAATAATGGGATGTTTTGCGGTTTCCGCTGTTCGAAATAACCATATCCTTGCATCGGCTGAAGCTGGCTTTTCATCTGCTCGGCGTAAAATTTGATAGGTCGTTTCATCAGCGGAGAGCACAGGCTCCAGAAGTAATTTCTCTCTCATTTGTTGAT
This sequence comes from Oceanobacillus timonensis, assembly GCF_900166635.1. Lineage (NCBI taxonomy): Bacteria > Bacillati > Bacillota > Bacilli > Caryophanales > Bacillaceae > Oceanobacillus > Oceanobacillus timonensis. The sequence goes on from NZ_LT800497.1 coordinate 823,831, forward strand.
ACAATGGCTCCAGCCATTCTTCAGAACTCCGAATCGTCCAGTTTGCCAACGTTCGCCGGGAAACCTTCTACCCATATCGTGCCCATTCTTTTTCCTGGCGATGATAGGGAATACTCATCTCCAGCTTTTGATAGAGATTCCAGGCTAACACGCTCGGTCCAGCTAAGCTTTTGGCTAAGGCAGGTTCGGGTGCTTTTTGACGGAGAATGTGATTCTGGCCTGTTTTCTTACAGGTTAAGCATTCATAAGCATGTTCATAATGGATATGCTTGACTAAATGAGCTGGGATAAACTCCAGTTCCGTTCGAGCTTCTCGTTTTCCAAGATGTTTTAATGGGCTGGCACAACACGAACAGACTTGACTATCAGACGGAAGAGTATGTTCTTCCACCACGATAGGCAAATCTCTTGTGATGTCGGTCCGCTGCCCTTTATATTTTTTTCGCTGATAAGAGATTGTCTCTATCTCAACGGCTTTGTCTGCAGGTTGCTCTGCCTCGCTAAAAGGGGAGTTATTATCTTCTTCGAAGAAGGAAAGTTGACCTTGAGAAGTTTTTTCAGATGATGTTCCAAACAGACGACGATTCATATTGGTCAGCTGGTTAATCAGCTGTTCAATTTGTTTTGCTTGTTTTTCATTCTGGATCGTCAAATGTTCGATTTGTTTCATCAGCTTCTTTTCCAATTCTGTCAACGTATTCACCCCCTATGTCCAAATAATTTCTTTTATCGTATCATATTTTATCAAAAAGGGAAGAAAAATTTTAAAAATGAACTCTATTCTCGCGATTAAGTGAGGACACCCAATTTGGCAGGCTGAATTTTTTGTTTCTGATAGATGGAGAAACCGTCAAATAGCCACTCAATTTGTTTCGGTGTCAATTTTTCTACATCAGTTTGCGAACGTGGCCATGTTAATTTCCCCTGATCATATCGCTTATATAGTAAATAAAAACCTTCTCCATCAAACCAGAGAGCTTTAAATCGATCTGTTCTTCTCCCGCAGAATAAGAAAACAGATTCATCTAGAAGATCCAATTGAAATTGGCTGGTGATTACTGAAGCCAGACCATCAATGCCTTTGCGAAGATCCGTATAGCCACAGACTAAATAACAATTTTTCATCTGAGAGAAGTCAACGAGCATGGCGGCACGCCTCCTTGATTAAGGCTGTTGCCAACGACTCCTGACAACCTTCAAAAATCGTTAGCTGTAGAGAATGGCAAGAAACTTCCGCTACTGGATTTACAGGTGTAGAGGAAGATGGTGCTGAGATCGTTACGGGAACAATCGGGTTTTCCTTCATGAAAAAACTACCTCCTGTTACTTGTTAAATCCAAGTATAGAGGTAGTTCCATTATATTAGAATGCGGTCTATTATTTCTCGCTTACGAACGTGTTTCAGGCTATATCAATTTCCGCACTTGGACTGAATCATCATCCTGATTCGTCGATAGCCATAGATTTCACCATACAGTTTAAAAATCTCTTGGATTTTCTTCATGATAATTATGAATTGCTCGAAATATAGAGACTTGTTTCTCTCATCGTACGATTTCTCCTTTGATTTCTTTGATTCGAAACTTTAATTTTCCTTCTTCGGTTAGATTTGGCTTTGTTTCTATTGTCTTCCCAAAGCAATCCGAATTGCTTGTCTTCCAAATTTTTCATATTTACTTCCTATGTTTTAGCTATAAAGCTTAAAGGTTTCTTCTTGTCTAGTGCACTTTATACCACTCGAATTTGTTTATTCTGCGTAATCTTTTTAGAAATAATAAATACTCCCTTGTAGAAAGAGAAGTTTTATTATTCCTTTGTCTACTATAAAAGGAGCAATTAAGGTACATGGGTCAATGTTTATCGCAGTATAACTGGCTGGGACTAGGACAGAGACTGCGCTTACTCGTCCCACCGTAAAGAGCTGTGCGTTGATAAATCCTTACTGAAGAAAGTTTTATTTTATTGTAGTATTTGAAATTTAAAAAAGTGAAAGTGTAAATAGCAAAATTTTATAAATTATATTTAATTTAAATTATTATGCGCTTGAATACTAGGAAAATGCTAGCGAAATATATTAAATTTTGTACTAAGCAGACAAGAAATGTTAGTAACTATCAATCGCTAAAAAAGTTTTATTTTATCGTTAAATTGGGTCAAATTGGTGTATAGGATGCCTTTTGAACAAAGAAATCGATATTACTGTTTGGTGATTTTCAAAAATTGAAAACGGTAAAAGCAGAATTTTATAACTGTTATTTAAGTTAGACAACTATAATTATAACTAACTTAAAAACACAACTCATAAAAAGGAACGGAATTGAGGTGAAGAGGAATGTTAGCGAAGCATATTGAAAGTTGTGTAAAACAAAATAAAAAGGGAGTTCTTGCAACAATCATCGATAAAGAAGGATCATCTTATCGTCAGGTTGGTGCCAAAAGTGTCATCTTAGAAAATGGAATAATACACGGAGTTCTTAGTGGTGGATGTATTGAAGAAGATTTAACAGAACATGCAAAAGATGTCTTTCTTACAAAGAAACCAAAAAAAGTTTTCTATGATTTAAAAAATGATGAGGATACACCATGGGGGATGGGTGTTGGTTGTAACGGAGCTATAACGATTTGGTTAGGGTTGATTGACCCGTTAGGTAATCGAATGGAAGCAATCAAAATATTGAAAGCGCTTAATAAACAGTATGATGGAATTGGCCCATTTTTCGTCGGAACAGTAATTTCGTGCGATTATGAAGAAATTCTTCCATTAAATACGTTTCTTCCATTAGAAAACGTGCACGTTGAGAAGAAAGGGATCCAGGAGAACTTCCGTTATTCTGTTAATGGGAAATTGGTGAATACGACAATCTTCATAGAGAAAGTTGATCCAATTCCCAATGTCGTGATTTTTGGATCTGGCCAAGATGCACAAGCAGTTGTGAAGCAAATTAAACAACTAAATTGGCAAGTAACCGTTGTTGATCATAGACCAGGATACTTAGTAGAGGAGAATTTTCCAAGTGCTGATCAATTCCAACTAGTAAAACGTGGAGAATTTCCAAATACAATCTCATTTAATCATAATACCTTTATTGTGTTAATGACCCATCATTTTGAAAACGATTTAAATTATCTAAAAGGATTACTTCAAAAAAGTATTCCTTATATTGGACTTTTGGGTCCTAAAAAGCGCTATTCGCAATTGAAAGAACGGTTAAGGAAAGAAGGAATAACGATTTCGGAAGAAGTAGAGAACCGTATTTACACCCCTATCGGATTAGACATTGGATCGGAGACACCAGAAGAAATAGCCTTAAGTATCGCTGCAGAAATTATGTCTCGTAGGAATTTGGCAAGTAATAATTCCCTGAGATATAAGGAAACTCCAATCCATAGATAATTACAGTAAAGGAGGAAATAGATTGTCATATATAGGTAAGTCAATAAGAAGGGTTGAAGATAAACGCTTGGTTTCTGGAGAAGGGACGTACATTGATGATTTATCTCCATTATCAAATATACAACATGCCGCCATTCTTCGTAGTCCTCATGCCCATGCTGTTATTAAGAAAATTGACGTGGAAGAGGCAAGAAAAACTCCGGGAGTCATTGGTGTAGTTGATGGACAACAAGTCAAACAATTAACACAGCCACTCCCTGTAGGGGTGAGTGCACCACAAGCATATTATCCGATTGCTGTTGATAAAGTTCGCTATGTTGGAGAACCTGTTGTCGTGATCGTTGCGGAGAACAGATATATTGCAGAAGATGCGTTAGAAAAAATAAAAGTAGAGTATGAACCGCTTCAAACAGTTGTTCAAATTTCAGATGCGCTTTCAGAAGATTCTATACCATTACATGAAGAGGTTGGAAGTAACATTCTGAATGAACGTCATTTTGATTATGGTAATGTTGATCAAGCATTTGAAGATGCCAATTACATCATAAAAAGGAAGTTTGAGTTTCCGAAAGTAAACGCAACTCCAGTTGAAAATTATGGAGTTATCGCCGATTACACAAGCAGTGAAGAAAACTATACGATTTGGTCTAACTTCCATGGCCCTTTTACCCTTCATTCTGTTATGAAGGCAGCACTGAATGTCCCAAGTAATCAACTTCGAATTATTACACCGAAAGATATTGGGGGAAGTTACGGGATTAAATCAGGTGTTTACCCATACATGGTCCTCATAGCAGTTGTTTCAAGAATTGTCGGTGTTCCAGTGAAATGGATTGAAGATAGACAGGAACATTTAATGGCAAGTTCCAGTGGTACAGATCGTGTCACATGGGTTGAAGCAGCAGTGAAGAACAATGGAACAATTTTAGGTCTTAAGATGAAATATGCTGATAATGTTGGTGCTTATATCCGTGCGCCGGAACCAGCATCACTATATCGGAATCATTCTAATATTACTGGTGCTTACCGAATTCAAAATGTCCGATTAGAGGCAATTGCAGTTACAACGAATAAATCACCGACAGGACTTATTCGAGGATATGGTGGTCCGCAACATTATTTCCCGCTAGAGCGAATGATACAAATTATTTCCGAGGAATTAAATATCGATGTTGTTGAAGTGGTGGAAAGAAACTTAATTCAAAAAGATGAATTCCCATATCTAACTGCTTCAGGTGGGATGTATGATAGTGGTGATTATCATACAGCATTGCAATTAGCATTGGATTCTATTAATTATAAAGATTTTAAGAAAAAACAAAAGGAAGGTTGGAAACAAGGAAAATATTTAGGTATTGGTTTTGCTAGTATTGTAGAACCCTCTGGGTCGAATATGGGATATGTCACTTTGGCGTTAACACCGGAGGAAAGAGCAAAAGGACTTCCAAAATCTGGAGCTGCAGAGGGGGCGACCGTATCAATTGACCCAATGGGTGGTATCACTGTTCGAATTAGTACAGTACCTACAGGGCAAGGGCATGAAACAGTTGCAGCGCAAATCGTTGCAGATACGCTTGGAGTTGAGTCAAGTATGGTAAAAGTAATTGCGGAGCTTGATACTTCAACAAGTCCCTGGACAGTAGCTTCAGGAAGTTATTCCAGTCGCTTTGCTCCTATTGGTTCAAGTGCCATTTATTTAGCTGCACATAAAGTAAAAACAAAACTACTAAAAATTGCAGCGAAGCAATTAGAAACAACTGTAGAAGAATTAACAATGGGAAATGGAAAAGTGTATAAAGAATCGAATCCAGGGATTAGTATTTCTCTAAAACGATTGATCGGTACAACGCACTGGAATCCAGAAGTACTACCAGAGGGTCTAGAACCTGGACTTCATGAATCCGCTTTTTATACTTTACCAGAGGCTAAGGCACCAACGGAATTAGATACTGTGAATGGATCTGTCACCTATGGATTTGTTTTTGATGCTGTGAAGGTGGAAGTTGATATTAATACTGGAGAAGTAAAAATATTAGACTATTTCACAGTTCACGATGCTGGTAAACTTTTAAATCCTAAAATCGCAAATGGACAGATTCTTGGGGGACTTACCCATGGTTTAGGAGCAGCAATCTATGAAAACCTAGTCTATGACAAAAATGGCCAGTTACTCACTGGAAGCTTCATGGATTATCTCGTTCCAACTGCAACGGAAATACCAAATATTACAATTAAGCATATTGAAACACCATCACCACTGACAGTTCTTGGTGCAAAGGGACTTGGTGAAGGAAATACAATGAGTGCACCAGCAGTTATTGCCAATGCTGTAACGGATGCACTAAAACCACTAGGGGTTACGATTGAGCAGTTACCTCTATCACCAGATTATATTTGGAATAAAATTCACAAAAAGAAAATAGTGGAAGTATAGAATAGGAGGGTATTCAATGGATGGAAAAGGAAGTATCAAGCTACAAGGAAATAAAGAAACAGTTTTCGCAAGCCTATTGAACCCAGAAGTATTGAAGAATTGCATTATGGGTTGTAAAGAACTTAATCAACAAGAAGAGAATGTATACCAAGTAGATTTATCTGTTGGGGTGGCAGCGGTTAAGGGAAAATACGATGCAACGATTCGTTTAGCAGACGTAGAGGCTCCGAAAAGTTATCGATTAATCGTACATGGCGAAGGGGGACCAGGATTTGTTGATGCGGAAGCAGAAATCCAGCTAGTAACAGTTGAAAACAATATAACGGAATTAAATTATACGTATGAAGCTCAAGTTGGCGGGAAAGTAGCTTCTATTGGTCAAAGGATGCTAAGTGGAGTAGCAAAGTTAATCATTAACGATTTCTTTAAGAAAGTGAAAAAAGAATTAGAAAAAGTGAGTAACATGGAAGGAGAACTTCGCTAATGAAACCAGCAGCCTTTTCCTATTTATGTCCATCAACGATAGAAGAAGCGATGGATCTATTAACTGAATATGGAGACGAAGGTAAAATTATTGCCGGTGGTCAAAGTTTTGTTCCTATTTTAAATATGCGCATGTCAGAGCCTGAATATTTAATTGACATTCACCTATTAAAGGAGCTAGAGGGAATACGGTTAGAAGACAACGTCATAAAAATTGGCGCATTGACAACACAACGAAATTTAGAAGAAAGTGTGCTGATTAAAGAAAATTTTCCAGTTCTTGAGCAAGCAGTTAAGTTTATTGGCCATGTTCAAACAAGGAATAGGGGAACCGTAGGAGGTAGTGTAGCGCATGCAGATCCAAGTGCGGAATTACCACTATCTTTCCTTGCACTAAATGCAGAAATCATAGTGCAAAGTGCTAGCGATACAAGAACGGCTGATATTAATGAATTTTTCTTGACGTATTTAACAACAGATATGATGCCAGATGAGATTTTAACAGAAATTCGTGTACCAATCCAGCAGCCGAAAGGGTATGCCTTTGAAGAATTTAGTAGAAGACATGGTGATTTTGCATTGGTTTCAGTTGTTTGTCTTTTATCTATAGATAATGACGCAAAAATTGATTCTGTACGACTTGTGTTAGGCGGAATTGATGCAGTCCCTGTTTTGGCTGATGAAGCAATGGATTTTCTTATTGGAAAAGAACCTACTGAAAAAGTGTTAGAAGAAGCAGCAGAATTAGCCATCGAAAATGCTGACCCAGATGAAGATTTGCATGCATCTATTGATTATCGCTTACATCTAGCGAAGACACTAACGAAAAAAGCAATACAAAAAGCTTATAACATGGAGATAGGGGGGAGGAATAATGGTTGAAATTGTTCAAGATCAAAGGGCTAAAGTTAGTTTAACAATCAATGGGAGAGTAGTAGAAAAATATGTAGAGCCACGAAGGTTACTAAGTGATTTTATTCGTGAAGACCTTGCACTTACAGGTACCCATGTAGGCTGTGAACACGGTGTCTGTGGATCTTGTACTATCCTATTTAATGGATCTGCGGTAAGAAGTTGTCTTATGTTTACCGTACAAGCAGATGGTTCAGAGATAAAAACTATCGAAGGTTTATTTGAAAATGGAGAAATGAGTTCATTACAAGAGGCGTTTATTGAATCACATGGTTTGCAATGTGGATTCTGTACACCAGGAATTTTAATGTCAGCTTATGAAATTTTACAAAGTGATACAAGACCATCAAAAAAAGAAATAAAAGAAATACTCTCAGGACATTTGTGCCGTTGCACAGGATATGAGGGAATCATTGAGGCAATTGAAAAAGCATTTGATAGGAAAAGTAAGGAGTGAAAAATGTGAATCTTGGAAATATGTTTGAGTTTTCAGTAAAACGTTTCCCTGAAAACACTGCAATTGTAGAAGAAAATAAAAGGTATACTTATCGAGAATTTAATAGCCAAATCAATAAGTTAGCCGTATCCTTACAAGAATCTGGCATTGAAAAAGGAGACCGTGTCGTAATTATTTTAAAAAACCGACTAGAAACAGTTGCACTTTATTGGGCTATTCAAAAAATTGGTGCGGTGTTTACTCCAATTAATTTTCGATTATCCACAGATGAAGTTGCATATTGTGTCAACAATGCAGAAGCAAAGGCAGTTATTTATGAACCAATTAGTGAAGAGGTTGTATTACAATCTAACTTTATTAAAAAACCGATACTTGTTAGTATTTTGGGAGCTAAAGGTGGTGACATAACATACGAGGAAATGCTCCAACAAGAGAATGAAGATTATGATGTGCCGTATATTGACATGAATGATATATGTCTCATGTTGTATACATCAGGAACAACTGGAAAACCAAAAGGAGTTCCACGCTCTCATATGAATGAGTATAGTGCTGCAACTGCACACATTATTCAAAATAATTATACTAAACATGAAAGCACGATAGGCGCAATGCCGCTTTACCACACCATGGGTATGCGTTCCTTAGTGACCATGGGGCTTTTAAATGGGAAGTTTGTTATGACACCTGATTACAATGTGGAAAATACGTTAAAAGTACTAGATAAAGAAAAAATTACTTGTGTTTATCTTATTCCAACAATTTTTCATGATATTATACATCACAAAGATTTTGATGAGTTCAATTTGCGAAATCTTAAGAAAATTGGCTATGCAGGTGCCGCAATGACAACTGAGCTAACGGAAAAATGTTTCGAAAAATTCAAACCGGAAGTATTTGTAAATCACTATGGAAGTACAGAAGTATATACGTTCTCTATTTGTGATTATTTGGATAAGAAACCAGGTTGTGCTGGAAAACCAGGGTTTCATCAAGAATTACGTTTGATTAAACCAGATCCTGAAGGAAATGCTGATCCAAACGATTTAGTTCCTATAGGTGAACCAGGAGAAATTATTGTAAATATCGATTCACTAGAGGCTTTCAAAGGTTATTGGAACCGACCAGATACGAATAAAAAAGCGATTAGATCTGGTTGGTACTTCACCGGTGATATGGGGGTTCTTGATGAAGATGAGGACTTAAATGTTGTTGGTAGAGTAGATGACATGATAATTTCTGGAGGGGAAAATATCCACCCATTAGAGGTGGAAAACGTACTAGCTGGACATCCAGAAGTATTGGAAGTAACGATTGTTGGAATTACAGATAGTCACTGGGGTGAAAAAGTAGTTGCTTATATTGTAAGCGGTAGCAAAAATTTAACTTCAGAGGAACTTGATATTTATTGCAAAAATTCGAATAACCTAGCTAATTTTAAACGTCCAAAAGAATATCGTTTTGTGAAAGAAATACCGAAGAGTCCAGTTGGTAAAATTTTAAGAAGAATTTTAAAAGATACCTATCAAGGGGAAATAAAGGAGAGTGTATAACATGGTTAACAGTATAGTACAGGAATGGGATCATATTACGGTTGAAAAAAATGTGGAGGAGAAAACAGCAACAATCACATTAGATCGCCCTGAAAAAATGAATACGCTTAGCTTTATTGCACGATCACATTTATCGCAGATTTTTGATATTTTAAACAATGATGATGATGTAAAAGTTATATTAATAAAAGGTGCTGGTGAAAAAGCATTTACTTCAGGGGGGGACATTGCTCAATTTATGGAAAGACATCCAGTAGAACTTTCCGAGCTCCATGTCAATGTTGCCGCACCGGAACGCTCTCCCAAACCAGTAATCGCTCAACTTCAAGGATATACATTCGGAGTGGGGCTAGAAATTGCTTTGGCATGTGATTTTCGTGTAGCTGCAGATAATACATTACTTGCATTGCCAGAAATTAATATAGGAATGATCCCAGGAAGTGGTGGTTCTCAGCGAGTAACAAAAATTGCAGGAATTGGAAGAGCGAAAGATATGATCTTACGTGGTAGAAGAGTTCCTGCTCACGAGGCGCATAACTGGGGGTTAGTAACAGCGGTAACAAGTTCTGAAAACCTAGAAGAAGAAACCAATAAAATTGTAAAAGATTTAACCTCCAAGTCACCAATGACATTGAAAGTATTAAAACGAGTACTTAATACAGCACAAGATTCGTCACTAAGTACTGGAATGGAAATTGAAGGGTTTGCATACGGAATGCTTCGTTCAACAGAAGATTTTAATGAAGGCGTTCAAGCTTTCGAGAATAAAGAGAAACCAAAATTTAAGGGGAAATAAACTACTGGATAAATAGTAAAAAACAAGTTAGGCAGGGAGAGTCTTTAACATGGATTTTCCCTTCCTTTAAAATAAAGGAATTTAGCATTTTGTTGACTGTTGTGAAATCGACAAAAGGGGAGAAATAGATGAAATCAATCAGTAATAATTTTAAAAATGTTACGAAGTATCTTAATGAAAAAACTTTAAGTACTGGTATCCTTGCGACAATCTTTGGATGTACGGGCCCTGCATTAATAATTATTGGTGGCGCAAGAGATGCAGGTCTAACAACAGAACAAATGATTTCATGGCTTTTCGCTGTTTACTTTTTTGGTAGTTTAATAGGAATTTACATGGCATTGAAGTATAAACAACCTATTGTTGGAGCCTATTCTATTCCTGGAGCAGTATTAGTTGCCGCGGGGTTACAGTCCTATTCATTGAATGAAATATCGGGTGCTTATTTAGCTGCTGGTATTATCGTATTAATATTAGGATTAAGTGGATTAATTGGAAAAATTATGAATTGGATTCCTGTTCCAATTGTCATGGCGATGATTGTGGGAGCAATGATTAAATTTGGTACGGATATGATTGTTTCCATACAGGGAGCACCGTTAATTGTTGGTGGGGCAATTGTAGCTTATTTGTTATCATCGCGGTTAATCCCAAAATTACCACCAATACTAATTGCATTTATTATTGGATGTATTTTAGCCGCCTTTACTGGTCAATTTCAAGTGGGAGAAATGCAAACTGGTTTAGCACTTCCTCAAATTTTGATGCCTGTGTTTAATATTGAAGCGATTATCTCTGTAGGTATTCCTTTAGCTTTATTAGTAATTGGTGCAGAAAACGCACAGTCTATTGGTGTTCTAATGGCAGAAGGTTATAAACCACCAATAAATGCAATGACGATTATTAGTGGTATTGGTGGAATTGTAACATCTTTCTTTGGGGGGCATAATGCAAATATAGCTGGGCCCATGACAGCAATTTGTGCATCTGAAGAATCTGGTGACAAAGAGGGAAGATATGTTTCTGTTTTGGTCAACGGTATCTTATTTGGTATTTTTGGTTTAGTTGCCGGTATTGCCGTATCATTTGTGGTTGTATTACCAAGTGTACTAATTGCTACTGTTGCAGGGTTAGCAATGGTTGGTGTGCTTGTAGCATCCTTACAAACGGCCTTTACAGGGAAAAAGTTTCAAATTGGAGCATTCTTTTCACTAATTATTGCCATGTCTGGAATTAGTTTCTTTGGAGTAAGTTCTCCTTTTTGGGCTTTAATCGGCGGTGTACTTGTTTCTTTGATACTTGAGAATAAGGATTTTAATGTTGAATCTATAGGTGATGAAAATAAACAAGAGGAGTTATCACAGATGGGTGTTTAATATAAGTTACTTAAAAAATCATTAATTTCCTATGTGAGATATAAATTGCATTTTTGGCTAATATGGAAAATTAAAGAGCTTAAATAATCATCAAACCCAATTTTTGATATATATTTGCATAGAATCATAATTAGAACTAATTTTTCTTACCACTAACATACATTTAGCTTTGAGAAGTCGTTTCGTGTAAGCAAAAAGTTGTAGAAATAGCAGTGGAATAACACGAACCCAAAAGAATGTCACTGTAAATATTAATCATACAATGATTGGAAACATTTATAAAATAGGTTGACGCAGTGCAAGCAAAGGTATGTTAAACGAAACCTTATGAAAGTGTTGTCGGCTAATTATTTCAGTAACACTGGAAAATATCTTTTTTTAAAAGATAACATGATGGAAAGAGAGGAAATGACATTTTTTAACGTTAAAGAGGATTGATTACTTTTATATTATTAGATAAACAGAGAAAAAGGAGAGATAAATCCGTATGACAGTAATAACAGACAAATTTGGCCGTCCTATGAAGGATCTTCGTATCTCTGTTATTGATCGTTGTAATTTTAGATGTAGATATTGTATGCCAAAAGAAATATTTGGAAGAGACTTTGTATTTATGCCTAAAGAGCAACTATTAAGTTTTGAAGAAATAGAACATATTGCAAAGTTATTTGTAGATTTAGGAATTAAAAAAATACGATTAACTGGTGGAGAACCATTACTCAGAAGAGACTTGCCTGTACTAATTGAAAAATTAGTGCGAATCGAAGGGGTAGAAGATATAGGTTTAACAACAAATGGCTCCTTACTTTTTAATATGGCACAAAAATTAAAAGACGCAGGGCTAAAACGTGTGAATGTAAGTTTAGATGCATTGGATAATACGTTATTTAAATCGATTAATGATAGTGGTGTGGGTCCAGAAAAGATATTAAAGGGTATCGAAAAAGCCAAAGAAGTTGGCTTAGAAGTAAAAGTGAATATGGTCGTAAAAAAAGGTATGAATGACGAGGAAATTGTTCCAATGGCAATGTACTTTAAAGAACAAGGGATTGCATTAAGATATATTGAGTTTATGGATGTTGGTCAGTCAAATGGGTGGAACTTCAATAAAGTAGTAACCAAAAAAGAAATCTTCCAGGAGCTATCTAAACATTTCGAGATGGAAGCTGTAGATCCTGCATACGTAGGTGAAGTAGCCAAACGTTATCGTTATATTGGAACAAACACGGAAGTTGGATTTATCACATCGGTATCCAATTCTTTCTGTTCTAGTTGCACAAGAGCGAGAATTGCCGCAGATGGAAAAATGTACAACTGTCTATTTGCAGAAAATGGTTTTGATTTTCGTCAAAGCTTACGATCTAAGAAAACGGATGAAGAAATAAAAAAAGAAATCATGAGTATATGGAGTAACCGGACGGATCGCTATTCTGATGAGCGAACAGAAGAATCAGCTAAACATAAAAAGAAAATTGAGATGTCTTATATTGGTGGATAGGAGAAATAAGTGATGGGAAATAGATATTCACGACAAACGCTTTTCAAACCAATTGGTGAAGGTGGACAAGAAAAGATTCGAAATAAGCATGTTCTCATCTTAGGCTGTGGGGCGTTAGGAACAGCTAATGCTGAAAACTTAGTACGTGCTGGGATTGGTAAGCTAACGATGATAGATAGAGACTATGTCGAATTAAGTAATTTACAAAGGCAGCAATTGTATACTGAAAAAGAGGTCTATGAACAAATTCCGAAAGCGATAGCAGCTAAACAACGTTTACAAGAAATCAATTCCTCAGTTGTTATCGAGGCACATATTATGGATTCCATACCAGTGACGCTTCAACCATTGTTAAAAAATGTAGATGTAATAATTGATGCTACCGATAATTTTGAAACGAGATTTATGTTAAACGACTTATCCAATAAGCAGCATATTCCATGGATTTATGGATCTTGTGTTGGTAGCACAGGGATGAGTTTTACAATTTTACCAGATGAGACGCCTTGTCTTGAATGCTTAATGGATACGATACCAGCGTCAGGGGCAACTTGTGATTCTGTAGGAATTATTTCACCAGCTGTACAGATGGTGGTTGCCCATCAAACGGCAGAAGCATTAAAAATTTTGGTGGAAGATAAAAAGGCTCTCCGTACATCACTCTTAACATTTGATTTATGGAATAATCATTATCATACCATGAAGGTGGAACGAGCGAAAAAAAAGAGTTGTCCATCATGTGGAGAAAAACCAAGCTATCCATCGCTAAATTATCAATTCAGTACAAAATCAGAGGTGCTTTGTGGCAGAAATACGGTTCAAATTAGAACATCCCAAGAACGTAATTTACATTTATTGAAAGAACAATTAAAAAGAATTGGATTAGTGAAAGCAAATGATTTTTTAATATCTATTGAATATGAGACATATCGTTTGGTTTTCTTTCAAGATGGAAGAACGTTAATTCATGGAACCAATTCAATTGAAAAGGCAAAAAGTATATATTATCAGTTAACAGGATGAAGGTGAATAACTGTGGTAGAAAGTAGAAAGCCAATTAAAGTAAATGAAGCCATCACACGTATGATGAATTTTGCAAAAGAAGGAAGTGTAGAATACATTCCAATTGAAAAAAGTTATGGTCGTTTTCTGGGAGAAGATTTAATCGCCGACCACCATGTCCCTCCATTTGACCGCTCTCCATATGATGGTTTTGCTGTGCGTGCAATGGATACGGATCATGCTTCTAGTAATAGTCCAGTCGAACTGAAAATAGTAGGAGAGGTTGGTGCTGGGAGTGTTTTTGAACGTCCGGTAGCAGAAGGGGAAGTCGTTCGAATTATGACTGGAGCACAGATTCCTAACGGTTGTAACGCTGTCTTTATGCTTGAAGAGGTAAACGAATCAGAAAAAAATGGAAAAAAATATATTCAGATAAAAAGAAGTGTGAAATCAGGAAAAAATATTTCTTTTACTGGTGAGGATACCAAAAAAGGAACAATACTTACAAAGAAGGGAATATATATCACTCCTGGGGTAGTAGCACTACTTGCAACATTTGGTTACAAAAAAGTGCCGGTAGCCAAGAAGCCTATAATTGGAATCATTGCAACTGGCAGTGAATTATTAGAGGTGGATGAAGCTTTGGAACCAGGGAAAATTCGGAACAGCAATGCCTATATGATTCAATCACAAATTACTCGTGCAGGTGGAAAAGCTCTATACCTAGGACAACTTAGTGATGATTTTGAAGTATGCTATAAACAAGTGAAAGATGCCATTGACGAGGTGGATATGCTAATTACTACTGGAGGCGTATCTGTCGGCGATTATGACTATTTACCAGATATTTATGCAAAGCTTGATTGTAATGTTTTGTTCAATAAAATTAAAATGCGACCTGGCAGTGTGACAACGGTAGCTGAAAAAAACGGGAAATTATTATTTGGACTATCCGGGAACCCATCCTCATGCTATGTCGGTTTTGAACTTTATACTCGGCCTGCTGTTCGTAAGTTTTTGCATAATAGTCACCCATTTTTAAAGAAAGAAATGGCTCAACTTGGTGCGGATTTTCTAAAGACCAATCCATTTGATCGTTTTATAAGGGGACATATGAGCTATCAAAACGGTCGTTTAGTTGCAAATTCAGTTGGGTTGGATAAACCAAATGTTGTTTCGTCCTTAGCGAAAGCCAATATTCTCATTATGCTGCCAGGAGGAACCAGAGGTTATGAAACAGGGATGGATATACCAGTCATTCTATTAGAAGATCAGGAAGGAATGGCAATGGAACAATTTTTTGATAGGGATGTCAATTCCAGAAAGGGTTAGAGAAATGATGGTTAATTCATTATACGAGATCGTTGAGGAGCCAATAGAAGTAAAAGAGATTATTAAGAAAGTAGAACGTAGAGAAGCGGGAGCAATTAATACTTTTATTGGTACGGTGCGCGAGTGGACAGGCGGTAAACGTACGATGTATTTAAAATATCAAGCTTACCAACCGATGGCCGTAAAAATGTTACAGAAAATAGGTGCAGAAATTGAAAAGAAATGGCCGAACTCGAAAACAGCTATTACACATCGAATTGGTGAGTTGGATATTTTAGATATTGCTGTGGTTATCTGTGTCTCGTCTCCACACCGAAAGGCATCATATGAAGCAAATGAATATGCGATAGAAAGAATTAAACAAATGGTACCTATTTGGAAGAAAGAACATTGGGAAGATGGAGAGACTTGGATGGGAGACCAATTAGAAAATGTTGCATATCCTGAGGGAAGTCCAGATATAAGGGGTGTGAAATAATGATTCATATTTTACTTTTTGCAGATTTACAGGAAAATTTGGGAAAAGCTAGTTTAGAGTATAAATGTGACTCTATAACGATTAGAGAATTAAAAGTACAACTCAAAACAGCATATGGATTATCTAAAATAGATCAAGTAATGATGGCGATAAATGAGGAATATGCAACGGAGGATGATATTGTGAAATCTGGAGACACAGTAGCTTTTATCCCCCCAGTTAGTGGTGGGTAAGTGGATATTATTCAGATGGTAGGATATAAAAATAGTGGCAAAATAACGATTGTAACAAAGAAGCTCTTGTGAAATACTGTCCTTTTCTGTTTTGATGGTAATAATTGTTCGCTTACATAGCAGTCAATTCCATCATGGATGTAACTTCCTATTTCTATTTTGACATTTGTATATTTATGCTAGTTTTTTCAGTTGCAAATTTGTTGAAGGAAAGTACATCGTATGTAAGATATTATCCGCTTAACGATTACTGTAGAAGTTAAATATAACATATGTCCTTATGGAAAAAGAAAGAATCTTTTATAATAGGTGGATTACTGGTCCTGAAAATGAAAATAAAATAGAGGAGTTTTTAAATGTCCACAACTCATCGAAAACATGCTGCAAAACATATTTCATGTGCTGTTATCACGGTTAGCGATACAAGGACAAAAGAAACCGATAAAAGTGGAAAGAAAATCATTGATCAATTAACAAATCATGAACATCAAGTGAATTTGTATGAAATCATTCCAGATGAAGGAGATCAAATTCGAAGGACCGTAGAAAAATCGATTTACGGTGAAAACATAGAGGCGGTTATTGTAAATGGCGGGACAGGTATATCTCATCGAGATGTTACCATTGAATCTATCGAGCCTTTATTTGACAAACAACTCCCCGGCTTCGGAGAATTGTTTAGACATTTGAGTTTTCAATATGATATTGGGACAGCCAGTATTTTATCAAGAGCGATTTGCGGGGTTTGTAATCATTGCATTATTTTTTCTATTCCGGGGTCAACTGGTGCGGTAACATTAGCAATGGAAAAAATCATTTTGCCGGAAGTTGGACACATGGTCAGAGAAATTCATAAGGACTTAGAATAGGGAGAAAGGATGTTTAGTATGAAAAAGTATTGTGTGTTCATACTTATGTTTATCTTGATGTTATTTGTAGCAGGATGTTCTCAAAATACAGCAGATGATGTAGAATTAAATATTTCTGCTGCAGCTAGTATGACAGAGAGTTTAACAGAACTGACAGAAATGTTTGCAGAGGAGCACCCGAATATTCACATTTCTTATAACTATGGCGGTTCTGGTTCATTGCGAAAACAAATTGAACAAGGAGCTCCAGTAGATATTTTTCTTTCTGCGTCAAGTATTGACTATGAAAAATTAGCAGATAAGGACAACGTTGATGAAGGAAAGGCAATACTTACAAATCAACTCGTTTTAATCAAACCAAATGAAGGCGACATAGACTCTCTGGACGATTTTATAGCAGGGGATCAAGTAATTGCGGTCGGCACACCAGATGCAGTTCCAGCAGGATCTTATGCGGAAGAAGCACTGCAAGAATTAGACTTATGGGAGCAGCTGGAGGAACAAAGCCGGCTTGTATACACGAAAGATGTTACGCAGGTGCTTATATTAGTAAAAGAAGGAGCTGCTGATGTCGGAATTGTGTATGCCAGTGATGTGATTGATGAAGAGGGTGTAACGGTTATCCAGACCTTTGATTCCAATCTGCACTCTCCAATTGAGTATTATATAGCTACACTTCAAAATGAAGAACAGGAGGAGAATGTGGCAGAGGCAAAAGATGCTTTTTATGAATTTTTATCAACCGAAGCAGCTAATGAAGTATTTGAAAATTATGGGTTTCAACCTGTGGAGTAGGTGAGTAACATGCAATGGTCATGGCATCCTGTTGAGTTATCATTTTATGTAGCAACAATAGCAACAATAATTGCATTCCTTTTAGCCATTTTATCTGCCTTTTGGATAATTCGTAAAGATAGAAAAGGAAAGGCGATCATAGAGACGGTCTTTTTTTTGCCATTGGTGCTGCCGCCGACAGTTGTAGGTTTTTTTCTTATCATGATATTCGGTACAAATAGTTGGATTGGTCAGATGATAGAGGATATAGCCGGCAAGAGTATATTATTTACATCGACAGCAGCTGTCATTGCAGCAATTGTTGTCGCATTTCCGTTGATTTACCAATCTATCAAAACAGGATTTTTATCGGTCGATAAAAATATTATTGGAGCTGCCAAAGTAGATGGTGCAAATGATTGGGCCACACTTCTAAAGATAACCCTTCCGCTGTCGTATCGCTCACTTACCACGGGAGCGGTACTCGGATTTACAAGGGGATTCGGCGAGTTCGGTGCCACATTGATGTTTGCTGGAAATATACCTGGGAAAACCCAAACGATTCCGACAGCGATTTATTTGGCAATAGAAACAGGAGCAACGACGCTTGCTTGGTATTATGTTTTAATTAGTATTGGTTTATCTTTTTTATTGCTGTTTATCATTAATCGAATGAAACCAAATGATTAAAATGCGGATAGAGCCTGTAAGCTGGGAATATGAGAGCTGTGAATTTGAGTGAATATTCATACTTTGTGTATAGGAAAATAGAACAGTAGAGTCCCCCCCCTCTGAATTATCTTTTATAATCACCGCTGTTACCGCCGCTTTTTTCAAGTAAGTATGTTTGGCCGATAACCACGCCTTTGTCTACCGCTTTACACATATCGTAAACGGCCACCGCGGTTACGGAAGCGGCAGTAAGTGCCTCCATTTCGCCCCCGGTACTTCCAACTGTTTTTATCTCAGTTTCAGTTTCGTTATCAAGCGGGAATAGGCAGCGTAGCGTCGGAAACAAGAAAACCGCAGTTCATTTTAAAGATAAAGTCATCATTTAGATGCTTGATTCAATCTTTAATGGTTGAGATACGCTAGATGTAGCGAATAAAAAAAGAAATAATCATCCCTGCATCATTTAGCTCAACAGGCGCTCCCAGCTGAGATTTCTTATTCATTTCATGATAAATACGATCCAGGTCAATCGCTGAAATAATCGCTTCTTAGTTTTGGATAGGTTCTATGTCATATAATTATTGGATGCCAAATAGGCTTGGTTGTCGTATAATGGTCATAAGAAGTACTCTATAACACCATGATAAATAGCCCTAAAAGTAGTAAGTTCTTCGTGAAGAGATTTTGTAGGGCTATTTTGCTTGTTTTAACCCCTTTGAAACGGGAGTTGGATTAAATATAGGTAGGTACTCTATGTAGAAAAGTACTAATTTTTATGTTTTATCATTACAAGCTGGATTCGATTTCAGATATACTACTAAATCAAATCACGAACTTGTTTAATATCTGTAAAAAAGACAAATGGTATTATCAGTTATAGAGAATAACGAGTAATTAGTCCGTGTGTATATCAAGATTTATTTTATGTAATAATTCGATACAACCTATCCACGGCTTCCGTAATCTCTTCATTTTCTATCCTGGCAAAACCTACTACCAACTTAATTATATTTGTGTCTGCTAGTTCACTACCAAGCATAAATCTCCGTAGTGTGTAGATTTCAAGTTTTTCGAGGTGTGCTTTTGCTTCAATTTCTTTGTATCCTTTTGTTGTCTTCAATTGCGCGAGAAAATGAAGACCAGCAGGTACATCTTTAATACTTATGTCTTCTTTAAACCGCAATTGAAGTTCGTTTATGAGAGCTTTCCTCTTTATTTCATAATGGTGATTCATTCGTTTCATGTGTTTAGCATATTCTCCGCTCTCTATAAAATAATGTAATGTAAATAGACTGAGTGAATTACTCCCTTGTATCCAGTCTGCATAATGACAACGGTATGCCCTTAGTAAATCAGGGGGCAGTACGATATAACTGATGCGTAAACTAGGTAGCAGTGTTTTGGAAAAAGTACCGCTATAGATGACGCGCTGATTGCGATCTAAACTTTGTAACGATGGAATATTATCTGTACCATATTTAAATTCACTGTCATAATCGTCCTCGATAATATATCTATTTTGCGAAAGAGCCGCCCAATTTAAAAGTTCTATACGACGGGAAATCGGCATAATGATTCCAGTTGGAAATTGATGGGATGGTGTGATAAATAAAAATTGAGGATTGATAGATTCAATTGCCTCTACTTGTATACCTTTTTTATCCAATGGTACGGCAGACACGTCAAATTTCATATTTCTTAACAAAGAATAGATACGAGAATATCCGGGATTCTCTACAGCTATTTTGGTATTATTTATTTGCATTTGCATTAATTGACGAATAAGGGGTTGGGTCCCCGTACCGATGACAATTTGTTCGGGTTCACATACTACACCCCGGGTGAGTGCGATCATACGAGCGATTGTTTTTCTTACCAGATATGGCCCTTGGGGATGGGAAATCTCAGAAAGTTCATCTTTATGGTTTTTAATTGCCTTATTTTGACTTTTTATCCATTCTTTAAAAGGAAACATTGATGTGTCGGCAGTCATATGAGAGAGGGAGAGCCATCCTTCCCTATCTATCTCTTTTTCTTTCAAATCACTGGGTATTTGCAAGTTCTCCGTGTTGTTGCGATGGTTAAATTGAGTAATATTTTCAACGAAGTATCCTTTTCTTTCCAAGGTATATATATAACCTTCTTCAATTAACTGTTCATAGGCATTTGTGACAGAATTAATACTGACACGCAATGTATCTGCTAACTTTCGTTTGGAAGGTAATTTTTCATTTGCCGGTATTTTATGTGCTAATATACTTTTTTTCAATTCATGATAGATTTGTTGATATATATGGGCTGATTTATCGTTTTTGTCGATGTTAAAAAAAATCATTTTCTATCACATCCTTTTCTGGTTCCATAATTATTAGTATTCTGGTACTTTTCATTATACCAATTTATTGTCATAATAATCTACATATTCTTGCAAAAGGAGGAGTGAATTATGATAACGCTATCAACGGAGGATTTACAAAATAAACGGAACAAGTATGTACCGCGTGGTGTAAGTAACGGCAATTTATTCATCGCTGATCATGCGTCCAGTGCAACGATTACTGATTTAGATTATAATGATTGGATTGATTTTGCTGGGGCGATTGGTGTTTTGAATGTTGGTCACAGTCATCCCAAAGTGACGGAAGCAGTTCAGAAGCAAGTGGAAAAGTTTTTGCATCCTGGATTTAATGTGATGATGTATGAGGGATATATTAATTTGGCTGAAAAGCTATGCCGGATAACGCCAGGTCATTTTGAAAAGCAAACGATTTTATTAAATTCTGGAGCAGAAGCAGTGGAGAATGCAATCAAAGCTTCTCGTAAATATACTGGCAGGCAAGCAGTGGTTTCTTTTGTTCGTGGTTTTCATGGTAGAACAAATATGACGATGAGCATGACTAGTAAAGTGAAACCTTATAAATTTGGATTTGGACCATTCGCTCCCGAAGTATATCAAGCGCCATTTCCATATCTTTATCATAAACCGGAGGAATTATTAGAGGAAGCTTACCTAAATCAATCGATTGAGCAATTCAAAGAATTTTTCACAGCAACTGTAGCTCCGGAAAATGTAGCATGTGTAGTTATGGAACCTGTTCAAGGCGAGGGAGGATTTATTATTCCACCTAAAAAATTCGTGCAATTTGTAAGTGATTTCTGTAAAAAACATGGTATTGTTTTTGTAGCAGATGAGATTCAAACTGGATTTGGCCGAACGGGAAAATTATTTGGAATCGAGCATTTTGATGTTGTTCCGGATCTAATGACTGTTTCAAAATCGTTAGCAGCTGGATTGCCTTTAAGTGGCGTGGTTGGTAAAAAGGAAATATTAAATGCTGCCTCTCCGGGAGAATTAGGCGGAACCTTCGCTGGAAATCCAGTAGCATGTGCTGCTGCTTTAGCTGTTATTGATGTGATAGAGGAAGAAGAGTTAGTCGCAAAATCAGAAGTACTGGGTCAAAATATAGAAGATAAATTAACAGAATTAGCTGATAAACATGAATGTATTGGTGATATCCGTCGTTTAGGAGCTATGGTTGCTATAGAAATTGTTGAGAATCGAGTGAATAAGTTTCCAAACAAAGCAAGGACAGCTGCTATAACAAATTATGCAAATGAAAATGGCCTCTTGTTATTATCTGCAGGCTTAAACGGAAATGTTATTCGTTTTTTGGCCCCGTTAGTCATTACAGATACGGAATTAGAAAAAGGACTATTGATATTGGAAGAAGCATTTGAATCGTAAGGAAAACAATAGTTCATTTATAAAGGAGAGGCAAAACGATGACGGAATTGATTCAAGTAAAAAATCCTGCAACAGGTGAGGTCATCCAAGAAGTTAAGATTGATACTGAAAAAGAGATTTATGAAGCTTTAAAGCGGGGGAATAATTATTTCCAAGAATGGCGAAATGTGAATGCGTATGAGCGCTCACGATTGTTAAAATCTTGGTCTCAAAAGATACATGATAATAAGGAGAAAATTGCAGAAGTGATGACACTGGAAAGTGGGAAGCCACTACAGGAATCATTGGGTGAAGTCAACTATGCTACCAGCTATATTGATTGGTATGCAGAAGAAGCAAAACGTCTATATGGACGTACTATTCCAGCTGCTTCTGAAACAAAACGAATCATTGTCAGTAAGCAGCCAGTGGGACTTGTTGCGGCGATTACACCTTGGAATTTCCCGGCAGCGATGATGACGAGAAAGGCAGCACCAGCTTTAGCTGCAGGATGTACATTTATCGTTAAACCAGCAGAAGAAACGCCACTAACAACGATGAAATTGGTTGAACTTGCTCATGAAATTGGGATTCCTGAGAATGCAGTACAAGTAATAAATGGAAGAGGAAGTGAAGTTGGACCGCTATTTACCGAGAGTGATTTTGTTCGTAAGATTACATTTACCGGTTCGACTCCTGTTGGAAAATCATTAATCAAAAATAGTGCTGATACCGTTAAGCATGTATCGATGGAATTAGGAGGCCATGCCCCCTTAATTGTAGCAGAAGATGCAGAAATAGACGTTGCCGTAGATCAGACAATCGCTTCGAAATTCAGAAATGCCGGCCAGACCTGTATATGTGCTAATCGTGTGATTGTTCATGACAGTATTACCGAAGAATTTGTTGGGAAATTAACTGAAAAGATAAATAAATTAAAAGTGGGCAATGGATTAAAGAAAGATACACAGGTAGGCCCAGTCATTAATGAAAAAGGATACGATAAAATTGTTTCCCAAATCAATGATGCTATCGATCAAGGTGCGGAGGTTCTTTGTGGAAATCGATATGACGCAGATAAGGAACAAGGTTATTTCTTCGTACATCCAACCGTATTACAACATGTGGATTTGGATATGAAGATTATGCACGAAGAGACGTTTGGTCCAGTAATTCCCATTACATTATTTCATGATATTGATCAAGCGATAGAGATTGCAAATAATACACCCTTTGGCTTAGCGGCATATTTCTTTACGGATAATTATAAGATCGGCACTTATTTACACGACCATTTAGACTTTGGTGTTATTGGATGGAATGATGGAGCCCCGTCTGCTGCTCAAGCTCCTTTTGGAGGAATGAAGGAAAGCGGTCTTGGACGAGAAGGTGGTGTTGAGGGAATCGAGCCTTATTTGGAGACGAAGTATTTGTCAGTTGGAGGTTTGTAGTAAATATTAATCTGGTAAGGTATTTTATATTTAAATTAGCAACAATGTATAGATAAAAAAATTATATTTTTTTGGATTACAAGGAGGAGAAATAATGAAAAAAGATTTTTTATTATTCTATGGTGGAACTATTTTGACTATGAATGAAAAAGAAGAAGTAGAAGCCTGCGCTGTCAGAGAAAATAAAATTATATATGCAGGTACGCTTGAAGAATGTAAAAACTTATTAAGTGGAGAAGAAGTAAGTGAGGTTAATTTGGAAGGACAATGTCTTTTACCAGGATTCATTGATCCACATGCTCATCTTATGATGTATGGGATGTCTTATTCTTGGATAGATATAAGTTACCCCAAGGTACAAAGTATTAGTGATTTAATTGATATATTATCTAAGCATAAGGAAAATGTATCTGAAGAAGGTATGATCCGTGGATTTGGATTTGACCAAAGAAACTTAAAAGAAAAGCGTTACCCAACCGCAGCTGAATTAGACAAGGTAGCTACTGATCGCCCTGTACAAATTATGCATGTTAGTGGACACTGTAACGTTTTAAATCATTATTTTCTTGATTTATTAGGTATTGATAAAAATACGGAAGATCCTGAAGGCGGTGTACTTGGAAGAGATGCCAATGGAGAACTTAACGGGCAATTATATGATAGTGCAAATGATTATATAGCCAAACAATCTGGGGTTATTATAGGAGAACATGGTCCTAATATTCATATGCCTGATTCAGATGATAATTTGCAAAATTTAATATCGGTTGCTCAAGAGCAATTTTTAGCTTCTGGTATAACTGCAATAAATGATCCACAAGTTACAAAACAAGAGATGAAATCGTACCAACAAGCTCAAGTTAATGGATTGTTAAAATTGAGAGTAAAGATGTCATTTTTGTCAAATTATTTGAATGATGTCATTAAACTTGGCTTAAAGCAGAATTTTGGCGATGATCAATTATCGCTAGGGCCGATCAAATTGTATGCTGATGGTTCATTAAATTCTGGGACAGCTTATCTATCAACTGAATTTAGAGATAGCAGTCGAAATAAGGGTTATCTTTTCCATGAACCTGAGGAATTTCAAGAGTTATTAGTTAAAGCCCATGTCAATGGATTTCAGACTTTAACACATGCACAAGGAGACGGCGCTATTCAATTGGTTATTGATTCCGTTAAAGAGGCGCAAAGTCAATGCCCAAAAGAAGATATACGACACAGAATTGAACATTGTGGTTTACCTTCTACAATACAAATTAATGACATTGCTGAAATGAAACTTTGGCCAGTACCACAACCTCAGCATGTCTATCAATTTGGTAATGGTGTCGTGCATGCAGTCGGTGATTATGGTGAAAACTATTCTCCTTATGGTTGGTTTAAGAAAAACAATATTCCTATAGTGCTTTCATCTGATGCACCTGTTGCTCCTCCACACCCCTTACTTGCTATATATGCTGCTGTGACTCGTTCTACGGTTCAGGGTAACGTAGTTGGACCAGATCATAAAATAACCTTAAATGAGGCTTTGCAAGGGTATACAATCGAGGCGGCAAAAGCCATGCATCAGGAAAGTTTAATCGGTTCTATTGAAGAAGGTAAATTAGCTGATTTAGTCGTATTAGCAGAAAACCCATATAACGTACCTATTGAAAAAATAAAAGATATACAAATAAGTGAAACATGGATAAGTGGAAAAAAAGTTTTCCAAAATACTGAATTTGTTAATGTTTAAACTATAGATAAAATGAGGTGTATATAATGGTCTCTCAAGAAAAGCAATCTGTTAAGGATTGGGTAACAAATAATAAGAAGAAACTATCTGATTGGAACCAGATTATTTGGGATTATGGTGAAACTGCTTGGAGAGAATATAAATCTTCTGCATGGTATGTAAATCAGCTAAAAGAAGAAGGGTTCAATGTAGAGGAAGGAAGTGGAGGCATGCCTACTGCTTTTTGTGCTACATGGGAAAATGGAGATGGACCGGTAATTGGAGGATATGCAGAATATGATGCTGTACCAGGAAATTGTCAGTCAGCTAGTACAGAAGAACAGCCAAGAAAAGGGTTAAGTAAATATGCAGGGGGACACACTGACCCCCATTCTGCACTAGGTATAGGATCCCTTGGTGGTTTTTTAGCAGCAAAAGAAGTGATGGAGAAATACAATATAAAAGGTAAATTAAAATTTTTTGGCGAACCTGCAGAGAAATTGAGAGGTTCGAAACCTATCCATGCTGCAAAAGGATATTATGATGATCTTGATGGAGCAATTAGCTTTCATCCGTTTTACATGCTTCCTCTATGTAATACAACTCGTTGGGACACTCATTGTGCTGTTGCTTTTTCTGTTATGTATACGTTTACATGTGATGAGCCGGAAACATGGTTTTCTTCGGGTGATGGTTCACCAATACCTGCATCACATGCTGATGCTCGAGCGCCTGGAGCTACAGATGCTGTAGTTAATATGTATAGTCTATCAAAAATGTATCGAGAACATATGTTATCAAACAACATGGGTTGGTCGATGAATGAAACTATCTTGAATACTGGACAAGCCACAGCAGATAATATTCCTGGCGAAATGTCGCAAATTTATTATTTTATTCGTGTACCTAACGTGGAAATGGCGAAAAACGTTGTCAAAGTACTAGATCAAAATGCTAAAAGTGCTTCACTAGCTGCTCACTGTAATTGGGAACGGAATTGGATTACAAAGTCAAGAACAGGATTGGCTAATCACACAATGGCAGAAGTAACATATGAAAATTTACAAATAGTTGGAGCTCCTCAGTTTGGTGAAAAAGCAATAAAAACAGCACAAAATATTCAAAAAAATCTTGGTTTAGAGGCAATGGATGATCCGTTCTTAGATGAAATTGAGGAATTAATTTCTCCTCAAGAAGCAGAAAGAAAAATGCGTACAATACTACCATATTGGCAGGAGCATTTTACATCAGATGATTACACAGAATATTGTTGGCATGCTCCAACTGTTCGACTTTATATAGGAAGGCCTGCTCTAAAATCTCCGGTATCTGGATTTAACTATCCGACTTGGGTTATGAACGCGTTGGGTGGTATTCCTGAATGTATTGATCCAATGATTATGACTGCATCTAAGACAGTTGGAATGACAATTATTGACTTATTAACAAAACCAGAACTACTTAAAAAAGCAAAAGATGAATTTAATAATCGTACAGGGGGCGGTATAGGAGGGACAGATTGGGAAGCACCACTTTGTGATTATGAACCACCAATTCATTTTCGCTGGCCAGAGTATATAACAACAGAAAGAGGTAAAGATCATTGGGTTATCCCGTCTAGAGAAAATTAATAATTACTAAGGCAAAGTGGGAGGATTTATGCGAAAAAATATAGTAGTAATAGTATCGCTTATCGTTACCTTTATATTTGTTGTTTTGGGAATTTTTGTTCCAAATACATTAGGACAGATTTCTGAATACGTTCTTTATACTTTTATAAGTGAAAACTTTGGATGGTATTATATGCTCGTTGCCTTTTCATTTGTATCAATCTGTCTGTATGTTGCCTTTTCGAAATATGGGAAAATCAGGTTAGGTAAAGACACGGATAAACCTGAGTTTAGTAGATTTACTTGGATTGCCATGTTATATAGTTCGGGCCTTGCCATAAGCTTATTCTTTTGGGGAGTTGCAGAACCTGTATTAATGTACATTGAACCGCCTTTTGGTTCGGGTCAGACAAAGGAATCTGCTGAAACAGCTATGCGATATACTTTTTTTCATTGGGGTTTGCATAGTTGGGGAACATATACAATTATAGGATTATTAATGGCATATTTTCAATATAGAAAGAATAATCCACCTTTAATAAACCATGCATTATACCCCTTGCTAGGAGAAAAAATTTACGGATGGATAGGGAAATTTATTAATATTGTTGCTATTTTTGCTATTTTTGCTATAATTAGTGGGATAACGACTTCTCTTGGTCTGGGAGCCACACAAATAGGGGCTGGTTTTGATTATGTGTTAGGTATAAATAATTCACCATTGAATCAAACTATTCTCATCTTAAGTTTAACTGTTATGTTTATCATCTCTGCGAGTACAGGTATTCAAAGAGGTATAAAGTGGCTATCAAACATCAACATAATTATTGCTTTAGCAATCATGATGTTAATTTTTGTATTAGGACCAACAAGAAACATAATGGAAACTTTTGTGAATTCTACAGGTGATTATATAGAGAATTTCATAGGTATGAGTTTTCATTTAGAACCTTTTCTTAACGATTATACATGGCAAGGAGGTTGGGATTTCTTCTACTGGGGATGGGCAATTAGCTTTGGTGTTTTTGTTGGTATTTTTATTGCTAGAATATCCAAAGGAAGAACCATAAGAGAATTTATTATTGGTGCGATGCTTATTCCAACATTAGCGACTACTATTTGGTATTCTACTTTTGGAGGGAGCGCCCTTTACAATATCATTAACTTAGGAAACAATGAATTAAGTAACCAAATTATGGAGAATATGGATACCGCTCTTTTTTACTTTTTAGAGCTTTTCCCTTTTAGTTCTATTATTATTGGGATGACGTTTGTTTCTTTAATCATATTTTTTGTAACGTCTGCGGATTCTACAGTATATGTGTTAGGAATGTATAGTGAGGAAACCATGGAACCTTCTAATAAAAGTAAAATACTTTGGGGGATTGTAATTGCAGGAGTAGCTATCGCTTTACTTTTCAGTGGAGGCTTAACGCCGTTGCAAACAATATCAGCTGCTGCTGGCTTACCGTTTTCTTTAATAATCTTAGCGATGTGTTTTTCATTTTTTAAATCCTTGAAAGAAGAAAAACTTGAAGGGAATCATAAAGAACAAGAAAACAATATGTCCTCCGATTCTGTGAGTAAAGATACAGAATCGGAAGAAAAAATATCGAAAAGTTCGTAACACTTTTGATACTTCATAAATTCAGTGAAAACTATGCTGGAAGAAATATTGGTTGAGTGGGAAAAAGTGCTGCCAAGTAATTTGGAAAAGCGTTTAACGATAGAAATGGGTTCTAAAGTTGGTTGGAGAGAGTATGCTGGAAGTGCTGGTTCTATTATGAGTATAGATACATTTGGAGCATCTGGATCTGGAGAGCAAGTAATTAAAGAATTTGGATTTACTGTTGAGAACGTTGTTAAACTTTTTAAAGCGTTACTTTAATAATATATGATAATGAGTAAAGTTATTAAGTTTTAGTAATGGAAGTGTTTGATGCAGTGATGCTACGTATTTTAGTTTCATTATAGTAGTTTCAAATAAAGGGTGGCATGTACTTTTTTCATTTAAGAAAAAGAAGGAGCTGTTACTAAATGTCTGATGTGCATTTTGGAGACAGTTCCTTCTTTTTGTATTGATTGGAAATTTTTAAATGTTGTTTAGGTTGTCTAATACAAAACTACTCTTTTTTGTGATATTGTTACCTATTCAATCATTTCCTCATTGTTTTTTATCATCTGTTGCACCAACAGGATAGGATTAAAATCGACGTTGCCACGCAGCAATTCTAAATAATAATGATGGGTTTTTAATGTTCGCTCAATATTGCTTGTGTGCTTGAAATGAACCATATTTGGCTTGATAATTTCATAAATGGTTTTTCCAATTTCTATAATAAATGGATTATTCGTTGCTTCCAGAACAGCATAATGGAATTCTAAATCAATATTGGCGAGTTCCTCAGGATCTAAATTTGGATTCATTCTTTTTACCTGGGAGTGATAAACATCTTCAATATTTTTGATATCGTTTTCTTCTGCGATGATCATGTTCATTAATAGTACTTCAAAATGCTGGCGAAATTCTATAAGTTTTTCTATATCATTGCCATGCATAATTAAACTGAATATTAGTGGATTTAATGTGAACTGCGAGAGACTATTCGTTATAAACATACCTTCACCGCGTTTTATTTGTATGACACCAATAGCTTCCAGAATCTTTATTGATTCTCTGACAGGAGTTCTGCTCACTCCTAATTGTTCCATTAATTCCTTTTCGGTGGGTAATTTATCGCCTGGTTTTAATGAGCCGTTAAGAAGATTATCTTTTATAATTAATACAATTTCTGAGGATATGGTCCGGTTTAGGTTGATTTTTTCAAAAGATAAAGCCATTTTCTCAACTCCTAAAAGCCCCATCTACGATGAGCTTTATTATTATAATACATTTTTAATTTTTTGTTAAATAAAACTTTTCTGTTATTAACTATTTACAATTATTTATTATTTTGCTAGTCTATGTACAACATACTACATCGTACGTAATATGTAAATGCTTTATATACAAGCTTTTTTAACACGAAAATCATTGGGATTTAGTGTAATAATTGATTTCAGGAAATTAATTATCCAAATGAATGAAATCGCTGTCAATAAAATGTTTAATACTGAAAAATGTTTTTTGAATAAAGGAGTGATAAGCCCATGTCAATTGAATTGTTGGAATTTTAAATAAGTATGTTGCTTAAATGTAGTATCCGAATTCAAGATGAGGAAGTCTGGGACCTTTCATAGGAAATTTATATTTGAATTCTTATTTTAATCATTTTCATTTACGAAAGGGGTATGAATATGAAAAATAAAAGAAAGCAGGAGTGGCGTTTTATCATAGCTAATCGGGAAGCTCGAATCGGTTGTGTGCTAGCTGTCATTAATTTTATATGGTGGTATGGATTTGCATATGGCCTGGGTTCAAAACCTCCTGAAGAATATACGTATATATTGGGATTCCCGGCATGGATTTTTTTCAGTTTAATTTTGGGTACAATTTTAATGTTTGCACTAGTGTTTTTTGTTGTGAAATTTATGCTGACCGAAATACCGTTAGAAGATGAGAATGAAGAAGAAGAGGGTGAGGAAGATGAGGTGAGTAATATATGAATTGGAATGTGGTGATACCATTACTACTATTTTTAATGATTATTTTTATGGTCGGCATGTGGTCCAATCGAAAATTAAATAAAACAGATGGTTTTCTTAGTGATTACTTTCTAGGGAGCCGAGAGTTCGGAGGATTGGTACTCGCTATGACCATGGTTGCAACCTATGGGAGTGCATCCAGTTTTTTAGGTGGGCCTGGAGCAGCTTATTCTATTGGATTCGGCTGGGTTTTGCTTGCTATGTCCCAGGTAGCGACAGGATATTTCGTATTACTCGTGTTAGGAAAGAAGTTTGCTATCGTATCTAGAAGGTATAATGCTGTTACGTTTATCGATTTTTTGAAGGAAAGATATCAAAGTAAAACGGTTGTATTGTTGTCGGCTTTTAGTATTATCATATTTATGTTTTCTGCAATGGCAGCTCAATGGGTAGGCGGAGCTTATCTGATCCAATCCTTAACAGGTATTAGTTATATAGGTGCTTTATTTATTTTCACATTATCTGTTTTAATATACGTCATTATTGGTGGATTTCGTGCTGTAGTAATTACAGATACAATTCAGGGCATTGTTATGTTTTTTGGTACATTAGTATTGCTTGTTGCTGTCATTGTCGCAGGGGGAGGGCTATCCAATGTATTTTCTGATTTGGTATCTATTAATCCCAACTTGATTACGCCTTTTGGAAATGACGGTTCATTAACTGCTGCTTATGTATCCTCTTACTGGATTCTTGTCGGTGTCGGTGTAGTTGCCCTGCCGCAAATTGCTGTAAGGGCGATGTCTTATAAAGATTCCAAATCTATGCACAGAGCAATCATGATTGGGACGGTAGTGGTAGGAACAATCATACTTGGCATGCACTTGATTGGCGTGTTTGCAAGACCAATAATGCCAGGAATTGAAGTGGCAGATCAAGTTATTCCACTTGTTGCTTTGGAAGTTTTACCACCATGGATTGCTGGTATGATACTTGCCGCACCTCTGGCAGCCATTATGTCTACTGTTGACTCGTTATTGTTGCTCGTTAGTTCTTCTGTAGTTAAGGACGTTTATATCAATTATGTCAAGCCAAAAGCAACCGTAAATCAAGTGAAAAATGTAAGTATGGGGGTAACTGCAGTAATAGGAGTTGTTGCTTTCCTTTTAGCTATCAGCCCGCCAGATTTATTGATATTCTTAAACTTATTTGCATTTGGTGGTTTGCAAGCGGCGTTTATGTGGCCGTTTATCATGGGGTTGTATTGGAGGTATGCGAATAAAAGCGGTGCGGTTGCATCCATGATTGCAGGCATTGGCTCTTATATTGCCATTCATTTATATAATGAGGCATATGGGGATTTATTAGGTGTACATGCGGTTACGATTCCAGTTTTCTTTTCGTTGATTATTTTTGTAGTATTTAGTTTGTTATTTAAGCAGGAAGCATATGCGTTTCCAACGCAAAATATTAAGAAAGAAGCCTAAATATTATAGATTTATAGAGAAAGTTTCATAAGGATGGCAAAAGGTTCTGCAAGGGAAATAAAGGATAATAAAATCTAGTTAATATCAAAACCGCGTCAATGATGAAGGAGTGAAGTTTTGTGAATGTAGCAATAAACTGGAATGAATGGGCTAACCTTGATGCTATGGGGATTGCCGAGTTAGTAAAAAAAGGTGAAGTTACTCCACAGGAAGTAGCAAACCAGGTTACGAAAGGAGTTCAGGAATTAAATCCTCAAATTAACGCTGTTATTGAGATTTTCGACGACGTAGTTAATGATCCTTTAAGTGATGGAATGAATCCTAACGGCGTTTTGGCAGGAGTGCCTTTTTTTATGAAGGATCTGGGGCCTGCTATTAAAGGAAGATTACAGGAAAGAGGATCGCTGCTCATGCAAGGAAATCGCTCTATAGAGGATAGTTTTCTGACAAAACAATTCCGACAGGCTGGTCTCAATATTATGGGGCGAACGACAACGCCGGAGTTTGGGCTCTGCAGTTCTGCAGAGAACCCGGAAGTCTATATTACAAGGAACCCTTGGAATCTTGATTATACAACTTGCGGTTCGTCAGCAGGAACTGCGGCTTCCGTTGCAGCAGGAATTATTCCCATCGCTCATGCTACGGACGGAGGAGGATCGATTCGAATTCCTGCAGGTGTCAATGGCAACATAGGTTTAAAACCATCGCGGGGTGTTTTTTCAGGAGCACCAGATAGTTCAGACCTCATGAACGTTGTTTCTGCGCAAGGATGCCATACTCGTACAATACGTGATACTGCTGCCTTTGTCGATCATTGCAGGGGAGGAGCTCCAGGTGAGTTTATGCCTTATTGGACCCAGCAGGAGACGTATTCCGAATTGATAAAGCGAAATCCGAAAAAGCTTCGTATTGCTGTTTCCCATGAGTGGGGTGACTATAAAGCCACACCGCATATAGTATCCGAATTGAAGAAGACGGCAGATTACCTTGAAGGACTTGGTCATTACGTTGAATGGGCAGTCCCGAATCTTGATCTCCGTGCTAGTTATGAGGCACAGACTGCAGCCTACATTATGAAGTTTGCACAAACAATTTCAGATATACTTGAACAAAAAAATATGGAGTATCCGCCAGCAGGTCTCATTGAACCTATGTGTATAAGGGTTTGGGAAGAAGGTCGTTTTGCCTCCTATGCGGATCGTGTCAAAATGGAGGCAATGTTTAATGAAATTTCTCGACATATGGCGACATTCTTTGAGGACTGGGACCTGATTCTTACACCAACTATGGCCAAACCCACACCATTGATTGGAACCAGAGAGTACCTGACGATTAGTGATAATCCTTCTGTCTTTGATTGGTTTGAAAATCTGTGGAGTATTTTTTCTTATACGCCGATTGCCAATATTTGCGGACTACCTGGAATTTCATTACCGATGGCTGAATTGGAGAATGGATTGCCATTGGGAATGCATATGCTTGCTCCACAAGGAAAAGATGGTTTATTGCTGCAGTTGGGTGCCCAAATCGAAAGAGAATTAAATGGAAACTGGAACCATGGACGGAGACCAGTTAATCATGTAACTACGATTTAATGATGCTGGGAGCTGCTTTGTGTTAAGAAATAAGAAAAATATATTTATGGCGCTAAGATAGATAATTTATAAACATGTCATTTAGAAAAAGGATGATTTTATATGAAAGTATATAAGATTGCGGTATTGCCTGGAGACGGAATTGGTCCTGAAGTGATGAACGAAGCTTTAAAAGTATTGAAAACGCTATCCGATATTGATTCAACATTTGACTATGAAATAACAGAATTGAATTGGAATACAGATTATTATATGAAACACGGTTTAATGATGCCTGAAAATGGTCTGAAGCAACTAAAGTCATTTGACAGTATTCTATTCGGTGCTGCTGGTGATTCAAGAGTATCAGAGCATATCCCGATATGGGAGCTGATCATGCCTATCCGTAAAAACTTTCAACAGTATATTAATTTTAGGCCGATAAAATTGCTGAGGGGTTTGGAAACGCCATTACAACAAAAAGAAGATATAGATTTTGTAATTATACGAGAAAATGCGGAAGGAGAATATTCTACTTCTGGTGGAAAGATGTACCAAGGGGAATCACGGGAGCTTGCTGTACAGAACACGATTATGACTAGAGAAGGGGTTTCCAAAATTGCAACCTATGCATTTCAATATGCTAGGGATCATAAATTACCTAAAGTAACCAATGCTACGAAGTCAAATGCCATCATACATACGATGACATTATGGGATTCGGTAGTTGAAGAGATAGCAAATGATTTTAAAGAAATTTCCTATGAAAAATACTATGTGGATGCGATAGCTGCTCTGTTTGTAGAACGTCCTAAAGATTTACAGTTGGTTCTTGCTTCTAATTTATTTGGAGATATATTGTCAGATTTAGGGTCAGCTATTGCTGGAGGACTGGGTGTCGCTCCATCTGCCAATATCAACCCTAATGGAGAGTACCCTTCCATGTTTGAACCAGTACATGGATCTGCTCCGGACATAGCAGGGAAAGGTATTGCCAACCCGGTAGCACAAATTTGGTCTTTAGCCTTAATGCTACAGAATTTTGGCCGCTCGGATTTACATGATAAAGTTCTTTTTTCTATAGAAGATGTATTGGAAGAAAAGAGAACATTGACGCCAGATATTGGTGGGAAAGCAACTACGGAACAAGTAGGGGACGCCATTGTACGTAAACTTCAAAAAAGGATGGGATTTGCATGACATTTGAAAATAAAACATTCATTGTTACCGGCGCAGGTGGAGGTATGGGAGAGGAGACAGTGAAGCTTTTGCTAGATAGCGGAGCAAACGTAGCTGGCTGTGACCTTCATACCGATAATCTTTCAAAATATAAGAATACGAATAAATTTATAGCATTCAAAGGGGATTTATTGGATGAAGATATTGTAAAAGACATTTTTAAAGAAACAGCTAATCAATTTGGAAATATTGATGGCCTGGTCAATATTGCAGGGATTGCGCAAAGTTCCACACCTATTGATGAAGTTAGTTTGGATGAATGGCGACGCATTATGGATATTAATGTGACAATGATGTTTCTAACTTGTCGTGAAGCTTCTGTATATATGAAAGAAAAGAAACAAGGGAGTATGATAAATATTGGATCCGTATCTGCAACCAGACCAAGACCAGGTTTACAATCTTATGTTGCGTCGAAGGGGGCAGTAGAGGCTTTCTCTAAAGCAATGGCACTGGAACTAGCTCCCTATCAAATTAATGTAAATGTACTTCACCCTGGTCCGTCAGATACGGCGATGCTTGGTCAATTTTCCGCGGAAAGTGCAAGCGTGGACCAAACCAAGAAGGAAATTTTTGAAAAAAGCGTTCCTCTTGGGAGTCTGTTGAAGCCGGAAAATATTGCTCATTCCATTAAATATCTACTTTCTGATGAAGCAAAAATGGTTACAGGTGCCGTTTTACATGTCGATGGTGGCCGGAATATCTGATTTTACTATTGGATAAGAAGGAGAAAAGACAAATTTCAAATATAGTGGATAATGGAGGAATTTAATGAAGCACTTTAAAATGTATATAAATGGAAACTGGGTAGATAGTAAAAATAAGGAGCATATTGATGTAAAAAATCCATCCAGTGGAAGTGTATTTGCTAGTATACCCAGAGGAACACAGGAGGATGTAGAGGATGCTGTGAATGCAGCCCGTGCTGCTTTTATGAGTGAGACATGGAGAAGTATAAAGCCTTATGAACGAGGTGATATTTTATTTGATATTGCAGGTAAAATGAAAGCTGACAGAGATGAGTTGGCAAGACTGGAATCTATGGATGTCGGGAAACCGCTATCTCAAGCGTATGCTGATGTGGATGCTGCGATTCGATATTTCCGGTTTTATGGTGGAGCAGCAGATAAAGTGATGGGAGATACAATCCCAATTGAAGATGGACTGTTGGATTATGTCGTACGTGAACCGTTGGGGGTGACTGCGCATATTGTTCCTTGGAATTATCCGTTACAAATAATTTCAAGGAGTGTTGCTGCAGCTATTGCAATGGGCAATACTGTTGTAGTGAAAAGTGCGGAGGACACACCAATGACGGCCATGCGTCTGACAGAATTTTTTGATGCACTGGATTTACCTGCAGGTGTGTTTAACCATGTTACAGGATTTGGATATGAAGCAGGAGCAGCTTTATCTGCTCATCCGTTGATTAATCATGTGACATTCACCGGATCAGTAAGGACGGGAATAGAGGTAGGAAAGGCAGCAATGGAAAATGTGGTTCCATCTACTTTGGAACTTGGTGGTAAATCGCCCAATATTGTATTTTCTGATTGTGATCTTGAAAAAACTGTCGAAGGAGTCGTTCAATCTATTATCCAAAATGCTGGACAAACCTGTTCAGCAGGTGCGAGGCTCTTGGTTGAAGCATCATTTAAAGATGTATTCTTGCAGAAAGTAGTAGAGAAGTTTGAAGGTTTAACCGTTGGGGCAGGAATAGATGATAAAAATCTTGGACCTATATTGAATGAAAAACAATATAATCATGTACTACATTTTATTGAACAGGCAAAAAAAGAAGCTTCCGTTGTGACGGGTGGAAATCCAGTGACTTTAAAAGGAAATGAAGGCGGCTTTTATGTGCAGCCAACGATTATTGATGAGGTTAGCAAGGACAGCAAACTTGCTCAAGAAGAGATTTTTGGCCCAGTATTGACAGTATTTACGTTTATTGAAGAATCTGAAGCGCTGGATTTAGCCAATAGCACAGATTACGGATTGGTTACCGGTATTTGGACGCAGGATATCAACCGCGCGCATTACTTGGCAAGCAGAATCGACTCTGGACAAGTTTTTATCAATAATTACGGTGCCGGCGGCGGTGTGCAAATGCCATTTGGTGGCTATAAAAAGAGCGGTATTGGTCGGGAAAAAGGTTGGATTGCGCTTTATAATTATACACAGATAAAAAATGTTGCAGTGAAATATAATTGAGACTGGGACATGTATCCCGAATAATCACTTAGAGACGGGTCTGATTATCGTTTATGATAATCGGACCTTTTTTTAACGGCATGTTTTCATGATGATATATTCCTATAAGTATAATGCCATGAAAGTACATCTTAATTCATTTTCTTCTTCTACTTTTGTACACGGAAAAACGGTTGATTCGTTTGTTGTCATTATATCTCTTCACGGAATGTCATATAAAAAACAAAATATAGTTAACATTGCGTCTAATGTATTTAAATATGTAAAAAAATATAATATCTATCAACTCAATTTATTTGAAAGCGCTTAACTAATTTTATTTAGATGGTTAAATGAACATGATATCTAGAACCAAGCTTTAAAGAATTAATTTTAAACTGTTTCATCTTTCATACTTTATTTGAATAGACATACAGTAATTATACTACTAGTAATTCTGTGAAATATAGCATAGTATGAAAAGAATTTCATGAATGGTGAAAGGGAGGGGAGATAGTGTTTAATTTACCTATAGAAACAGCTTTGTTGATGTTACCTTGGCCAATCATTTGGGTAGCACTAGCTTTATTCATGTATTTTAAACTCCGGCGGGACGAGAAGCTTGAAAAGGAAGAAAATTAATATGAAGTATACAAGGGGGACATGATTGTATATGAATTTAGATATTGTTATTTTTTTCATTTATTTATTATCTATGTTAGGTATAGGACTGTATTTTACTAGAAGAGCATCAACATCTGCAGATCATTATTTACTTGGAGACCGAAAAATTGGTGCTCCAATTACTGCGATAAGTATGCAAAGTACATCGATGAGTGGATTTATGTTTATGGGTGGACCAGCTCAAGCATTTCAAGAAGGCTGGACTGCATTATGGTATGCGATTGGTGACGCTGGCGGTTCGATTGTGAATTTGTCTGTCTTAGGAAAAAGAATGAGGAAAATGTCACAGCTTTTAGCTGCCCTTTCGCCAATAGAGTACTTAGAAAAGAGATTCGAAGGAGTTGGTATTCGTGTATACGGAGCAGCTATTGGAATTATATTTCTGTTTGCTTATGCCTTCGCGCAGTTTATTGCTGCAGGTAAAGCATTAGAGTCTATGTCAAGTTTTTCTTATGAGTGGGCGCTCATTATTGGTGTTGGGGTCATTGTTCTTTATACAGTGGCTGGAGGATATCTCGCTGTAGCAGTTAGTGGTTTCATACAAGGGATTATTATGCTAATCGGTGTCAGTGTCATCGCCATTATGGTACTTCCTCAAGTAGGTGGTTTATCAGGATTGAATGCACAACTTGCAGCAATAGATCCAACATATCTTAGTATTTGGGGGAAGGATTTAATTTATTATGGGCAGTGGGGAGTTATCCTAGGTGCTGTACTCATCTATGCTATTGGTTATATGGGATTACCCCACGTTACTGTTAGACATATGTCTATGACAGATACGAATACAACAAAAAATGCTGTTCTCTGGTCAGCGGGATTCAATCAGTTATTTACATTTACACCTTATTTGTTAGGGTTGTCAGCCATTGTTATTATGCCTAGAATAGCAGATCCTGAAATGGTTATTCCGGAAATGATTTATTATGTATTTCCAGGTATATTAGCTGCTATCTTATTATCCGCTATTATGGCCGCAATTATGTCCACATGCGATTCGTTGCTCATGCAAGCTGGTACAACACTTTCACGTGATGTTTACAGCCGGTTTATTAATAAGAAAGCTAGTCATAAAAAACAATTATTAGTCTCCAGATTATGTATTTTAATTGGGGGTATCATTGGTATTATTGTTGCTGTGTATGAGCCTCCAACGGTATTTGCACTTGTTGTCTTTGCTTTCGGTGTATTGGGAAATACATTTCTTGTCCCTTTTATAGCTTCTGTATACTCTAGAAAAGCAAACAAAGTTGGCGTTTTATGTGCGATGGTGGCCGGCTCCATTACAAATATAATCTGGGAAGCATTTACTTTGCAAGATGTAACCGGATTACATCCTTTCTTAGCTGGTTTGATTTTGTCTATTATTGCCATGTTAATTGGCAATCTGTTCGGAACTCCTCCTTCCAATAAAGTTTTAGAAGCTTTTGATCTTGCTAAATCAAATAAACGGATACCAAAGAATTTGGAAAAAGGGATATATGAAGATCTTGCAGTAGAAGCGAGAAATATTTCTGAATTTATAGAAGTAAAAGGAAAACCAAATAATACGCTATCTAAAGAAGCGAAGAATGTAAGTCAGCTTCATCCAAAACTAGATTTGAACTTTGAGGGGTAATCAATGAGAGAAAAAATATTAGCACAGACGATTAATTATGAAAAGGAGAAGATCGAATTAAGTTTCAAGAAAGTATATTCCGATTCAACGTTTTTTGCTGAACGTATTATTTACTATCCTTATTATTATTTTATCTATAGCGTAAATGCGAAACGAATTTTTATGCCATTAGAAGAAAAAATGGGATGTGTAGTAGATGCTGTTAGCTGCAGGGGTTCATTAATAGATTCAAATCCCAAATTAGAATTAATCGATATACCTGTAAATCAGTTATTGGAGAAGTCTCAGTCACTTGATGATTGTTTGTCAATGTCAGAGTCTTTTATCCACCGATCTTTATCTTTAAAAATGAGAATGATTTCTTTTTCTAATATTAAATTGGAAAAACAAGCGCTTTTTTATAGACCGTATTGGATTGTATCTCAAAACAATGAAATGCAAAGTGATCCGAATTTTATTGTCGATGGGGTTACAGGTCAATATCATCCATTGTGACAATTAAATTTATTGGGAGGAGAATTCTCATGAAAGCTACTTTTAAACTACCAAAAACGAAAAGAGGTTGGATTAGTGTTGGTTTAATTATATTCGTAATTTCTTTAGGTTCTTGGCCGGTGATACATCTATTTGATAAAGAAATCATTTTATTTGGGATGCCTTTATTGATGGTTTGGTCTATCGCGATTATTTTATTAACAACTTTAGCCATGATAATAATAGATAAGATTGGGGGAAGGGATTAATGTATGAATATTTACCCTTCATTATAACTCTTTCATATGTTGTAATTGCCGTAATAGTGGGGTCCCTGGCTGGCAGAGGACAGAACATGGATAGTACGGAAAATTGGGGAGTTGGCAGCAGAAGTTTTAATCCTGTCATGGCTTTTCTTTTAATGGGGGCTAGCGGAGTAAGTGCATACACATTTATGGGTTCTCCGGGATGGGCTTTTTCCAAAGGAGTTCCTGCATTATACGTTGTTGTTTACCTAACTTATATGGCAATTATTGCTTGGTATTTTGGTCCAAAGGTATGGAAACTTGGGAAAAAATACAAACATCTCACTCAACCAGGTGCTATTGCTGATCGTTATGAAAGCAAAGCTTTAGGTGGACTAACTTCTATTGTCACCTCAATTGGAGTTTTATCTTATGCAGTTGTTCAGACTACTGGGGCGGCTTATATTTTGAACGTGATGAGTTATGGGTTGGTTCCAACCTGGGTAGGTGTATTCATAGCATTAGGCGCAGTTTCCATTTACCTTTATAAAAGCGGTCTAAAAGCGATTGGCTTAACAAATGCTCTCCAAGGAGCGTTGATGTTATTTGTATCCTTTTTTGTTGGTCTATGGGCGACTAATCATTTTACCGGCGGTTTTTCATTCGCACCTATATTTGAAAGAGTAAAACAGGATCTTCCAGAGTTTTTTACACTTCCTGGAGCTTTAGGTGATATGAATGCTACCTTTTGGACAACGTCAATACTAATATCATTTTTCTCAATTTGGCAATATCATTGGATTCAGTGGATGGGAGCAAAATCTGAACAAGCTATTAGAAAATCAGCAAGGTTATTGCCCCTATACTATATTGTTCTCATACCAATGATTGTTGTTGGTTTTATTGGAATATTTATGTATCCAGAATTAGGTAACCCGGATCATATTGCCATTCAATTAGCTGTAGATAATATGCCGGTGGTTATAGCTGGATTGTTAGGTGCTGGAACTCTTGCAGCATCCATGTCTTCTAGTGAACCATGTATTCATGCAACTGCCTTAAGTTATAGTAACGATATATTGAAGCCACTACTAAAATGGAACGATGAAGTTGCAGGTAGATGGACAAGACGATTAATATTTCCGATTATGTTGTTTATTGTTGCACCGGTTTCTATTATGGAACCCGCAAGTCTGGTATATATATTGTTAATTGGATATGGGTTTATTGCCCAAGCATTTCCAGCGATAATAGGGGTTTTTATGTGGCCTAGAGGAACTAAGCATGGAGCTTTATGGGGAATAGTTGCAGGTTTTATTGTTACATTAATCTTTTCTTTCGTTATTGTACATCCACTTGATATACATGCTGGAATTTGGGGATTATTAGCTAACTCTATCGTGTTTTTTTCTGTTTCATTAATTACTCAGCCGGTTTCTAAAGATACTGTCGAACGATTTTTCCCTGAAATGATAGATGAACTTTACGAAGATGAAAGTGACATTTCAGCCCATTTTAAATAAATATAGTGGAGCGGCCATATCTGTTTTTGGATTGATATACTATTCCAGTAAACAAAGAAGAAAAAAGAGAGGATGGTGATAAAGTGACGGAATTTTCATTAAATGGGGATGCAACACTTAAATTATCAGGTACATCATATCAAATTGGATATAAGCATGGCAGTACTTTGAAAGAAAAAGTCCATAATAGCTTAGCAACGTATGAAAAAATGTTTAGAGAGACAGTAGGATATTCATGGAAAGAGGCCTGTGAGAAAGCTTTATTACATTTAACAGCTATTGAAGAATATAATCTAAATTATATGAAAGAAATGGAAGGAGTAGCTGCTGGTGCCAATGTTAA
The DNA here is from genome assembly GCF_900166635.1 of Oceanobacillus timonensis. Classification (NCBI taxonomy): domain Bacteria; kingdom Bacillati; phylum Bacillota; class Bacilli; order Caryophanales; family Bacillaceae; genus Oceanobacillus; species Oceanobacillus timonensis. Next base: position 865,561 of record NZ_LT800497.1, read on the forward strand.
ATTTGAAGACATTCTCACCCTTAATACTAGAAGTGAAATTGCTTTAGCGGACTCACCGGATGGTTGCACGTCATTTGCTTTAACAAGTCCCAAGACGCATAGAACCTGGCTAGCTCAAAATTGGGATTGGAAGGGAGAACAAACGGATTCATTAATATCTTTAGAAATTCAACAAGCAAATCTTCCAACACTGCAATTTGTAACAGAAGCAGGAATTATTGGAAAAATAGGTTGTAATAGTGAAGGAATTGGTGTATGTCTTAATGCATTAGTGACAAATACTTGGGAACCTAAAGTTCCCTTACATTTAGGATTAAGAGCCATACTTGAGTCGGATTCAATTGAAAAGGCTATTTCTAAAGTGGATAACAACCAAATAGCATCTCCAGCTAATTTTTTAATAGCTTCACATACTGGCCAATCCGTAAATATGGAGGTTTCGCCTATCCACACAGAACAAATACATGCGAAAAATGGTGCGTTAATTCATACGAATCATATTTGTGCAGAAGAAATGAAGCAGAAAGTGCGAGAAGAGGTTTCTGCAGATTCCTATGATCGCCTCCTTACAATTGATAAATTAACAAGAAATTTAACAAAAGAAAATATAAAAGCAGAAGATTTATTTTTACTGCTTTCAGACCATGAGAATTATCCAGCCTCCATCTGCCGCCATGCTTTTGATGAGAACACTTCAAAGTTTTCAGGAATGGAAACAGTCTTCAGCATTGTTATGGATTTGACAGCTAAGAAATTGTCTTGGATGAAAGGGAAGCCTTGTGAAATGATAAATCAGTCATTCTGAATTACTTCTAAGAATGGAATAAAGTATAGGCACCAGATTATGAAATATTAAAAATACATGGTGAAGGATATGAAGAGCATAGGGGAAATGGCTACATTAATAGCATGACAGAATTCTGGAGGAACAGAAAGGAGTGATAAAATCTACTCTTCAAAACTTGAAATATAGATGAGAAAGATAAGCGCCAACGAATAATACTTGGACGCAGTGGATGCTGGCAACTTATTTTACAAAAGAGGAGAGATTTTAATGTCGGAAGAAAAAATGTTGTTAGAATATATGGAAAAACATAATGAAGCGTTTTTGGATATGTTAAAAGAAGCTGTGAAATTAGAATCCCCGACTGAGGGAAATAAAGCAGATTTAGAAAAATGCAGAGATTATTTTGCAAGAATATTCTCAAGTATAGGCTTCAAGTGCCATGTTGTACCAAGTAATGATAGCCGTTATGGAGATCATCTTTACATGGAATTTGGAGAGGGCGATGAGCAGATACTTTTTGTAGGTCACTATGATACTGTATATGAAAAGGGTACATTTGGGAGCTTATGGGAACAAGAAGGTACAAAAATATCGGGACCAGGTGCTTTTGATATGAAGGGTGGAGATGTACAGGTTTATATGGTTGTAAAAGCACTGAAGGAGCTTGAACTTTTACCTGAAAACAAAAAAATTGTATTTTTTCTAAGCTCTGATGAAGAAGCAGGTAGTCCTACGTCACATAGACACTATCAGGAGCTTGCCAAAAAGAGTAAAGCTTCTTTTGTTATGGAGCCTACTTTTGGAGACTGCACTGCTGGTTTAACAACTGGACGCTATTCTCGGGGGAACTATACATTTGTTGTAGAAGGGAGCCCGGCACACTCTGGCCAAGAGCCTGAAAAAGCCGAAAGTGGTTTAAAAGAACTGGCAGAGCAGGCTATCTATCTTGAAAGCCTTACGGACCTAGAAAAGGGTGTGACAGTTGCTTGTACTTGTTTAAATAGCGGTAATGCTGGCTGGCCAACTGTTCCTGGAAATGGAGAACTTACCATAGATGCCAGATTTTCTTCAGAAAAAATTGCTAAAAAGTACGATTCACTGTTTCAAAATCTTGAACCTTTTAATGCTAAGGTTAAAATAACAACAAAGGGAGGGATAGAAAAACCGACTTTTGATGAAAAGGACGCTGCCCATAGAAAACTTTATGAGCTCGCTAAAGAGGTTGGGAAAATGTTTGATATGAATATGAAAGGATATGTTGGCAGAGCAGGGACTGACGGTAATTTCATTGCGTCTGTTGGTTGTCCAACACTTGATGGCATGGGAATGAGCGGGGATTTCGCGCACCAGCCTGGCAAGGAATATATTAATACAGAAGATATTGCTGTTAGAGGTGCTTTTGTAGCACGTATGGTGCTTGAGGTTTTAAGAAGTGAATAATATATCGAACATGGTTATAACTATATAAAAATGAATCGTAGCACCGTTCGCGATGCGGCAATGATGATGAATGTAGCTGATGTGGGAATGATTTTTATTCCAAGTACGGGAGGAAAAAGTCACTCGCCTGACGAATATACGTAAGAGGAAGATATTAAATTGGGAGGTGATTGATTACTTCGTGTAGTTCATAACTTAGCTGCCAAAAGCCAGGAAGCATATGAATCATTATTGTAATCGCTTACGAATTTCTAAGAGGAGGATATGCATGCGTACATTAATTAAAAATGGAACGATTATAACTGCTATCGATGAATTTGTTGGGGATGTATTAATTGAAGGAGAAAAAATAGTTGCTGTGGGTACACAATTAGACGCAATTGCTGATGAAACCGTCGACGCTAAGGGGAAATATGTTCTTCCAGGCGGTGTTGATCAACATGTTCATTATTCCTTTGAATTTAAAGGAGAACGGGTAAGAGGATTTGAAACATCGAATGCTGCTGTTGCAGGCGGAACTACCACGGTTGTTGAATTTGTCAATCAAGAGCAGGGCAAGGGTATGGCAGATACGATTTTTGATATGGATAAAAAAGAAGTATCTAATCAAGCCATGGCAGATTACTCATATCATGCTGTCGTATGCGATCCAGTAGATGCAACTTTTGAGGAAATTAATGATTTACCTAGTAGAGGGATTTCTACGGTTAAATTGTTTATGGCTTATAAAGGGATGCCGTTTCATAGTGATGATGAGGCTCTGTATAAAGCGCTAAAAGCAGCAAAAGAAGCTGGCGTAACGGTTATGGTTCATTGTGAAAATGCTGATGTTATTGATCTTCTTCAAAAGAAAATGATTTCGGAAGGAAAGACGGACCCATATTACCATGCAGTATCCAGACCCGAAAGAGTAGAATTGGAAGCTACACAACGCGTGATTAATCTGGCAGCTATGGTAGGAGCACCTGTCTATATTGTTCATGTTACAGCAGAAAGTGTTATGGAATCCATTCGATCTGCTAAAAATGAAGGACTTCCAGTTTACGGAGAAACGTGTGTTCAGTATCTCATGCTTGATGAAGATGATTTAGCCAAACCAAATTTTGAAGGGGCCAAATACGTGATGTCACCAGCATTACGTACAAAATCTGATCAGGAAGCCTTATGGCAAGCGGTTGATAATGGTTGGCTTAATGCTATAAGTACAGATCATTGTGGATTCGACTGGAAATCACAAAAACATATGGGAGTCAATGACTTTACGAATATACCGAACGGCGCACCGGGTGTCGAAAATCGTCTAGGTATTCTTTGGACATATGGTGTGAACACTGGAAAAATTTCCAAACAGCGATTTGTTGATTTATTTGCCACTACGCCAGCTAAGAACATGGGATTAGATCATTGCAAAGGACATATTGGCGTTGGTATGGATGCAGATATTGTTATATATGATCCTAATGGTTCTTCTGTTATTTCAAATGAAAACAGTTTACATGGTGTTGACTATAGCACATTTGAAGGGTATAAACAGGATGGAAAAGTGGCTAAAGTATTCCTCAGAGGCAAACTTGTTGTTGATGAAGGGGCGTTTATTGGTGAAAAAGGCGATGGAAAATTTATTCCTGGCAAGCCATTTGCGCTTTGTTTTGATGATGTAAAGGAAAAGAAAGAGCTAAAACGTATATAAATGAAATTAAAAAAACAGCAGAGTTGAATACCGTCTATCTCTTCCACTAAAGTAAAATTTTCTTTAGTGGGGTTTTCGACGGATATGGATATGCTAGTGCAGACGCTTGAGACACGACGTCGCGAACTTAACCTGCTTCCCTCCCCTCACTGAATCTTAAAGGAACAAGGGCAGAGTTCGCAACGCCCTTTGGATTGGGACTGGGACGAGTAACCGCAGCAAGGTTGTCAGGTTAATCCGACCGCTACGGAAAAACACTACGCTTTCCGTGGGCTTGTGCTCAGCCTCCTCGATAAAGGAGACTTAGCGATTGGCAAGTCGAAAGGCGCAGACAGAGCTAAAGTCGCTCTTATGCCCCGCGGGTAAAAAAAGAAGTTCACTTTTTTCTGCGGGGTCTTCCCACTGCGCATTCCCACAGGAGTCTCCGTGTTTTTCCTTCGCTAGATAGTTTTATTGCTATCTACTTGTAGTAACTATCATTTTTATAAAATTCATTAACCTGACAACATTGGTAATTCCAGTCCCGGCCAGTTACACTGTGATAAATATTTACTAACCTTATTAAACTTATCCAAACAAATACTCCACGACTTAACTCGACGATGGAAGAACAATTCTTCTTTTTTATTATTGAATTGAAGTGAAACTGCCGATATAACTCCTTTATTACAAAACGACTTATAATCACTTTATAATTGTTACACAATGTAAAATATATTAAAGAATTAAAATAATATAATACTAGATATATTATGTGACCGCTTACTTTAAAGCGTTGGTACTTCTAATTCGTAATTGGCATTCAAGGGGGATTTCAGATTATAAGTATGTATGCTGTGAATAAAGGAGTTTTGCCAGAGTTATAGCAAGGCAACCTCAAAAAGGAGGCTTTTCATTGGAACATTTATTGCAAAATCTAATGTCGACGAAAGACTTAGCAACAAATTTTGATGAATCTAAGCCTAGTTATAATGCCCAGGAAGCATTAGATGAGGCGAATCGTTGTCTTTATTGTTATGATGCACCTTGCATTACAGCTTGTCCAACGGGTATTAATATTCCGAGTTTTATTAAAAAGATTGCATCTGGGAATATAAAAGGCTCAGCAAAAACAATTATGGAAGCAAATCCTATTGGAGCAAGTTGTGCACGTGTTTGTCCTACAGAGGAATTGTGTGAGGGAGCTTGTGTACTTAATCATTCCACAAAACCGATTATGATTGGTGATCTGCAGCGTTATGCAACGGACTGGGCAATTAAAAATGAACAAGTATTATTTAAGTCTGGAAAGAAAAATGGCAAGCATATTGCTATTGTTGGCAGCGGCCCTGCTGGTTTATCGGCAGCGCGCGAACTCGGAAGACTAGGCTATAAGGTAACTATTTTTGAAGCTAAACATGAAGCTGGCGGTTTAGATACACATGGTATTGTTCCGTTTCGACTTCCAAAGGATATTGCTTTATGGGAAGTAGAACAGGTTGAACATTTGGGTGTAGAAATTCAAACAAATACTACTGTTGGTAAAGATATTCAGGCGGCAGATCTTATGGATGATTATGATGCGGTTATTGTTGCGGCAGGGATGGCAAAGGTTCCAAAGCTCGGAATCGAAGGAGAGGACTTAGCGGGTATTTATGATGCTATTGACTTAGTTGAAGAAACAAAGAATGAAAATTATCCAACGGAATTCGCTGGGAAGCGTGTTGCGGTGATTGGAGCTGGAAATACGGCAATTGATGGTGCAACGACAGCAGTAAGACTGGGCGCAGATAATGTTAAAATCCTTTACAGGCGGACAGAGGCGGAAATGTCTGCGTATGACTTTGAATATGAATTTGCTAAGCAGGATGGGGTTGAGTTTAGATGGTTAACTGCTCCAAAACGCTTAATCGGAGATGAGCATGGCCATGTTAAGCAGATGGAATGCATTCGTATGGAATTAAAAGAAGCAGAATCTGATGGACGTAAGCGCCCAGTAGCAATCAAGGGATCTGAATTTCTCATAGATGTAGATAGCATTATCAAAGCGATTGGGCAAGAAAGACATCTTCCGTTAATTGAAGCATTTGATTTGGAACATCAGGATGGTGTTGTCAACGTAAATCCAGAAACATTTAAAACTTCCCAATCCAATGTTTATGCTGCAGGTGACGTAGTTTTTGCGAAGGGCGTCGGTGAAGCGATGGCTGTATCTGCATCACAACAGGGAAAAGAAACAGCGTATGCGGTGCACCAACAGTTAAAAGGGATAAAAGAAAATTTAACGTAAATAGATGGGAGGATGAATATGGCTGATATCAGCATTAATTTTGCAGGAATTAAATCGCCTAATCCATACTGGCTTGCATCTGCACCGCCAACGAATACAGGATACCAAGTTCAGCGTGCATTCGAAGCAGGATGGGGAGGTGCCGTATGGAAGACACTTTGTGAACCGGTATTGAATGTGACTTCTCGTTTCGGAGCGCATCACTTTAATGGTCAACGAGTAGCAGGTTTTAATAATATTGAATTAGTTTCTGACAGACCTATTGAGGAAAATTTAAAAGAAATCTATGAAACAAAAAAACGCTTTCCGGATCGCGTTATTATTGCATCATTAATGGTGGAACCCGAGCGGGATAAATGGCATGAAATTGTAAAACGAGTTCAGGATGTAGGTGTAGATGGATTTGAGTTAAATCTTGGTTGTCCACATGGGATGTCTGAACGGGGAATGGGAGCAGCGGTGGGGCAACATCCGGATTTAGTTGAAAAATCAACGCTATATGCCAAGGAAGTTGCAGAAGTACCGGTCATCACGAAATTAACGCCGAATATTACGGACATAACTGCCACAGCTAGAGCTGCACAACGTGGCGGCGCTGATGCTGTTAGTATGATCAATACGATTAACAGTTTAGTAGGCGTTGATTTGGACACTTGGAACCCAACTCCAAATGTAAATGGAAAAGCTGCTCATGGCGGATATTGCGGTCCTGCTGTGAAACCGATTGCGCTGAATATGATTGGTGAATGCGCACGGCAACCCGATTTTAATATTCCAATTTCAGGTATTGGTGGTATCTCGACATGGCAAGATACGGTAGAGTTTATGCTGATGGGATCTGGTGGTGTACAGGTATGTACAGCAGCCATGCATCACGGATTCAGTATTATTGAAGATTTAACAGAGGGTTTAAGTAATTATTTGGATGATAAAGGGATTGCTTCTGTCAGTGAACTTATTGGCAAATCAGTAGAAAAATATACAGACTGGAGCGATTTGGATCTAAATCATCGAATGGTTGCTCGTATTAATAATGATGTTTGCATTAATTGCAATAAGTGTCATATTGCTTGTGAAGATACTTCTCACCAGTGTATCGATATGCTGGTAGATGAACATGGTAATGATTATTTAAAGGTGAGAGAAGACGATTGCGTAGGCTGCAATCTCTGTTCCATCGTTTGCCCGGTTGAAGGAGCGATTGACATGATTGACCTTAAGCCAACCGAACCGCCAATGTCATGGAATGATCGAGAAGCGGCCTTACGAGAGATGAATAGCAGCAACTAATGTTTAGATTTACCATGTGTACGACTTCTTACAAAATAATCCGTAAAAAGGTGGAGGGTTAGTGAATGTAAATGAGTAATTAAGGAGCAGGCTGTTAATAAGTTAAACAGCCTGCTCAATAAATAAAAAGGGGATAAATGATGGGGAAGCATATTGGAAATAACTCGTACCTAAAATCACCGGATTTACTTCCAATTAATCATCGCGAACGGAAGATTGGAGTCAGGGGATTTTTTGCAATGTGGGTTGGGATGGCCATACTTTTAGCAACCTTTGATATAGGAGCTTCTGGAGTTCAAAGTATTTCCTTACCTTGGGTAGTACTTGCAACGTTGCTCGGTTGTATTGCAGTTGGTATCTTTATTTCAATTGTTGGAGATATCGGAGTTGAACATGGTTTGTCTTTTCCAGTTTACATGCGGGCTCCCTTTGGTATCTTAGGCACTCATATTCCATCGTTAGCCCGAGCAGTTACAGCTTCATTTTGGTTTGGGCTAAATACGTATTTTGGTTCAACAGCCATAAATTCCATTATCCATACAATCAACGCAGGTTTTGATAACTGGCTGTTATGTTATATCATATTTGCGCTTGTACAACTGATTAATACTGCTTCCGGTATTAAATGGGTGGAACGTTTTGCGGATTTCGCTGCTCCAATTATTATTATTCTTTCTTTAATTATTTATCACACGTTGACATCAGATATTGCAGAGAGTGGAAGCAGCGTCTGGGCTTGGGCAGAAAGTCCAGTCACGGGAGGAGCGGCCATTACAGCATTTATGGTCGTCATTTTTGCAAATATGGGTTTTTGGGCAACGTTAGGGTGTGACATCCCTACGATATCACGTTTTTTTAAAGCTCCAAAATATGAAAGAAATTGGTTTAAACGAAACAAAACAAATTTGGTAGGCAGTCTGATTGCCATGCCGCTTACGGAGACATTTATGATTATGATTGGAGCGGCAGCATTTATGGTTGCTGGCAGCTCTAATCCAGTTATTGCTCTGCAAGAGACTGCATCTGGTTGGATGTTGGCCATATTACTTCTCATGATTGTCCTGACACAATGGTCGACGAATACGGCTGCAAATATTGTTCCTGCTGCTGCTATTTTTTCAAATGTACTTGGGCCTAAGGTAACCAATGCGATAGCGGTATTTGTTGTTGGGATTGTAGGAACAATTATTCAACCTTGGAGTGTTTATGAAATATTGACACAAGCATTGCTCTTTTTCGGAGCGGTTTTATCAGCGATCAGCGGGATTCTTGTTGTAGATTATTATTTGTTGCGTAAAAGAAGGGTAAATGTACAGGAACTTTATCAGCATAAAGGACAGTTTACGTATCACGGAGGTGTAAACATTGTAGGTTTCCTTGCCTGGGTGCTTGGTGGTTTCGCAGCTATTCTTCTTATGGATTATTCATTTATTGTGGGGTTTGTTGTAGCAGGAGCCATTTACTATGTGCTGGCTAAGTATTGGTACTTCAAAAAGTTTCCACAGGAAGAGATTAAAGATCCGAATGACGAAAAATATTTGGGCATAACGGTTGGACGTGATTGGGTAATTGATGAAGATGAGGAGATTGTTAGACAGAAATAAGTAAGAGGTAAAGGAGAGATGTCACATTGACCAGCTATGATGCTTATCAAACGGAAAAACGTCAAGTGGATGATTTAGTAAAAGATGGATATATCATAACCGGTTCAAAAGGAACACTTGATGGAGATGTGGTAGATTTTGAGCATAAAAAAACATCCGATAAAAAATCAATACGTTTAACCAACCCAGATAGTAGAAAGTATTTTGCAACATTGTACATCAAACAGCAACAACAAAACAACGACGTAAATAATACGTAAACAGAATAGGAGGTAGTGCACGATGGAGAAACAAAAAATTCTAATTCATGGAGAAAGACTCCGGAAAACAATTGAAGCGTTCGCCGATTTTGGCAGGACTGAAAACAACGGGGTTACCCGTTTAGCATTATCGGATACAGACATTAAAGTAAGAAGGCATTTCCAATCTGAGTGTGAAAAGCTTGGAATGACAGTTGTCTCTGATGATATGGGGAATATGTATGCAACGTTGTCTGGAGTCGATAATAATCAGCTTCCAGTTGTTGTAGGATCTCATTTGGATTCCGTGAAAAAAGGAGGAAGGTTTGACGGTGTGCTTGGTGTACTTACTGGTCTGGAAATAGTTCGAACGATTGTTCATAGTGGCATTAAACCGCAGGTACCTATTGTTGTTGCCAATATTACCAATGAAGAAGGAGCAAGATTTGAGCCCGCTATGATGAGTTCCGGTGTAATCTCAGGAAAATTTGATAAAGCAACGATGTTACAGAAAACGGATACAGAAGGAATGACATTTAGGGAGGCACTCAAAAATAGCGGCTTTGAAGGGGAAGAAAAAAATCGGTTAAAAGATGCTGCGGCCTTTTTAGAATTACACATTGAACAGGGGCCAGTCTTAGAAAGTGAATCCTTGCAGATTGGTGTCGTAGAAGGCGTGGTTGGTATGGTCAATTATGAAGTCGAGATTACCGGAGAGTCCAATCATGCCGGTACAACACCTATGTCAATGCGAAAAGATGCATTGTTTGCTGCAAATAATTTAATTGCAGAAATACGAGAGAAAATGAATAAATTAGATGATGAATTAGTTTATACAATTGGCAGGATTAATATCAGTCCAAACATTCATACGGTTATACCAAATAAAGTTGTGTTTACCATTGAAGCAAGACATCAAGATTCTGAAACCATTAGACAGGTGGAGGAAATCATTCAGGAACTTACGGCTTCTCCTGGTAAAGAAAAATGTGAAGTACAAATAACTAAACAATGGGACCGGGATACCGTATGGTTTAATGAAAACCTTGTTGATAGAGTGGAAAAATCCGCTAAAAATAGCGGCTATTCTTATAAGCGCATGGTAAGTGGTGCTGGGCATGATGCACAGTTTATTGCTACTTATATTCCTACAGCTATGATCTTTGTGCCAAGTATAAACGGAAAAAGTCATTCGGAGGATGAACTAACACCTTGGGAGGATTGTGAAAACGGAGTTAATGTCATGTTACAAACCGTTTTGGATCTAGTAATAAATGAAGCTTAATCAGGCTTATTTAGCGAATGGTTGAAAGAAATCTAAAAGATCTGTTTCTTTCAACCATTTCTATTCGCACGCGACATATAATATGCCTTGATAGCGAGCTCTAAAGCTAAACGGTTATTTGGTTCCATGAAGTCACTTCCAAGTAATTCTTCTATTTTTTTCAGACGATGGTACAATGTCTGTCGAACAATAAATAATTGGTCTGCAGCTTCTTTTTTGGAACCGCAGCTATTCAAATATACTTCCAAGGTTCGAAAAAGTTCACTGTTGGTATCCTTATCATATTTAATGATCGGTTCCAAACAATCATAAATGTATGATTTTAAATGTTCATTTTGTTGGTCTAACAATAGTCGATATACACCAATATTTTCATAAAAAACGGCTGATGTGATGTTTATCCGCTGTAAAAAAAGAACTTTTTTGGCTTCCTGATAACTCGTTGCTAAAGCTGATATATCTTTATTGACCTTACTAATGCCAAAAATACATTTGCTGCTATCAAATATATTCTTAGCATATGTATTTTTAATCATATCCAAGATTGAAGAAAACCTATCAATATCCTGATCGGCATTATCTTTTATTTTAAAGGATGCTACGATAGCAATATCATTTTTTCCAACAGATACGGCAGGATAGAAACCATGTTGTTTAAATAAGGAACGGAACATCGCAGAACGTTGCAGTTTTAATTCATTCCAGTCATCTTCTTCACTATTAGCTTGGTCCATTTGAATGAGAAAAAGTCGGTACCGAAAATTTGACGCGGAAAAAGGTAAAAATGTTTGTAGTTCATCGGAATCATAATCTTTTCCGTGTAATAAATTTCGAACGATGTTATTTTCAATATTTTGCTTTCTTTCTTCAATCGTTTTATTTCGTAACACGATTTGTGCAATTGCCAACGCTGCACGGTCCATAACAGAAAAAAGAAAATTATCCAGACTGTTATCTTGTATTTTCAGGCATAGATATCCCAAAATTTGTCCTAATCCTTTTACAGGTACTAAGACAAAATTTCCTTCATCTAATGGAATTAATCGCTGCTTTTTATTATATTCGTTTAAATAGGGGAAATGGGCTCGAATTTTCTGTTCAATGTGCTTTGTTTCTGGTGGATAGTAATATGACCGTGCTTCTTCTGTAATATAAAGTGCATCTTTTTTTAAATAAATATACATTTCTTGTAGTATCTTTAAAATCCCATTTGGTAATAATGAAAGTTCATTAAATTTGGTTGACAATTCGTTTAATTGATGAAGCATTTGATGATGCCGGTTAATGATTAGAGAATGAAGGTCTTGGGTAATATCCACAAATTTTACAAATTGATCAAATATAATAATGGGGAATTGATGATCATCTGCCAACTGGATGACTTCATTAGAAATATGATTGACGTGCGTGCCTATTTCTACACAAATACCTGCAACGTTTCTCTTAATCAAATTATTCATATGGTTTAGTTCCGTAGAAGAGTCAAGTTTAAGACCTGCACCGGTTGTCAGAATTAACTCATCACCATTGATCAAAGAATCAAATTTATTTGTTTCTAATATATGTGTCCATTTAACAGGCTTCGTTAAACCCTGACTTCCTGCAATTACTTTGGCATTTTTAAAAATATCCCTTTGCAGAATATCGTTCATAGTTAATTCAAATTTAGCGATCAAGGTCCACACCTCCACAAAAGAAAACGGTGTATTTATTTAAATAGGGTGAAACTACGATATGAGTAATTACTTGTAAATATGCTAAGAAGAAAGTTTATAGGATCTATAATATAGGCATTAAAGGTACCTCTGTCGCTTCTTTATGTTAACTTGTAAAAAAAGAATCTGTACAACTTAACATATTGTAAAATGAAAATAATTAAAAAAATTCATATAATACAGTATGATGGAATTTGTAACCGTTGTCAATATGGATTGGTTGCATAAGGAGTGGTTGTTTTTAGAAGGATATAAAATCAGTAATTAGACACTCAGTTAAATTTTTTACGATGCTTTTGTATTTATTTAATATTCTTATAGAGAGGAGAAGTTAAATGAAAAACGTAAAAGAGGAAGCGCAATCATTACTCGCAAAAGACCAAAAAAATATATGGCATCATATCTCCAAGTATGATGAAAAGACGCACCCGATGATTGCTAAAGAAGCAAAAGGCTCATGGATTACGGATCATAATGGAAAGAAATATCTCGATGGCATGTCTGGTCTTTGGTGTGTAAATGTCGGTTATGGACGTGAAGAATTAGCTCAAGTGGCTTATGATCAGTTAAAGGAGATGTCATATATCTCAATGACACAAAGCCACTTACCAGGAATCAAACTAGCTGAGAAGCTCAATGAAATGCTCGATGAAGACTATATGATTTTTTACTCTAATAGCGGTTCGGATGCCAATGAGGTTGCTTTTAAAATAGCTCGTCAATATCACCAGCAAAATGGGGATGCTTTACGATATAAATTTATATCGCGTTACCGAGCTTATCATGGTGGTTCGTTAGGAGCGTTGGCTGCCACAGGCCAATCCCTTCGTAAATATAAATATGAACCACTTACTTCTGGATTTTTACATGTTGCTCCTCCTGATAACTATCGAAGACCTAAAGGGCAATCTGTTGAGGAATATAATATACAAAAAGCCGAAGAAATTGAAGAAAAAATTATATGGGAGCAAAAAGAAACTATCGCTGCTGTTATTATGGAGCCATTGATTACTGGCGGAGGAGTATTAATACCTGATCCGATATATGTGGAAAAGGTACAGGAAATCTGTAATCGATATGGTGTGTTGTTAATTATTGATGAAGTGATTTGTGGATTTGGAAGGACAGGAAGAACATTTGGACATATGCATTATGATATAAAGCCTGATATCATCACGATGGCAAAGGGATTAACAAGTGCTTATTTGCCTTTATCCGTTACAGCTGTTCGTAAAGATATATATGAAACATTTAACTCAGAGGATGAAAATAGCCACTTCCGCCATGTAAATACATTTGGAGGAAATCCAGCAGCCTGTGCTTTAGCACTAAAAAACATTGAAATAATAGAAAGGGATAATTTAACAAATAGGGCTGCTGTTTTAGGTGATAGATTGAGAGGTGAATTGAAGGAACTGGAAGCGCATCCGTATGTGGGAGATATTCGACATCAGGGCTTTTTAATGGGGATAGAAATGGTAGAAGATAAAGAGACAAAGGAGCCGGCACATGACGGACGTGTAAAGAAAATTATAAGTGATTGTAAGGATAATGGTTTAATTATTGGAAGGAACGGCGACACCGTAGCTGGATATAATAATATACTAACACTATGTCCGCCGTTGTCTAGTACAGATGAAGATTTAGACTTCATCCTGTCCGTAATAAAAAAAGTTTTCAAAGAGAATGCATCCTAGAATGATATTTCGGTTGTAGCATTATTGAATAGTAGTGGGTTGCTATGAAAATAGCAATATATAAATAACATGTAGGGAGGACTCAATGTGACACAATCAAAAATAGAACAAAAGACACTTCAAAATTTTGTAGGAGGTCAATGGATTGAACCTAAAAGTGAGAAGACAGAATCTGTTTATAATCCAGCAACAGGAGAAGTTATAGCAAATGTCCCTGTTTCATCCAGTGAGGATGTTGATTATGCAGTACAAGTGGCACATGAGGCATTTCAGGAATGGAGAGAATTAGCAGTTCCAAAACGGGCGCGTATTTTATTTAAATACCAACAATTATTAGTTGAACATTCGGATGAACTGGCCGAACTTATTACCATTGAAAATGGGAAAAATTTGCAGGAAGCAAAAGGAGAAGTACAGCGGGGGATTGAAAATGTAGAATTTGCAGCAGGTGCTCCTAATTTAATGATGGGAGATCAACTTTCCTCTATTGCATCCGGGTTGGAGTCGGGTGTGTATCGTTATCCGATTGGCGTAGTTGGCGGCATTACACCATTTAATTTTCCGATGATGGTTCCTTGTTGGATGTTTCCGATGGCAATAGCAACTGGAAATACATTTGTATTAAAACCATCTGAGCGCACGCCGCTTTTAGCTAATCGACTTGCTGAATTGTTGACGGATGCAGGACTGCCTGAAGGAGTATTTAATATTGTGCACGGAGCGCATGAAGTGGTAAATAGTCTAATCGATCATAAACAGGTTTCGGCGATTTCCTTTGTTGGCTCTCAACCAGTTGCAGAGTATGTATATAAACGCGGCACGGATAATCTGAAACGTGTGCAAGCATTGGCTGGAGCTAAAAATCATTCGATTGTACTAAACGATGCGAATATGGATAATGCATCGACGCAAATTCTGAACGCGGCATTCGGATCTGCTGGGGAGCGCTGTATGGCAGCTTCAGTAGTAGCTGTAGAAGAATCTGTAGCAGATGAATTTATTGATCAACTTGTTCAAAAAGCGAATGAAGTTAAAATTGGTAATGGGCTTGATGAAGGTGTCTTCCTTGGTCCGGTTATCCGTGAGCAGCATAAAGAACGAACACTTCATTATATCGAAACAGGAGAAAAAGAAGGAGCTACGTTAGTGCGTGATGGCCGGGAGGATGCCAACGCGCAGGGAAAAGGGTATTTTGTCGGGCCGACTATTTTTGATAGTGTTACAACAGATATGAAGATATGGAAAGATGAAATCTTTGCACCGGTACTATCTATTATTCGTGTTAAAAATTTGGAGGAAGCAATAGATGTAACGAATAAGTCTCCTTTTGCAAACGGTTCATGCCTATTCACAAGAGATGGGGGAAGTGTACGTCAATTTCGTGAAACGATTGATGCAGGTATGTTGGGTGTTAATATTGGAGTTCCAGCACCAATGGCTTTCTTTCCATTTTCCGGTTGGAAAGATTCCTTCTATGGCGATTTACATGCTAATGGCAAAGATGGGGTTGAATTCTATACACGCAAAAAAGTTATCACGACACGTTGGGTTTAAGACTGGGTTTCATTTGATTTAAAAACCATAAACTTTTATTCAGGAGCTGTCGCAAAATGAATGATATGTCTTTTACGAGAGCTCCTGGATCTTTGAGTATTTTTCTCCGCTATGAAAACACAACTTTTTATCATTGAACGAACTATGAAAGAAATCAATAAGCGCATCAATTAGTTTACTCAAACTTATTAAACAGAATCAAAAGGATAAATGTAAATTAACTATAGAAGAAAGAGGGAATTTCAAATGACATAGATAAAGGAAGCTTTCGTAAAGTTCTTTTTACGAAAGCTTCCTTTGATTAGAATATTATTTCATTCTTTTAGAATCGTCCAATTTAGGTAATGTTATTGTTTGGTTTGGAAATATTAAATCTGGGTTTTGAATTTGATCTTGATTCGCTTGATAAATAGCTTGAACTTCTTTTAGAATTTGCGCATTGGTTTGCTCCCCATGATAATTTTCCTTTGCAATATTCCATAGATTGTCACCATTTGTCACGACATAGGAAGATACTTTTGGTTTCCCACGATTTTCTACTAACTCGGTAGTAACTTCTAAGCCTCGCCCAGTATCAATACTACTATCGCCAAAAGTATAAACGGTCGTATAATCGGAAGGAATTGTCCCATCAGCAATTGCTTCAGCAAAACCGCTGACTTCTCCATTATAAACTTGTTCGAAGGTGCCATCGCCGTCATCTGTATGGATATCAGAATTTAAAAGGTATGTTGCTAAGTGTTTTTGACTTCTGTTGGATAAATGATATTCGTCGTAAGTATAGAAATCATCAGGTTCCCAATCAGCTGCCTCGGGATTATAATACTCGCTGTCCGTTGAGTATTGGCCATAGGCCCCATAGAAATCTTCTGCTTCACTGGTAGGAAAGATATCACTGTTATCTTCCGAAGCTAAGCCATAACCATAAGCTGGAACCCAATCGGAAACGAGATAGAAGCCCATGCTTTTATACCCGAAGTTTTCAAAACCTTGCTCATCAATATTTTCACGTAACTGCTGATTATGTCCATAGATAACCTCTACATCATCAGGAGTGCTATCTTGAGCAAGATAATCTTCCACTTTTTGGACAACCTGTTGATTTCTTAAATCATCGAAATCCGTTAAATCTTTCCGTTGATCCTCAAAGCGATTTGGCAACAAGATATATTTTGCGCCTCCTTCTACAAGGTTTTGAACCATTTCAAGTGAATAATCACTAGAAAGGTCTGCTGTACGTTCTACTCCTAAGTTTTCAATGGCATATGTATCATTTCCGCCGATACTGATAATATAAAGTGCTTCAGGGTCTGCCTCTCCGTTCATCTCAGTAAGAAACTTTTCTGTCTGTTCTACGCCACCCCAGCCTTTTAGCCACGAGGACCAGTTGGATTGTTCCTCTTCCGTATTTGCCATGTCACCGGAAAAAGCCCCGCCAACTGCATAATTGGTTAAATTATCATAATCACCTGCTACTTCTTTTGCAATATATTCAGCAAAGACCCGACCATTTGAATAACGTCCTTTCCAGTAGTGGTCTGTATCTGCTTTTATATACATTTCGTCAGCAGGGTCAAATCCTTCAGCTGACTGTGCTTTCATTGTTTTTGGAGATATAATCATTCCAAATAGAAGTGTAAATATGAAAGTCCACAAAAGCTTGTTTTTCATTTTCTCTCCTCCTTGTTTTTATAGATGCTTGAATTGAAGTGTATGTGTAACCAACTTTATGCTGTTATAAGGTTTATCGTACTTTTCAAAATATAGATTAATATTCATCTCTTGGTACATCAGACACTTGTTTGTTAATGTACCATAGATAGTGAAAAAACCAAAAATGAGCATAGTTAAGGTTTTTTGACGTATTGTAAGCTATGTTGAGATAAAAGAATATAAATCTAGTACAATAATAATTTTATAGATTTTATAGAGAATATAGTTGATTACGCTATAATCACAACATTATTCCTGGGTACATTTTCTGCTTTAATAATCTCCAAACAACATTTGTAATTCAAACGAAAGTGTATTCGATAATGAAAAAAACAACTTCTCATTGTGGAACTACCTTCCTATGTTGCTCCTCTTTTCAAAACCAATTCAATTTTTCCAACGAAAAAAATATTATTTTGTCATTATTATGAGCTATGTAGTAATAACCAAAGTATATATTGCAAATCTAGCTAATTTTATTTTAAGATAATGAAATTTATTTGAACCAGGAAATATGCCTTGGTTAGCAAGATTTAGCGAAGGATGCATCAACTCGGAATAAATTTTTGAATCCTAGATAATACGTATTTTTATTGTTTCAGATTCATATATTGATTATCGAACAAGTTATAAACGTTTTCTGAGGAGGGCAAATTATCATGGGATAACGATTGAAATAAATGAAATCGTTTACTTAATAATGAAGAATATGAAAAATATATCTAGTGAGTGGGTAACCTAATATGTCCATAATGACAAGGTTATTTAGATTGGATTTAAATGAAGATACATGTAATCGTTTTCGAAGGAGGATATTATATGGAACGAAAACTTAAAATAGCAATTATTGGCTGTGGGGGAATTGCAAACGGGAAACATCTTCCAAGCCTTAGCAAACTTGAACAAGTGGAAATTTCTGCTTTTTGTGATGTTGTCATTGAAAAAGCAGAAAAAGCTGCAAAGAAATACGGAACGTTAAATGCAAAAATATATGTTGACTTTAAGAAATTATTAAAAGATCCATCGATTGACGTTGTTCATGTATGTACCCCAAATAATTCCCATATTGAAATCACAGTTGCTGCATTGGAATCTGGAAAACACGTCATGTGTGAGAAGCCGATGGCAAAAACAACGGAAGAAGCTAAAATGATGGTAGCTGCAGCTGAACGGACGGGAAAAAAATTAACGATTGGATATAATAACAGGTTTAGGACAGATAGTCAGTATTTGCACAAAATTTGTCAGCGTGGAGATTTAGGAGAAATATATTATGCCAAAGCACATGCTATAAGGCGGAGGGCAGTACCTACATGGGGAGTGTTTTTAGATGAAGAAAAGCAAGGAGGCGGACCATTAATTGATATTGGTACACATGCACTTGACCTAACATTATGGATGATGAACAACTATAAACCAAAATCGGTTATGGGAACAACTTATCATAAGTTAGGAAACAAAGAAAATGCGGCAAATGCATGGGGCTCTTGGAATCCAGAAAAGTTTACAGTAGAAGATGCTGCATTTGGTTTTATAACGATGGAAAATGGAGCAACAATTGTTCTTGAATCTAGTTGGGCATTGAATTCATTAGATGTGGATGAAGCAAAATGTTCGCTTAGCGGTACGAAAAGTGGTGCAGATATGAAAAATGGACTACGAATTAATGGAGAAAACTTCGGTAAATTATATACGCAAAATATAGAACTGGATGCTGGAGGGGTTGCTTTTTATGACGGTACATCTGAAAGTGATCCTGATGTGGAAGCAAGAAATTGGATTGAAAGTATTATCAATGATACCGAACCAATCGTGAAGCCAAGAGAGGCACTTGTTGTTACGCAAATATTGGAAGCGATATATGAATCTGCGCGGACTGGGCAAGCTGTATATTTTAATTAGCAGTTTAAAACGAGAAGGTAACTGGGTGCATGTTTGATAATGATTAGGGAGGATTTTAATTGATTAATGTTGCATTGTTAAGTAGATGGCATGTACATGCTGATGACTATGTTCGTCAAATTCAGAATAATGATCATTTATCTATCCAGCTTGTATGGGATGAAAATGTGGAAAGGGGTAAAAAGTGGGCAGAGGAATTAGGGGTTCCCTTTGAAGCTGATATTCAAAAAGTGTTAACAAATACGTTAATTGATGGGGTTGTTGTTAATACTCCAACAAATCTGCATAAAGAAGTCATTCTAGCAGCTGCAAAAAATAAGAAACATATTTTTACTGAAAAGGTTCTAGCCTTTACGGTAAAAGATTGTGAAGAAATTTATAATGCGGTAGATCAATATGAAGTCCAATTAATGGTTTCCCTTCCAAGGTTAACAGAGCCATATTATTTATATGCGCAAAGAGTAATAGATAATGGGTGGATTGGAAAGCTTACTACGATTCGGTGCCGTCTTGCACATAATGGTGCGGTTGCAAGTCCGGAGAAGAGAGAAGGTTGGTTACCTCAACGTTTTCTGAAAAAAGAACAATGTGGAGGTGGCTCATTAATTGATCTGGGCGCCCATCCAATCTATTTAACAAACCGTTTAGCTGGTGAAGTGAAAACACTGGTTGCCCATATGCAGCATACAAACGAGTTTGAAGTGGATGACAATGCAGTCGTTTTACTAGCGTACGAATCTGGGGCAATGGGTATCATCGAGACTGGTTTCCTATCTCAAGGAAGTCCATTTCAATTAGAACTTTACGGAACAGAAGGAACGATACGAATTGAAGGTAGCCAAATCCGTTATTCATTAGGGAATAACGAGTGGACAAACCTCGATAAGCCGCCGGAAGCATTGCCAATTCCCATGGAACAATGGGTATCAGCTATCGTAGATAAAACCACTCCAACCATTAAACGATCTGATGTTATGCATTTAACTTTGATAAATGAAGCAGCAGCTAAATCAAATAAAGAAGTTAGCTGGATAAATGTAAATGATAATAGAAACTAAGTATTTAAGAAAAATACTTTTCAAGCTCGAAAGCTATAGAATTATAAACCTAAAATAGGGAGAGTTGTAAAAGTGAAAAAATACATTATCTTTGTGCTTTTGCTAACTGCTACATTCCTGGCAGGTTGCCAATCAGGGGAATCTGGTGATGCTGACAGTAATGAATTAAGTTGGTATACTACAACGGGTTATTCACCGCAGTCCACTACGACTGCTACAGCTGAATATATATCTGGGAAGGTAGAAAAATTTGAAAGCGATTACCCGGATATAGAACTTAATACACAAATACAATCTACAAATATTGCAGAGGCAATGTCCAGATTATTAGAACAAGCCAACCAAGGAAGAGCCCCTGATCTTGCCGTAATCGATTCTTATTTATTTCCACAATATATTGATTATTTACAACCACTAGATGATTTAATGGAACAACATGGATTAGAACCAGATGACTTTTTGTCATTTGCAGAAGATGTAATAACTGGACCAGATGGTAAAATATATGGCTTATATATGACTACAGATACGAGAGTTTTGTTTTATAACAAAGAATTAGTACCTGAACCTCCTGAGACATGGGAAGAAGTTGTTGAGGTTGGCAAAGAATTAAATGAAAATGGCTACGATGCAATCACGACACCTGGCGGAAGAGGCGAGGGAACCTCTGTAACAACATTATGGCCTTTGTTCTGGGGGAAAGGCGGCAAATTGGTAGATGATGAAGGAAAACCAGTTTTTGGTGAGGGAGAAAATAGAGAAATTATGATTGAAGTTCTGGAGACAATTCAAAATTCCGTAGCTGAAGGCGTATTACCTCAACGAGTAGCAGGATATGGCAGCGAAAATGACCAAAATGAAGAAATAGCTGGAGGAAATATTGGAATGTTTATTGGAGGCAGTTGGCAAGAGGCAACTTTGAAAGATACATTAAGTGAAGAAGAGTTTGAAAAGTGGGATATTGCTCCAGTACCGACACTTGAAGGCGGTGAAAACACAACAACTGCAGGTGGATGGGTATGGGGAATTTTCACTGACGATCCTGAAAAACAAGAAGCTGCATTTGACTTAGTTTACAATACTTTTATAAGTGAAGAAGGTATGGGGGATTTCGCATCAGTACACGGAGGTTTACCTGCAAGATTTTCAGTTTACGACTCTGAACATTATGAAGGCACTAAATTTAGTAACGAATATAAAGAAATGCTTGATGACTATGCTAGGGTACGCCCTGGTTCAGAATATTATCCTGAGATTTCTAACGAAATGCAAATTGCAATTTCTGATGTTATTTCCGGTAATAAAGAGCCGGAAGAAGCAGTGGATGATGCTTGGAGAGTAGTAAATACAGAATAAGGATGAATATATATGAACTCAAAAGGTACGGTAATTCATAAAATGTTTTCCCAATCGGCATTACCCTGGTTAATGCCGATTGGTATAATTTTGCTTTTTGTATATTTCTATCCAGTATTTGAGATTGTTCGTCTTAGTTTTACGGATGCTACATTAATAGATAATAATTATAACTATACGCTTGATTCTTATAAGAATATATTTTCAAATCCTAATTTTTTTCAAACGTTGATAACCACAGGTATTTTTGTTTCTATCAGTATTATTTTTCAGATGTTATTAGGCTTTATTGTAGCTACAATCATTGACCAAGGTCAAAAAAGGGGTTTAAAAGGAACAGTAATAACCAGAACAGCGGTTTTAACCGCATGGGCCATTCCAGGCGTAGTAATAGGGGTCATTTGGAGAATTCTTTATAATGAAACAGATGCAGGTATCGTTAATTACCTGCTAAGTCTAGGTGGTTTAGATACAATTCCGTTTTTATCCGATCCGGAAGTGGCTTTATTTGCAGTAATTTTTGCAAATATATGGCGGGGAACAGCTTTTAGTATGATTTTAATTTATGCTGGATTAAAAACATTGCCAACCGACGTTATTGAAGCGGCAAAAATAGATGGTGCTAATGTGTTGCAACGTACGTTAAAAGTTATCTTGCCAATGTTAGCCCCAATGTTACTAATAAACTTAGTAATTATCTCAATAGATACGTTTAATACGTTTGATATGGTGATGGCATTAACTGGCGGGGGACCTGGCCAGAGTACAGAAGTTATTTCTTTAAGTATCTATAGTTCTATATTCAATCAATTTAATCTGGGGCAAGGTGCTGCTACATCTGTTGTCTTATTAGGTATAAATGTTGTTATGACCATTGTTTATATATTGTTTTTAGGTAGAGGAGGGAATAAATAATGCGAAAACCGATTCGTGATTTATTAACAAAGCTGAGTTTATACGCGAGTTTTGTTGTCATTGTATTATTCTTTACCTTCCCTTTATTTTGGGTACTATCATTATCTTTTAAGACATCTGATGAATTATACAAAGTACCTCCAAGCCTTATACCAGAAAGTTTACACTTTGATAATTACCTTCATGTTATACAAAACAATGATATATTTCTTTATCTTGCAAATTCAACAAAGATTGTTTTTCTCACAGTTCTTCTTGTATTAATTATAGCTGTGCCGGCTGCTTTTGCATTATCAAGATATAAATTTAAATTAAAACCAATCATATTAATTACTATATTAATGACGCAAATGATTTCGGCAGTAGTTATTGCGATTCCTTTGTATCGATTATTTATCAATTTAGGTTTAATTAATAATCTTGGTTTTTTAATTGTTGTATACGTTGCTGTAGTGCTTCCATTTTCTACTTGGTTCTTAAAGGGTTATATTGATACAATACCTAAAGAATTGGATGAAGCAGCTACTGTAGATGGATGCAATAAGTTCCAAACTTTAGTCAAAGTTATACTTCCGTCAAGTATTCCAGGGATTATTTCCGTTATTATCTTAGTATCTGTGCAAAGTTGGTCGCAGTTTGTTATTCCTTTTATTTTATTAGATAATATCGATCTTTATCCAGTATCGGTGGGAATAATTAATCTTCAATCGACACAACAAGCTATTACAACACATTATTTAGCTGCGGGAAGTATTCTTTCCATATTGCCAGTTATGATCTTATTTGTTTTATTACAAAGATTTATTGTAGGAGCGTTAACAAGTGGAGCTGTCAAAGGGTAGTTAAAAAGTATAAATTCTATCAACCTCTGTATTCTTAATGTCATAGAGCGGGTGCTATGTATATTAGGAATACAGGGGTTTTTAATTCCCGTAACATTAGTAAATTTAAATAGGTATAACTAATTGAACCCTGTGCCAATTTTTTAAGCTTTTCGCATTGAATGTTGGTCTAACAGAAGAATGCTTTTCTGCTTCAAAAAGTGTTAAAAGACTGTATACGTTATATGAAGACATCTATCTTTCTAAGTTATAAAGTCAATGTTAAAAATTTATATGTATTTATAATAAATTTCAATTTCCTCTTGTTTTTTAAGGTATAATTAACTATGATAATGGTATTGTAATCTTATATCCTATTAGAAATTCCTATGTGCTGTCTTGAAAGTAATTGAAATAAAGAACGCTCTTATATTTTGGATACATAATGAAAAGAATTGTTATTTTTAGGGTTTATATTAGGGCATAAGTGCAAGCAGCGTACCTCATGTATGTGAGGTGCAGCAATTTATAAAAGGGGAGATAAGAAAATTGGTTACTGCAATAATGAACCTGGGGTCATTAGCCTTATTGTTTGCAATTGTTTATATCATTATCTACTTTGTTCAAAAACGAGGTTCGAAACGTGACAAAGTACTAAATAAAAAGGTTTTCTATGGTTCTTTGATAACGGGACTAGTGCTTACGTTTTTCGGAAGCGGGTTTTTAACGGAAGATGAAAATGCGGAGAAGGTCGAAACGTTAACCGAGGAAAATGAGGAACTCAACGATGAATTAGAAAGTATTGACTCTGATCATGAAACAGCACTTTCCGAATTAGAACAACAACATGAGGAAGAAATAGCTGATTTAACCGCAGAAATAGAAGAATCCTCCGGTAACCTGGAAGAATACGAAGAACAGATAGCGGAATTGGAAGAGGAAAATGAGCAAATTGATTCGTTGAATGATGAAATTGATGAGTTATCCGCAGAGAATGATTCCTTAAATGATACAATAAGTGATTTGGAATCAGATCTTGCGAGTGCAGAATCTAATACTGCCACTGCAAGTAGCAGCAGCTCCTCTGATTCAAGTTCTGGGTCTAGTTCTGAATCAAGCACCAGCAGTGACTCTGGATCTGAATCGAGTACGAGTAACGGGTCAGAGTCTGATTCGAGTTCAAGTGAATCGTCCTCTGGTTCCAGTGTGTATTATAAGAATTGTACCGAAGCGAGAGAAGCTGGTGCAGCACCAGTACATGAAGGAGACCCTGGATATGCGTCTCATTTAGACCGTGATGGAGATGGTATTGGGTGTGAGTGATTTAGTAGATGATAGAGTGAACTTGAAGCGTAAAGAATATGATGCTTTGAATTATCATTGTAACTATATTGCAAAAGCTGATTAATGCTTTTACAACAGTAGAATATGTATATAAAAAAGAAGGAACTGTTACAAAATGTATGATACGCATAATTGGAACAATACCTTCTTTTTGTATTTACTGGTATATTTATAAAAAAATAACCTTTTAAATTATCAATCCTCAATAAATCTTCTTGTAATGTCCTTTGGTCGAGTAATTGCACCGCCAACAACACTTGCATAAGCACCCAAATCCAGGCAACGTTTAAACATCTCTGGAGTGATGACGTTCCCCTCTGCAATAACAGGAATTTGGACTGTCTCTAATACGTCTTTTAAAAATTGAAAATCACGATGATAAAGTTTTTCCCCACTTGTTTCCTCTGTATACCCATGAAGCGTAGTAGAAATACAGTCAAATCCTAAATTCTCAGCTACCTTGGCATCCTCTAGTGTAGCGATATCTGCCATGATTTCCACATTGCTGTTCTGCCTGCGAATGTAATCTACTAATTCGCCGAGCTCTATATTATTTGGCCGTTTTCTTGCTGTGGCGTCGAGCGCAATCATTTCACAGCCGCTTTCTAACAGTTCATCGATTTCTTTATATGTGGCAGTAATAAAAACAGGGCTGTCAGGATAATCTCTTTTAACAATGCCAACAACTGGTAAATTTACTTCCTTTTTAATTGCTAAAATATCTTCTTTGGTATTGGCTCGGATGCCGGCAGCACCGCCTTCTTTAGCTGCTAATGCCATTTTAGACATTATAAAAGAGCTGTGCAGCGGTTCATCAGGTAATGCCTGACAGGAAACAATCAAAGCTTTTTCCACTTTTTCTAGCATATTATAAATCCTCCTTAAAAAATGGGAAAACTGCTCCATATAAAGCAGCATCGTTATAAAGTTGTGCTATTTTTAATTCTGTATTTAAAAAGTTAGCTGGTAAAAATGTATTTAGTTGTTTTTTTATGAGGTCGAGCAGATAATCACCTTGTCTGGAAATTCCTCCGCCAATTAGAATAATCGCAGGGTCTTTCATAAGAATGATTTGGGCTAATCCTTTTGCTATTTCTGCAGCCCATTGGCAGATTGTATCGTAGCAATCCTTGTCACCGGAACGTGCAAGTTCAAAAGCTTTTTCAGCATGAAACGTGTTTCCGAGCTTTTGTTTTAATGCATGATTCAGTGCAGAAGTGGAGGCTCTTGCCTCATAATTTAGCTTTGTTTCCGGGTCATATAAAAGATAGCCAATAGAGTCAGCTTTTAAATGAGCTCCATCTATGATTTGCTGGTTATCGTAATGAGCGCCTCCGATACCAGTCCCAAGTGTTAAACAATATACGTTATCCGCTCCTTGGGCCGCACCTTTCCAAACTTCCCCCAGCATGGCTGCATTCACATCATTTTCAACATGTACGGGCAGTTTAAATTTTTTAGTCAATCTTTTTTTAAAAGCTGTGCCCGTATAATTGGGGATAGTTGGCCCAGCATAGATGATTTCTCCTTTATTTCTGTCCACAATTCCAGCTGTACTGATGCCAATTCCGGAAATCGAACCGTTATGCATTTGGTCCGTGATAATGGCTTCAACCTGGTGATAAATCGCATCGTCTATATTTTCTTTTGTCTCCACCTTGTGTTGAAATTGGAAGACGTGATTCGCGTCCAACACGCTGTATTTTATGAAAGTGCCTCCAATATCTATCGATACATAATTCACCTTCCACCACCTATGCTTTCTTTGTATTATTTATGTGAGCCGTTAAGAGACTTTTAGCTCCTTGCACGTCCTTTTTAATGAGCATATCTACCATTTTTTCGTGTTCATCATTTATTTTTTGAAATTCTTGATAGGAGATATCAATACGTGATGCTGATTCAAAAAAGTAGCTGGTGATCATATTGGTCATTTGTATGAACAAAATATTATTCGTTGCTTCTAACAGCTGTTTATGGAAGTTCATGTCTGCTTCTATAAACGCCTCTTTCGTTACAGCTTCTCTATATTTTAAGATGGATTCTTTCAGTTTCAGAAGATCTGCAGTGTTTTCATTTTTTATGATTTCCTCCATGGCGCTGGATTCAAAGATCACGCGCAAGCTTTGAATATCTTTTAGATTGCCGCCATTCACCTGCCACAGGAAAAAGAAACTATCGAGTAATTTCTCAATATTCGATTCATTTAAAACAGCACCTTGTCCTTGCCGGACTCTGACAACACCTGTATTTTCCAAATAACTTAACGCTTCCCTGATAACAGAACGACTCACCCCAAATATCTCCATAAACTTTCTTTCTGCAGGTAGCCTGTCGCCTGCTCTTAAATTGTTGTCGATAATGTATTGTTTTACTTCTTGAATGATTGTTTGTTTTAAGGATTTTCTTTCCGATGCATTAATTGGTTCCATTTTCTTTTAACCCTTCCATTTCATAAATATAGTCAAAGATAGGTTCAAAATGTGCAGACATCATTTTGTGGCTGTATTCTAAGTTATTGTCTTTAAGGCCTGTCAGTATCTCATTATGTTCCTGATAAGATGCTAACAAATCCTCCTGACTTTGCATTAAGTCAATTTTTACAAGTGAAAAATACTCTTGTATGACCTCTGTGAAATTATAAAATGTTTTGTTATCTGCTTCTCGAATAATATGTTGATGGAAAAGCTGATCGTATTTTTTGGTATCCTGATGATGGGTAATAGCCTCGTAGTATTCTTGATTCAGGTTTTCCAGATAATCGAAATCGACCTCTACATTTTTTTCGATAATCAGTCGTAAAGCGCCCAGCTCCAAAATTTTTCTGATCTCAACCAGCTCTCTAATTTTTACTCCGTGTGTTTCATAATGATGTTTGAGAATGGATTTAATGGAACGGAAATCAGCGTCCCCGACAAAAACCCCGCCGCCGGGTTTGATTGTTAAGATGCCAATAGATTCTAATGATCTTAATGACTCTCTTACTACTGTCCTGCTTACTTGCAGTTTGGCAGTAAGTTCTTTTTCCGTTGGCAGTTTATCATTTTCTTTTAATTTATTTTCAAGAATATATGTTTTAATCCGATCCATTGCTATTTCTACTAATGATGTTTTTTGAATTGCCATCTACACCACTCCTATTAAAATAATCATAACATATAAGGAAGCCGTGTAAGCAGAAGGCAAAAAAGAAGCTCTTAATTATTTTTGCATCCAAAAGAATAATCTTTCCAACCGACTTATTACCAAGAATTTAAAATGTAAAACGCATACAGGAATCGAAATTTACTAAAAATTATCTTGACATTTCAGGTAGCACCTTCTATGATAAACATATTAAAATTGGTCTGACCATATTATATATATTGAGTTTATTTATTTCAACTACTTTGGAGGTTTTTAGGATGAAAGGTATTTTCTCAGCGTTATTGGTTCCTTTTGATGAAGAAGGAAAGGTAAAGGAAAATGGTTTACGGGAAATTGTAAGACAGAATATAGATGAGCAGGAAGTCGATGGATTATATGTAAATGGGAGCTCTGGGGAAAACTTCATGTTATCGCTGGAACAAAAAAAGTTTATTTTCAAAACTGTAAAAGAAGAAGCGAAATCAGATGTAATGTTAATTGCGCAGGTTGGTTCTATTAATTTAGATGAAGCTGTAGAACTGGGACAATACGCTACGGATCTAGGTTATGACAGTCTATCTGCTGTTACGCCGTTTTATTATCCATTTAGTTTTGAAGAAATAAAAGCTTATTATGAAACAATTATTGAAAAAACGAACAATAATATGATTATTTATGCTATTCCAGCTTTGACTGGTGTAGGCATTACGACTGATCAATTTGAAGAATTGTTTCAACATGAAAAAGTAATCGGGGTCAAATTTACAGATAGCAACTTATTTTTGTTGGAAAGACTTCGAAACAAGTTTCCCAATAAGCTAATTTATTCTGGTTTTGATGAAATGTTAATTTACGGAGCAATTTCTGGAGTAGATGGAGCGATTGGAAGTACATTTAATGTTAATGGTAAACGGGCAAAGCAGATATTACACCTCTGTCAACAGGGCAATGTTTCTGATGCTTATGAGGTTCAGCATACTACCAATGATTTGATTGAAAAAGTTCTTGAATTAGGAATTTATCAGACGTTAAAAGAAATTTTAAAGGTAAAAGGGATCGATGCAGGGACTACGAAGAAACCAATGAAAGCTTTTGATGAATCAAAGCGTGAGGAAGTAGTTGCATTAGTAGAGCAATTTCAATTGTAGGGGTAGGCAAAAGCCATTTTTATAATGGCTTTTATATCTAGTTTAGAAAGCGCTTTAGCAGTAAGTTGACTAAAAATATTTTTGTTATGGGAGTGAAATAAGATGGATAAAGTAGGGCTTGGAACATTTAACTGGGTGGTAATCATTACATATTTAATTGCGATGTTGGCAGTTGGACTTTATTTTACAAAAAGAGCTGGTAAAAATACAGATGAATTTTTTACAGCTGGTGGAAAAATACCTGCTTGGGCAGCGGGTTTTAGTATCTATGCTACAACATTAAGCGCGATTACGTATATGTCTACACCTGAACAGGCATTTTTGACTGATTGGTCTTATGCAGCGGGAAATCTTGCTATTTTTGCGATTATCCCTATCTTGATCTATTTTTATATACCGTTTTTTAGAAAATTGAATGTTACAAGTGCTTATGAATATTTAGAAGTAAGGTTTGGCGCATCATTAAGAGTGGCAGGAAGTCTATTATTTATTTTATTTCATATTGGTCGTATAGCGATTGTTGTTTATTTGCCTACACTTGCTATTACAGCGGTTTCAGATATAAACCCTATATTGGTAGCTTCCATCATTGGTATCTTGTGTATTATATATACCTTCTTAGGAGGTATGGAAGGAGTAATATGGAGCGATGTTATCCAAGGTGTTATTCTCTTGGGGGGAGCTGTCTTTATCATTGCTATTGGAATAAATTATATAAATGGTGGTCTTTCAACAATTGTCACGGATGCTTTGGAGAATGATAAATTGATAACATCAGGTAATTTTCAGTTTGGAACGGCAGCTGCTGCCATACCAATCATCTTTTTAGGGTCAATTTTCAATAATTTGCATCAATATACAGCGAGCCAGGATGTTGTCCAGCGCTATCAGACAACCAAATCTATTAAAGAAACGAACAAATCACTTTGGACTAACGGGATTCTTGCATTAGTCACTATTCCGTTATTTTATGGAATGGGGACAATGTTGTTCAGTTATTATTCGAATTCAGGTGGTTTGCCTGAAGGAGTAAATACCTCAGCCGTTGTCCCTTATTTTATAGTGACAACGCTTCCGGCAGGCGTAGCAGGATTATTAATTGCTGCGATATTTGCAGCTGCTCAATCAACGATTTCTTCCAGCTTAAATAGTATTTCAGCTTGTGTAATTACAGATTTTAAACAACGTTTTTTCGAAAAAGAGAGACGGGGTAATGATGTATTACTTGCAAGGATGATAGTTATTATTGCTGGCATATTGGGAATGACAGCTGCACTATACCTGGTTTCTACAAATAGGGCAGAAACATGGAACTTATTTTTAGATATAACTGGATTGTTTGGTGTTCCAATTGCTGCTGTTTTTGCATTAGGGATATTAACGAAAAGGGCAAATACGCCCGGAGTGTTTATTGGTCTAGGAACAGCGGCAGCTGTAGCATATTTTGTTCAAGGTACTGATTTAACACCATTTGCAGTTAGTATGGTTTCCTTTCTGGTTTCTTTTATTGTCGGTTATCTAGCAAGTTTTGCATTCTCTGATAAAGGAAAAAATATTAAAGGATTAACTATTTACACAAAAGATGATGATTATGTTCAACCAGTAAGCAAAGCGCAGTAATAGGAAAACACTTCTGTTCATATTATGGGTGGAAGTGTTTTTGTCGTTAAAATCAGAAGGTAAATAACCTCTAAAACTTATAAATGAGAAAGATGAAGACATTATATTTTCAACAAGCAGTACTTTTCAATTAATAGGGGGAGAGGATGAAGATTTTCTTGAAGAGTTGAAAACTTAGCATACCAACCATATTTCAAAAATATAGTTACAAATAATATCTAAGAGTAAGTCTATTGAGATTTCTATGAGTAAACAACCTAAGGGCGGCTCTATTCCCGCCCATTCACTCAACCAGCGTAGCCTCTACAATATAACGCTCAGGGGCAGCCCCGATAAAATCAAATGGATAACATGTTGTCAGCGTCAATGTAGGTTCCTCTTTTTCGACGATAACGGTTCGATCATCCGGATCGGTAATCCATGTTTTATTGATTTCATATTCAAAAGTTTCCCCGTCGTAATGAACTTCCAATGTATCTCCTTCACCTAATTCACCCAATCCGGTAAAAACGGTGTCGCGATGACCCGAGAGAACCGTATGGCCACCTTCACGGTTTGGAACGGTCGTCCATTCACTTACATACATGCCTACACCTTGTTCAAGAGTGCTCTCATCCGCTCCCCAGTAGGTTGTAAAACGTTTCCCCATGTCCGGAATGTCCAGGGTTGCTACCTCTGAACCTTCTTTGATATCATAATGAAGTGTTGATGGATCGATTGTTTCTTCCGTTTTTTCCGGCGTTTCCTTCTCCGGGATATCTTTTTCAGGTGTATCCACAGGCGCTGCTTCTGTCTTATTTTCTGTTTCTGGAATATCCTGAACCGATTTGGTTGCTTGAAAATAATTCCAACCATTGTATGCAACAATAAGGAAACCGGCTATAAATAAGAGCAGTGATAATTTACGAATCATTCGTCTGTCCCCCTTGCTTAAGAGAAAGGCAGACGAATGACTCGCCTGCCTTACATTTTATTGACGCTTGCGTAAACCAAGTCCGCCAAGAATCATAGCGCCTAATCCACCTAGCATACCAAGTGGTAGTGCTGTTGCAGTATCTGGTAAATCGCCGCCATCTTCCTCAGAAGATGTTGTTTCTTCTGCAGCTGCATTATCCTCAGAAGCTGTCGTTTCTTCTTCTGTGGTTGCAGCATCTTCAGAGGAAGTAGTATCTTCTTCGGATGTTGCAGCATCTTCAGAAGAACTAGATTCATCCGCTGATGTGTCTTCAGATTCTACCGATTCGTTGGAAGGCTCGGATGCTTCGTTATCGCTGGAAGTAGAGTCGCCACCAGGAAGGTTTTCACAAGGGATGCCGTCGTTATCATTATCCAACCTATCCGGATCACTTGGATCAGCATCGTAATGTTCCTGAGCCTCTTGTTGCGTGTCAAAATCTTCACAGTTCAAGTTGTCCGCAGCAAAAACAGATTGAGCTGTACCGAACATCAAAAGAACGGAAAGAAGGGCAACAAACGTTAAACGTGTTCTTTTCATTTTCTCACTCCTCCTATATGTATTTAATCATTTAACAGTTACCATATGATTTAAATATTACTAGTATTTTTTACCAAAAGTAACTGTTGTTTTGAATATAACATACTAGTAATATTTTTGTAAAATACGCTTAATATCATGAAACAATCGTACCGTCGATACGTTTGTGTGTATTTATATAAAAAGCGTATCAAAATTTTATGTTTATATCTATAACGCAGCGGTAATCTATTAATATAAAATAAAATAAAGCACAATCATTTTTTAATCACAAGGAGGTTAATCAACATGAGTGACGGTTTTAAAGATAAAATGAGAGGTGCAGGAGATAAAGTAAAAGGAGAAGCAAAAGAAGCATTTGGCAAAATAACAGATGACAAGAAAAAACAAGCAGAAGGAAAGGCGGACAAAGCCAAAGGTGCAGCCAAAGACACAAAAGGCGATGTGAAAGATACGCTGAATCATTCTGATGAACAAAATGATAGAGAAAGATAAGGCTATGTACTGCGCTTGGTTTCATCCTTGTCGAGTATGATGTGATACTGAAATATAAAAATAAAAATAACCTGATACCGATATTCCAACGGTGTCAGGTTATTTTTATTTTCTCTTGGTAACTAGCTTTATGCTAACAATGAACAGTTTGAAATGTAACGATTTGTCTTGGTTATATCGATGATTATTGATAAAATCGATAAAATTTTAAAAATGGGAGTGCTATGGAATCATGTAAACACGCTTAAGAATCACTATACAAAATCTTTATCTTGAGGGGGATTTGCATCTCTTTCCTAAAGTTTACACTCATACCAAATATAGAGCTGTAAAGTAAAAGAAGCATTTTATTAAATTACACCTTCGCAGATAAAATGAATTTTTCAATTGCTTTTCCAACACCGTCGTTATTATTGGTATCTGTGATAGCATCGGCAACTTGCTTAACTTCTTTTTGGGCATTTTCCATTGCTACCCCAATTCCTGAGGTTTGTATCATTTTGCTATCATTTAGGCTGTCTCCTACCGCCATTACATTTTCCATTGTTATTCCTAATCTATCACAGACTAGTTTGAGAGCCATGGCCTTATTAACACCTGGAGGGTTGATTTCAATCGTCTTGGATGTGGTGTTGCTTATCTCTGCTCCTTCCACATATGACAATTTCTTCAACATATGATTTAAAACTTTTTCATTTTTATAATAACAACTAAATTTTAACCATTGTATTTCGTTGTAATTAAGCGGCAACTCGTTGTAATATGCTTCTTCTGTGGAAAACACCCAGGTATTCGTTCCCAATCCTTGTGCAAAATGAAATAAAGAAGCGAGGGCGTCAGCATCTAACAAGTGTTGCGTAATAACAGTATAATCGCTTGAATATATTTGTCCTCCGTTACAGGTTATTAAATGGGAGTTTAAATGTAAGTCTTGAATATAAGGATAGCAATGCTGAAAGGGTCTTCCGGTGCATAAAACGATGATTACCCCTGAATCATATGCTTTCAAAATTTGATTTTTCGTCAAACTCGTAATGCATTTTTCATCATTCAATGTAGTACCATCCATGTCCAACGCAAGTAACTTTATATCCATACCAACATTCACCCTCTGTATGTATTTTTGAGAAATATATCTTTTATTTTCAGTTCAATTCAATTGGTAACACTTTAACTATATCATTTGGTACAGGATAAATCATTACATGAAAAATCAATTTTTAATGACCTAGGTCATTTTTTCTGACCTATATAAGTTAATAAAAAATGAAGGAACTTCCACAATTTATTCTAATTGATAGAATGGAATCAAATAACAGGTTTTCAATTATTGTTCCGACCTTTCGTATGAATTTCGAAAGTGGAAAATAAATAGAAATTAGGTATATGTATAGGGAGGTTTCAGGTGATGAAAAAAAGAAAAATCAGTAATGCTATTCAACAATTCGGCAGAACGTTACTTCTTCCGATTGGTGTATTAGCCCCAATTGGTATGTTATTGGGGATTAGTGGGGCACTTACGCAAGATTATATGGTTGAAAAAGTTCCTTTTTTAGGAAATGAAATCGTAAACACTGTGTTAGAAAGTATTCAATCGATTAGTAATATTGTCTTTGATAACATCCCTTTACTATTTGCAATGGGCGTTGCCTATGGCATGAGTAAAAAAGACAAAGGGATTGCCGTATTTGCTTCTACAGCAGGTTATTTGACCCTGATTGTTGCTATGAATGTATGGTTGACTGTTACAGGGCAAATGGCAGATCCAGATGTTATGACGCAACAGGGACAAATCGAAATACTTGGTATTCAAACCGTGAATATCAGTGCCGCCGGAGGAATTATAACTGGACTGATTGCTGCTTGGGCTACAGACAGATACTATAACCTGGAACTTCCAGCAGCCCTCGCATTCTTTTCCGGTAAAAAATCAGTACCTATTATCACGATTGGTTTTATGACGGCAGTAGGTTTGCTTCTTCCTTTTATTTGGACCTATTTTGTAAGTCTGCTTACAAACCTGTCATCCTTATTTTTAAGTGTTTTTGGTCCCTTTTTTACTGCTGCAGGTGAACGTTTGTTCATACCGTTTGGTCTCCACCATGTCTGGAATGCCCTATTTAGATTCACAGAAGCAGGCGGGACCTACACCATTGATGGGGAAACATTTGTTGGCGTTGTCCCTGCTATAACGGAAATTCTATTTAACCAAGGACCAAATAGTGAATACTGGTCAATGATGCCGAGTCTATCACGCTTCATGGCGCAGCAGCAAATGCTCGTAGTCTTGTTCTTATTTCCTGCCATTGCACTTGCCATGTATAGAACGGCTTATAAGGAAAATAAAACATATGTGAAATCGATGTTAGTTACAATGGTTCTCACTGCTTTTCTTGGTAACGTGACAGAGCCGCTGGAGTTTACATTTGTTTTCCTAGCGCCGTTATTATACGTTGTTTACGCCGGTATAGTTGGGATCGGTGCAGTATTGCTGTCACTTGCTGATGTGTCGATTGGGTATATACGAGGTACCATTTTTGATTTCACGATTTTCGGATTATTGTATGAAAACTCTCGCTGGATTTTTCTTGTTTTAATTGGTTTAGGGTTGGCTGTAATTACCTATTTCATCTTTTATTGGGCAATTGTCCGGTTCGATATAAAAACACCAGGCAGAGAGAAAATGGAGAATGTAGACAGTACATTGTTAAAAGAAAAACGATATGATGAAATTGCAGACAAGGTAATAGAAGCATTAGGAGGGAAAGAAAATATTGTAAACGTGGACAATTGTATTACGCGGCTTCGGATTGACTTGAAAGAAGTAAGAGATATTGATAAAGATTTATTAAACAAAACGGGATGCTCGGGATTCTTTTTTCCAACAGCCAAGCATATTCATATCGTTTATGGCACACAAGTCGAGTTTATAAAAAATGCAGTCGATGAAAAAATATAGTGCAAGGAGTTGGTATCATGAAAGCTTTATATGATTCTAAAAGTAAAACGATTGATGATCAAGGTTTGAAACAATTATTCACACAGGAAGAAAAGTATAAAACATGGCTGTTGTTTGAATCAGCATTAGCTCAGGCTCAAGCTGAATTTGGGTTCATCCCTCAAACCGCTGCGAATGAAATTAAGAAAGCAGCTAAAATTGAAAACTTGGATCTGGAAGAAATGGATCGTATTTATAAAAAAATTGGGCATGGTTTTGTCCCATTTTTAAAGGTTTTGGTCAAAGCCTGCCCAGAAGATAGCGGAAAATATGTCCATTATGGAATAACAACACAAAATATTCAACAAAGTTCCCAGCTTTATATTTTAAAGAAAGCACACCATAAATTTATGAGGATTATCGGGCAGATTTTAGAAAATTTAAGTGTGCTCGCGTTTGATAATAAGGATACGGTTATGACCGGGCGAACCCATGGACGACATGCCATTCCTATTACTTACGGATATAAAGTATCTGTTTGGATCAGCGAATTCATCAGTTGTTATCAACGAATAGCTGAATCAGAAAAAAGAGTATTTCAGATAATGATGGGCGGTGCGGTAGGCACCTTCAGTTCTATGCCCGACATAGGGGTGAAAGTTCAAAATCGAGTGGCTGAGTTAGTAGGTATGTACCCAATGCCGGTACCGTCAAGAAACATAAGTACACACAAATTAGAGTATATGTCGAACTTGACCTTGTTGGCAAATCATTGTCACAAAATTGCTGAGGAAGTGTATAGTACAACTTTGGAAGAAATTGCTGAAGTATCTGAAGGATTCAGCAAGGGGACAGTCGGCAGCAGCACGATGCCACATAAAATCAATCCCAAACTTGCTAAAGGGATCATCGCTAATTCTCAGAAGCTGTACTCCCTTCCAAGTACAGGTATGAATTCAGCAGTGCGTCCGTACGAAGGTGATAGTAGTTCTTACATGCTATTTGATGGATTGCTGGAAGAATCGATGGAGCTGATGACTGAAATTTTAATAAGGTGTGAAGAATTAACTCGTACTCTGACAGTTCACAAAGACAGAATGCTTCATAACGCCGAGCGTAACAAAGGTCTTGATAATAGCGAATACGTTATGATGAAACTGGCAGAGAAACTGGGCAAGGATAATGCTCATTCGCTTATGTATGATATTGCGATGAAGACGGCTGCTGAAGGGGAAGCGTTCTATGATAATTTAAGAAAAAACGAACAAATCAGTTCGAATTTCTCTGATGAAGAACTAAAACATATGATTGATCCAAGAAACTATATTGGTTTATCTGTTACTTTAGCAGAAACAGAGGCAGAAAGGGCAAAAGAGACAGCTAAAAAAATTACTAAAAACTATGAAGTCTAATCAATAAGAGTTTAAAAGGTTAGGGTAACGTGTTTCCACCGATAAATTCGAATAAAGATTATGCAGATAGCCGCTTAGAAAATAGGGTTCCCACTTTGCAGAGGAAACATAGGTGAGTAGCCTTGTACTGAAGAACTACAGTGTCTCACCTATGTTTTTCCTCTGCAGAGGTACAGCCTCTTTCTTCTGCTGTTTTTGTGCGTGATTCGTTTTAAATTAAATACTTTCTTTATGTCTTTATCACTTTTTTGCTTTATTCTGTGTTATTTAATGGACTCTTTATATTTTTAGAACATAATTACGCGATATAAACAATTTAAAGTTTTGTTAACTTATCGATCAACAAATCTATAGTGAGAAAAAAGCCAATTCTTGAAATGATATCATTCTTGCTCGTGTTATCGTGATCAGAATAACAAAAAAGATTATCCGTCGTATATCGGGTCAATGCATTCGTCTTAAATGACGTAATACTGACGATATCGGCTTTTTTTAAATGAATTTTCTTCACCGTATCGATGATTTTTTTCGTTTCCCCTGATATGGAAATAAAGATGACAATATCATCTTCAATCACAAAATCTGTAAATAATTCCGATAGATTATAATCTTTTATAAAAATACATTGAATTCCAATAGTTAATAAGAGATGTTCTAAATAGTAACCAGCTGCTTTACTAGTTCCTCTAGCCATAATATATACGTTATTTGCCGACTTGATTTTACTTGCTGTTTCCTGCAGTTTCTCTTCGGTAACAAGGGAAAAAGTTTTATCAATGGACTGTTTTAAAGTATCCCGATATGAAACCGTGCTAACTTTCTGATCAGATAATTTTTCAATCATCGTCTGGTTCATATAATATTTCATTTCTCTGAATCCGTTAAAACCCAGTTTTTGTGCCAAATTGATGATGACTGTTTTTGAAACATAAGTTGCTTCTGCTAGATCATTAATTTTTATATGTGGAATCAAATTTTGGTTTTCCATGATATAGTTTAGCACTTTCTTCTCGCTTACTGTCAGTTCTTCATAATTTTTTAATACATCAAACATATGCCTTCAATCCAATTCAAGGTTTTAAAAACTAAACATACTGTAAATTATCGTACACTAAACAAGACTGATTTAAAAGCGTAATTGCTTCATTGTGATTAGGAAACTACACCAGGATTTTTATTGGAATGCCGATTTTACCTATCCACAAAGAGAAGCCATCGTTTCTTTCTACATATGCAATGAATTTAGCATATATGAAATAATCCGGGTTGTAGTTGTTTTTTAAATATATATTTTCTTTGGTAATGAGTGTTTATTAGCAGCTGATTCATTCCTTTGTATCAGGTTATGAAAAGGGTTACAATATATTTAAGGAGGAGATGAAAATGAAAAATGAAGAAGCAAAGCAAATTGTATATGTGAACACTTTTACGGATGGGATTCTGGATCCGGAAAAAGCAATGCTTGGGCCGGTAAAAGACGGAGGATATATTATTGCTAATACTGCACCTGGATGTTGGGGGCCGATGATTACACCATCTCTTCAAGGGGGACATGAAGTAACGCAACCAGTTTATGTTGAAGGGGCAGAGGTTGGAGATGCGGTTGCTATTCATATTTCCTCCATTCAAGTAACCTCCATGGTAACAGCTTCTGGAAATGACCGTGTTGTAGAAGGTCATTCCGTTTCAGATCCATTTGTTGATGGGAAATGTCCTGAATGTGGAACCGTGAATCCGAATACGACTATAACGGATGTTGGGGAAAATGCAGTTCGTTGTTCAAATTGTGGAGCAGTAGTCACCCCTTTTAAGTTTACGAGTGGGTATACCATTGCCTTTGATGATGATAAAACAATAGGAGTCACCTTACCCAAAGACGCAGCTGAAGAATTGGGAAAAGAAGGACATAGAAATATGTGTACACCTGAGCACTCTGTACAACATCCAATCGTATCTATTGCTCCTCATGATATTGTAGGAATGGTTGCAAGGACTCGTCCTTTTTTAGGGCAAATTGGAACAACACCGGCCAGAGCCATGCCGGATTCTCATAATGCGGGAGACTTCGGCCAATTTTTGCTGGATGCTCCTCACGATTATGGTATAAAAAAAGAACAGCTGAAAGAACGTACAGATGGGCATATGGATATTAATCGAGTCCGGGAAGGGGCAATTTTAATTTGTCCTGTAAAAACGGAAGGTGGCGGCATTTATCTTGGAGATATGCATGCGATGCAAGGAAATGGGGAAATTGCCGGTCATACTACAGACGTTTCTGGAATTGCTACTTTAAAAGTAGACTTACTAAAAGGAATCAAGATAGAAGGACCTATTTTGTTACCTGTTGAGGAAGACCTTCCATATAACGCGAAGCCATTATCTGAGCATGAAAAGTCCGAGGCTTTAAAAGTTGCTAAAGCGCATGGTTTTGAGGAAATTGAGGATACTGCTCCAATCTCGTCGTTTATTGGAACTGGTGCAGATTTAAATGAAGCAACAGATAATGGTTTAGAACGTGCTGCTTCTATACTTGGGATGAGTGTTCCGGAAGTTATGAACCGCGCAACCATTACTGGATCTGTTGATATTGGACGTAATCCTGGAGTTGTAACAGTTACATTTTTAGCACCTGTATCTACACTTAAAGAAACGGGCTTAGATGAAATTGCCATAAAACATTATCATTTATAGATTGATTCAAAGTGATACGAAGCAAGGAGGCCTCAAGATGGACGTATGGTATGTAAGCTACGGTTCCAATATTAGCGAAAAACGCTTTTCTTGTTATATCGAGGGTGGTATGCTTGAAGGATCGGAGAAAGAGGAAAGAGGCTGTGAAAATACCACGCCACCAAAGGAAATAAAAAAAGTGATGCTCCCTTATCCACTTTATTTTATGAGAGAGCAAAGTAAATGGGGAAAAGGGGGCGTTGCCTTTATTGGACATACACCGAATAAAAGTACAAAGACATATGCCAGAAAGTATCTAATTACAGATGAGCAATTCAGGGAAGTTGTGGAGCAGGAAAATAACGTTGATTCTTTAAATATCGATGTGCAGGAGATTATAGATAAAGGCTATGCTGACTTAACAGCAGGCTGGTATGGAAGGGTTATTTACTTGGGAAAAGAAGAAGGGGCACCGATGTTTACATTTACAGCTCCTGATACAATGGGAACGCATGCGTATACTACCCCGCCTCGTTCCTATTTATCTATGATTTCCAGCGGGTTAAAAGAAATCGGTCTTTCTCAAGAGGAGATTGTGGCTTATTTTTTAACCAAACCTGGAATGGAAGGAGCGTTTACAAAGGATTCGCTTTATCGGTATATTTTCAGTTAAAGATGCTTTTTCTAACACAATGGTAAAAATGATATTCGTGATAATGACTTATAATGAAGAAAGAGAAATCAATAAAAGAGGATATGCAACTAATTGTATTTTAATAGGTAGCAGCCCATACGTGGTATGAGCTGCTTCGATTATTTTTAAGAAAAAATGGCTGTCTACTCCCGGTTTTTCATATGCGAGATATCATTAAACACCCCAACATACTGTATGATGTCACCAACATTATTTCTGACTGGACTAATGGAGAGGAGTTCCTTATATATTTCCCCATTTTTTCGCTTGTTTCGAATTTCTCCTTGCCAGAAGCCTTTATTGTTAATGGAATCCCACATGTCTTCATAAAATGTCTTATGATGTTCTCCGGAACTAATCTTTTTAGGTGTATGGCCAACGATTTCTTCTTGGGAATAACCAGTAATTCGTGTGAAAGCAGGATTAACGTGTTGGATGACTTTATTTTTATTGGTTATCATCATGCCTTCAGCAACGCCTTCAATAATTTTCCCTTCTGTATTTACCCGATCTTGATAGTACATAAATATAACAATGACAAAGCTGACGATAGCAAACTCGGACATTAACATAAATGCAATCGCATGGTGGCCGGTGATATTCGCAACTCCTGTTAATAGTAATGGCGGGAAGAATCCACCCAGTCCGCCCATGGCAGAAACAATACCATTTACAATACCAGCTTGGTTGGAAAAATATAATGGAACTAATTTAAAGACAGTACCATTTCCAATTCCTACTGTTATGGCAACGGCT
The DNA here is from genome assembly GCF_900166635.1 of Oceanobacillus timonensis. NCBI lineage: Bacteria > Bacillati > Bacillota > Bacilli > Caryophanales > Bacillaceae > Oceanobacillus > Oceanobacillus timonensis. The sequence continues at coordinate 906,594 of NZ_LT800497.1, forward strand.
AATGCCCCGACTGTATACCAGCCGATTCCTGGTGAAAAGGACAGTAAGATACCTGAGAATGCCACACCGATAAATACAAACATTAAGATGATAAATGCATTGAATTTATCAGCCAATAAACCGCCAATTGGTCTTAATCCTGTCGCAAGCACAATAAAGATAGCTGTACGAATACCGGAATCTACCGGTTCTAATCCGAAGTTATCTACTAAAAAGCTTGGGAGGAACATGGTAAACGCAACAAAAGCTCCAAATGTAATGAAATAGAATAAGCTTAAGAACCATAAGGTGGTATTTTTATAGACACCTTTCAGTTGTTCGGCCATTGATTTCTTGACTTTTTCTTCTTTACGGTCACCAAAGATAAACACAAGTGCGGCAAATAAAAGTAAGATAATCAGAAAGATGCGTATCGTTCCTTGCCAACCGATTGCCTGCGCGATGACAGGAGCACCAAAAGTTGTAATGGCTGTACCAGCGTTACCAACACCGTATACTCCATTAATAAATCCATGTCTTTCTTTCGGGTAATATTTCGGAAGCGATGTAACGCCGATAGAGAATACAGCTCCGCCTAACCCCAAAATGAAACCGCCGATAACTAAATCCACAAAAGAGTTCGCGATGCTCAAGTAGAAAACAGGAAATAGTAAAATCAGGAAGCTGATCAGGAAAATCATTCTTGCGCCAAAACGGTCTGCGTAAAAACCGATTGGAATACGCAACAGGGATCCTAAAATAACAGGAATAGCTGTAACGATAGATGCTTGTCCGCCTGTTAATGGAATGTCCGTTGTAATATATGGCATGAGTGATGAAATCAATACCCACACCATAAATCCAACAACGAGATTTGAAGTTTGTAAGGTTAATTGTAATCCAGGTTTTTTCATGTTTGATCTCCTTCCAATATGAAGTCATTCTTTTTCTTACACGATAAGGAAGTGTAAGAATGCAATCATTTAAAGAACGTCGAATCGAGTGTCTCCTTTTTCTGATGAAGGAGGCGAGAGCTTGTGCTCTTCATAAGGTGTCCGTTTGTTTATTGATGCGATTACGGTGAAAATTTTAATCTTTCTTTAACAAATACGTAGTGAAATAAATCACATAATTTGTGTCATCTTTTTGAAAATACGTATTGGTTATGGGGAAATGTCGGTAGAACATCCATATAATGTTTTTTTAAGATCTTAAGAATAATGTTTTTTTAAGATCTTAAGATAGATTTTTTCGTTAACTGTAACAGTACTTTTTAAAGCCCCCTAATAACAAACCATCTAAATTTGACTAAATTTTGACTTCTGCCATCCGTGTGATGTTTTTCACAACGAAGGGGAATGAGAAATGATTTAATAGGCACCAGATTGATTAGCAATTCCATTAGGAGGGATTTAGATGGCGAAGAAACCATCTCCACTTTGGCAAAGATTGAATTACTTAAAGCCGAAAGAGAAATATTCCAATAATCATAGCCAATTACAAGAAGGAAATCGTGATTGGGAAAATGTTTATAGAAAAAGATGGCAGCATGATAAGGTTATTCGTTCTACCCATGGTGTCAATTGCACCGGGTCATGCAGCTGGAACATCTATGTAAAAGACGGCATCGTGACATGGGAAGGACAGGCGTTGGATTATCCGACCACGGGTCCGGATATGCCGGAATTTGAGCCGCGTGGGTGTCCTAGAGGAGCAAGTTTCTCCTGGTATCTATACAGCCCTTTACGTGTGAAATATCCTTACGTCAGAAAAAGATTGCTTGATTTATGGAGAGAAGCATTACAAACCCATGATAATCCATTAGAAGCTTGGAAAAGTATTGTAGAAGATAAAGAGAAGGCAGCGTCCTATAAACAAGCAAGAGGAAAAGGTGGCCTGGCTCGTGCGGATTGGGGAGAGGTAACCAAACTAGTTGCTGCATCCTGTCTATATACTGCGATGAAATATGGTCCGGATCGAAATGTTGGATTTTCTCCTATTCCTGCCATGTCCATGGTTAGTTACGCATCAGGCAGTCGCTTTATGCACCTTCTTGGCGGACAGATGTTGAGTTTTTATGACTGGTATGCAGACTTACCGCCAGCATCTCCGCAGATTTGGGGAGATCAGACGGACGTACCAGAAAGTTCGGACTGGTTTAATTCGAGCTACATTATTACCTGGGGTTCGAATGTTCCGTTAACACGTACGCCGGACGCACACTTTTTAGTCGAAGCTAGATATAAGGGCACCAAGGTTATTTCCGTAAGTCCGGACTATGCAGAGTCCACGAAGTTTTCCGATGACTGGTTATCTGTCAAACAAGGGACAGATGGTGCTGTGGCCATGGCGATGGGGCATGTTATTTTGAATGAGTTTTATGCGCAAAACATGACACCTTATTTTGAAGACTACGCAAAGAAATATACCGATTTTCCGTTTTCTGTACGTTTGAAAAAGGAAAATGGAAAGTTCACAGCAGATCGTTTTTTACATGCGAAAGATCTTGGAATGGAATTAGAGAACAATGAATGGAAGCCAGCAATGTATAACAACCTGACAGACGGTTTTTCGATTCCGCATGGCACGATGGGGTCTCGCTGGGATGATCAGGGTAAATGGAATTTAAAACTATTTGATGAAAGAACAAATGAAAAAATTGAGCCGGTATTAAGTTTTCTCGGCAAAGAAGATGACGTGGTGTCTGTGGATATGCCGTACTTTGACGCAGAGACTAAGAAAGTGCTCTCTCGTACGGTGCCTGTGAAGAAAATGGAGATAGATGGCGAGACAGAATATATCGCAACCGTTTATGATTTAATGCTTGCAAACTACGGCATTGATCGTGGTCTGGGCGGGGAAGCTGCTGCGTCCTATGATGAGATTGCGCCGTTTTCGCCTGCATGGCAAGAACAGATTACCGGTGTGGACCGCAACTTAGTGATTAAAATTGCCCGTGAATTTGCTCAAAATGCGATTGATACCAATGGCCGTTCCATGATTATTATGGGAGCGGGAATCAATCATTGGTACCATTCCGATACGATTTACAGAGCTGTTGTCAATCTTGTTCTCATGGTTGGAGCGCAGGGAGTCAATGGCGGCGGCTGGGCGCACTATGTCGGCCAAGAAAAATTACGTCCGGTAGAGGGTTGGACAACCATTCAATCAGGAAAAGACTGGGGCGGCCCGGCAAGATTGCAAAATGGTACTTCATTCTTCTATTTTGCAACGGACCAATGGCGTTATGAAGAGACGTCGATCAATGAATTAGCGAGTCCAACGGTGGATAAAGCAAGATATGATCATCCCGCAGATTACAATGTTTTGGCAGCACGCCTGGGCTGGTTACCATCGTATCCGACTTTTAATAAGAATGGGATTGATTTGTATAACGAAGCATTGGAAGCAGGAAATGAAACAACGGAACAAATCGGGAAGTATGTAGCGGAACAATTAAAAGAGAGAAAATTGGAATTTGCGATTGAAGATCCGGATAACCCAATAAACTTTCCAAGAAATTTATTTGTTTGGAGAGCGAACTTAATCTCCAGTTCCGGAAAAGGTCATGAATATTTCCTGAAGCATTTACTTGGTGCGTCCCATGGTGTGTTAAATACAGACGAAGACAGTCTTCGTCCGGAGGAAATAAAATGGCGGGAAGAAGCTCCTGAAGGAAAAGTAGACCTTCTGATCAACCTGGATTTCCGCATGGCAGGAACGGCGTTATATTCAGATGTCATTTTACCAGCTTCCACTTGGTACGAAAAATATGATTTATCCAGTACAGACATGCATCCGTTTGTTCATCCGTTCAATCCGGCTATTTCAGCTCCTTGGGAAGCAAAATCGGACTGGGATATTTTTAAAGCATTGGCAAAAGGCGTATCTAATTTAGCAGAAGAAGTTGATATGGATACGATGAATGAAATTGTTGCTACGCCATTGAATCATGATACCAAAGCGGAAATGGCCCAACCATTTGGAGAAATAAAAGATTGGTCGAAAGGGGAATGTGAACCGATTCCCGGCAAAACCATGCCGCAGATTCATGTTGTCGAACGGGATTATAAAAACATTTATCATAAAATGACTTCGCTCGGACCGAATATCGCCAAAGGACCTTATGGAGAAAAAGGGATTAATTGGTCTATGGAAGAAGAATATGAACATGCTAAACGCACGTTGGGAACGATAGATAATGATTCGATTGCAGATGGTCATCCAGACATTACAAATGCCAAGGATGCTTCTGAAGCCATTCTCATGCTTTCTTCGACAACAAATGGAAAGGTTGCTGTCAAAGCATGGGAAGCGTTAGAAGAAAAAACAAATCTTGAACTGAAAGATTTGGCGGAAGAGCGGGAAGAAGAATTATTTACGATGGAGCAAATCAATGCGCAGCCCAAGACGGTAATTACGTCTCCGGCATTTAGTGGTTCGGAAAAGGGTGGAAGAAGGTATTCTCCTTTTACGACGAATATTGAACGAATGATTCCATTTAGAACGATTACGGGTCGGCAATCTTACTTTGTGGATCATGAAACGATGAAGGAATTTGGCGAATCCTTTGCGGTATTTAAACCTATTTTGAATCAAAAACCTTTTCGGTCAAACCGTCCGGAAATCGAAGGGAAAGAAATCACATTAAATTTCTTAACACCGCATAATAAATGGTCCATCCATAGTATGTACTTTGATGCACAGCCCATGTTGACCCTATTCCGTGGAGGTCCGACGATTTGGTTGAATAATGAGGATGCTGCAGAAGTGGATGTGGAGGATAATGATTGGATTGAATGTTTTAACCGGAATGGGGTGGTAGTCGGAAGAGCGGTTGTTTCCCACCGGATTCCAAGAACCATGGCGTTTATGCACCATGCGCAGGACCGTCATATTCATACACCGGGAACCAATTTAACAAAGAATCGCGGCGGTACCCATAATAGTCCAACACGCATTCACGTTAAACCAACGCATATGATTGGCGGATATGGTCAATTAAGCTACGGATTCAATTATTATGGACCAACAGGAAACCAGCGGGACTTAAATGTAGTCATTCGCAAATTGAAGGAGGTGGATTGGCTTGAGGATTAAAGCGCAAGTAGGAATGGTAATGAACCTGGATAAATGTATTGGATGCCATACATGTAGTGTGACTTGTAAAAATACATGGACAAACCGGCCGGGTGCAGAATATATGTACTTCAATAACGTAGAAACCAAACCTGGTATTGGTTATCCGAAACAATGGGAAGACCAGGAAAAATATAAAGGCGGCTGGGAACTGCATAAGGGGGAATTGCGTTTAAAATCAGGTTCCAAAACAAACCGTTTAATGAACCTGTTTCATAACCCGCACCAGCCAGAGATGGATGATTATTATGAACCGTGGAACTATGATTATGAAACGTTAACCAATAGTCCGGAAAAAAATCATCAGCCGGTTGCCCGGGCAAAATCAGCAATCACTGGCGAATTCATGGATATAGAATGGGGCCCAAACTGGGAGGATGACCTGGCTGGAGGTCATATTACCGGGCTGCGTGATCCAAACGTTGTGCAGATGGAAGAATCCATTAAAACGGAATTTGAAGAAGTATTTATGATGTATCTTCCACGTATTTGTGAACATTGCATTAATGCCCCTTGTGTATCTTCTTGTCCATCAGGTGCGATGTACAAACGGGATGAAGACGGCATCGTGCTGGTTGATCAAAATGCATGCCGTGCTTGGAGACACTGTACGACTTCTTGCCCGTATAAAAAAGTGTATTTTAACTGGCAAACCAATAAAGCAGAAAAATGTACGATGTGTTATCCAAGAATTGAAAATGGACAGCCGACGATTTGTTCCGAGACATGTGTGGGACGTATCCGTTATATCGGAATCATGCTGTATGATGTGGACCGTGTCCTGGAGGCAGCATCTGTAGAAGATGAAAAAGATCTCTATCATGCGCAACTTGATATTTTTCTTGACCCAAATGATCCGGAAGTCATCGAGCAAGCGAAAAAAGATGGTATTCCAATGGATTGGATTGAAGCGGCACAACAATCACCGCTTTATAAAATGATTATTGATTGGAAAATTGCCTTACCATTACATCCGGAATATAGAACGATGCCGATGGTTTGGTATGTACCACCGCTTAGTCCGGTGATGAATATGATTGAAGGAAAAGGAAGTACAGCAGATACAGCGGACATTTTCCCGGCAATCGATGATATGCGTATTCCAATCGAGTACCTGGCTAATTTATTGACTGCTGGAGATACCGATCATATTCGGAAGGTGCTTAAAAAAATGGCCGTGATGCGCAGTTATATGCGGGCTGAACAAACTGGAAAAGACTTTGACCGTGATTTAATTACGGAACTTGACTTAACCGAAAAAGCAATCAAAGAAATGTATCGTTTATTAGCCATTGCAAAATATGATGATCGCTTTGTCATCCCTAAAAGTCATAAAGAAGAAGTCGCAGATCTATACGCAGAGCAAGGTGCATGCGGTTTGGATTTTGCTGGCGGACCGGGAAGCTGCGGTGTATTGCAATAAAGAAGCAGGATTGGTAAACATTGTTTTACCAATCCTGGCTTTCAATAAGGAGTGAAGAGGATGAATTCCACAATCTATCAATTGATTTCTTTTCTTTTAGCTTATCCTAATCAACAAATGAAAGAAACATTACCAGAAATAAGAGAAGAAGTAGAAGATATTTCCAATGAGGACGTAGCAGAAAACCTGCGGAAGTTTATTCAAAAAGTGGAAGATATGTCCCTGGATGAGTGGGTGACGTATTATATTGACAACTTTGATTTCGGCAGAGTAACCAACCTGTATGTAACGTATTTGAAATTAGGCGAGCAGCGGGAAAGAGGACTGGAGTTATTAAAGCTAAAAAAATATTATGAGGCACATGGATTTGAAGTAACCGATAAGGAATTGCCAGATTACTTACCGCTTCTATTGGAGTTCTGTGCTCGAGTTCCCATAGAAACAAGCAATGAGTTGCTGGAGATGCATGGAAAAACCATTGCGGAAATCCAGAAGAAATTAAGGGAGCAACATAATTTTTATTATTTATTATTCGATGCTCTATTCAATCAGATGGAAGCTCATGGACTGCACATTGCAGCAGAAGATGCCGTTTAGGAGGGAAACTGATGGACCTATTATTATGGGGCGTATTTCCTTATATTGTAATAACCATTTTTATTTTAGGACATGTTTACCGTTATCAGAAAGATCAATTCGGCTGGACAACGAAATCAAGTGAGTTTTTGGAGAAGAAGCGGCTCCGGATAGGTTCGCTGTTATTTCACTGGGGGCTTCTCTTCGTGTTTGGAGGACATGTGCTCGGACTGATTATTCCTGTCGGTTTCTATAATGCCTTGGGAATTACGGAGCATATGTATCATGTCATTGCCATCGGCTTTGGTGTACCTGCTGGAATCGCAGCATTTGCAGGGATTCTTCTATTAACCTATCGAAGGATTAGCGTGAAACGAATCAAAGCAACGACTTCTGCGAGTGACTGGGTTGCTTTAATTTTTGTTCTGGTAGCACTTCTTTCTGGTCTCATCGCTACTTCTTTCAATGTGGATGCCCAAGGTTTTGATTATCGAACAACAATTGCGCCGTGGTTAAGAGGATTATTTATTTTTAACGTACAACCGGAGCTGATGCAGTCTGTCCCTATTTGGTTTAAGATACACATTTATTGCACCTTTGCTTTATATGTTGTTTGGCCATTTACAAGGTTGGTGCATGCATTTAGTTTTCCGCTCCGTTATTTGCGCAGAAGCTATGTGATTTATAAAAAACGTGTACCAACACATTCAACCAAAGAGAGCTTATAAGTATGCTCTCTTTTTGGCTATCGTTTAAAAATTGATAGAAAATAAACAAGAAGGTGGTGCGTGTTGATGGTGGTAAATGTAGATAATGTTTTCTCTTTTTATCAAGCATTAAGGGGAGAGATTAAAGCTGGACATATCGATGAAGTGACAGAAAGGGTTCAAGAATTAGAACAACAGTTGGAGGAGCATGCATGTTCCGCAACAGAAGCATTCTATGTGCGAAGTATTTTAGGGAAATATTATCGTAAAGTAAAAAATTATGATAAAGCTGGAACGTATTTTCGTGAGGCTATTCGGTTTTCTAAACATGTGGAGCAGGAGCATGTGGAGGAAGTCATTGATACGTATTTGGATTATGCGCATTTGGAAATAGAATATGGACAAGAATCCAACGGCAGGATAGAGCTTGCGAAGTTATTAGCTATGTTAGATACAAATCATTATCCGGATATGTACACTTATGGGGTTATTTTTAGGGACTTAGCGAAAATATCCTTTAAAGAGGGCGATATAGAAAATAGTGTTAAACAGTATGAGAAAGCTTTGAGCTATTATAAAGAAGCACTTCCTGAAACACACCCCGTGATGATTGCTGCTATATATGAATTATCGGATGTATTGGTTCAGATTGAAAATTACAACGATGCTGTCAATCTGCATCAGCAACTGGGGAATGCTTATAAGAAAGAGAAAGATAAGCTTTCCGAAGCTAGAGAATTATTAAAAATTGGAGAAATACACTTTTATATCGATTTAAAAGAAGCACGAAAAATCATTACGAAAGCAATTAAAGAAATCACAGACTGTCAGAAGCATTTCCATTAGACATATCCAAGGCTGTATTGATGCTCGCCGAAATCGATGAAAATATGGGAAGCTTTCCAAGAGCAATCAATTATTATAAACAGGCACTGGACCAGTTAACGAAAGTCTATGAAAAAGATCATTTTATGATTGTATATATTTATTCTAAAATCGGAACGCTCTCGATCCGAACCTTAAAAAAAGATCAAGCGAAATCCTATTTAGAAAAAGGGTTAACCTTATCGCATCCATTTCCAAAAATCCGAATGCAATTTCTATATGCATTAGGGAAGATATATTCCGATGAAAAAACCTATGACCAAGCACAAAAGGTTTTTACAGCGTTTTTAGAAGGACTGGAGAAGGATGACCGGAAAAATTCCATTGCGTACGGAAATACACTTCAAGCGATGGCCTTTAATCATATTGAACAGGATCAAATAGAACAAGCTTTTGAACGTTACAAGGAAGCACTGGCTATCTACGAAAAAATACCAAATGTTAAAGAGGAAAAGGGACTGACCCTCATCCGGCTGGGATACTGTTACGAAAACAGAGAGAAGCAAGATATCTCAAAAGCGGATCAATGTTATGAAAAAGGTTTTAAACAAATCGAAAAAACCCGTAATCAAGAACTGCTGGAAGAAGCTTTGGCCGGCATGATTGACTTTTACAATCGAAATAATCAGCCGAAGAAAAAGCAGCGCTATGAAGATAAATTTGTGAAGCTCGTAAATAAGAAATCATAACAAGTCTCAAGTTATAAAAAATCATAGAATCAGCTTGGGTTAGTGACATTTTTCACAGCCTGCGCAGACCGAAACATGTAAACTATGCCTATGATAGATAAAAGGAGGGATCCAAAATGTCCGTTATAACAGATAAATTGGGCCGCCCGTTAAAGGATCTTCGTATTTCTGTCATTGATCGTTGTAATTTTCGATGTACCTATTGTATGCCGAAAGAAATTTTTGGAAAAGATTTTGTCTTTATGCCAAAAGATCAATTACTAGACTTTGAAGAAATCGAACGCTTAGCTCGTATTTTTGCAGATTTGGGCGTTCGAAAAATAAGAATAACCGGGGGAGAGCCTCTTTTAAGAAGAGATTTGCCCAATTTAATACAAAAATTAATAGGAATCGATGGGATAGAAGATATCGGTTTAACGACAAATGGTTCTTTACTGGGTCATATGGCAGAGAAATTAAAAAAAGCCGGTCTTCAACGTGTCAACGTGAGTTTAGATGCATTGGACGAGACATTATTCCAATCCATAAATGATAGTAATGTTAAGCCCGAACGCGTATTAAAAGGGATCGCAAAAGCAAAAGAAGCAGGCCTGGAAGTAAAGGTGAATATGGTTGTGAAAAAAGGGATGAATGACAAGGAAATTATTCCGATGGCAACCTATTTTAAAGAACAGGGAATTGCATTAAGATATATTGAATTTATGGATGTGGGTCAATCCAACGGCTGGGATTTCAGCAAGGTTATCACGAAAAAACAAATCTTCCAAGCGTTGAATAACCATTTTGATTTGGAACCTGTGGAACCGGCATATCTTGGTGAAGTTGCCAAACGGTACCGTTATCGCGGGACAAACACAGAGGTCGGATTTATTACCTCTGTATCAGAATCCTTCTGTTCCACATGTACAAGAGCAAGAATAGCGGCAGACGGAAAAATGTATACCTGCTTATTTGCTGAAAACGGATTTGACTTTAGAGACATGCTACGCTCCGGTATGCAGAATGAAGATATAAAAGCGCACATTGTTAACATCTGGAATCAGCGAACCGATCGCTACTCCGATGAACGAACAGAAGAATCAGCCAAAAATAGAAATAAAATGGAAATGTCTTATATGGGCGGTTAAAGGAAAGTGATGAAGATGAATCGATATGCTCGACAAACATTATTTACCCCTATAGGAGAAGATGGCCAACGCAAACTTTCCAAGAAGCGTGTGCTTATTATTGGATGTGGAGCGCTTGGTTCAGCAAATGCTGAAAATTTGACTCGTGCAGGTATCGGCGGGTTAGTACTTGTTGATCGAGACTATGTGGAGGAAAGCAATCTTCAAAGACAACAACTATATACAGAAGAAGACGTAGATAAACAAATGCCAAAAGCTGTTGCAGCAAAAGCAAGATTGCAAGCCATCAACTCTGAGGTGGAGATAGAAGCCCGAGTGCTGGATGCTGACGCAACTTCTTTAAAGCCGTTATTAGATGGAATTGATTTGGTGATTGATGCGACGGATAATTTTGATACCCGTTTTCTGCTGAATGATTTATTACAGCAACATCCATTGCCATGGATATTTGGATCGTGTGTTGGCAGTACGGGAATGAGTTATACGATTTTTCCAAATGAGTCCCCATGTCTGAGATGTTTACTGGATACTATACCTATCAATGGTGCAACCTGTGATTCGGCGGGGATCATTTCGCCAGCTGTACAGATGGTGGTTGCCCATCAAACGACCGAAGCCTTGAAAATCCTGGTAGGGGATAAAGAGGCACTGCGTACATCCCTTCTGACGTTTGATTTATGGAATAACCATTATCATACCATGAAAGTGGAACGGGCGAAGAAAAAGGCTTGTCCATCATGTGGGGAGCATCCTAGCTATCCAGCGCTACATGATTCGTCCAGTACCAAATCAGAAGTGCTCTGCGGCAGAAATACTGTGCAGATTAGAACCTCCCGCCAACCAAATGTCCATGTATTAAAGGAACGGTTAAAAAAAATTGGATCGGTGAAGGCAAATGATTTTTTAGTATCTGTTGAATATAAGACATACCGTCTGGTTTTCTTTCCAGATGGAAGAACGTTGATTCATGGAACCAATTCCATCGAAAAAGCAAAAAGTATATATTATCAGTTAGCAGGATGAAGGTGAATAGCTGTGGTAGAAAAAAGACAACCGATTAAAGTAACAGAAGCCATTGCACGTGTGATGAATGTTGCCAAAACAGGAAGTGTGGAATATGTTCCGATTGAAGCGAGTTATGGTCGCTTCTTGGGAGAACATTTAATCGCTGACCATCATGTTCCGCCATTTGACCGTTCTCCGTATGATGGGTTTGCGATACGCGCGATGGATACGAATCATGCGTCTCGTCATAGCCCGGCAGAATTGGAAGTAGCCGGAGAAATTGGTGCTGGATATGTATTTGAGCGTCCTGTAGCAGCAGGAGAAACTGTACGAATTATGACGGGAGCACAGATTCCTGAGGGCTGTGATGCTGTTGTGATGCTTGAAGAAGTAAAAGAAATAGAAAAAAACGGAAATATCTATATCCAAATAAAACGGAATATCCAGTCAGGAAACAATATTTCGTTTACCGGAGAGGATACGAAAAAAGACAGTCTTCTTACCAAGAAGGGAACCTATATCACACCTGGGATAGTAGCATTGCTGGCAACATTCGGCTATAAAAATGTCCCCGTAGCCAAGAAACCTAAAATTGGCGTGATTGCCACGGGAAGTGAACTATTAGAGATCGATGCTCCTTTGGTGCCGGGGAAAATTCGTAATAGCAATGCTTCTATGATTCAATCGCAAATTATTCGCGCAGGTGGGGAACCGCTTTACTTTGGGCAGTTTAGTGATGATTTGGAACTATGCTATAACCAGGTGAAAAATGCGCTGGATGAGGTGGATATGCTGATTACTACCGGAGGCGTCTCTGTCGGTGATTATGACTATTTACCAGATATTTATGCCAAGCTTGGGTGTAATGTTTTGTTCAATAAAATCAGAATGCGACCTGGCAGTGTAACAACGGTAGCTGAAAAGGACGGCAAGTTATTATACGGTTTATCCGGGAATCCATCCGCCTGTTTTGTAGGTTTTGAATTATATACGCGGCCTGCCATCCGTACCTTTTTGTATAGCGGGACGCCATTTATACAGAAAGCAACGGCTCGACTTGACGCCGATCTTCTGAAGCCCAATCCGTTTGATCGTTTTGTAAGAGGACATATTCGGTATCAACATGGACAGCTCGTTGCCACCCCGGTTGGATTGGATAAATCAAATGTTGTTTCGTCTTTAGCGGAAGCCAATATTCTTATTCAGCTTCCAGGAGGAACAAGCGGGTATGAAGCAGGAAGGAACGTCTCTGTCCTGCTGTTAGAAGACCAGGAAGGAATGACAATGGAGCAATTTATAGATAGCGATTTAGAAATGGCAGAAAGGGTCGAAGGCGGATGAGTTATTCGTTATATGAGGTTGTAGAAAAGCCGATCAACGTTGAGGAAGTCATTCGAAAAGTGGAACGCAGAGAAGCGGGAGCGATTAATACGTTTATTGGAACGGTACGTGAGTGGACCTATGGGAAACGTACGATGTATTTAACCTATCAAGCTTATCAACCGATGGCTGTCAAAATGCTTGAAAAAATTGGTTGGGAAATGGAAGAAAAATGGCCAGACACAAAGGCAGCCATTACCCATCGCATTGGCCGGTTGGATATTTCAGATATCGCTGTTGTCATCTGTGTTTCGTCTCCGCATCGAAAAGCAGCATATGAAGCAAATGAATATGCAATAGAAAGAATCAAACAAATGGTGCCAATCTGGAAGAAAGAACATTGGGAAGATGGCGCGACCTGGATAGGAGATCAATTAGAAAAGGTTCCATATCCTGATGGAAGTCCATATATAAAGGATGTGAAATAATGATTCGCATTTTATTTTTCGCAGATATACAAGAAAAGATTGGTAAAGATACATTGACGTATGCATGTGATTCTATCATGATCAAAGAGTTAAAAGAAAAACTTAAAACAGCATATGGACTATTGGAAATAGATCACGTCATGACAGCGGTAAATGAGGAATATGCAATGGAAGAGGATATGGTGAAAGCTGGAGATACAGTCGCTTTTATTCCGCCAGTCAGTGGTGGCTAAATGGATATTATTCAAATTGTCGGCTATAAAAATAGCGGAAAAACAACGGTCGCAACTACATTCATTGAATATGCAACAAAAAAAGGGATTCGTACAGCGTCTTTAAAACATCATGGCCATGGCGGTATTCCAGAGGGAATCAAGGATACAGATAGTGAAAAACATAGGCTGGCAGGGGCTATTATTTCTGGTGTCGAGGGAGGCAGTGTATTCCAGCTATCCAAAGAAAACTGGACAGTGGATGAAATGATTCCCATTTACAACATGATGCACATCGATTTGCTCATTATGGAAGGTTTTAAATCCTATCCCTTTCCAAAAGTGCTGCTCATAAGCAGGAAAGAGGAGCTCGACTTATTAGATCAAGTTGAAAACGTACAAGCTATCATTACCCGGGTAGCCCTTGAAAAAAATTCCTATCCATTTCCAGTTTTTCATTCTTTTGAGATAAACCGGATTTGTAAGTGGCTGGAGGGACAATTAAAAAAATAAAAACACGGCTGCATGTTCTAATTGATATTGCATATGTCTATTGGGCAGTCTTCACAGCCAATTTGTTCCCGTAAGTATGCCATATCTTTAATGAAGATTCGGCCGGATTTGTCCATGGAAATGATATCATGTTTCCTTAAATCGACCAGCATCCGATTTACGCTTTCACGGGTTGCAGCACAGAACTTTGCTAATTCTTGATTGGTCAGAACTAAATCGATTAATATGCCATCCTTTTTAGGTATGCCATAGCTATTAGAAAGACGGATTATGGTGGAATATAATGCACCTTTCTTTCCGTTTAACAGTAAGTCTCGCATTTTGGATTGAAATTTTCGCATATGGCTGCTTGCCCATTTTAAATATTCGAATGTGACGTGCGGGTTTGACATTAATGCTTTTTCTAATTGATCTTTTTGAACAACCAACACTTCACCGCTTTCAATCACTTTCGCACTGAGCATATATCTGGAATCATCACTGAAGATGGTTAATTCACCAATGATATCTTGATGTTTACAAATACGAAGAATCATTTCTTTCCCGTCAGCTGTCAATTTAGAAACTTGAACCAGTCCTGACTTAATGATAAATATTTGTTCTGATTCTGTACCTTCATTGAAAAGATACATGTGTTTCTCCATTCTTTTTACAGTGCCAATGGAATTTAAAACCGCTCTAAGCTCTTGAGAAATGCTGTCCCTTCCTGTTTTTGATTGTAATAATGCGCTCGTTTGCATAGCAGTCAACTCCTTTGTGGATGAAATATCCTATCTCCATTTTAACATTCGTATATTTACGTTGACTTATTTTCCGTTACGAATTTGTGAAGTTTAAGAAAGGAGGCGCATGGTATGGAAACAATAGCAGGTATCCTTTTGGCAGGAGGGCAATCAAGAAGATTTGGCAGCCCCAAAGCTTTTCTGCAAAGAGACGGGAAATATTTCTATCAATATTCCATCGATTCTGTAAGGACGTTTACAGATTCTATTGTTCTGGTAACCAATGAAGAATTGGAAGCATTTTTCCACGATGAAGAAGAGAATGTTGCTATTCTAACAGATCAAACGCATGTGAAAGGCTTGGGGCCGTTAGCGGGGATGTATACGGGAATGGAATATGTTTCGGCAGATTGGTATTTGACTGCGCCCATTGATGTGCCATTTATGGATACATCGGTTTTCCAAACGTTATTAACCTATAAAAAAGAGGGGATCGATGCCATTGTGCCTATCGTTTCCGGAAAAATTCAACCGCTTCTTTCCATTTACCATGGTAGTGTGAAAAAAGTCATTTTTGACCAGCTTCAACAAACAGAATTATCTGCTCATCAATTACTGGGGCACTTAAATGTGGTCTATGTCCCGATGGAAGAGGAAAGGTTTTTTTATAATATAAATCGGCAGGCGGATTATCATCGGTGGATTGTTGATTGAGAAATGAAAAAGAATAAAGGGGATTTTTTAGATGCTCACAGATCATCGAAAACATGCTGCGAAACATCTTGTATGTGCAGTTATTACGGTTAGCGATACAAGAACAAAAGAAACCGATAAAAGCGGGAAAAAAATAATCGATTTATTAATCAATCAGGAACATCAAGTGCATTTTTATGAAATTATTCCAGACGAGGGAGAACAAATTCGGACGACGGTGGAAAAAGCGATTGACAGTGGAAAAATAGACGCAGTTATTGTCAATGGCGGAACAGGGATATCTAATCGAGATGTCACGATAGAAGCGATTGAACCTTTATTTGAAAAACAGCTTCCTGGTTTTGGTGAATTATTTCGACATTTGAGTTTTCAATATGATATTGGTACAGCCAGTATTTTATCGAGAGCAATTTGCGGCGTTCGAAAGCATTGCATTCTTTTTTCCATTCCGGGGTCAACAGGTGCGGTAACATTAGCAATGGAAAAAATTATTTTGCCGGAAGTTGGTCATATGGTTCAAGAAATTCATAAAGACGTTAAACACGAATAAGAAGGATGTTTCCTATGAGAAAGTATTATATGCTGATGTTTATATTTATTTTATTTGCTGCAGGATGTTCACAAGGTAAGACGGAGGAAGTAGAATTAAACATTTCTGCCGCAGCTAGTATGACAGAAAGTTTAACAGAGTTGACGGCAATGTTTGAAGAGGAACATCCTAACATTGCTATTTCTTATAACTATGGTGGTTCCGGCTCTTTGCGAAAACAAATTGAACAAGGGGCTCCAGTTGATATATTTCTGTCTGCATCAAGTATAGACTATGAAAAATTAGTTGAGAAAGGCCATGTTGATGAAGGGAAGGCAATACTTTCCAATCAACTCGTTTTAATCAAACCAAATGAGGGGGACGTAGACTCTTTGGACGATTTTGTAGCAGGAAATCAAGTGATGGCAGTGGGTACACCAGATGCGGTTCCAGCCGGTTCTTATGCGCAAGAAGCATTACAAGAATTAGATTTATGGGAACAATTGGATGAAGAAAGCCGGCTTGTGTATACAAAAGATGTTACGCAGGTACTTACATTAGTGAAAGAAGGAGCTGCTGATGTCGGAGTTGTGTATGCCAGTGATGTCATCGATGAAGAAGGTGTCACGGTGATCCAAAACGTTGATTCCAACCTGCATTCCCCCATTGAATATTATATAGCTACGCTTCAAAATGAAGAACAGGAAGAGGACGTGGCGCAAGCAAAAGATGCATTTTATCAATTTATATCCAGTCAAACAGCTGAAGACGTATTTGAAAAATACGGATTCCAACCAGCGGAGTAGGTGGGTAACATGCAATGGTCATGGCATCCTGTTCAGTTATCCTTTTATGTAGCAACAATCGCGACCGTTATTGCCTTTCTTCTAGCTATTCTATCTGCCTTTTGGATCATTCGGAAAGATAGGAAAGGGAAAGCAATCATAGAGACAATCTTTTTCCTGCCCTTGGTGTTACCGCCGACAGTTGTAGGATTTTTTCTTATTATGATGTTTGGTACCAATAGCTGGGTCGGCCAAATGATAGAGAAAATAGCCGGTGAGAGTGTATTGTTCACCTCAACAGCTGCCATCATTGCAGCTACTGTTGTCGCATTTCCGCTTATCTATCAATCCATCAAAACTGGATTCTTATCGGTGGATAAAAATATTATTGGAGCTGCCAAAGTAGATGGCGCAAATGATTGGGCTGTCCTGGTAAAAGTCATTCTCCCGCTATCGTATCGTTCACTTACCACAAGTGCGGTACTTGGATTTACCAGGGGATTTGGAGAATTTGGTGCTACCTTAATGTTTGCTGGCAATATACCCGGAAAAACGCAAACCATCCCAACAGCAATTTATCTAGCTATCGAAACGGGAGAAACGACAATTGCCTGGTATTACGTGTTAATCAGCATCGGCTTTTCTTTTCTGCTTCTGTTTCTTATTAATCGAATGAAATCAAATGAGTAAAATGTGGATAGAGCCTGTGAGTTGTGCGTACAGGCTCTATGGTGTTTGTTGAGCTGCGTATAAAGGATAGAGGGGGAATTAGACAGGAATAAATACCCGTCTGCATTATCTTTTATAATCGCCGCTTTTACCGCCGCTTTTTTCAAGTAAATATGTCTGTCCGATAACCATGCCTTTATCCACCGCTTTGCACATATCATAAACAGTTAATGCGGTTGCGGAAGCAGCAGTTAATGCCTCCATCTCCACACCAGTATTACCAACTGTTTTCACCTCGGCATCGATAAGAAGTTCATACATGTCTTTTTCCGTATGAACCCATTCAAAAGATAAATCAACGCCACTTATCGGGATCGGATGGCACATCGGTATGAGAGAAGACGTTTGTTTTGCGGCCATAATCCCTGCAACCTGTGCGACAGATAATACGTCCCCTTTTTTAATCTTTTGCTGTGTAATATTTTCATAAACGATTCGGTTCATCTGGATACTGGATCTTGCAATGGCTTTACGGGCTGTTTCATTTTTGTTTGAAACATCGACCATTTTTGCCCGTCCATCGTCATTAAAATGGGTGAAATTTGTCATGTTCGTCACCTGACTTTTCTTAAGAGTTCATAATAAGTTTAGCTTAAGCTATGGTGAAATTCAATATAGATAGTTAATAGAATTTGGAAATGGAATATTGGAATACGTGTCAAAAAAGGATGATGCATCGTGCAAAGAAAAAAACAATCCCATGTCTTAGATGATATCAAACGACTAATTAAATGGAATGTACTCGTAGCCAATGTGCTTCCGGTAATAACGGGTTTTGTCTTGGCTATTGCTAGTTCGAATGCTGTATTTCAGGATTATTGGCTTTTATTTCTGCTTGCTTGTATTGGATCTGCCTTCGTGATGGCGGGGGCATTAATCATCAATAATTGGTATGATGCTGATATTGATGCCAAAATGGAACGAACGAAAAAACGCCCGACAGTAACAGGAAAGTTTACAAAAAGGCAAGTATTCATCACGGGACTTGGAGCGACGGTGTCAGGGTTTATCTTGCTTCTTGTTGTTAATCTGGAAGTTACCTTCTATGCATTCATCGGCTGGTTTACATATGTTATTTTATACACAATGTGGTCGAAAAGAAAATATACGCTAAATACAATTATCGGCAGTATCTCTGGAGCTGTCACTCCACTGATTGGCTGGGCGGTAGTGGATTCGGCGATTCATATTATTCCTTTGACCGTGTTCTTACTCTTATTTATCTGGCAAGTACCACACACATTTGCCATTGCCATAAAAAGAAGTGAAGAGTATCGTGCGGCAGGGGTTCCTATGCTTCCTGTCGTATATGGTTTTGATATAACAAGAAGACAGATGCTCGTATATATTATCTGTTTGTTCCCCTTACCTTTTTTGATTGCGCAATTAGGCATTCTTTTTGTTGTGATTGCCACCATGGTTAACATTGGGTGGATTGTATTAGCATTAGCTGGATTTTGGGTGAAGGATCAGCGGAAATGGGCGCAATGGAATTTCCTTTATTCGGTGAATTATTTGGTTATTGTGTTTATGTTGCTGATTTTTGTGGGGTTGGTTTGAGAGTGGAAAGGTATTTCTTTTTATTTTCTTGTTTGGGAGATGTGGATAGAGTGTTAGTGAATGGTTTTTATTAATAAATTACAAAGTGTTCTATAATTGATAACTGAATTTGATTGAACAAAATAGAAAAATGAATGGTTTAGCGTGGCTACTGGATGGTGATATGCTATAATTTACTTGCTGTAAGTATAGAGATAAATTGTATTAAACGAGGCGAGGAGGAATATTCTGTGAATGATTTAAATGTAAATAAGAATCCCGGGCTCTTTACAAGGATAGAGGCGATTGAGCCAAAATTAAAAGGAGCAGAAAAAAAAGTAGTAAGGTTTATTGAGAAAAATCGAGAAGAAATTATTCATTTATCGATAACAGAAGTTGCTGAAAGAAGTCAAACAAGTGAGTCTTCTGTAGTACGGTTGTGTAAAAGGCTAGGTTATAAAGGTTTTCAAGATATGAAAATTCACTTTGCGAAAGAAGTAATTTCTCCTGAAAAACAGATACATGAGGTTATTGAAAAAGATGATGATGTTCTTATGGTAAAAAAGAAAATTTTTCAGGCAAATATTCAAGCATTGTATGATTCTTTAGAAGTATGTAAAGATGAACAGCTCGTACATGCAGTAAATGCTATATATAATGCAAATTTGATTGAATTTTACGGAACTGGTGGTTCTGGTTCGGTAGCGACAGATGCTCAACATAAACTATTAAAATTAGGGATTAAATCTTTTGCTTATAATGATTCAACCTTACAATCCATGTCAGCCAGTGTGTTAGGAGAAAACGACGTTGTTATTGGAATTTCGCATACAGGGTCTAATAAAGAAGTATTACATGCAATGAAATTGGCTAAAGAGACAGGTGCAACTTTGATTTGCATCACTAGTTCATCTAAATCCCCTATTACACAAATTTCAGATATTATTCTGCAGACAGCATCCAACGAAACTTTATTCAGAACAGATGCAATATCTTCTAGAATTGCGCAATTAACCATCATTGATATTTTAGTAGCAGCCTTGGCAATTCAAAATTATGATCAAAGTTACAGTGATTTACAGAAGACTAGAAATTCCACAACCAATAAAAAAATATAAACATGAAAATTATATTTATTTTTTTTAGTAATATATTGAAGGAAATTACCACCGTATGTTAATATGAATTTACTGAAAATTTATTTCGGTAAATTCATATTAAGTTAATTCTTTCTTTATTAAATTTTTTCTTAATAAAGAAAGCGCTGTCATTAAAATGAATGATACTAATAAGGGGAGGAAAATAGTGAAGAAAATTATTGTTTCTTTGTTCAGTGTAGTAGCAGTAATTGCTTTAATTGGGTGCAGTAAAGTAGGAGAGGGGGCAGAGAAGGGAGATACGGTGACATTCAAATTAGCCACACCAGATCCTAATTCATCACCAGTTACGATGGCTGCTCAAAAATTTGCGGAGGTAGTGGAAGAAAAAAGTGATGGTTCTATCCAGATTAGTGTTCATGCCAATGGATCGTTATATGGAGGAGATCCTTCTGCAGCAGTAAAACAGCTTGGAGGTGGAAGTTTAGATATGCTTATTTTATCAACCTCTTTGTATACAAACTTTGAACCAAAGTTTAACGCAATTAGTATACCTTACTTATTTGATGATACGGATCAATTTATTGATTTTTTAAATAGTGATATTAGCGAAGAACTGCTCTATTCTGTAGAAGATATGGGCATTAAAGGTCTTGGGTATTGGACACGTGAGTTTAGACAGATTACTAATTCTGTCCAGCCAATCACGCAACCTTCTGATTTAGATGGAATTAAATTAAGAGTACCGAATAATTCATTATGGGTAGAATTCTTTGGGGATTCAGGAACAGCAACAACACCAATGGATTTTGGAGAAGTTTATAATGCTCTTCAGTTAGAAACAATTGATGGACAGGAAAATCCGATAGGAGTGATTGAATCGTCACAAATGCATGAAGTGCAAGAGTACTTAACTCTTTCGAACCATATGGCTGAAGCTTGGTTAGTAGGAATGAATCAAGAAAAATTTAATGAATTAACGGAAGAACAACAAGAAATTCTTTTGGAAGCTTCTCAAGAAATACAGGCTTGGAATGCAAAAGAGGAAAAAGCAAATACAGAAGAAACGATTGACTTTTTAGAGACTGAAGGGATGCAAGTTAATAAGTTAACAAAAGAACAACAAGAAATGTTTATTGAAAATTCAAAACAATTATATCCAGCTTTTAGAGAAATTATAGGAGACGAGGCTTTTTTTGATGAAGTACTTGAATTTGTTGGGAAAAATTAAAATTATAATAATAGTCTAGACAAAAATATAGAAAAACTTCAAAGCTTGGAAGGAGAATTAAGCAAATGGAAGAGAATCAAATAAAACCATATAGCCTCTTCTTTAACATTTTAAATAAAGCATCTAATTTTATAGCTGGTCTTATTGCTGTGGCTCTTTTAGTAGTAGTGGTGATGCAAATTGGAGGAAGATGGTTAGGAAGTCCATCTCCATGGACAGAAGAAATGACAAGGTATTTGTTTATATGGATGATTTTTATAGGAGTTGGACTTGGTTTTCGTAAAGCTGAGTCACCAAGGGTTACGGTATTTTTAAATTGGATGCCATCTTCTATACAAAAATTAGGACGATGGACATATATTGTTGGTTCTATAAGCTTTTTGTTATTTATGGTTATCTACGGAGTACATTTAGTACATCAACAAGTAACATTAAATGAAACAAGCTCTGTTTTACTCATACCGGTATGGCTGGTCGGTATAAGTGTCCCTATATCTGGTGTTCTTGGAATACTCAATATTATTCAGTCTCTTATATACCACAAAAATTTAATTTAAGGAGGTGTAAAAACTTGTCAATATTTCTATTGATTTTATTTTTTATTCTGTTGATTATTGGTATCCCGATTGCTGCATCTTTAGGTATTTCAGTTATCCTTTCGATTTTGATATTTACTGACGTGCCAATCAGTTTAGTCATTCATTCTATGTACAGTTCGATGAATAGTTTTATTATGGTTGCAGTTCCTTTATTTATCTTAGCAGGTATTATTATGGATGAAGGTGGGATAGCGAATCGATTATTTTCATTTGCTAATAGCGCTGTAGGCTGGATGAGAGGTGGATTAGGTCATGTTAATGTTGTGGTGAGTCTTTTGTTTGCTGGTATGGCAGGGTCTTCGATTGCTGATATTGCCAGTACTGGAAGAATGACGATTAATGCGATGACAAGAAATAATTATCCAATTATATATTCTACAGGGTTAACACTAATAACTTCTGTTCTCGCTTCAGTAATCCCGCCTAGTATTTTAATGGTTGTAGCTGCTGCAACTGCTGGAGTATCTGTTGGAGATGCATTGATTGGAGGATTGGTTCCAGGGATAATCATGGCTGTTATTTTCATGATTTGTAACCATGTTTATAGTAAGAAAAATAATATAGGAGAACCTGTTCCATTTGATTTTAAGGTGTTAATGAAAGAATTTATGAAAGCCCTTCCTGCTTTGCTGATTCCGGTTATTCTGCTTGGTGGTATTTTAAGTGGAATATTTACTCCGACAGAAGCCGCAGCGGTTGCAGTGATTTATTCTCTGATAATTGCTATTTTTTTCTATAAAGTAATAACTGTTAAACAGTTGCCGAATATGTTTTATAGAACAACCAATATGACAGGGACAATACTTTTTATCGCGGTAACTGCACAATCTGCTAGTTGGGCATTTGAATATGATGGTTTACCAACCCGGATTGCATCTAGTATTACGAATGTTAGTGAAAGTTCATTTGTTATTTTACTTGTCATGTTTGTATTTTTAATTATTGTGGGCATGTTTATGGATGCGACAGCTGCTATTTTTATTCTTGTTCCAATATTGATGCCTATTGTGACAGAGGTTGGCATTGATCCGTTGTACTTCGTTATATTTTTAGTTTTAGCTTTATCTTTTGGATTAGTAACACCGCCAGTTGGTGTAGCACTATATGCTGCAAGTAATGTAACTGGTTTAAGTATCGAGAAAGTATCAAAGGCAGTTGTACCATGGATTTTTATAACGATGTTTATTCTATTGCTCTTTATTATTTTCCCAGTTCTTTTAACAGGGCCTCTTAATTGGATTCAGCCTAATTAGAGCATAAGCTCGATAAAAGGTTATTATGCTCATTAATGAAGAAAATATTCATTTTTATTTAAATAATATTGAAGGAAATTTCCTTCTTTGTTATACTAACGCTATATTTAATATTTGTAGAGGGGTTGTTCAGGTGAAAGCTGCTGTATTTTATGGACCAAATGATTTGAAATTAGAAGAAGTTAAAAAGCCAGAAATTACAGAAAAAGAAATATTACTCAAAGTCAATATGAGTGCGGTATGTGGGACAGACGTACGGATATATTTAGGAAAAAAAACAAAAGGAGTTCGCACGCCTTCTACGATTGGACATGAGCTTGTCGGTACAATTGTTGAGGTAGGGAGAGAAGTCACTGGTTATGAAACAGGAAACCGAGTAGGCGTTATACCAGTTATTCCTTGTGGGAATTGCCATTATTGCCAAAATGGGATGGAAAACGTTTGCGCTAATCGTAAAGCAATTGGCTATGAGTTTGATGGGGGATTTGCAGAGTATGTTCGGATTCCAGCAGCGGCTATCCAAGCTGGAAATGTAGTGATAATCCCTGACCATGTCAGTTTCCAGGAGGCTGTTATTACAGAACCTTTAGCTTGTTGTTTAAACGGCAATAAAAAAGCAAATGTGAAGATGAATGATACGGTTGTTGTGATTGGCGGCGGGCCAATTGGGATGATGCACGTGCAGCTGGCTAAGATAGCAGGTGCGAAACAAGTTATTTTGAGTGAGCTGGTAGAACATAGGAGAGACAAAGGAAAAGTAGCTGGTGCTGATATAGTTGTTAATCCTGGAGAGGAATCCATCGAGGAGATCGTTTTAGACGCAACCAACCAGCTCGGAGCTGATGTTGTCATTATGGCAATAGGTATTCCGCAATTAGTCAATCAGGGAGCAACCTTGTTAAAGAAAGGAGGAACATTAAATTTATTTGCTGGTTTTACGAAAGGCGTTTTTTCTGAGGTAGATCCTAATGTGATTCACTATAATGAGATCAATGTAAATGGAACTTCCTCTTTAACGCGTTCTAATTATCACGAATCTTTATCATTAATTGCGGATGGGAAAATCAATACGGAAGTTATTACAACACCGGGTTATACCCTGGATGAAGTTCAACAAGCTATTGAAGATGTCCGAGACGGAGTGGGAATGAAATCGCTAATTGAAATGACGTAAACATGGAAAACTAGGAATCTATTAAAAAATCTATTTACAGGAGTGTTTTATATGTCATTATTAGGTAAAGAAATTCGTTTAAAGCGATTATTGCATGAAGATGGTCGTTTATTAGGAGTTGCTGTGGATCAAGCAACTGCCAGAGGAGTTTTTGATGAACTAATGCCGATTGAAAGAAAAATCGATGAAATCGCTGCTGCGCGACCAGATGCGATGACGATGCATAAAGGAATTGCAGATACTTGTTTTCATAAACATGCAGGGAAAACGAGTCTTATATTTAAAGCATCTACTTTTTCCCCGTGGCAGCCAAATTCTGACGTACAGGTAGCTAATGTGGAAGAAGCGATACGTTTCGGAGCGGATGCCATATCTATGGGATGTATTGTTGGCGGGGATGATCAGCCAGAACAGCTACAGAATCTGGCTGTGATAGCAGGAGAAGCACATAAAGTAGGATTGCCTGTGATTGCTCATATATATCCACGAGGAAATCAAATTCCAAAAACGGAATTAAATGATTGGAGACATGCTGCTTATGCAGTACGTACAGGTGCCGAGGTTGGGGTAGATATTGTCAAAACAAAATATACTGGCGATCCGGAATCATTCCATAAAGTAGTTTCTTCCACACCTGCCAAAGTGGTTGTTGCTGGTGGAGATATCGGTAATAATATTGAAGATTATTTTCAAATGGTGCATGACGTGATGGATGCAGGCGGAACAGGAATCACATTTGGTCGAATAGTATGGAACCGCCAGAACCCAACAGCCGTTGTGAAAGCATTTAAGCATATCATTCATCATAATGGTACAGTAAAAGAAGCAATGGAACTTCATGAACAGCTTTTAAATGAAAATTAATAATTGAAAAAGGTGATTATATGTCGCATATCATTGGTGTGGATATTGGTACTAGTTCGATAAAAATAGGAATGATGGACAAAAATTTCAATTTGGATATCATGAATAAACAAGCATATTCCCTTATATATCCTAGAAATGGTTGGATGGAAATAAATGTTCATGATGTATGGAATAAAACACAGCAAATGATATATGAAGCTATTTATAATATAAGAAATAATGGTGGAGAAGTGGATGCAATTTCCCTCTCCACTTTTTGCAATTCTTCTGTACTGATGAACAAGGATGGAAATGCTTTATCAAATGGAATTATGTATTTGGATAGCCGTAGTAAAGAACAAGCGGAACGAATTTATCGTATGATTGGCGAAGAATTTCTTTATAAAATTACTCGAAATAGAGTGGAGCCAGGAATGTATACGGTTACGTCAATGTTATGGAAAATGGAAAATCATTTGGATTTATTTCGTCAAACGTATAAATGGGGAAACTTATCTACATTTATCCATCATAAATTGACGGGAAAGTTTGTCATGGATTGGACGCAAGCTTCTTACACCGGTATATTTGATGTTTTGAAATACCAATGGTCTACAGATATTTGTGAAAACCTTGGTATAGATATGTCTATTTTACCAAAAGTAGTTAGTCCATTTGATTATATTGGTGAGTTTGAACAGATTCCTGTTATTGCTGGAGCAGCAGATACGGCAAGCTCTGGACTAGCCTTGGATTTAAAGCCAGATGAAATATTTGAATCTGTAGGTACTTCCAATGTACTCACAGTATGTACAAATAAACCAGAACAACTGGATACCCGTTTTTTAAATCGATGCTTTGTCTGGAAGGATCAGTGGCTTTCACATGGAGCTATGTCTACTCCTGGAGCCTCTATTAAATGGTTTCATCATACTTTCCTAGAAGAAAATGAAAAATCAGATATTCTCGAATACTTACCTAAACAATCGGAAATAGGAGCAAACGGCGTTTTTTTCTTACCTTATATGCAAGGAGAAAGAAGCCCAATCTGGGATCAGAATGCTCGTGGAGTGTTTGCTGGAATGCACTTACAGACATCGAAAGCAGATATGCTTAGAGCTATTTTAGAAGGATCTGCTTTTGGATTAAGACAAATATATGAAATTATAGAAAATAACTATTGTTTGCATATTCAACGTCTCAGATCAATTGGTGGTGGCGCACATAATAAAATATGGGCACAAATAAAGGCCAATGTACTAAAAACAGAAATAGATATTCAACAAATATCAGAGACAGGTGTTTATGGAAGCTGTTTAATAGGGGCGAAAACCATTGGCTATTTTTCTGATATGCAAGATATTGCCCCATATGTAAGAAATCAAACACTGTATACCGTTAAACCAGATATGACTACATTTAAAGATTATGATTCTTATTATAAAAAGTTCATTAAACTTTATCCAATGCTCAAAGATTTTTTCAAGTTATCGGATGAAAATATAACATTAGTTTAAAGAAATTGGAGTGATTAGAAATGAAACCCAAAGTATATATTACAAGGAAACTCCCTGAATCTATTATAAATAAAATAGAGGAAGTATGTCAGGTAAGAATGTGGAAAGAGGAGAATGAACCTGTTCCTCGAGAAGTACTATTACATGAAATAGAACAAGCAGACGGCCTCTTTTGTTTGTTAACAGAAGTAATAGATCGAGAGGTATTGAATGCTGCAAATAAATTAAAAGTCATTGCAAATATGGCTGTAGGTTATAATAATATTGATACAGAAGAAGCTGCTAAAAAAGACATTATTGTTACAAATACACCAGATGTATTAACAGAAACAACTGCTGATTTAACTTTTGCGTTATTAATGTCAACTGCAAGAAGAATTGTTGAATCGAGTACCTACTTAAAAGAAGGAAATTGGAAAACTTGGTCACCAATGCAGTTATCCGGGCAGGATATAAATGGGGCAAAGTTAGGAATTATTGGAATGGGTCGTATTGGAAAAGCCTTGATAGAGCGAGCAAAAGGATTTAATATGGATGTATCTTATTATAATCGTTCACGTAAACTAGATGTAGAAGAAGCATTTAATGTTACTTTTTTAGACAAAGACTCACTTTTAAAAGAATCGGATTTTATATGCATTCTTGTCCCTTATAGTCCAGAGGTACATCACTTTATCGGAGAAAGGGAATTGAGGTTAATGAAAAATTCTGCTATTTTAATTAATACGGCCAGAGGTGGTATAGTAGATGAAAATGCGTTATTTCATGCATTGAAAAATGAAGAAATCTGGGGAGCTGGACTTGATGTATTTAAGGAGGAGCCTGTTTCATTAGAGAATCCGTTGCTTTCTCTTCCTAATGTTACTGCTTTACCGCATATTGGCAGTTCCAGTGAAGCTACCAGATTAGAAATGGCAGATTTAACAGCAGAAAATCTTATCCAAGTTTTAGTAGGAAAAAAAGCAATTACACCAGTGAACGGTTAAATGTTATTCAGGAGGTAGAAAAATGAAATGTGGTCCGAAGTTAAAGTTATTTTCATTGAATTCACATTATTCTTTAGCAAAAGAGATATCCGATATTTTAAATGTCCCTTTAGGAGAAAGATCTGTAAAGCGCTTTAGTGATGGTGAAATTCAAATTAATATTGAAGAAAGCGTTAGAGGCTGTGAAGTATATGTTATCCAATCTACCTCTGAACCGGCAAACGAGCATTTAATGGAATTATTAATTATGATTGATACCTTGAAAAGGGCATCGGCTAAATCAATTAATGTCATCGTGCCATACTACGGTTATGCGCGCCAGGATCGGAAGGCGCGTGCCCGAGAGCCGATTACTGCGAAATTAGTTGCCGATTTGATTGAAAGAGCTGGAGCTACCAGATTAATTACATTAGATCTACATGCACGACAGATACAAGGTTTCTTTGATATACCAGTGGATCAGCTTATGGGAGTACCAGTATTAGCGGAGTATTTTAAAAAGAAATTGCCAACAGAAGAGATTGTTGTTGTTGCACCAGATAACGGTGGAGTGGGGCGTGCCAGAAAGATGGCAACCTTATTGGACACGCCTATCGCTCTCATAGATAAGCGGCGGCCTGAACCTAATGTCGCACAAGTTATGAATATCATTGGTGATGTTTCAGGGAAAAAGGTCATCATTATCGACGATTTAATTGATACAGCGGGAACATTGACCTCAGCTGCTGAAGCTTTGGTTGATAGAGGAGCGGAAGAAATTTATGCCTGTTGTACCCATCCTGTTTTATCAGGACAGGCGATAGAAAGAATTGAATCCTCCGTCATTAAGGAATTAGTAATCACCAATTCCATTTATTTACCTGAGGAAAAAAAGATAAATAAAATTACTTCTCTGACCATCGCACCGTTATTAGCGGACACTGTTTTAAGAGTGCATAATAATGCTTCTGTTAGTGTGTTGTTTGATTAATTTTTGATGGGTGAAGGTGTATTGTCGGTAAAAGAGCTGTTGTAAAATGCAAATCATGCATTTTGTAACAGCTTTTTTAATGGCTGTTTTAACGAACCCAATGTCAGTGATATCCTATGTTCCGGTTATTGTTTCATTTTAAAATACTCTTTTTATAAGTATTAAGACATGAAAAAACATATTAGTTTAAATCCTTATCTTAATATAACTACATGGGTAGATCATAATACAAACAAGGAATCACTTTATTTTCATTATGATCCTTAAAATAACCTCAGTATAGTAGGTAATAATGATTTTAGATTTTTTGAAATAATCTATTGCAAACTACACTCATATGATGTATATTATATTCATCATATGAGTGGGAGGTGGTATCTTTTGAGAGGGAACTTTAATACTGTATATGAAAAATTAAAAGATGAAATAGTAAATGAAGAATTAAAAGAAGGTGCAAAGTTACTTTCTTTATCAAGGTTATCTGATAAGTATGATGTTGGTGTATCAACTGTAAGGGAAGTTTTAAGAGCATTGCAAAGTCAGTCTTTTGTTAAAATTGAGCAAGGTAGAGGCACATTTGTAACGTATGATTCTAAAAAAAATAATGATTCTATATCAAAATCAGAAATTAGAGATTTAATGAACTTGACCAGTTTTAGAACAATGATGGAGCCCTCGTTTGCTGGAATTGCTGCGGTACAAGCGTTTCAATATGAAATTGATTTAATCGTCGAGTCTGCAAACAAAATGAAAGAACTGGCCGAAAATGAAGAAGATACAAAAAAAGAAGATTTAAACTTTCATTTATTAATAGCTAAAGCTACTCATAACTCTTATGCTATAAATTTTTATGTAGACTTTCAAGAACAGTTATCAAAAGGAAGAAAGCATACTAATGTTCCGGGTATGATTGAAAAGGCAGCACATTATCATATGATGATCGCTGAAGCTATCAGAACCAGAAATAGTAGTCAGGCTAAAATGTATATGCAGGCACATATGGAGTCGAACGAAGAACTAGCTATAAATTTGTTATTTTGAATTTTAAGAGGTGAATATAATGAAAAGGGTTACATCATATGGAGATAAGGGGTTTAGTGAGTACATAAAAATGGCTTTTCAGAGAAATCTGGGGTTTGATGAAAGTGATTATAATAAACCAATAATTGGTATATGTAATACTTTTAGTGAAATTAATAGATGTCATGCACATATTAAACCGATTATTAATGCCATTAAGAACGGGGTGCTAATGGCTGGTGGTATCCCCCTTGAGTTTCCTACAATTTCAGTTGGAGAAATGTTTACTAGTCCTACAACAATGTTGTATAGAAACTTGGTAGCTATGGATACGGAAGAAATGATAAGCGCACAACCGATTGATGGAGTGGTACTTATCGGTGGCTGTGATAAAATGGCGCCTGGGCAATTGATGGGAGCTTTTAGTGCAAATAAACCATCAATTCTATTTACTGGAGGTCCAATGGCTAATGGCGAATATAAAGGGAAAACTTTGGGAGCTTGCAGTGACTGTAGACACTATTGGCAAGAATATAAAGCTGGGACAATCTCAGAGGAAGAATTATCAGAAATAAATGCTCAATTAGCTCCAACTAATGGACATTGTATGGTAATGGGTTCAGCAAGCACAATTGCAGCATGCTCTGAAGCATTAGGAATAATGCTTCCAGGTAGCTCTACGCCGCCAGCTACAGTAAATGAGAGATTAAGGATGGCGAAAGAGACAGGGAAATCCATTGTTAATCTAGTGGAGAAAGATGTCAAACCTACAGATATTATTACTAAAAAGTCATTTGAAAACGCTATCACTACTTTAATGACTATTGGTGGATCAACAAATACTGTAATACATTTAATTGCAATTGCTAAGAGACTAGGCATTGATTTAACATTAGAAGACTTTGAAAGAATATCTCAAAGAACACCTATTCTAGCTAATTTAAGACCAGCAGGAGAATTTCAAATGCAGGAATTTTATCATGCTGGAGGTGTTTCTGCATTATTAACAGAGTTAAAACAATTACTTCATTTAAAAGAATTAACAGTTACGAACAAAACACTTGAAGAAAATATTCAAGGATCTAAAGTCATCGAGGAGTATAGAAAAATAATTAAACCATTTCATAAGCCACTTTATAAAAATGGAGGTATAAAAATATTGAAAGGTAATCTAGTTCCCTCGGGGGCTATTGTTAAACCAAAAGCAATTTCAAATCGTGATTTAATGAAGCATACTGGAGAAGCTATTATTTTTGATTCAATCCAAGAAATGGAGGAAAAAGTAAATGATGAGAACCTTCAAGTAGATGAAAATAATGTCTTGGTATTAAGAAATGCTGGACCAGTTGGAGCTCCTGGCATGCCAGAGGCTGGAGGGATTCCTATTCCAAAGAAATTATTAAAAAGAGGAGTTAGAGATATGGTCCGGATATCAGATTGCCGCATGAGCGGGACTGCTTCTGGTACGGTAATTCTTCACGCTGCGCCTGAATCAGCTGTTGGGGGGCCAATTGGTCTTTTAAAAAATGGAGATAAGGTACATTTGGATATAGAAAATGGCATCCTTGAAGTATTCGTTTCTGAGGATGAACTGCAGAAGAGAAAAGAGTTTTGGAAGCCTCCAGTATTTAAAGAGGGAAGAGGTTATCCTCAATTATACAGGAGCCATGTTCTTCAAGCTTCAGAAGGCTGTGATTTTGACTTTTTACTTCCATAAATCATATTAAATAATTATTAACTAGTTGGCAAAGCAGTATGTAAAAGGAGGCTATATTCATATGGAAAGTACTGCATGGATTATTACTGTAGGGATAATAGCAATGGTAATATTGCTTTTCTTAATTATTAGGACAAAACTCCAAGCATTTTTAGCATTGATTATAGCTAGTTTATTTGTAGGTCTAGCTGTTGGGATGCCTCCGCAAGAATTATTAACACACATAGAAGAGGCAATGGGAGGAACCCTGGGTTTTGTTGCTTTAATAATTGGGATAGGAACCATATTTGGTGAAGTATTAAGAGCATCAGGAGCATCTGAAAAATTGGCATTAACATTGATGGAGAAATTTGGAGAAAAAAATATTGTTTGGGCTTTGGGGGCAAGTGGATTTCTTGTATCTATAGCGGTTTATATAGACGTTGCTATTGTGATATTAGTTCCTTTAACTTATTCACTAGTAAGAAAGTCAAAAAAATCATTACTTTATTATGGAATTCCTTTGACAGCTGGATTAAGTGTAACACACACATTTATACCTCCAACTCCTGGGCCAATTGCTACGGCTAGTATCATTGGAGCGGATTTAGGATATGTTATTTTGTTTGGTATAATTGCAGGTATTCCAGCTATGATTGTTGCTGGACCAATTTTTGGAAAGTTTATATCAAAAAAAATACATGTTGATGTTCCAGAGCATTTTCAAGAATCCGATATAAATTATGATCCAAATAAACTACCTGGATTTGCTGGTGTTGTCATAATGTTAATTACACCATTAATTTTAATTTTAGGAAATACTACTGCAGACTTGTTATTAGATGAAGGTAATTTATTTAGAGAAATTCTTATGTTTATTGGGAATCCTATAGTTGCTTTGTTAATTGTAAGCATTTTAACAATATGGCTATACGGTACGAGAAGAGGATTTACCAAAGAAGAATTACAAGGAATTACAACGAAAGCATTAGAGCCGGCAGGAATAATTATTCTGATAACAGGCGCAGGGGGAGTATTCGGACAAACGTTAATCGCTACAGGGATTGGAGATATACTTGCGGATGCAATGCAACAAATTAATATGCCAATTATCTTGTTTGGATTTATAACAGCAGCTTTAATCCGAATCACACAAGGGTCTGGGACAGTTTCTATGATTACTGCTGCAAGTTTAGTTTCGCCTTTAATACAACATTTTGATGTCAGTGAGCCAATGTTAGGGTTAGTAGTAATAGCTATTGCATGTGGGGGAGCAGCTTTCTCTCACGTAAATGATTCAGGATTTTGGATGGCTAATAGATATTTTGGAATGAGCGTAGCTGATACTTTAAAATCTTGGACAGTTATGAAATCTTTAGTTGGATTAACTGGTTTAGCAGTTGTATTATTACTAAGTTTGTTTATAAATTAAATATGGACTACTCCATTAACTTTTGTTTTAATAGATGTTTCTGAATATTATGAGGTTAATGGAGTTTTACTTTCTCAATATTTAATAAATAATCTATAAAATAGTCTATACTGGATAGAAATCTATTAAACTATCTTGGAACTAAAAAATTTGTAAAACTTCTAATAAAAATATAACCTGTTGTTTCAATTTGGATTAGAAATATCTAAAACATATAATGGTAAATACATAATGTTCGAAATTCAAGATTGTATAAATCACATTCGTTTATGCAATATCAAACAATCATCTATATAAGAACCCTTAAAGCAGAAATATAAAACAGTAATAATTATACTACTGCAGCAAATAGCCAACCCCCATCAACCTCTGAATTCAAGATGTTATATATTCTATAAATTTCTAATATACAGTACTTGACAACTATTTTAAAACGCTTTAATATATTATGTAACGGGTTACACAATGAAATATGACTTACTTCTTGCTTATCTGATATTATTTTTATTTGTTTTATGTAACCGGTTACATAAAACGGGTTTATAAATCTATCAATCAATGGAAGTGATTTTAAAAATGCCTACAATGGAAAATGTTGCAAAGGCTGCAGTAGTGTCGGCAGAAATGGTTTCTCGTATTATCAACAGCAAGGCTTATGTCAACACGGATACAAAAGAAAAAGTGTATAAAGTAATTGATCAAATCAATGAACGTCCGAATGGCGTAGAACAGAGGTTGTTTAAAGGGCGTTCTAAAATGATTGCATTATTTGTCCCAGATATTATGAATCCTTTTTTTCCGGAGCTCGCTCGAGGAGTGGAAGATTTCATGAACCAAAATGGTTACACTTTTGTGCTTTGTAATACGGATAATAATCCTGCGAAAGAAGAAGCGTATATGCATGCACTGAAACAGAAGTCCGTGGATGGGATGATTGTTGTCTCCAGTACGATTTCTGAAGAACATGTCAGAGAAAGCAATATACCGATTATTGCTCTGGACCGAATTTTAAATGCCAATTTGTCTTCGATTACGGTGAAGAATCGAAAAGGGGCGAGGAAAGCGGTCCAGCATTTAAAATCTTTAGGTTGTCACCGAATAGCACATATATGCGGTCCTGAAAACGCAAGTAATACCTTGGATCGTCTGGGAGGTTTTCTTGATGAAGTGAAAGAGGAGCCTTGGTTTTTATCCAGTTATATTCAAGCTGGCGGATATAATTATAGTATGGCAGTTCAAGCAACCAAGGAATTGCTTGTCAGCCATCCTGAGATAGACGGTATATTCGCAGCGAATGATTTAATGGGTGCTGGCGTATTGCGAGCTTCGCAGGAGTTAGGCTTTCATGTTCCAGAGGATCTGGCTGTGGTGGCCTTTGATGGAATAAAGTTGAGTGAGACAACTTCCCCAACTTTAACGACAATGGTGCAGCCGATATACGAGATTGGGAGAAGGGCAGCAGAAATTCTGGACCATCAAATAAAGCACCCGGAGGATACGATACAAGCTGAGGAATTCAAAGTGGAATTAGTCCAACGGGAATCGACGCAGATAAAAAGATAAAGGCAAAGTATCGCGTCAGTTGAAGTTGGATCAAGGAATATCTAAAATATCATAAGACGTAAGGCAATTTGAAAGAGAAAGGAATGTTTCTGAGTGAAAAAGACAGGAATTTTAAATCGAGAAATTGCATCCGTCCTTGCCAGGCTTGGACATACAGATACGGTAATTATTGCCGATTGCGGACTTCCAATACCGGAAGAAACACCATGTATTGACTTGTCTATTACGCTTGGGACACCTGATTTTGAATCTGTATTAAGAGAAATAGCGACTGATATGGTTATCGAAGAAATAACATTAGCTAAAGAAATAGAGGCAGATAACAGCACATTGCATGTTCACTTAACAAATGAGTATTCGGAAATACCCTTTCACTACTTGTCGCATAAGGAGTTAAAGGAGAAGATAAAAGAGGCTAAAGCAGTTATTCGAACGGGAGAAGCTGCACCATATGCAAATGCGATTCTGCAGGCAGGTGTGATTTTTTAGAGATAAAGGAGGTGCGTGACGTTGAGTGAAACACCTTTTATAGAAATGGAAGCAATTGATAAATCCTTTGCAGGAAACCAAGTATTAAAAAATGTACATTTTGATGTAAGATATGGTGAAGTGCATGCGCTTATGGGAGAGAATGGCGCTGGTAAATCCACATTAGTGAAAGTATTAACAGGTATCCATCCCCGCGATAATGGCGCTATCAAAGTCAAGGGGGATGAAGTCGTCTTTAAACATCCTAAAGATGCGGAAGAAAAAGGAATAGCTGTTATCCACCAAGAGTTGAATATTATTCCGCATTTGACAGTCACACAAAATATGTTTCTTGGAAAAGAATTAACATTTGGCAAGACAGGTATTTTGAATACAAAGGAAATGAAAAAGCAAACAAAAAAGCGATTACATGACTTGGGCGTGACTAATATTCACCCTGATGAAACAGCAGGAGATTTATCTGTCGGAAAACAGCAAATGGTGGAAATTGCGCGTGCTTTAGCTACCAAAGCGGAGTTAATCATCATGGATGAACCTACTGCCGCATTAACCGAAAGAGAAATTGAAAGCCTTTTCAAAGTGGTTCATTCCTTAAGGGAGCAAGGTGTGAGCATCATTTACATCTCGCACAGAATGGAAGAAATATTCGAGATTTGTGATCGTATTACAGTCTTGCGAGATGGGCAGTATGTTGGAACAAAAAACGTCAGAGAAACCTCATTTGAAAGCATTGTTAAAATGATGGTCGGCCGCGAACTTGGTGAGCGTTTTCCAACCAGGAACAATGTGATTGGAGATGTCATTTTTGAAGTGGAGAATCTGGAGCTGGAAGGGTTTTTTAAAGATATTCACTTTGATGTGAGAAAAGGGGAAATTCTGGGTGTGGCCGGATTAATGGGAGCAGGAAGATCAGAAGTGATGGAAGCCATATTCGGCTTTCGTAAAAAGAATAACGGGCTGGTTAAACTGCATGGTAATCCGTTGAACATTAAGCATCCACGTGATTCGGTGAAAGCAGGAATTGGTTTTATTACAGAAGATCGGAAATCTAAAGGATTAGTTATCAATGCTTCTATTCGTGAAAATATTGCATTGCCGAATTTAAATACGATTTCTACAAATGGGGTTATATCTTCTGCGAAAGAAAAATCACTGGTAGAAAATTTGATCCAGCAATTGCAAGTCCGAACAACTGGTCAAGAACAGGAAGTCAAATCCTTGAGTGGCGGGAACCAGCAAAAAATTGTTATTGCGAAATGGTTAGGGATTGAACCGAAAGTGCTTATCTTGGATGAACCTACCAGGGGAGTGGACGTAGGTGCAAAAAAAGAGATTTATACCATTATGAATGAATTAACAAAAAACGGAGTTGCCATTATTATGATTTCTTCCGAGCTGCCTGAAGTTCTTGGGGTAAGTGATCGAATTCTGGTTTTACATGAAGGGAAAGTGACAGGTTTATTAGATCGTGACGAAGCTGATCAGGAAAAAATAATGATGGCTGCGACGGGAGGAGAGAAAAATGAAACGAATGGCGATAAATAATATAGCAAAGTTAGGTCCTCTCATCGGTTTAGTAATCATTGTGCTTATCCTGGGTTTATTAAATGATAATTTCTTTACAATGAACAATATATTAAATCTATTGAGACAAGTTTCCATAAATGCACTTATCGCTTTCGGAATGACATTTGTCATTTTGACAGCAGGTATTGATTTATCGGTCGGTTCCATGTTGGCATTGGGAAGTGCACTTACAGCAGGATTGCTTACTAGTGGAATGGATCCGATGCTGGCAGTCTTTATTGGTTTACTAATTGGTTTGGCGTTAGGTGCTATGAACGGGCTTATTATTACAAAAGGAAAAGTAGCTCCCTTTATTGCAACACTTGCAACGATGACTATATTTCGTGGAGCGACTTTAGTGTATACAGATGGCAGACCGATTACTGGATTATCAGATAGTTTTACATTTGAAATGATAGGAAGAGGTTATGTATTTGGTGTTCCTTTTCCGGCGCTATTGATGCTCATTATTTTTATTATCTTATTCTTTGTATTGCGAAACACGGTTTTTGGCCGACAAGTATATGCAGTTGGAGGAAACGAAGAAGCTTCCATCCTTTCCGGAATCAAAGTAGATCGCGTGAAAATATGGGTGTACTCCCTTACAGGTATGTTGTCTGTACTGGCAGGTATCATTCTCACCAGCCGTTTGAATTCAGCACAACCAACAGCAGGCAGTATGTATGAATTAGATGCGATTGCAGCCGTTGTTATAGGCGGGACAAGCCTGGCTGGCGGACGCGGAAGAATTGTCGGTACATTGATTGGTGTTTTAATTATTGGAGTTATTGATAATGGATTGAACTTGTTAAATGTATCATCATTTTACCAGCAAATTGTGAAAGGTGGTGTCATTTTACTAGCTGTTCTGATGGACCGTCGTTCAAAATAGCATTGGTAACAAGGACTTCCATTGATTGAAATATCTCAAAAAAATTAAAATTTTGTAAGGAGGAATAAAAATGGGGAAATGGTTAAAGAATTTTGGATTTATTGCAGTTTTAATTGTTTTGTTGGCAGCATGTTCTACGGATTCGCCAGGATCATCGGATGATGCAGAAGGTGGAGAAGAAGGCTCCGGAGATGAAAACGTGAAAATTGGGCTTTCCATCTCTACATTAAATAACCCGTTTTTTGTAACTGTACGTGATGGTGCTCAAGCTGCTGCAGAGGAAGCTGGCTATGAAGTGGTTACTGCGGATGCACAGGATGACCCTTCTACTCAATTAAGTGATATTGAAGATTTAATACAACAGGATATTGATATTCTTTTAGTCAATCCAGTTGATTCTGATGCGATTGTATCTGCGGTTGAATCAGCGAATAGTAGTGACATCCCTGTTATAACCGTCGATAGAAGTGCAGAAGGCGGAGAGGTTGTGACACACATTGCTTCAGATAACGTAGCTGGTGGTGAAATGGCTGGTGAATTCATTGCAGAACAATTAAGTGAAGAGGGCAATGTTGTCGAATTGGAAGGCATATCCGGAGCTTCTGCAACGCGTGAACGCGGAGAAGGGTTTCATAACGTTGTAGATGAAATGGATGGCATAGAAGTGGTAGCAAATCAATCTGCTAATTTTGACCGAACAGAAGGTTTATCTGTTATGGAAAATATCATTCAAGGTACAGAAGATATTGATGCTGTCTTTTCCCATAACGATGAAATGGCACTTGGAGCGATTGAAGCCCTGCAGGCACAAAATATGTTGGAAGATGTTACGGTTGTAGGTTTTGATGCGACAGATGATGCCGTAGCTTCTGTAGAAGAAGGCGTCATGGATGCTACCATTGCACAGCAGCCGGATTTAATTGGTGAAAGAGCAATAGAAGCAGCGGGACAAGTAGTAAATGGCGAAACAGTCGAGGATTTCATTCCTGTTGAATTAGAGCTTATAAGTGAATAAATCTGATTAGAGGAAGATCATCCGTTAGGGTGGTCTTTTTTTAATGGGTTAATTTATAATAGCTTTATAAATTAATCGAAACAAAATAAAGTTTACCAAAAAAGAGGAGGGCAACCCACATGATATCTCACATTATATGGGACTTGGGGGAAACACTAACCACACCGCCAAATGGGCGGATAGATAAAAAGCCGCTAACAGCTTATCCGGAAATTCAATTAAGAGCACACGTACCAGAAGTATTGGAAACCATCCGACAGATGGGGTTAAAGCAATCTATTCTTAGCAACACGGCAACAAGTGACAGTACCGTTGTCAGAGAGCTGCTAAACAGGTTAGATATATTAGACAAGTTTGAATATGTTTACGCTACCCAATCTGAATTAGATCCAGATGTTCCTGAAAAACCGGATCGTATTGTTTATGATTATGTGCTTGAGAAATTGGCTATTGAAGCGAAAGAGGCGGTGATGATAGGGAACACTTGGGATACGGATATCATTGGGGCTAATAAAATTGGTATGCATGCGATTTGGCTTCAAAATCCGGTAGTCTCTGTAAGAAAAGATTTTGACGGAAAAGTGTCTATGCCTCCTTGGATATTGCCAGTATGGGATATGGAGTCTGTGCCCAAAGCTGTGGAATTAATGATGGAATGCTGTCAAAGTGGTGACAGGAAATAACAGGAACGTATCGATGCTGCGAGTAACGATAAACAAGCTCCCTTATCAGGTTTCATTTAAAACCTCGAAAAGGGAGCTTGTGTTTCATTTTATATAGATGTTAATCTTCTTCATCCTTCTTAATCTCAACTTCTTCCGTTCCAAGAATATAATAGTTCAATTCTTTTTCCGGAATTTGCTTCAAATCTTTTCGTTTGATGATATAGAAGATAATTCCCAGAACAACCCAGGCAACCAGAGCAATTCTGGATTCTATTCCTAAAAATGCCGGTGAGCCCGGAATAAGCAGCAGACCTAAGAAGATAATGCTGGCAATCATTCCAAGGATGGCAATAATCTTTTTCTTTGGTGCTTCAATATGTTTTTTCTCATTAAAGGTATGATCCTTTTTCATTTTAAATAATGAAAAGGCCGCATAACAGGTGTAAAAGTAGGCGATGGTTACACCGATGGAGGACATATCGACAACCCACATCAGAGCCTCTCTACCAAACCACGGAGCCAGTATCGCAATCACTACTGCAAATATAATTCCCCAATAAGGTGTATTATATTTTGGATGCAGTTTGGAGAAGCTTTTTGGGATAATTTTAGCTCGGGACATGGCAAATAATAGTCTGCTGGAAGAGATGATAAATCCATTCAATCCGGTGAAAATTCCCATAGTCAATGCGACAGCAAGGATAGCCAGTCCAAAAGGTCCGAGCAAGTTTTCAATAATGTAACCTGTACCCCATATATGATTTTCTTCCACAACACCTTCCCATGGCCGGACCATGGAAGTTGTAATAATCATTAAACTGTATAATGTAGCC
This sequence comes from Oceanobacillus timonensis, assembly GCF_900166635.1. Taxonomy (NCBI): domain Bacteria; kingdom Bacillati; phylum Bacillota; class Bacilli; order Caryophanales; family Bacillaceae; genus Oceanobacillus; species Oceanobacillus timonensis. The sequence continues at coordinate 946,519 of NZ_LT800497.1, forward strand.
GCTGCTAAAATGGCAAAGACGATTAACTTAAATGCTTTGCTGGATGGAAAGTCGAACTCCTCTGCAGCTTGCGGCACATTATCAAAGCCGACATAGGCCCATGGTGCAATGGCGACAATAGAAATAATCGCAGCAATGGCTGTTGTTTCCCGCGGGAACATCGGTGTGATATTGGAAAATCCTGCGTCGGGCTGTATGCCGACGAAAAGTAAAAGAACAAATATGGCTGCAATCATAATCATACAAAAAATAAATTGCATTTTTCCGGATAATGTCGTTCCACGGATATTAAAAAATCCAAATACAATCAGAACAATGGCTGCTACCAAAATCTCGGTCAGATAGACATCCCAACCTGCGATTTGATAGAGCGGGATATTCTCAATAACTCTCGGAAAGATAAATTTAATCATTAACGCAAATGCGGATGCATTTAATGCCACGATACAGATGTACCCCAGGGTTAAGAACCATCCAGAGATAAAAGCATGTGTCCTGCCTAAACTGATATAGGCATAGGCAAACTCCCCGCCGGAAACGGGGAAACTTTTAATTAAGGAGCCGTAACTGACTGCAATTAAAATCATTAACAGGGCACCGATAAAGAACCCAATAATAACCCCGAGCGGTCCAGCAGTAGACATCCAGGTGGTTGGCTGGACAAAAGCGCCCCAGCCAATCGCTGAACCTAAAGCAATTGCCCAAATCCAATGGGGTTTTAGTGTTTTCGCAAGTGTTTCTCTCTCTTTCATTCGTTAAACTCCTTTAGTTGCGGAATCGTGTTTTTCCAAATTATATATTGTTTTTCCTTCTTTTATCGTTTCTAAAACTTGGATATTTTGAATCGCTGTTTTGTCTATTTTCAATGGATTTTGATCTAATATGACAAGGTCTGCTAATTTTCCTTCTTCCAGACTTCCCTTGGTGTCTTCTTCAAAATATTGGTATGCTGCATTGATGGTTACAGCTTTTAATGCTTCATAGACACTGACACATTCTTCAGGTCCGATATGAACGCCATTTCTCGTTTGTCGATTCACAGCACACCAGATGGTATGCAACATATCCGGCTTGACGATGGGAGCGTCTTGATGGAAGTTCACACATAATCCACGGTCATAAGCTGATCTTGCCGGGCTGATTCGACGGCCGCGTTCCTCACCAAGATTTTTTAAATGGATATCTCCCCAGTAATAGATGTGTGCGACGAAGATAGAAGGAATCATGGACAATGCTGCCATCTTATCCAATTGGTCATAACGTACCGTCTGGCAGTGAATCATCACGGGCCTTAATTGGTCTTTATCCGGGCGGTCTGATTCTTCTAAAGACGCCTGATAATTGCGTAGTAACTGGTCGGAAGCAGCGTCTCCGTTACAATGCGTTAATAACTGTGCACCATCACGAATGGCTGCATCTGTATACTGTTTTACCTGCTCATCCTGGTGCCACGGATACCCTCTATAGCTTTCTTCCCCCTCATAGGGTTCGGTTAACCAAGCGGTTTTCCCTTGAGGTGAACCGTCCAAAAACATTTTGTAACCGCCGATTTTAAAGCGGTCGCTATATTTTTTAGCGTATTCCTGATTTTCATCCATTTGTTTTTTGGGTTCTGCATCAAAGACCGGGTAAGCAACCACGTCTATTTTCAGCTTTTGCTGCTTGGCTAATGCTTTAAATAAATCAATGATTTCTTTGGATGACGCACCATCCTGAACGGTTGTCATTCCATTCTTTATATAAACATCCTGTGCCAACTCAATAAGTTTTGTATAATCTAGTTTCTGGTCTTGTAACAGGGTTCTTTGCAGCGCCATCATGGCGTTTTCTTCCAAATAACCGTCGGGCTCTGTGCTGCCTTCTACACGGCCGATAGTTCCGCCTTCCGGATCTTCTGTCTCAGCATCAATTCCGGCTGCTTGTAGAGCTGCATCATTTGCGCAGCCTAAATGACCGGAAGCATGTAAAATAAAAATAGGGTGGTCTGTAGACACTTGGTTTAAAACTTCCTTGGCTGGATGTTTGTTTTCTGCAAGGAAATTATGATCATAACCGCACCCAACGATGATATCTCCTTTACGTAATTGTTTGTTCTGCATATATTCTGTCAGTGTTTGAATAATATCCTCAAAATGATTACATGCACTTAAATCAGCCATTAATGAAAATTGTCCTACCATTGAAATATGTCCATGTGGATCAATAAAGGCAGGCATCAGCGTACGTCCTTGTAAATCAATATTTTCTGCATCATCACTGGCGTCCTGCTTTACTTCAGTTAAATTGCCTTGTTTCTTAATCAGTCCGTCTTCCACTAAAATGGCTTCCGCAACCTCATTTTCACCCGTCATGGTAATGATATCGCCGCCATAGTATAATTTTTGTGTCATTCTATCCCGCTCCTTATTTTAATATGTTAATCAAGCATACGATTTTTCTTTGTTTTCAACGGTTTCGGCATTTTCTTTAAAATCATACGTTTTTACGCCCCATACTTTCAATACTTTTAACAGAATTAAGTAAATAGGGATAGGTGCTAACAGCCATAAAATACCAGCTGTTATAGATAGTGTTCCAGCCATTATCATCATAATGGTCGCAACGGTGACATAGGAGACAATCATAGGTATATTCATCATTCCTAGTTCAATGGCTGTTGTGGAACGCAGGGAAGGATCAATAATTCGGACAAGGGCAATGCCGTTCGGTACTGTCCCCAGGGCAGCTCCCAGCAACCCAAGCGTCCGTGAAAAGTCATTGTCGCCGCCTATACGTTTTCCGAAATATAAAACAACAGCGACGGTCAGCAACGTGATAACAACCGCTTCGATAAGAATAGGGACAATCCATTAACCGATGATACTGAATTGCACAGCCATAAATGAACAAACGACAAGATAATCCGTAGACCATCCGGTAATCTTTGTTTGAAACGTATTATCCAGTAAATGAGCAAGCTTGAGCCTGTTCAAGATCATTTTGACAAAATAACCAGCTATCATTCCGTGAATAAATAGCATCCCGCTGAGGCTTTCACCGATCCCGGGAATATAAGAAACGACATGCGCCATTCCAAGCGCCAGCACATAACAAATGCCAATCATTGCAAAGTGGAATGTCATCGTATCCATATTTCCGCTAAAGACGGTTTCGTGGCCAATAGGCTCTCTTTTTTCGTCTTTGGTATAATAGCCACGCTTTACATAATCTTTTATCTTGGATTCGCCCAATTGCTTGGATAACCCGCGTTTTAAGCCATATTTCGCAATAGGTACACCAACTAAGAAGCATGCAATAAACCCTACAGCTGCAAAGGTAAGGCCAACCATGGCTGCATTCTCTATTCCATACTGCTGTTCAAAAATAGAGCCAAATGTAGCAGCCTGTCCAGGACCTTGCGTAAAAGCAAACGGGATAAGTAAGCCGTATAAAGCATCCATCCCAAAAGAACTGCCGATGAGCAGTATTACGAGAACACCGACAACAGGTGTCAGGGCATATAATAGATTCCAAAGCAGGCCAAGGCCTATACTGCCTCTAACAATCTGTTTCCCTGCAGAGGTTTCTTTACTACTGTTACTCGTTAAACCGATAGAAATGAACGTAATGGTAAATAACTGTGTCACGATGATGGTAAACATTTCTGCGTCCGTGGCGGAAATAAGGTTTGTATTCATGATAATCATTCCTAAAATACCTGCGATAACACTTGCAGGGACTAACATATTCTTTATAAAAGACACTTTTGACCTGATAATCATACCGATACAAAGTAGAATACTAGCAATTCCAAAAGCAATCATAAAGCTCATGTTTCGCGACCTCCCATGAGAAAATTGTCTAAAGATGTCAACATTGATATAACCTTTATTGTATGCGAATAATATCAATGTACTCAAGGAGGTCAGAATGTTCGTACCAGTTAAAAAACATCATACAATCATCTATCTATCTTTTTTATCTTTTCACCTGCTATGTCTCGACAAGGTTATTTTAAAGGAATACATATCCGCCCGGTAATGCGCTCTCTCAAATTCGACAAAGTCTCCGTTCCTATCTGTAATGATTCTTTCTGCAATCATGATACTTGCCCCTTCCGTAATATGCAGCAACTCGGAATCATGTCTGGTTGCCGTGCCGGCTCTGATTTCCTGCTCTGCTTGAAAGGTCTTTACGTCTAATTCACGTTCCAGCAGTTCATAGAAAGCTTCTTGATCTAAATTAAATTGGGACAGCTTTCTGCCTAATTCAACTGGATAGTAGTGTCTTTCCACACCCATGGGAATGTCATTGGCATATCGGATTCGTTTAAAGTGATGTGCTTTGTCCAGGCCGGTAATATCTTTTAATCTGCCAAACAGCTCCAACACTTCAGAGGTAATTAATTTTGCACCTGGCGACATCCCCATTTTCTCAATATTTTCTGATGTGCTGTGAAGGCTGCCAAGCCAATCATTAATTGTTCTGATCGCAATAAAGGTTCCTTTTCCTGCTTTTCGCACCAAAATACCTTCACGGACAAGATATTCGATTGCTTGTCTTACAGTGCTTCTGCTGACATAATATTCGTCCATCAATTCTCTTTCACTGGGGATCTTATCGATATAATGTCCATCATATATCTTCTGCTCTATTTTTTGTTTTAACTGAACGTGAAGCGGGATAGAGTTTGTATAGTCTAAGCTCATTGATGTTTCCCCTCCGTCGAGTGTTGGGTTTTTAAGTTTATTGCTTATTTTATCATGTTTTTAGAGTGAGTGGGGGATGGAGAGCGATGGAAATGAAGAAGGAAGACGAGGGAGGAAAGGTATCCTGCCTTCGTGAATTATACGATTTTAAGGATACCCTGTCTTTTCTTTATCTCAAATATTTTCATAATCATTTTTATTAACATCTATCCATCTGATTTTTCTTTATACTTTGGAAAATATCCTAATATAAATGCAATACCTGAAAATACTGCAGCTAATATGATTGCTGTTCTTAACAATATATCGCTAGCTTTTATGATCAACTCTCCGTTACCAATTACTATTCCAAACAATTGAATTAAAACCATAATCAAAGCGGTCAAAATGGATAGAATCAGACTTACTGTAAAAGCTTTTTCTAGTAATTTTTGCAATGTTTACCCTCCCCAAATTGGTAGAATTCCCATTCCTATTAACCAACCTATTATGATGACAGGAATAGCATAATAAAAAATTAACATACCAAATGTTTTTTCAGGTTTCGCACCAACTATACCTGATGCAATGTAGATTGATCCTGAAGCAGGCGGCATTTGCGCTGATGTTGAAGCAAATGTAATAACTGCAACTGCAGCAATTAAAGGTGAAAATCCGCTTGCAACTAATATCTCATATGAAACTAAACCTACAGCTGTCAAAGTGCCTGTCGACGTTAAAGGTCCTGCTATAATCGTAATACCTATACCTAATAGTAATAATGTTAACCATGCTGGAGAATTTAAGGTATTAATTAGTTGGGCGATGTTTTCCGAGAGTCCGAGTTCGGTTAAAACTTCACTTGCTGCTACGGCAAAGAAAATAAGCGCACCAATTACTGTAAAGCGCGGTATTGATTTTTGTATAAATTCTATCATTTCTTTATTAGAATTCGGAAGCGCTTTCCTTCCTAATAAAAAAGCGATAGCAATCATTAAGGTTGGTATCCAAACCACAATATCAATACTATCAATCGCCTCTTCTCCTATAGAAGGATTGTTAATTAAGCTGTTTGCTAAAGGACCAATCGTAAGTATTAATGGAATAATCGCACCTAGATAGATAAATATTGAAGTCCAGCCTTTTTTTAAAGAAGTACTTAAAGGCTCCAGTGTTTCAGAAGGAAAAGCTTTTATATTTTGTTTTTTGACAAAGAATGCTATCATAACACTTCTATGAATAAATTGATATGCACCTGCTATAAGGAGTGCTATATAATATTCTCCAACGGAAATAGCTGATGCAACCGGAGCAAAACCTAAAACAATAAACATCGATGTAGTAGGAGGTAAGACAGAAGCCATCCCACCGTTACCAACCATAACTGCAGCCGCTATTTCTCTGTTCCATTTGTTTTTAATCATCCATGGTCCAGTAATTGATCCCGTTGCAGCAGTGTTCCCTGAATTTCCTCCTGACAGAGTACCTAGAACTGATGAACCAATAGCATCCATAAAGGCAGGCGCACCTGGTAGTCTCCCTACAAGTGAATTCAATATACCAAGTAGTTTATCTACAATTCCTAATTTGTCTATTACGTAGGCCATAAATACAAATGCAATGGCAGCATATAATACTGAAAAAGTCGACGCAAATGTAATTCCCTGTACAAATAAATTAACTGCTTCGGTGCCGCCTAGTAATAGTATTGCCAAAAACCCTATTAAAGCAGCTTCCCCTAAATTTCTCTTTAATTTAACACTCCATAATATAAGTATGACTACAAATATCACTAATGCTAATATCCCCATTTTAAACCTCCTTCGATTAAGGTTAACTATTTAATGCATGGATAACTTTCTTCCAATTTAATTCTTCTTCAAACTTTAATTTTTCATCTAATTTTGCTTGTGTAATATATTCAAGTTTCGATTTTGTACCATTTGTCATATAAGGTTCCACGCCATTCCTCTTCATAAATTCTATTACATTTTCCATTTCTTTTTCTCTTCGTTTAGAATGTGGTACATTACTTTTTATATATCTATCTACGATTTCTTCAAATGGGTCTCTGTCCATTGTTGAAGTAATGGAATCAAGTATTTCGTCTTCCAGTTCCAGTTTTTCAGCTGTCTCCATTACTTCATACAATAATGTGGAGAGACCTTTCGTAAAAATACTGCGAATAAATTTAAAGTTTGTTGCATCTCCTACTTTTTCGCTAATACAGGTTAAATTCATATCGAATTTTTTCCCCCAATTAACAAATTCGTGCCCATTTACTCCGCTAACTAACATAGGTACTTTATGTCCGTATACTTTTAAAGCGCCCATAATAGCTGCATCAATTAAATTTAATCCTTTTTTATCGAGCTTATCAGCTATCGTCTTTTTTTCTTCGGCACTCGCTGTTGTCAGGTCAATATATAAAGTAGATGAGTCTAAAGAATCTATGATAGAATTCCAGACTTCTACTGCATTGTTAGCTGGAACTGCCACAAATAAAATATCAATAGATTTCTTGACTAACTCTTTAGGCGTATTAATAAAGCTTAACGTTGTAACTTCTGAAATATTCTTTGATTCTGATCCATGAAATAAAGGGTCAAAAGCATAAATAGTATCCACGTTATATTCACTGATACTTTTCGTAATTTCACGACCGACTTCACCGTATCCAATAAATCCTATATTCAAATCCAACACTCCATCTCTATTGACTATTATTTTTTATTGCGTCTCTTAACCAAGAAGGCTCCAGCGCAGAAGTATCGTTATGTTGATCGTTTAAATTAAACTCCATAATCTTTTGTAATCGTTTGTTTTCATACGCCAGCTTTTTTTCAGCTGATATTATGGATCCTTCTATTTTTTCGCGAGGAATAATGACAACACCATCTTCATCAGCTATTACAAAATCACCTGAATGAACTTGGATGCCCCCGCAGCTGATTGTGTCATCGAAGGATCCAGGTCCATTTTTACGCGGGCCAGTCGGCACAAATCCTTTAGAATATATTTGTATATCCATATTCGATAAATCCTGTTTATCTCTAACTAGTCCATCAACAATTATTCCTTTTATCCCCATTTTTTCAGCGGCTGCAGCCATTAAATTACCTAGACATGCTGCATAAGTAGAGCCCTTACAATCCACGACCAGTATATCGCCGGGATTAGACTCATAAATTGCATAGTGTAAATATAAATTATCTCCTGGATAAACGTAAACTGTTCTTACTTGACCAGCCAGCGGTTCTTTATAATTTACAGGCTTGATATGATAATCCATTACATTCTCGTAATTCATGCTGTCAGCAAGTAATGTAGAACTTAATTTTTTCAATTTAGTAAGTATAGTTTCTTTCTCATTATACTGTTTAGACATAGTCACGACTCCTTAGTAAAATTTATTACATTTTTAATTTGAATTGTAATATTTATTACAATATAGCATGTCTGATTATTTGTGTAAACCCTTTCAGTAATTTAAAAATAAAAAAAGCTTTTCACACCACATAAAAAATAGTGTGAAAAGCTTTAGAATATGAATTGCTAATCCTTAGCATGGTAATGGATACTTTTAAGAATTTCGTCGACTTTATCTAAGCGATCTGAATCTCTATTAGATGCTTGAATAGCTAATGCGTTTATGATGTAGTCTACAGCTACAGCTGCTGCAATCGGTGAATTATGAAATGCTAAACTATTTGCATCACATGTTATGACTACATCAGCATAGTCAACAATTGGAGAAGAATAATTATCTGTAATGGTAACTATTTTAACACCTCTTGCTTTAGCTGTTTTTATAAAATCATTAATCCGTTTTGCGTATCTTGGAAAACTTATGGCGATAAGTAAATCATCTGCGTCCATGGAAACCACTTCATCTACCCAATCTGACGTATCTGCTACCATAAGCCTGCAATTTCCCTTAATTCGATTTACGTTCTGAGTTAAAAACTGGCCGACAGGAAGCCCGCTGCGCACGCAGGTACAATAGACATGTCTGGATTGCGTTATCAATTGAACAATATCATCCAATAAGGCCTTATCTACTTGGCTGCTAAGCGTTCTTAACTGATTAATATAATAATCAATTGTTTGTGTCCAGAGTTCTCCTTCTTCTACATTTTTTAGATTAGATTCTAATCTGGCGTGAGGAGATGCCTTGTCTCTTAAATTGTCTTGCAAATCATGTTGAAATTCTGAATATCCCACATATCCCAATTTACTCGTGAATCTCATTATTGTAGTTGTACTCGTTCCAATCTTTTTGGCTAATTGGTTGATTGTATCAAAAGAAACTTCTGATGAATTTTTAATAATGTAGTCAGCTACTTTTCTTTCAGAGTTCGTGAGGTTTACAATATTGTTCTTTAATTTATTTATAACATTTTCCATCATATATCACCGTCAATATTTGTAGTCATTTATATGTATTACTAAATCAGAACTTCTCGAATTTTATATGTTTAATTCCATATTTCTATCTTGATGCTGCGACTTAAGGAATGAAGTGGTTTGTAATATCTAAATGTATATCTGCTTGGATTTTCTTTTATCTAATAGTTGATTCAATTTTAAAATATACTCTCTTTTAGAGTGAATGTTATACTTATCCGTCAGCTTTTTAAAGCTTTGATATATCGCAACCTTCCGTGTTAAGCCAATATATATCAGCATATCAATTTTACGTTAAAACAACAACATTATAAAAATATTAAAAATAGGTCGTTTCTGTATTTCAATTATCATATGGACACCATTTTCATAGTTAAAGTTATCTTCTATTGACTTATGTATTATTTATTCCTCTTTCTTGAGAAATTGGAGCGGCGTATTGCTGTACAAACCAACGAAAAAAGGGACATTTTGATTGTATTGTAAGAAAGATACTAACAATTAAGGCACTTATGACCTGTCAAGGTACTAAATATATAATAACAAATTTATCCAATCAATTGGGATTGCTATTGTGATTACATCCTTTAAATTCTAAAAAGTTCTCAACAATAACATTCTTATCTTTAAAAATAACCAAGATTCTTATTAATTCTTCCAATACCAAAAAACTGTTTACCAAAAATACGAAATGGGAATGACTATTAAAATGAAACGAATGAAGAATTAATTTTCCTATTTAACATTAGGGAATAATTGGCAATATCCGATCATAAATGGGATTATTGAAAAGTCTCCCATAAGTACAGTTGCACAATATTATTAAAATTTCCCAACCATGATAATGGAGGTTTCTATAATGAGAAAAGTACTGACGCAAGAGCACTTTACCTATTCTGGCCGAAACTTTTTGTCTGGGTTTTTGTTTGGACTTGGAATGGTTGCTTTTATCGATGAGGTAGTATTTCATCAGTTGCTTGGCTGGCATCATTTTTATGATCGTTCTACTAGCGAGATTGGTTTGATTTCAGATGGGCTCTTTCATGCATTCAGCTGGTTTGCAACAGTCGCAGCTCTTTTTATGCTGGCAGATTTAAAACGTCGCGGAGCATGGTGGAAGAAGCGCTGGTTAGGAAGTGTGCTGCTGGGTGTCGGTTTATTTAATCTGTATGACGGACTTGTTCAGCATAAATTATTACAGCTTCACCAAATCCGCTATGGCGTGGATATTCTTCCTTATGACTTAACATGGAATATCATTGCTGCCGTGATTGTGATTGTTGGAGGAATTGTGCTTTATCAGACGCAGAAACATATGAAGCTGCGAAGGGGTGAACCCGGATGATAGGCACTCATCATATGGAGATGCAGCATGGGGTTCATTCAAGTGGATTGCTTATGCCATTTTTATTAAGCGCACCTTTTTTGATTGGCATCTTGTTATATTGCACAGCACTCCTTTTGTCCAAAAGGCAACACAGAAATTGGCCCAAATACCGCACGTTCTTATGGATAGCAGGTAGTGTTCTATGCATCATCAGTGTTGTAGATCCTGTTATGACTGCTGCCCATCATTATTTTCCAATGCATATGTTTGGTCATTTACTTTTAGGGATGCTTGGTCCGTTAATGATGGTACTTGCTTCGCCGATAACCCTGATATTACGGGCTTTGCCGGCAGTTCATGCCCGAAAAGTATCTGGTGTTTTAAGAAGCCGGCTCTTTCATTTCCTTTCCAATCCGATTGTTCCGGCAATATTAAACATAGGCGGCCTTTGGCTCCTTTATACGACAAATTTATATAGTATGATGGTAAGTGTGATGTGGGTGCATGTGCTAGTGCATTTACACGTTTTTTTAGCGGGGTACTTTTTCGCTGCGACACTTATATACATCGATCCCATTCCGCATCGGTACAGCTACCTTTATCGTTCATTGATATTAATAGCTGCTTTGGCAGGACATAAAATTCTCTCTAAAGTCATTTATGCTTATCCGCCAGAGGGAGTTCCAAGAGCAGAGGCAGAAACTGGAGGCATGCTGATGTATTACGGAGGAGATGCAGTCGATATTTTAATCATTATTATTTTATGTTATCAGTGGTATCAATCGAAAAAAGAGAAAAAGATCAGCTATCCTGTACCGGGATGAGAAGGTTCGATTTTCATTCAATAATAGACACGTAAAGGAAGATAGAGTCGTTTGATTGTTACTTTTACTAAATGTTTATTTATTAAAAGAGCTTTTATAATAAAACCCGAACAGATATAAGAATGGAGGGGATGGAACCATTTATATCCGTTCGGGTTTTGATGCTTTTTTAGCAAGAAAAAATATAGAAGTATCTGTTCATAAGGATTTTATAAGGAACTAAATAAATACTTTTATACAATAATAAAAAGATAAAAAAATAAATATTGACACTAATAAGATAATTGATTATACTTAATACCATCAACTGATATATTAGATATTAGACATGAGGTGATGTAAATAATGACGATACATGTTTCAGTAGAGAAGCTGAGATGGTACTGTAGCGAAATATTGAAAAAAAATAAAATACCGGAAGAAGAAGCAGAAATTATTGCTGACAGCTTGGTCGATGCTAATGTAATTGGAGTAGAATCGCATGGTGTTACCAGGTTAGCAGATTATTTAAAGCGGTTAGAAAACGGAATTATTGAAAATAGGACAAACCTTGAAATTGTAAAGGAAAACGTAACGACTACATTGTATGATGCAAATAATGGGTGGGGGCAGTATGCTGGTAAGATAGCAATGCAAAATGCCATTCAAAAAGCTAAAAAAAATGGCAGTGCGATTGTAGCAGTTCGAAATTCTAATCATTTTGGAACAACATCTTATTTCACGAGAATGGCGACAGAAGAGAATTGTATTGGAATAGCTATGTCAAATGCTTCTTCGCTCATGGTATCTTGGGGATCAAAAGAACCTACGCTCGGAACAAATCCGTTGTCAATTGCTGTGCCAACGAATGAACATCCAGCCATCTTGGATATGGCAACAAGTAATGTTGCCAGAGGAAAAATCAATCTGGCAGTGAAAAATAATCAGAATATTCCTGAAGGTTGGGCTATCACGAAAGATGGAGAACAAACAACAGATGCTGCAGAGGCATTAAAGGGTTTTCTTTTACCATTAGGACCAAAGGGATCTGGTTTGGCGATGATGATTGATATTATGACGGGTGTATTAACAGGAGCGTTGTTTGGAAAAGACGTTCCCCGGATGTACGATGACCCGGAACCGCAGCAGTTAGGCCATTTATTCATTGTATTAGATATTGCGAGTTTTATGGATATGGATACTTTCAAACAAAAAATGGATGATCGTATTAAACAAACGACAAACAGTGCATCTGCTGAAGGTTTTGAGCAAGTTTTTATGCCGGGTGATATTGAACAGATGAAGAGAGAAGATCGTTATGAGAAGGGAATACCTTTAACTCAGGCGATTTATGAAGAACTGAGTGAATTAGGTACTCCATTTGATTTAAATATAAAAGACATAAAAATGTAAGCGTTTAAATTTGAGAGGAGGTTATTCATGATTACTACAGTTAAAGGAAGCCAAGTTTTAAACGGTGGGCAAGGTATTGCAGAAGTATTAAAGGTAGAGGAAGTAGAAAAAGTATTTTGTGTTCCTGGGGAAAGTTATTTGCCGCTAATGGATGCGATTTATGATTATTCAGATATACAGCTGATTTCTACACGCCACGAAAATGGAGCTGCTTTTATGGCGGAAGGGTATGCAAAATCAACGGGGAAAGTTGGAGTTTGTATGGCAACTAGGGGCGTGGGATCAACTAATCTTGCAGTTGGAATCCATACTGCCCATCAGGATTCGACCCCAATGGTCATTTTTGTCGGGCAGTTGCGTGGAAATGTGCGGGAAAGAGAAGGGTTTCAAGAAATCAAACTAAATGAATTTTATAGTCATATTACGAAATGGTCAGTAGAAATTAATGATGTGAAGCGTGTTCCGGAATTGGTACATAGAGCTTTCCGAGTAGCTAAATCAGGGCGCCCTGGTCCTGTATTGGTTGGATTGCCCATTGATATGTTGTATGCCACTTCAGAAATGAAATTTCAAAAATCTATGCTCCCGGCACCACCATCGCCAAATAAAGAAATTTTAAAGGAAGCGAATCAACTGCTAGCAAATGCAGAAAAACCTCTGATTATTGCAGGGGGAGGAGTAACAGGTACTCGTGCACACAAAGAGTTGCTTGAATTATCTGAATTGACTTCTATTCCAGTTATGACCAGTTTCAGAAGGCATGATGCATTTCCAAATGACCATCCTAATTATGGCGGACATGTTGGTTTAAGTGCTCATCCGAAAATAATAGAAACCATTCAGGAAGCAGATGTTATTTTAGCTATCGGGATGAAATTTTCACAAGTGTTCACTCAAGAATACACTTTGCTCAAAGAACATACGAAACTCATTCATATTGACATCAATGATCAGGCAGTAGGCAAGGTATATGAAACAGAAATTGGAATTGTTAGTGATGCGAAACAGGCTCTGAAAGAATTGATTCTTCTCAATCGTCACGAAACGTCAAAGAAATTAAGAGATAGAGCAGCATACTGTCAGCGTATCAGAAAGATTTATGAAGAGATTTCTTTGCCAAGAAAGCAATATCGTGAAGATTTTGTTGACCAGGAAGGAATGATTTATGATCTTCAGGAGCTTCTGCCAGAATCAGCAATGATCGTAAATTGTGCCGGTAATTATACAGGATGGATTCATAAATATTATCAGTTTACAAAACCCAACACCTATTTAGGTCCAACTTCCGGAGCAATGGGATACAGTTTGCCGGCCGCACTTGCCGCAAAACTGGCTTATCCAGATCGAAAGGTAGTTTCTATTGCTGGTGACGGCGGATTTATGATGACCGTTCAGGAGTTGGCAACAAGTGTCCAGTACAACATTCCCGTTATTATCATTGTTGTTAATAACAATATGTATGGAACAATTCGGATGCATCAGGAAAAATCATTTCCAAAAAGAGAAATTGGTACAAATTTAACCAACCCGAATTTTACGGATTTAGCTAAGTCTTTTGGGATAGAAACATATCAGGCACGAAATAATCGAGAATTTCATCGTGCTTTACAAAATGCTATAAAATCAGATGAAAGCGTTTTTGTAGAGGTGTCCGCAGATCCGAATGTGATCTCTGTCAGTAAGACTATCGAGGCTTTACAGCAAAATGTTTAAGTATGAAGGAGTGAAATAAATGCTGCACCGTTTTTTAACACCAACGGAGATTATTCTTGGAAAGGATTCGATAAAAGAAATAGAAGGAATTATAGAACGGGAAAATTTTCAGAGTGCATTGATTTTAACAGATAAAGGTATTGTGCAAGCAGGTATTCTACCCTCTTTAACCAATTTATTAGAAGAAAAATGTACGTATACGATATTTGATGAAGTGGAACCGAATCCGACTGATAGAGTAGTTGAGAAAGCTTTTAGTTTGTTTTTGAAAGTAAAACCGGATGTGTTGATTGCTGTAGGTGGAGGCAGTTCTATGGATACAGCAAAAGCTGTAGGAATTCTTGCAACGAATGGTGGGGAGATTATTGATTTTAAAGGCATTGATAAAGTGAAAGCACCCATTACACCAATTGTTGCTGTACCTACAACAGCTGGCACAGGCAGTGAAGTAACGACGACAACCGTTATCAACGACACGAAACAAATTCTAAAATATTCCATAGGCGGACAGCATGTAGCAGCAAGATGGGCTCTTTTAGACCCTGCATTGACTTTAACACTACCGCCGCATATTACAGCTGCTACAGGTGTTGATGCACTGACACATGCGATAGAAGCATATACTTCCAAAAAATCATACGGTTTAACAGATACACTCGCAGTCCAGGCGATTCGTTTGATTGGAGAAAATCTGCGAACAGCTGTTTTTGAAGGAAATAATATAGAAGCTCGTCAAAAGATGTTGGAAGCCAGTTTAATAGCAGGAATTGCTTTCAATAATGCCAAATTAGGATTATGCCATGCCTTATGCAATCCACTAGGGGCCCAATTTGGTGTAGCGCATGGAGTTGCCAATTCTATTTTACTGCCGAGAGTAACAAAATTTAATCTTCCTGCACAATTAAAGAAGTATGCAATAGTTGCGCAATTATTAGGTGAGAATACAGATAATTGTTCGGTGAACGAAGCGGCAGAAAAAGTGGTCACTGCAATTGAAAAGCTGATTATCGATGTGCAGCTTCCTTTTACACTAGGCGAAGTAGGAGTGGATCAGAAAGCTGTTACCCAAATGGTGGATGAATGTATTGATAATCCGTTAATAGATATTAATCCTCGCAAAGCAACTCGGGATGAATTGATTCAGATTTATAAAGATTGCTTTCACTAGTAACTATAAAAAAATTAGCTTAAATACAAAAGAAAAAGGAGAGAGACACATGTACATTAATGGTAAGTGGGTTGATGGAAAGGATAGTTTAGAAGTGAGAAATCCTTCTAATGGAGAAATAGTAGGAACGGTACCGCGTGTTGGGAAGGAAGAGGTGGATCAAGCAATCGATGCGGCTGAGAATGCATTTCAATCGTGGTCTCGTTTAGCTGCTTCGGAAAGAGCTTCTTATATGTATAAAGTTGCAGAACGGATGAGAGAGAAAAAAGATGATCTAGCACGAATTGCTACATTGGAAATGGGCAAGTCCTATCAGGATATGGTTGGTGAAGTACAAGCAGCAATTGATTACGTGCAATGGTACGCAGAAGAAGCACATCGTGTTTATGGAGAAGTAATTCCATCGAAGGCTGATAAAGTCGTTAATATCTTAAAACAACCCATAGGTGTTGTTGGTGCTATTACTCCTTGGAATTTCCCAGTATCTATGATTACAAGAAAAATTGCACCAGCTATAGCTGTAGGGTGTACGGTAGTATTGAAACCTTCTTCCAGTTCACCATTATCAGCTAAAATGATTTTTGAAATTTTTGATGAGGTGGAATTACCAGCAGGAGTCGTAAATCTGGTATTAGGAAATTCGCAGGAAGTTTCGGATGTATTGTTAAATAGTCCGAAAGTAAAAAAATTAGGGTTTACTGGTTCTACAGAAGTTGGAAAACAATTGATTGAGGGTTCTGCTAAAACTGTAAAAAAATTATCTTTAGAACTTGGCGGACATGCTCCATTTATTGTATTTGAGGATGCTGATATAGAGTTGGCTGTTGAACAATTAGTTACCGGAAAATTTCGGTGTGCAGGTCAAACATGTGTGAGCATGAATCGGGTCTACGTACATGAAACGATTTATCAAGCATTTGTCGAAGAATTAAAGCAGAAAGTGGCGGAGTTAAAAGTTGGAGACGGGTTAGATCCGGAAGTAAATGTCGGTCCGTTAGTGAACGAAGGTGGTGTTAAAAAAGTGGAAGAACAAGTGGAAGATGCCGTGCGAAAAGGAGCAGAAGTTGTAGCAGGTGGAAAACGACCGGATAATGAAGCACTGAAAAATGGGTCCTTCTATGAACCGACTGTTCTTACTAAAGTGAATGAGTCTATGATTATTTCTTATGAGGAAACTTTTGGTCCCGTTGCTCCTGTATTTACATTTAAAACAGAAGAGGAAGTAGTTGAAAAAGCGAACAATACACCATTTGGTTTGGCTGCTTATTTTTATACAAACGATCTCTCTCGAGGGCAACGAGTTGCCAGAGATTTGGAATATGGAATTGTCGGGTTAAATGATTCCTTACCTATTACAGCAGGAGTTCCTTTTGGCGGAATAAAAGAAAGCGGCTTTGGAAAAGAAGGCGGTCATCATGGAATAGATGAATATGTTATTGAGAAACTGTTTTCAACAAAGATTCAAAGCTAGTTTGTGCAATGTTGCTTCATGATTAACATAGAGCACGAAAAACGAAAATTTTTATGGAATGGTTGTGGCAGAGATAGGGGGATAGATAACAATGGCTGGAAAAACGATAGCTATTACGGATTGTGATCATCCATCCGTTGATATTGAAAAAAGAATTCTTATGGAGGAAGATTTCCATGTTCAAACGTTTCAATGTAAAACGGAAGAAGAGGTGATTCAAAATTGTAGAGATGCAGATGGGATAATTGTTCAATATGCGCCATTAACAGAAAAGGTATTAACTGCATTGCCAGCATGTAAGGTGATAGCTAATTATGGAGTCGGGGTAGATAATATTGACGTAGAAACTGCTACCGGGTTAGGAATTCAAGTTTGCAATGTCCCGGATTATGGATATGAAGAAGTATCAGATCACGCATTAGCAATGCTGCTTAATTTAGTCCGTAAATTAACCATGCTTAATAATCAGACGAAAAATAACATCTGGGACTTTCAAATTGCACGTCCGATAAAAAGATTGAAAGCGCAAACATTAGGTGTTGTCGGGCTGGGAGGAATTGGGTTAACGTTGGCAAAAAAAGCACAAGCATTAGGAATCAATGTAATAGGTTACTCCAGATCTAGTAAACATGATCTTGGGTTCGAAACGGTTTCTTTTGATTATTTAATCAAACACTCCGATATTGTTTCTATCCATCTTCCATTAAATGATGACACTTACCATTTATTTAATAGAAATGTGTTCAGCGAAATGCAACAGCATGCTATCTTAATCAATACAGCAAGAGGAGCTATTGTTGACGAGATGGATTTGGTCGATGCTTTAAAACATAACCAGATTGGCGGAGCTGGGATTGATGTTTTAGAAAAAGAACCTGGTGAAAAAAACCATCCTCTATACCAATGTAATAATGCTATTATCACACCACATTCTGCGTGGTATTCAGAAGAGACAATTGTTGAGTTGAAAGAAAAAGTGGCAAAAGAAGCGAGGGCTTTCTTGCTTGGGAAGGATATCAAATACCCTGTTAATGTCATCAAAAAGTAAAACGGCAAATGTTCATGCGCTTAATAAATAATCTGTTAAACATTTTGAGAGAAGAATTTGTTATGAAATTAAAAATGAGCTGGAGGGGCTACTATGTTAAAGAAAATAACATTAAACTCATTATTATTTATTGGTTTCGTCCTATTGTTAGCGGCATGTGGAGATGATACATCGACAGAAAGTGGTGATGCAGCAAGTAACGATTCCTTTCCTGAAAATCCTGTTGAGCTGGTCGTTCCATTTGATGCTGGAGGTGGAACGGATTCCGTAGCTCGTTCCCTGGCGAGTAATACAGAAAAGCATTTTGATGAAAGTATACCGGTAATGAACGTGTCAGGAGGCGGAGGCGCAACAGGGATGACACAAGTTGCCAATGAAGCTGCAGATGGTTATAACTTATTATTTGCAACGGTTGAATTAACTACATTACCGCCTATGGGGCTTTCTGAAGTAACACATGAAGATTTTCAGGCTATTGCCCAAATCAATATGGATCCAGGAGCAATCACTGTAAAGAGTGACTCAGAATGGTCTGATGCTGAAGAGTTTATTGAATATGCAAGAGAACATCCTGGTGAAGTGAGTATTGGGAATGCTGGCGCTGGATCTATCTGGCATTTAGTAGCAGCTTCGATTGAAAAAGAATTAGATGTTGAATTTAATCATGTTCCATATGATGGTGCAGCTCCGGCAGTGACAGCATTATTATCTGGAGAAGTAGACGCTGTTACAGTTAGCCCTGCAGAAGTACTGACGCAAGTAGAAGCAGGGGATTTAACTACATTGGCTGTAGCAAGTGAAGAAAGAGCAGAGGTTATGCCGGATGTTCCTACGATGGAAGAAGCAGGTTTAGGTCCAATAGTGAGCGGTACATGGCGGGGAGTTGTAGGCCCTAAAGATTTACCTGAAGATATCGTTGCTGAATTAGAGGAAGCATTTGTAAAAGGAGCAGAGGAAGAAGAATTTGTAGAGTTTATGCAAAACAACGGTCTTGGGATGCAAGTGAATGGTGCAGAGGAATTTCAAGAATGGATGGCTAACGAGGCAAATGAATGGGAAGCAATTATTACAGATTTAGGGCTGTAAAAATTGGAAGAGCAAGTGTTGCAACAGCCTTGCTCTTCTTTTAAAGAAAAGGGGAATCAGAATGAGATTAGGAGATCGCATTACTGGAATTTTTGTGATTATTATCGGCAGTTTTGTTTGGATATATAGTCATAATAATTTAACGAATCCAGCTATAGATGATGTGGATGCTTCTTTTTTTCCAAAGGTAATTGGAGGTTTACTCATTATAACAGGTGTTGTGCTGATGATTAAAACAATCCTGAAAAACAAAAAGAAAACAGACCAAAAATTAGTTCTATATATGAAGGAACTGATTATGATTATTGCTTATGCGCTATACATATTCTTAGTTCCTGTTTTGGGGTTTATTATTACTTCACCTTTACTAATAATCGGTCTAGCCTTTTATTTAGGTTCTAAAAAAATTGTTATGAATGTCATGGTTGGTGTGCTGGTAACAGCAGGCATATATTTTTTCTTCCAAGAGTTGTTAAGTGTTCCTTTACCCAGAGGAAGGCTATTTTAGAAAGGAGGGGAAATAATGGAACTATTAGGAGAAGGACTTTTGAATGTACTGGAGCCGACTGTTTTTATTGTGATCGTGCTTGGTATCCTGGTAGGGATGTTTATTGGTGCCATTCCTGGATTAACAGCGACAATGGGCGTAGCCGTTATGCTGCCGGTGACTTTTGGTATGGAACCGTTATCCGGATTATTATTGCTGATTGGTGTTTATTTTGGAGGGATTTATGGAGGATCCCTGACCGCTATATTGTTGAGAACGCCCGGAACACCATCTTCTGCAGCCACAGTTATAGATGGTTATCCAATGACCCAGAGAGGAGAGGGAGACAGGGCCTTGATTATTGCTCTGGTAGCATCTTTTGTGGGAGGGATAATTGGAGTATTGGTATTAATATTTATCTCTCCACAAATAGCAAAATTTGCACTTGAATTCAGATCTCCCGAAACTTTTGGTCTTGCTGTATTCGGTCTATCTATCATCGCAAGTGTTTCTGGCAAATCGATACTTAAAGGGATTATTGCAGCACTTATAGGGCTATTCATTGCATCAGTCGGTTTAGATCCGGTGACGGCACAGTCCAGATTTACTTTCGGTTCTACTAATCTATCTGGAGGGATTGAATTAATACCTGCTTTAATTGGGCTTTTTGCAGCAGCTGAAGCATTTCGGATGATTCATGAGGAAAAGAAAATGGCGATACCTCAAGTTAAATATAGTCATTTGTTCAGGCACATTTTTGATACATTCAGGGGATGGGTGAATCTTATTCGGTCTTCTCTTATTGGTGTTTTTATTGGCATTATACCTGGAGCCGGGGCAGATATTGCTTCTTTCGTTTCATACAATGAAGCGAAAAGATGGACGAGAAGAAAATCAACGTATGATTTTGGAGAAGGAAAAGAAGAAGGTGTTGCTGCTCCAGAATCTGCTAATAACGGTTTGACAGCAGGTGCATTTGTACCATTATTGACACTTGGGATTCCAGGGGATGCTGTGGCAGCAGTTATGTTGGGAGCTCTTATAATACAAGGAGTTCGACCCGGCCCACAGATTTTTGAAACCAATGGGGAGCTGGTATACTCCATATTTTCAGGGATGCTAGTAAGTTACCTTATTCTGTTTATAGTTGGTTTGATTTGCATTAAATATTTTGTGAAAATATTAGATGTGCCCAAGATACTATTAGCACCAATTGTCCTTACCATTTGTGTTGTAGGAGCTTTTGCTGTTAACAATAACTATTTCGATGTCTACGTTATGTTAGCAACTGCTATTTTAGGGTACTTTTTAATAAAACTTGAAATTCCGGTCTCACCGATTATTATTGCATTAATACTTGGACCAATGGCCGAAAGAGAGTTTCGACGCGCTTTGGTTGTGTCAGATGGAAGCTATACTATTTTTCTGCAGAGTCCGATAGCATTAACGTTAATTATTTTAGCAGCGTTATCTTTCTTTTTGCCAATTTTACAAAAGTATATAAAAAATAAAAAAGAAGGGAGAAGGTAACCATGGATCTAAAATTAAAAAATAAAAAAGTACTCGTTTTGGCTTCCAGCAGAGGTATTGGGAAGGAAGTTGCCAATAAGTACGCCGAGGAAGGCGCATCGGTTATCATTACAGGGAGAAATGAAGATGTGTTAAAGAAAACTGCTAATGAAATAAATCAGAAGATGGCTGGTGAAGTAACACCGTATGTTACGGATGTTACGAAAAAGAAAGATATCAATAGATTGTTTGGTTTTGTAAGGGAACATTTTGGTATACTTGATGTATTGGTAAGTAATGCAGGGGGACCGCCAATAATTGATTTTGAAATGAGTGATGAAGCGGACTGGTATGATGCATTTGAATTGACATTGATGAGCTCTGTACGATCCATCCAAAGAGCTATTCCTTTAATGAAAGAAAATGGTCAGGGGAGAATTGTCTACATTGCATCCAGCTCTATTAAAGAACCTATCAGTGAACTGTTACTTTCCAATATCTTTCGAAGCGGAGTGCAAGCACTTTGCAAATCTTTAGCCAAAGATTATGCAAAAGATCATATTTTAATTAATGTTGTTGGGCCAGGTAAAATAAAGACCGATAGATTGATAAGCATTGATCAGAAAAATGCGGAGAAACACCATGTAGAATTAGAAACTTGGCAGGATAATATTCAAAAGTCCATTCCCATTGGCCGGTATGGCACGCCAGATGAATTTGCAGATGCAACTGTGTTTCTGGGTTCCTATAGAAATACGTATATTACCGGGCAGACCATGCTGATTGATGGAGGGATGGTGAATGCTTATTGACTGTACAAGTTCTAAGATATGTATGGAATAATAAAAAAGACAGTCAGGTGAGAAAATATGTCAAAAGGTATAAAAATAGATACAACCAGTTTGAGTGATAAGATTTATAATTATTTACTGCATCGAATTGTTAATAATGAATTAGAGCCGGGTACAAGAATCGAATATGATGAATTAATAGAGAGTCTAAATGTCAGCCGAACGCCTTTAAGAGAGGCAATTAATCGTCTGAGTGATGACGGCCTGGTAGAAATTAAACCGCGGTCCGGGACATTTGTAAAAGTTCCGGAAAAAAAAGGTATTGAGAATGTTTATGATATTCGAATTGCTTTAGAGGATTTATCTGTTGAGTTAGCTATGAATAAGATACCGGATGAAGTTATTAAGGCATTGAGAGATGAGACGATTCAAGCGGAAAAAGCATTGGAAAAAGGGGATGTAGAGGTTTTTTTTCAATCAGATAGAAATCTCCACAGTACATTAATAGAATATGCAGATAACGATATTTTGACAGATTTCTGGAAGACTATTGAAGCACAAATTCAATGGTATGGAGTGATAATGACGGTTGATTCTCATCGTCCGGTCCGAGCAATTGAATCACATAAAAAGATAATCAACAGTTTGTCAGAAAGAAACGAAAACGAATGCAAAAAATATATGCGTGAACATATTATAGATATTAAAACAAATATGCTTCATGAAAACTTCTCGTAATCGATAGGAGTATGCTGAAGTGGAAATGAAGAATATGGAGTAGAAAATAAGTTGAATATTAGATAGAAGTTTTTCCTATCTCATTTCTGAAAAATAACACGTTTAAAATATCAAAATGAAAAGAAGCTTTTGAATGAAAGGATAGGTATTCCTCTCGTAATTGGAATTTAAAAACAGTTAATGATAAAAGTCATGCACTTCGATTCAATAAACAGGTGCTAAAGCTAACTATCAATAGAATATAGGTGGTTCAAAGATGAAAGATAACATAGCAACAAAGTTATATGACATAGTGGGCGATCGCCTATTGACTGATATGGATGATCGTGTTTCTTATGGCTATGATGGCTCTTTTGGACAATATATACCGGATTATGTTGTACAGGCTATGTCAACAGAAGAAGTACAAAAAGTAGTTCAATTGGCTGCTGCGTACGATATTCCACTTTATCCTCGTGGAGCGAGTACAAGCCTTTCTGGCGGGCCGTTACCGGTACATGCCGGTATAGTCATAGACTTTTCGCAATGGGACCATTACTTGGAAATTTTTCCGGATGATTTATTGATTAAGGCTAGCCCAGGGGTGAAAACAGGAGATATTCATCAACTGGCAGAAGAACATAATTTAATGTATGCTCCGGACCCATCGTCTTCCTCGATCTGTACAATTGGAGGAAATTTAGCCGAAAATGCGGGCGGCCCCCGTGGTGTGAAGTATGGAGTGACCAAAGATTATGTGTTGGGACTAGAAGTAGTTACAGCAGAAGGGAAAATTATACGGACAGGAGGCAACACGGTTAAAAATGTAACCGGATACGACTTAACCAAGTTGTTAATTGGTTCAGAGGGGGCACTCGGTATAATAACCGAGGCAACACTGCGGTTGATTCCAAAACCATTGGCTACCAAAACGGCAATGATTTTGTTTGACGATTTATATACCGCAGGAAAATCCATTTCCCGCATATTAACATCTGGGGTAAGACCATCAAAAATGGAAATTTTGGATAACAATGCAATCAATAAAGTCGAAGATTATGCCAATCTTCAATTACCCAGAACTGCTGCGGCTATTCTGCTTGTTGAAGTGGATGGCGATCCAGGTGTACTGCAGAAAGAGTTAAATGTAATTCAAGAAGCCCTCCAGGAAATCGGGGTAGACCATATTCAAATTGCGAAAACGAAAGAAGAAGAGTCTAAACTTTGGCGAGTAAGAAAATTGGTTTCCCCGGCAATTGTCCAGAGTGGCTATACTAAAATATCAGAGGATGCTACCGTACCGCTCAGTAAGATACCTGCTATGTTTCGAAAAATTGATGAAATCAAAGCAAAATATCAACTGAATATCGTGGTATTTGGCCATGCAGGTGACGGAAACCTTCATCCAACTATCAATACCAACATGAGGGATGCAGAAGAGGTCTCCCGAGTAGAGGATGCAGTAGAAGAAATATTCCATTACGCCATTGAACTGGGGGGAACATTATCGGGTGAACATGGAATCGGTACAATGAAGAAACCATTCTTTCCCCAGGAAGTGGGAGAGGACGGTATGTTATTTCAAAAGGCTATCAAACAAGCACTTGATCCCCAGAATATCCTGAACCCAGGAAAAATATTCCCGGAAGCGGGAGAGAAAAGGTTAGTGTTAAAAAATGACTGAATCATTGATAGAAAAGCTGGATTATCAGGCTACTTTTGACTGCGTTCAGTGCGGGTATTGTTTACCAGCATGTCCAACTTATCTGGCTTTTGAAAAAGAAAAACATTCACCGAGAGGGCGCATCAATTTAGTAAAGATGGCTGCTGAAGGAAAAATTGCTATCGAAGACATGCAAGAAGGAATTGAACTCTGTTTGGGGTGCAGAGCCTGTGAAACGGTATGTCCGACCAATGTCCGTTATGGAGATATATTGATGTCAGCAGTTGAAGTATTAAAAGAGAACAAGAAGATGAGTGTCTTTGAAAAAGGGATAAGGACAGTTGCTTTTAAGGTAGTTTTAAAAAATAAACAAGTTTTGAGATTGGTAAACAAAGGGCTATATGCTTATCAAGTGATAGGAGTCAAACGCGCAATAAATAATCGGAATCTTCTAAAGCCGATGAAAAAATATCGAGATCTTAATAAAGCAATGCCAGAAGTACGTCTGAGTAAACGATTACAGCCCGTGTCGAACCCTTTTCGAAAAAAACATATTCAAGTTGGATTTTTTCAAGGGTGTATTATGGACATTTTTTTCAGTCGTATCAATGACTTAGCTGTTCAAATTTTAACTAGTCATGATATGGAAGTAACCAATATTCCGTCACAGACATGCTGTGGAGCATTGCAGCATCATGCTGGAGAACATGACCAGACGGTAGAACTGGCGAAGAAAAATATCGAAGCCTATGAAGCATACAACTTTGATTATATTGTGAATACCATAGGCGGTTGCGGTGCAACTTTAAAAGAATACCCCAAATTGTTTCAGGAAGGAACAGAATGGCACGAACGGGCAATAAAATTTACGGATAAAGTCAGAGATATTGCTGAGTTGATGGCGATGGTTGATTTGAAATTTCAGCATGAAGTTCCTGTGAATGCAGTATTTCAGCCGTCCTGTCATTTAGAAAATGTACAAAAAGTGTTTGATGATCCGCTAAAAATTATTCGTAGTATCCCCGGCCTAAACTATATTGAATTAAAAGATAAAGCACTTTGCTGTGGGTCAGCAGGAGTTTATAATATTGTACATTTTAATGAATCAATGCAAATTTTAAATATGAAAATGAAAAATGTAAAAGTTGTAAGCCCAGATACAATTATTACTTCCAATCCTGGTTGCCATATTCAAATGCAGTTAGGTGTAGAAAGAGAAGGACTGGCTGATCAGATTGCTGTAAAACATATTGTGGAAGTAGTTGCAGAAGCGTGCGGTATTGAACTTCTTTAAGTTAATCAGATATATTACGTATTAGATATAAGGGAAGCTGCTGGTTTTATATAGATGGGGTCCTAATTAAACGATGATTTTCTATTTGCCCGTTATAAATCGGCACTTGTAAGCTATGTTCATAAAAAGAGGGTGTAATTGATAGTGGATTTATTTGATTTAAACGGTAAAACAGCAATCGTTACGGGTGGAACTAGAGGAATCGGGAAATTTATTGCTATTGGACTGGCTGAAGCAGGTGCAGATATTGTCTTGCTTCAAAGAAATGTAAATGACACTGGCACAAAGGAAGCAATTGAAAGTACAGGAAAAAAAGCATTTATTGTTGAAAGTGATATGAGCAATTTAAAGCAAATCAGAAGAGTAGTCGCAAATATTATTCATGAATATGGGGAAATTCATATACTCGTTAACTCTGCAGGAATTCAGAGAAGGTCTCCTGCAGTAGATTTTTCAGAAAAAGATTGGGATGAAGTTATTGATATAAATTTAAAATCTGTATGGATTTTATGTCAGGAAATTGGTAAGCATATGGTAGAAAATCGAGAAGGAAAAATTATTAATATTGCTTCTTTAACTTCTTTTCAAGGGGGCGTTTTTATACCTGCATATGCATCAGCAAAAGGAGCAATCGCTCAATTAACTAAAGCATTATCAAATGAATGGGCAAAATATAATGTCAATGTGAATGCAATCGCACCGGGGTATATTGAAACAGATTTGAATACAGCACTATTGAATGACTCGGATCGTAGTAAGCAGATCTTGGATAGAATTCCTGCTGAGAGGTGGGGACACCCAGAAGACTTTAAAGGGAGCGCTATATTTCTGGCTTCTGATTCATCCAAGTACGTACACGGGCATATTTTGCTAGTAGATGGAGGTTGGATGGGCAGATAAGCAGCTTTATAATAATTTATTTTTAAAGTCAAAAAGTATAAGCAGGTGATGGAATGAAGGCAGCCATTTACACAAATCCGGAAACGTTAAAAATCACTGAAATTCCAATCCCAAAGATAGAAACAGGTGAGCTTCTTATTAAAGTGAAGAATGTAGGAATCTGTGGTTCAGATATAGGGATATATAAAGGCATGCATCCCCGTGCTCAAGCTCCACTAATATTAGGCCATGAATTTAGCGGTATTGTAGCGGATTGTCATGCACATTCTTCGTTTATAAAAGGAGAAAAAGTTACCGTAAATCCACTTATCTATTGTAATGCGTGTGAATCTTGTATGACTGGAAATAAACATATTTGCGAAACATTAAAGCTGACCGGTATAGATGCCAATGGCGGTTTAGCTGATTATGTAAAAGTAGCTGAAGAACAAGTCGTTCCTCTGCCGGGAAAAATGACATTTGAGCAAGGAGCACTAGTAGAACCGGTTGCTGTTGGCGTACATGCAGTGAGAAAGGCAGACCTGAAACTTGGCGATGATGTTTTAGTTTTAGGTGGTGGACCTATTGGAGTTATTACTGCATTATGTGCAAAAATAAATGGTGCAAAAAACATTTATGTCACAGAAATAAGTAAAGAACGAAGAGAATTTATAGAAAAAATAGGTTTTACCGCGATAAATCCACGTGAAAATTTGGAAGAATCTTTCATGCATTTAAATAAAAGAAAAGCTGATATTGTTTTTGAAGTGGCAGGTGTGGAGAAAACAATATCAGATGCAATAAATCTAGTGAAAAATGCTGGAAAAATCATTGTAGTTAGCGTTTTTAAAAATCCAGCATTAGTAGATTTGCAACAAGTTAACTTTAGAGAAGTTTCGCTGATTGGTACAAGAGTTTATTCTGATATGGATTTTAAAATTGCTGTTAAATTAATTGATGAAAATCATATATTTAATCATGTTATAACACATCAATTTGAATTAGATGAAGTTCAAGCAGGGATAGATTCTATGTTACATCAGTCGGATTCTTTAAAAGTGATGATTCAGGTTTAGCAATGAATCATCGTAAATAGGGATTGTAAAATGAGTATAAGGATGACTAGAACATTTATTCATTCAATAAATGTTAAACACGAGGACGGGATGGACATCAATCAAAGTGAAAAATAAAAGGGGAAAGAGTGCTCGAGAAAGATGTATGGTATTAAATAGAATAGGGAACTCCCATGCATTATATTAGTTAAAATGCATGGGAGTTTTTGCATGAGATAAGGATGAGGTTTACCATTCAAGGAGATATTCCTCTGTGATGGAATTAGATGTTTCATCAATCAAGCTTGTAGTGTACTGTTTATCCAATAATGAACCTTTAAACCATGACTTTCAATTGGAAAAATCTTAATAGAGAATTAAATAAATATAGAGTTATAAATGCTATACATCATTTATAACAATACAGCTACTAAGTAGAGCTTTGGTTTACCAAAAATGAGAAAAGGGAATGGTTACGAAAAGAAGAAAGAAGGAGGCCAGACTATGCTTTGGACTATTTTCGTGATTATTTTAGTACTTTGGTTACTGGGTTTTATTGGAGATATCGCAGGAAACCTTGTGCATATCTTATTAGTTGTAGCTTTAGTGATTTTAATTTATCGATTGATAACTGGTCGTAAATCATAGACAGGCTGGATACAGATATCATGATTCATATGAAATGGTTCAGTGACAGGAGTGGTTCATCGTTTATTTCATGTAAATGTTTGGTGAATATAAGCCGCTCCTACATATAAAGATGTATAAAACATTGTAAAAGGCCCTCTCCTGATAAGTATGCTAACGCCTATATCGGAAAGGTTTAGTGTTATTTCTTTTGTTAATAAGTATGTTTTAGAAAAACAATTCTCCTATCTCTAATCCCCTTATGCTATATTATCCATAACACTAAAAAAGGAGTGACCAATAATGGATTTAAAACTCACAAACAAAAAAGTACTCGTGTTAGCTTCCAGCAAAGGCATTGGTAGAGAAATTGCTCATAAGTATGCGGAAGAAGGTGCTTCTGTCATTATTACTGGAAGAACGGAGGATACGTTGAAACGTACTGCAGCGGATATTTCCAATCAGACAGGGAGTGAAGTGGTTCCGTTTGTCACAGATGTGTCCAAAAAGGAAGACATAAATCGTTTATTTTCATTTGTGAAGGAACAGTTCGGGGTGCTTGATGTATTAGTAAGCAATGCAGGTGGTCCGCCGGTGATTGATTTTGAAAACAGTGAAGAAGCAGATTGGTATGATGCATTTGAGCTAACGTTAATGAGCTCGGTTCGTGCCTTTCAAGCAGCGCTTCCTTTAATGAAGAAAAATGGGCAGGGGAGAATGATCTATATTGCTTCTACTTCCATTAAACAACCAATCAGTGAGTTGTTGCTTTCCAATATATTTAGAAGTGGTGTGCAGGCACTTTGCAAGTCGCTGGCAGCGGATTATGCAGCGGATGATATATTAATCAATATTGTCGGACCAGGGAAAATTGATACGGACAGATTAAGAGGACTTGATCAAAAAAATGCAGCACAGAATGAGGTAGCTTTAGAAGAATGGCAAAAGAATGTTCAGCAGTCCATTCCTATTGGCCGTTATGGTACGCCGGAGGAATTCGCGGAGGCTGCAGTGTTTTTGGGATCTTACCGGAATACGTATATTACTGGACAAACGCTGCTGATTGATGGCGGATTGGTGAAGGCTTATTAATGAAATGAAGGATATAGTTCGTTCGAGTGCGCAAATAGATGGTAGAATAATAGATATCATCTATATTTCGGAGGGGATAGAATGAGCTCTGATAGCTTCACTGAAAATGAGATTTCAGAAGAAGTATATTTCGAAAATCTGAAAAAGACGCTCGCTGCGTTTGCAGCAGACTTGTCAGAAAAACAGGGACTTAAATCAAATACGGTCAATCGTCATGTTGCCCGTCTCGGATTCTTCGCTGAAAGCTTTTTATATCATAAGGATATAGAAATACAGCATCTGCTCGCAGAGGATATGGTAGATTTTCTGGGAGAATATTATATTCGAAAAGTGCTTAGCAGTAATAAAAGTGATGTTTCTCCTTATTTGACGACATTTAAAAAGTTTGCCAAGTTTGCGTATGAGCATGAATATATAGATAAAGAAAATTTCGATGAGATTAAAATGGTCTGTAAACAAAAGGACTACTTCCGACATCGTTTCGACACGTATTTTTCATCAGATGACTTGGAAGAGTGGTTCTTTGATAATAATTTATATGCGTATCTGGAAGAACAAGAAGAAGCAGATTATTTTCCAGATGATGGTGAGGAAGCATTTCATGTGGATGCACACTTTGTACAGATGTTAGAGGAGAAAAATTTGGAAACTCCAACCGCTGTATTGGCTTTTTCAGCTTTTCTTGAAAAAATTCAAAATGAAGGCAGTTTAAAACTGACAAAAGCGAGACAGCATATTACACGGAATTTCTGGAAGGAATTGGACCAGCTGCTCGACCTGCAATTATTTCATAAACCGACCTTAAACCAGGAGGATATAGGGTTATACCATTACTTTTATCTGTTAGGAAAACAATTAAAGCTGTATCGGATAAGCCGGATAAGCGGGGATAAACTCATCCCAATGAAACAGTTAGCATCTTTTCAGAAATTGTCCACGATGGAAAAATACGTTTTAATGATGGACGGTTTATGGAATCAGCTATCCTGGCGTGATATTCAGCCGTCAAGTGCGGGGGGACGAATTGAAGTAACGCAAGGGGGACGTTCTAAATTGGCTGGAACCCTTTCCCAATTTCCTATTGGGAAGGAAGTCTATCTTAGAGATAGCAGGCTTGGTTTAACCTTAATTCAGCAAACATTCTTAGGAGGACTTGGAGGTTCCCTGGATCATTTTTTCAAGTATATTATGCCGATTCTGGAATTCTTTGATGTATTTCAACTTGGATATGAATGGATAGAAAAAAAGCATTTTAGTGATTATGAATTGATTTCTGTTGAATTGAAGGAGACAGGGTTTGTCACGTTCAATCAACTGAAAAAGATGGGGAATGTATTACCCGAAAGTGCACCATCCGACATGATATCGGATTTTTTCATACAAATGGCAAATCAGCCTGTTGTCAAAAATGAAAAGGTTGGACGCAATGATCCGTGCCCGTGTGGAAGTGGCAAGAAATATAAGCGTTGCTGTATGTAAGAATAGGAATGAAAGCTGTTTGGCAGTTTTACGATAAATGATAAAATAATCCACCTTATCTGTTTAAACAGATAAGGTGGGTTATTTTATGGTTCTGCACTGTGGAAAAATTAAAAATATCAATGCCAAAAATAAATTGAAATAAATATGTTTTTGACATTTAGAATGATTTTCCCCAATAAAATAAAGAAATAAGCTATATAAAACAATGAATTGTAAAGTAAATAATATCTGAAAAATAAATTTTGTAATTTTGATAGAAGTAAATATATACCGTAGAATATTTTTTATTAATAGAAACTATGAATAGGCTGATTAAATGCGAAAGGGAAAGATTTTAACATTATTGATACCTTAATATTATCTAGAAGGAGGTTCTGATAACACAAAAGTATCAAATGAGGAGTTATCATGATGAAGATTCATTATTACAGAGATGGCAGTGGACGGCAGCCGGTTTACGAAGGCTTTAAAAGCATTCAAAAAAAGGTCCGGATAACATGGCGTAAATTCTACCAACTTCAAATTATGTTGAAAGAAAACGGGAAAGTGATACATTCTGGGGAACTGCAAGTATGAATCAGGAATGTTTAGTGTTTGAGAAGGTTTTTAAAACTCAAATAACATGTATAACTCTCTTTGAGTAAATGTATTTTTTATAAAATATAAGTATTATCTAAAGAGGTGATTTTAATGAGCAACTTTGAAAATGTTCGAAAAGATGTAGCAAAAGATGATCCGGAATTATTTATCGTATTAGAAGTTGTAGGTAAATTGACAGCTGCAAGAGCTAGAAAAGGGCTGTCTCAACGAGAACTGTCAAGGCTATCCCATGTTCCTCAAAAAACAATTAGCCGGATGGAAAATGGGAAAGACGTACCGAAGCTGACAACTTTATTAAAAATAGGCCATGTTCTTGGATTAGAATTATCGCTTGTAGAAAAACATACTGATGATGAACAGGCCGCATCCATATCATTTTCTACAAACTAAAAAGAAGGCTTAAGTGGTATGGTTACGTTCTTTTTGTTCTTTGTGGCATTGTAAGATAAATGAATAACTATACAAAATCCCCTTTTTCATGATAAATAAGAAAAAAAGGGGATTTTATATTTATTTATAGCAAGACTGCCTTGTCCGATTAAAGAGCAGTCCAGCCGCCATCAATCACAAGTTCAGCTCCGGTCATAAATCGGGATTCATCGGATGCCAGGAACAGCACGCCGTATGCTACATCATCCGGATTTCCGAAGTAAGGAAGCTGTGTGAACGTTTTGTAGTATGGTGTTGCATCTGCAAAGGTATCTGCAGTCATTGGTGTTTCAATGATTCCTGGATGGACGGAATTGACACGGATTTTATCTTTACCATAATCGACAGCTGCTGATTTGGATAAGGAACGTAAAGCCCCTTTTGCAGCAGTGTATGGGCTTGTTCCGGCCATACCTACCAGTCCGCCAATGGAAGAAATGTTGATGACAGAACCGCTTCCGTTTTTTTGCATTTCTGGAATTGCATATTTCATTCCAATCACACAGCCGTTCAGGTCAATATCCAGAATTTTATTCCATTCGTTCATTTCCATTTGTGCAATGGTTTTTGGACTGGAAACACCAGCATTGTTGACAAGGACATCGATTTTACCATATTGGTCAACTGTTTTCTGAATCACTTGTTTCCATTCTTCCTCAGAAGTTACATTGTGTTTCAAACCAATAGCCTCTCCGCCGTTTTCTTTAATGTCATTCACTACCTCTTGTAGCGTATCTTCTACAATATCTGTTGCAACGACCTTTGCCCCTTCTTTTGCAAAAATCTTTACTTCTGCAGCTCCCATTCCAAGTGCTGCGCCAGTGATGATAGCTACTTTACCTGTTAAACGTCCCATGATAATCATCCTTTTCAAATTTGTATTTTATTTAATCATCTTGTTTATGAACAAGATGTACGAAAATAATTAAACACTGCAAGTACGAAAAACTGACTCAACTAAAGCTGCTGAATATCATCCGGTCCCCAATAAGCGTGCATCGTAGCAATTTTACCTTCCGAATCAAAAGTCATCACATCTGTAACATCGATTCGTACAGGGTGACCTTCTTTCTCAGTATGGACAGCGAAGGTAATTGCTGCAGCGTTACTGTAAGAACCACGAGGCGCCGCTAATAGTTCCAAATTGGCGCCGGACATGCTTTCATTGTAGAATGCTTCTACTTCTTTACGTCCAATTTTAGCTGGCGAACTAAAAGGATCTTCTACACTTACTTCATCTGAAAATAATGCCATCAGGCGGTCGATATCGTTCGCATTGAACGCATCAACATACTCCTGTAATGCATTTTTCATTGTTAAGCTATCCATCCATCATACGCTCCTTTATTTCACGTGTCCTTTGACTATACCCGTTATTGAGAGAAGTATTCCTTATAGCGTTAAACCGCCATCAACAGCTAGAACGGAACCGGTCATATAACTTGCGCCAGGGGAAGCCAGGAAAGCAACAACATTAGCGACTTCATCAGGTTCGGACATGCGCCCGATAACTGGATAATCAATTTTTGGTGTGTTTCCGGTTTCTTCCCATGTTTTCTGGAAGCCCGCTACTAAGTTCGTTTCTACGCCGCCTGGGCAGATAACGTTAACACGGATTCCTTTATCGGCATATTCTTTTGCAGCTGATTTGGTAATACCTACAACGGCATGTTTGCTGGCAGAATAAACAGCTAAGCTATGTTCCACGCGCAGTCCGGAGCTTGATGAAGTATTGATAATGACACCGGAACCTTGTTTTTCCATTACTTGGATTACATACTTCATACCCAAAAATACGCCTTTAAAGTTAACAGAAACGACACGATCGTATTCTTCATCAGGTATATCTGCTAATAAATAAGGTTTTTGGATGACGCCAGCATTGTTGAAGAAGACATCAATGCGGCCATAATTTTCAACAGCGGTATTGACATAATTTTGTACGTCTTCGCTTTTGGAAACATCCGCTTTAACAAAGATTCCTTCCCCGCCTTGTTCCTCAACAAGGCGTCGTGTTTCTTCACCTGTTTGTTCATTAAAGTCTACTAAGACCAATTTCATGCCCATTTCAGCCAGCTTTAGGCTTGTAGCACGTCCCATACCGCTGCCGGCACCTGTAATAACTGCGATTTGTTCTGATTCAGACATCGTCAATCACTCCTTATCCAATTTATATTCTTTTAGGTTGTCTACCATCTTTTTATAATATCCATGAAGATCACTTAATTCATCATTCGAAAAATCTTTCCATAATGAATCAGTCAACGCAAAATACTTTTCATTAATTTGATCGAGCACCTCGGATCCCAGGGGCGTGATTTGCATCAGGGTTATCCGGCGATCTTTTTCAGAAGGTTTTCGTTCAATATAACCTTTCTGGACCAGCTTATTCGTAAGGTTTGTAACAGCAGGTAAACTGATACCAAGCCTTTCTGATAACTCTGAGCTTTTTTTAGCACCATCACCTGTTAAAATTTCCAAAATATATACTTGCGATCCGGATATATCACTATCAAGTATTTTTCCATAAGCAACAATGAATTTGTGAACCATAATAGAAAGCAGTTTAGAAAGTTCCTGTTTGTCTTCTTGATTAATAAGTTGATCCCTCCGATACTTAAAAGTACTAATAGTTAAAAGTATTAACTATTTATATTTCAAGTGTATGCTTGGTTTATTATATTGTCAAAGATTTGCATTTTTATGTAGGGGGCAGGAAGAGAGGTTAAAATACATAAAGTCAGGAAATACCCTTTTAACCAAAAAACAGAGGGAGGTCCCCTTATTCAACTACAAAAAACCCATTTTCCCTCACCAGTTTAAAATTTCAACAAATATGAAAAACCATGATAAAATAAAGAATACATGTAAAAGAATCCGGATAAAGAAAGGAGCATCGGCATGGCAGTGAAACGAAATGATCCATGTCCATGCGGCAGCGGGAAAAAATATAAAAAATGTTGTATGGCTAAGGATAATTTAACTGAGTTGAAAGTGGTAAAAGAAGATCGATTTTTTCAGCTGAAAGAAGTATTGGTCGGTAAGCTGGATGACTTTATTTATAGTAAAATATCACAAAGCGCATATTTTCCGTTAGAATCACAATTTAAAAAAAGAACAAAGCATATGTTTGATGAATCAGGCCGAGGATTATTCCATTTTTGGTTATACTTCTTTCACCGTTATGAAAATGGGTTACGTGGAATTGAATGGTTTGTATCTGAGATGAAAGATCGATTAAAATCGGAAGAAAAAACAATGGCGGAGCGCTGGGCAACGCTAAGTCCTCAATTTGTACAAGCTGTTGATCAAACAGATGAATATGTTGTTTTTGAAGACTATTTTACGAAGCAGACGTATCATATGCCAAATACAAAAGAACATTTCCCGGAGGTACTGCCTTGGATGGGGACGATTGGTTTATTAGAACCGATTAATGATGTCTATTATTTTAATGGCATGAGGAGCATGCATAATCCAAAAGAATACGAGAAGCAAATTGCATACGTAGAGACGATTGCGAGGGAGAAACAACTTGATCATGATAAAGTGATGATTGACTATTACCCTGAAATTTTGGTGGCGCCTTATGAAGAGAAGGAAGAACGGAAAAAGGATGAAAAAGAGGTTACTTTCTTTACGTATACATTTGATTTAGCTCATCCAAAACGTGCAGAGGTGTTTCTTTATAATGACGTGGACCTGGATATCAAAGAGTGGACTGCTCAACATAAACTGCTGGGCTGGGTGGGTAAAATTCAAAATTATAAGGATAGTGAATTAGCAGAAGATATCACGATTAAATCATTACAAGCAACTTTAGAGATAGAAGATAATCAACTTACTTTCGAAACAACTTCCTTAGAATGTCTACGTCAATTTTTACAAAAAATAGTAACAGTAAGCGATGCATTTATTCTTGTCAATGATTATGAAGAAACGCACAGACTTCCGAAAACGGTTGAAGTAACACAGACAGTAGTTGAAACAGGCGAGAATGTGCCTGACTATTTTACTGCCTATGCTTCGATGCGTATACAGACAAGCATGGACATGCCTATACCGGAATATAATCATCAATCTATTCGCCAATTAATGGACAAAGGAGAAAGCCAATTAGTTGAAACCTATCTAAAAAATGCAGAGTTTCATGAAAACCGTTTTGTAATGCAGAAGTATTCAGACGTCAAAATAAGTCCTGATTTTAATACAGAGCGTAAAGAACTTGGTCTTCCATTATCTCCATTTGTAACAGGTGGAGAGGAGCGTTCTACTTCTGTTCAAACAGTTCTGAAAGCGAAAAATCGGGAAACCGTTGTCTTAGAAAAAGATATTCCGATGTATGACAGGTTGGGTTTCTCACGAGAGACAATCGATGCTTTTTATACGAACGATATGACTCGTTTTTATCAGGAGAAGACAGAAGGAAAGTCAAAATCTACCGAGCGAAAGTATCGAAATAGCCTGTATGATATTCGAGAAATAATGGAAAGAAAAAACATTCACAGCTGGGAAGAATGTGGTCCTGATTTTTGGGAAAACTTGCTTACGAAAGATATCTACGAGCTTTTTGGCGGTCAAATGTATGTCAGCAATACGCAGTATAAAGAATTAGTGACTACTGTTAAAGCATTTGTGAAATGGCTGTCGAAAGAAGGAAAAATGCGTTATGCAAATGATATTTTACAGGCTGTTTGGAGATGTGAAGAAAAACGAAAAAACATTGAATCTACCATGCAGGTTGTAGATGCGATGCAGCGGATGAAAAAGGATTTAGGAAAATAGCTTATGGTGATAAGGAAAGACAAACGCATCTTTTAACTGGTATCAGGTAAGGGATGGGGTTGTCTTTAGAATAAATAATCCATTCAGATACATATATTTTGAAATATAACCTGATATACTTCATTACGCAGAAAATAATGTGAATGAAATGGTTTATCTATACTGGAGAGGAGGAGGAGGAAAATGAAAGTCATTGTTGTCGGAACTGGAATTGTGGGTGCCAGCGCAGCATACTATCTGGTGAAACAAGGTGTTGAGGTTATCATGGTAGACCGTCCAGAAGATGGAAAAGCGACTTCTGCAGGTGCTGGTATTATTTGTCCTTGGATTTCTCGTGTGGAAAATCCGCATTGGTACGTTATTGCGAAAAGAGGTGCCCTGTATTACCCGGAATTGATTGCACAATTAAAGTCGGATGGCGAAACAGATACGGGTTATAAGCAGGTTGGTGCGATCAGTGTGAGTAATGATCCGGCTGAATTAGACGAAATGGAGCGTCGAGTTCGTGAAAAGCAATTAAAAGCTCCTGAACTTGGAGAAATTAAGCGATTAAACCATACAGAAGCGAAGAATAAATTCCCTGCATTATCTGATGATTTAGAAGGCGTTTATGTTTCTGGGGCTGCCCGAATGGATGGCAGATTGATGCGGGAATCTTTAAAACGTGCTGCTGTAAAAAATGGTGCACGATTGATAGAGGGAGAAGCTGCTCTTACTGCAACAGACCAAAAAGTAACCGGTGTTCATGTAGATGGACAAGATATAACAGCAGATCATGTGTTATTAGCAACTGGAGCATGGGCATCGGAACAAATGAAGCCATTAGGATTGGATTTGGCGATTGAACCGCAGCGGGGGCAAATTGCTCACATTTCTCTTCCAGAACAGGATACGGCAGATTGGCCGGTAGTTTTGCCGCAGACCAGTCACTATATGCTGGCATTTGATGACTCCAGGATTGTTGCAGGAGCGACGAGAGAGGAAGGTTCTGGGTTTGACTATCGTTTAACAGCTGGCGGTGTTCATCAGGTTTTGGAGGCTGCCCTGGATGTGGCTTCCGGGTTAGAGGAAGGTACGCTGAAAGAAGTCCGGATTGGATTTCGCCCAATGAGTCCAGATAAGTTGCCGTTGATTGGAGCGATTGATGACAGAGAGGGTCTTTATATCGCAAATGGTCTCGGGCCTTCGGGGTTAACAATGGGGCCATATGCAGGCAAATTAGCAGCAAAGCAGATATTAAATGAAAAAATGGAACTCGACATGACTCCCTACCGCCCTGATCGGGCAATTTCGAAATTTGCAGGGAACTGATGAAACATGAAAGAACCTCTTTGAAAGTTTATATACTTTTCCAAGAGGTTCTTCTTTACTGAAAATGGATCATTACAGGATGTTACGAAGAAGCAGCTTCTTCGATGACTTCCTCAGGTATTTCCAATTCATCAACATCATTTATATCGTCATAATCAACAAGGATATTGATATCGACATTTCCTGTTTCATTTTCAACAGAGAGATTATACTCTACATGTTCAATATTGAAATCAGACTTGTTTACTTCAAAGGAAAAGTCCAAAGACATGTCCTCATCAGCGATATCAGAACCTCCTATAAGTATGTTGAATGGGCCTTCAAATGCCTCGTAGATGTCACGTTCAAATCCTTCATAATGAAAGGTGTAGGTATTACCTTCCGGATCAAATGCAGCGTAATCAATAACATTTTCCAGCACAGCAACAACATCTCTATAAGAAGGGTTGAATAATGCTTCGTCAGCTTCTGCCTCTCGTTCTACCCATGGGCTATCTGCTTCTTGCGTATATATTTCGTCGTCAACACGATATGTATCAATGGACGTTTCTTCTCCATCTGTTTCCGTCGTAGAAACCTGGTGTTTTGAAGCCGGCTCTTCGGTCAAAGAAACTTCCGTATTGTAGTTTACCGTGCTTGTCACATCGGATGTATTAATATTAAACTCTGCGCTGTATTGGTTCACGTCGTGATGTGAATTCAATACGTTATCTGTTACTTCTTCCTCACTTGCATCCTGGGAACAGGCGACTAAAAAGAGAGACAAAGAAATAACGAGCCAAACGAATAACTTTTTCACATTTTCACCACCTTACTGATTGGTATGCACTCTATGTAATAGTCTATATCATTTATGAAGGTTTTGTAAATTGCGTGTAACATAGAAAAGGATGCATTTTTATTCCTTATAATGGTAAAAATAACCGCTTCAAACGGAAAAGACACTACCTATTCTTTTGTTCTTCTATTAATTGCATGAACAACGTTTTAATATAATTTCCTTTATCCTCTAATTCCGTATGCTGTAAAGCGTGCTGATAAGAATAAATAACACTTTCCATCAGAAATAGATTCGGAGTCTCTACTTTTAATTGTTCCAGTAAAAAATGATGATAGTAAACCAGCTTATCATTTTTCAGCATGGATATACGGTGATCTAAGTCTGTCAATGTCTCTTTTAATAGCGTTTGAATGCTTTTATCTGCTGTGTCCTTTACTGGATGGTAAGGCAAGAAATAGTCTTCCTGTAAAAATGGAGGATGATTGTCTATTTGTTCTATTTGCCGGAGTGCGAAATAGATCATCTCTTCTATTGAAATATCTGTTTTGTCTATATCCATTAATAACTTGGAAGTTAAATGGATGGTGCCAAAACTAATCACTGCGTCATCATATGCATGTTTTTGTTTTTCTTTACCAAACACATCACAGATTCGATTTGCCATCCATATGATTTCTTCCAGGTATTGCTGATTCAGGAAGGTCTTTAATTCCTGGTGACCCTGATCTGCATTGGTAAGAGATGCAAATAGTGCTACAATATTATGTTTTTTATCCATATGAAAACGGACAGCAATTTGTTTTACGAAAACATCTTTATCAGCATTGGATTTTCCACGAGCCAACTGCTCCCGGTCGTCAATCACTTCTTCTTGAATCAACATTAAAATAGCCATAAAGCAATCCGTTTTGGATGAAAAATAATTATAGAATGTTCCCTTGGATACATTTGCCGTTTCTAAAATATCCTGAATCGGTGTTGCTGCAAAACCTTTTTTAATAAACAGGGTTTGAGCAGCTTGGATAATTTGTTTCTTTTTTGTATTCATAAGACCGTTCCTTTGCATTATTTTAAGAAAAATAGAATGTTTGTACAATATTTATAATAGTCCATATTCATTGGTATATCAACGTTTAAAAAATAATAAAAAGTTTTTGTTGCATTTATTGGACTATCAGTATAAAATAATGAAGTCTAAAAATAGAAAAGCACTTCGGGCGAACTTAAAAATGGTTGTTGTCTTCTTTGGAATATTCTCTTTAAGAAGATATTTTTTACATGTCTGGAACGCATTTCGATTTTAGTACCGCAAAAATGCAGCATATGAAGCAGAAGAAAAAGAAACATTTCTCTGGGAGCCGGGGAAATGTGATTTTTTCTGAGCAAAGAAAGTGAGGGTGTACTATGACAGGCATCAAAGAAATGCATAAACAACCGCCTTATGGCATGATTGCTATATTATTTATTGGAGCGTTTGTAGCTATCTTAAATGAAACATTACTAAACGTAGCGCTTCCTTCTATTATGAATGAATTTGAAGTAGGACCGACGTCTGTTCAATGGCTGACAAACGGGTATATGCTTGTAAACGGGATTCTTATTCCGGCAAGTGCGTTTTTAATTCAGCGTTTTACAAATAGAAAACTATTTTTAACAGCAATGACCTTATTTACGTTAGGGACATTATTGGCTGCTATATCACCGGTATTTTCGGTTCTTTTAATTGCAAGACTTATTCAGGCAGCAGGTTCTGCGGTGATGATGCCGCTTCTTATGAATGTGATGCTGACTGCTTTTCCAATTGAAAAGCGTGGTACGGCAATGGGGACATTTGGTCTCGTTATGATTGTGGCTCCTGCCATTGGACCGACTTTATCAGGCTGGGTAGTAGAACATTTTGATTGGCGAACTTTATTTTATATTGTCCTCCCGATTTCTATTATTTCCTTACTTATCGGGATATTTAAATTGAAAAACATTACGCCGCAGCGGGCTATCAAATTGGATGTTTTCTCCATTATCTTATCCAGCTTTGGTTTTGGCGGTTTACTATATGGTTTCAGTTCAGCAGGTGATGCAGAGATGGGATGGGGTCACCCGGCCGTCTATATTACAATACTCATCGGGGTGCTTAGTGTCATCGCGCTTATTTTCCGTCAATTACGCATGGAAGACCCGATGCTGGAGTTCCGTATTTTCCGTTATCCAATGTTTGCCTTATCTTCGGCCATTTCTGTTGTATTAGCAATGGCGTTATTTTCAGGAATGATTTTAATTCCATTATATGTGCAGACTGTTCGTGGTTTTACGCCATTTGAAGCTGGCTTATTAATGCTTCCTGGGGCACTTGTAATGGGAATCATGTCGCCGATTACCGGACGATTATTTGATAAATTCGGTGCGCGTACATTAACCCTTGTCGGGTTGATTATAACTGGTGTTACAACCTATCTCTTTACACAATTAGATATGGAAATTACCATTACATCGCTTATGGTTATCTTTGCAGCTCGTTCATTCGGCATGTCAATGGTTATGATGCCTGTCATGACAAATGGATTAAACCAGTTGCCAATGCATCAAAATCCACATGGTACGGCGATGAACAACACATTGCAGCAGGTCTCGGGTGCGATTGGTTCTGCTCTATTGATTACCATCATGAACAGCCGGACGAATAACGAGGCAGAAGCGTTGGCTGAAGATGCCGTGAAAAATATGGATCCATCACAAATACCGACTGGTCCAGCGGCAGAACAGATGCAAGCGGAAATAATGAATGAGGCAATGCTGCATGGCATTAACTTCTCTTTCTTTATTTCCCTGTTAATTATTGTTTTAGCATTTATTCTGGCACTGTTTATTAAGCGAGTAGGTACGGACGGAAAAA
The DNA here is from genome assembly GCF_900166635.1 of Oceanobacillus timonensis. Taxonomy (NCBI): domain Bacteria; kingdom Bacillati; phylum Bacillota; class Bacilli; order Caryophanales; family Bacillaceae; genus Oceanobacillus; species Oceanobacillus timonensis. The sequence goes on from NZ_LT800497.1 coordinate 988,014, forward strand.
TCATTACGAAATCAACGGAAAAAGAATGAAGTAAAGACTACCATCTGAACTGTCAGGTGGTAGTTTTTAATATAATGAAAGAAGCCTGGAGACAAAAGCATTTCTAAAGAATGAAATTACGTCAATATCAAGGGACCAGGTTTAGAAAAGTATATTGTAAAACTTCATTCAGTAGGAGTTTTAGGGGTACTTCTTCGCAAAAAAATAAAACGAAAGTACATTTGAATCATGATGGAGTTGCTTCTGTTATTGACCGTGTTTTGCAAAAGAGTTTGTATATGAATATAATGGTATTAGCCTAGACGATCTTTTGAAAAATAAAATGGATTGGAACATTACTTGTAAAAGTACGTACCATATTTTCTTTTAGGAAAGCATATTAAAGCAACACAAAAATCTGGAGGTTTCCCATGCAACAAAAGCAGTATTATCTAGAAACAATGAATCCGACAAATATAAATATGAAAGTTCTCCATAATTATTTGCTGCAGGACTTTGAGCGTATTGAATTACTTCCTCGTTTTGTATTGAAACGCAATTTAAAGAAGGGTGTGATGAAAGCAGTCTATCTTACAGACGGCCAAGAAAAATACGGTTATGCCATTTATCAGCAAGTAGATGCATTTGATGGTATTTTTATTTCCTATTTAGCTGTTCATTCGAAATATAGAGCGAAGGGGATGGGGAGTGAACTCATGCACCAGTTAAAAAACTTGTCCGCCAACGGTATTTTATTGGAGGTAGAAGATCCGGAAAAAGCAAAGGGAGAGCAAGATTATACCAACAGGCTACGAAGGATTCAGTTCTATGAACGGAATGGCTTGCATATAAACCCAAATATAAAACTCAATTCCTTTTTTGTTCCATTAAGAATGATGAACAATGTAGATCGAATAGATGATTATGATATTACTTTCTATCAGCAGTTATATAATCGGATTTGGAGATGGCCATTAGGGAATTTTTTGGTTAGGGAATATAAGTGATAAAAATCCTATTTTGGTATAAAAAAGAAGTTGAGGCAGCCTCTAACTTCTTTTTTATACTTCTTAAATGTAACTCTCAATAAAGCATCGCCTCAATCTTTTCTTCCCTTAGCATATTTACTTTTTCTAATTTACGCATCGATGAAGGGGCATCTAAACTCCATGCGATTATGCCTGCTTCTCCATATAAAATCTTCTATTCTAACTTCGCTTACCATATCAAAAACGAAAAAGCTGCTTTTTTTATTTGGTTTTTCTGCTTTGGTTTTATTCCATTCACTATTTGAAGCATGTTTTGAAAAGGTAGTTGCATTTTAATATATTTTTGATAAATCCTAATTGTATCATTAAGGATGAAAGAGTACTTTCACAGCATCTATTTCTTTATGAATAAGTTGCTGAAAAACCTTAGGTCCCTCTTCAAGCGGAAGCTGATGAGAAATCATCGGCTGAATATGAAGCTGTCCGTTTTTCATAAAATGGATTCCTGTTTCCCATTCTTTTCCTGGATAAGGTGCAGAAAGTGCATTCCAAGCCCCAAACATGCGTAATTCATTCCGGACAATTTTTTCAAAATAATGGCGTTGGAGTGTAACATCACCATAAGGAATGCCCAAGTATAAAATTTCACCGCCTTTTTTAGGAAGCGCAAGAATCTGTTCACTTGTGATGGGGGAGCCTGCTGATTCTACTGCCAGGTCCACGCCAGTATCATCGGTGTGTTGCTTGATCACTGATTCGGTGTCTTCTTTCAGCGGATTTATTAGGATATCAGCACCTAATTGTTTCGCGGTTTTCAATTTGTTTTCATCTATGTCAATAGCAAAAACAGCATCAGCTCCAAAAATTTTTGCCCATTGGATAGAAAGAAGACCAATACTTCCTACTCCCATAACAGCTATGGTTGCACCTGGTTGAATAGATGTACGATAAAAACCATGCAGTACAACAGAGGAGGGTTCTAGCATGGCGGCAGTGTCAAAATCGATGTTATCCGGCAGCTGCAGCACATGGGACGCAGGAAGCGTAACATATTCAGCGTAAGATCCGGGATGCTTGGCACCAATTACTGTCAGATTTGTGCAGCGGGTTGGCTCACCTTGTCTGCAATAGATACAGTTACCGCAGGAAAAAGCAGGGCAGGCCGTTACCCGTTCGCCTTCTTTTAAGTGCGTTACGGCACTGCCGACAGCAGATATCACACCTGAAAATTCGTGACCAAAGGTTGTTCCGGGCATATACGGACCCAGCTTTTTATAACGGGATACATCCGAACCGCATATTCCGGCAGCCTTTACCCGAATCAGCACATCGTCATTGTGAAGGATAGGAGGAATAGGTGTATCTTCTTCATAACGTAAATCTTCTACATCGTATAAATTTAGAGCCTTCATACTTGAGACCTCCTTATTACGATTGATTCGTATTCTTCTTTCTTTTTATTAAAAAGTAGGCAGCAATACTGACCACGATAGAGTTGAAGATAAGTTGATAATCAAAATAAAATTGGCTAATTCCACGCATTGGACCGAGCATAAAATCTAAAAACATATCAACCATGTTAATACCTCATTTCGGTTTGTATTTCACACACTTTCATCATCCATAGGGGTCAGCAGAACTTTAATGGCTTCTCCGTTTTTAATTGCCTGATAAGCTGTATCCCATTGATTGATAGAATATTCATGGGTTACCAGACTTTTTGCGTTTACTTTTCCTTCTTTCATTAATTGGATGGAAGGCCCCCAGTCTGCAGATTTTTGACTTCTGCTTCCAACGACTTGAATTTCTTTCTGAATTACTTTTTCCATATCGAAGGGAACCTGAGCTTCCGAGAAAATACCGATTTGCGCATAGTGTCCCTTTTTCCTTAATAAATCCAGACCTTGATTGGCAGCGTGAATAGAACCGGAGCACTCTAAAAGAACATCTGTACCATAACCATCTGTCAGCGCATTTACTTTGTCTTTTAAATTTTCTTTTTGAAGATTAATGACATAATCGATGCCAACTTCCTGTGCTTTATCCAGCCGAACCTGATCATTTGTCAGACCGGCAATTAAAACCGTCGCATCTTGGCTCTTTGCTACTTGGGCAGCAAGTAAACCGATGGGACCCGGACCAAGAACAACAACCAAATCTCCCTCGCGGATTCCTGTTTTTTGAATGGCATGATACGTACATGCCAAGGGCTCTGTCATGGCAGCAGACCGGTCATCCAACTCACGTGGTAAATGGTGCAGGCTTTCCTCGTGTGCTATCAGATATTTAGCAAATCCGCCATTTATTTGACTTCCCAACCCTTTACGGCGATTACATAAATTATAGTCTCCGGATTGGCAATAGCGACATTCACCGCAAATATAGAAGGTAGTTTCTGATGTAACACGATCACCTGCTTTAAAATGAGTAACACCTTCTCCAGTTTCTACGATTTCACCGGAAAATTCATGTCCTAATGTAACGGGAGCTGCGACTTTATAATGCCCTTCATAGGTATGGATATCGGAGCCGCAAATCCCTGCGTAAGCTACTTTAATTTTTACTTGATAACTGGATACAACGGGTTCCTCGACATCTTGGACGTGTAAATGGCCATGTCCCAAAGCAGTTTTTACAAGGGCTTTCATCGTTCATTCTCCTTTTTTATCAATTTCCAGTTCAAGCTATATAAACAGTTTGAATGGACTAGCAGAAAAAATGATGAAGGATGCTTGTGTTAATAAAGAAGGGAGATTCCTAGATCCTATTTCGCAACATCATTATTTTCTGCTAATTTTCTATTAAAAGTAACGATTGGTTCCCAGCAATTGTTCGTATATTAATTAAACAGGTCAAAGAATCTCCAAATCACCCAGTTCACGATATTACCGCCTTGATCAATACTCGATACCTGTGCGGAGCCTTCAGGAAGATTAATGTCTGCATTCATTGCCATGTCCGTGAATAATGGGGCAATGTCTGTTGCTACATAGAGCGAAACAGCTATCATAATTGACCCGACAATAACAGAGTGAATAATATTTCCTTTCGAAGCTCCAACCACAAAAGCGATAACAAATGGAATCGTCGCCAAGTCTCCAAAAGGAAGTACCGCATTTCCCGGTAAAATAACGGCGATAAAAACGGTAATTGGTGTTAAAATTAACGCTGTTGCAATCACCGATGGGTGTCCTAAAAGAACGGCAGCGTCCAGGCCAATATTAATTTCGCGATCACCAAAGTGTTTATTGAGCCAGGTACGTGCAGATTCAGATACTGGCATTAATCCTTCCATCAGGATTTTTACCATTCTTGGCATCAGCACCATAACGGCAGCCATTGAAATACCGATGTTGATAATGTCACCAACACCGTAGCCGGCTAGAGCACCAATGGCAGCACCAAGGATTAAGCCGATAACCATGGAATCTCCAAATACCCCAAAACGTTTTTGGATGGAGTCTGGATCAGCATGGAGTTTATTTAGACCAGGAATTTTTTGAATTCCTTTGACAACAAAAATAAATGGTGCATAAGAAATCGTACTTCCTGTTGCAACGGAGACACCAGGCATTTCATAAAAATCACGTACCATCGGTTGGGTCCAGTCTGCTATTTTTAAACAGACAATCTGAAATAATGTTGCTGCAATCAGACCCTGCACAATGCTTCCGGATACGGTATAGACAATAGCCCCTGTGAAAGTGTAGTGCCAAAAGTTCCAAATATCTACGTTCATCGTTTTGGTTGTTTTTGTTACCAACATGACAACGTTTACAATTAATCCTAACGGAATAATAAAGGCAGCAATTGTTGACGCCCACGCAACGGATGAGGTAGCTGGCCAGCCAATGTCAATGGTATTCAAGCTGACGCCAAGTCTGTCTACCATTCCTTGAGCTGCTGGACCAAGGTTTAACGTTAATAAATCAATAACAAGGAAAATACCTACAAATGCAACACCGATTATCAGACCTGAACGGAAAGCTTTTCCGGGCTTTTGACCAAATAAAAGTCCGAGTAAAAAAATGACAACAGGTAAGATGACGGTAGCTCCTAAGTCCAGAAATGCTTGTATAAAGTCAACAAATCCTTGCATAAGAATTCCCTCCTATGGGTTAGGATGCTGCTTTACCCCTTGGGGAATAAAGCAGCCAAATATTATTTTAGTAATTCTTCTAAAATCTGTTTCTTTGTATCTTCTACACCGATCCCTGTTAGAAATGTACGTGCATTGATAACCGGGAAGGGATAGTTCTTTTTTGTCATTGCAGTAGTCACCAATAGATCTGCTGTATCCTCGTAAGTACTTACTTCTGCAATTCTAATTTGTTTTACATCTATTTTTATCCCATTTTCTTTCGCTAGTTCTTCAATTGCATTGTTCACTACAGTGGATGTTGCAATACCTGCTCCACAAGCTACAAGTACTTGCTTCATAACTTCTCACCTCCTTTAAAGGTACTCAGATTAAGTTTGTCAGCTACGCGTTTCTGGATTTCCAACGTGTCTTCGGTCTGGAGTAATTGATTGAGAAAAGACGCTTCTTGAAAAATCTTCATTAAATCCTGCAGAAGCTTCAATTGGGAATGAGGTTCATCCATTGCCAGCATAAATACAATTTGCACAGGAGTGGTTTCTTTTTCTTCTCCCATAATGACAAAATCTACCGGATTTTTTAATGTAGCTACACTGATGGTTCTTTGATTTACATGAATCGCATCTGTATGCGGAATAGCTACAGATACGCCTGGTGTTGGTAATCCGGTTGCAAATTCTTTCTCTCTTTCGATAATTGCCGGAATAAAGCTGTCTTTGACATAATGCTGTTTTACTAAATTTTCTCCCATTTGCTGAAGTACTTCTGTATAATCATCAGCTTCTAAATGCATTAAAATAACCTTTTCATTAAAGCGTAATTTACTCATGACATAACACTCCTGCCTTCACTATTAATCAATGATATAATCTTGGATTAACTTATAAATATATTCTTTCGAGCTGGCCTGAATCAGTTTAGGTAACAGACTGGACGAAGAAGCTATTTTCATTAGCTGCATCAGTGCGTGAATATGCTGTTTTTTGTCCACTGCAGCAATCATAATCATCAAGTGAATCTGATGGTTTTCTTCTCCGTAAGCTACGCCGTTACGAATTTTTAATAGACTCATTCCAACTTGTTTGACACCTTCCTCAGGTGTAGCATGTGGAATAGCGACATGTTCGCCAATGGCAATATAGGAATCTTCTTTGGAATGCTGGATAGCTGCTTCTATATAATGAGGCGTAATATACTCATTTTTAAGCAATGGAGCTCCGCACAGCCGAATGGCCTCATCAAAGGAGGAGACAGATTCTCTCAGTGTCATATGATTCACTGTCAGAAAATCATATAACTCTTTTTCTCCTGCTGTGGCGGCTTGTTTTGTAATAGAAGCATTTTTATCTCTGTGGATAAAAGCATAGAGTTCCTTCCGCAGACTTTTTTCATCGGAAACGGCCGCATACTGCTGAATCTTTAACATTAAATCATCCACATTGATTTCATTTGGGATATAATCGTATACCTCCAGCATCACTTGTTTACGAATCCGCTGTTTATCTTCCGTACGCAGAATTGGTTTGCAGATAAACAATTTTTTATCTGTTTCTAATGAAACGGGCGAGAAGACAATATCGTATTCGAGTTCGTAATGTAAAAACTCCCTGACAGATAACCAATCCAAAAATACGAATTCAGGAAAGAGCTCTCGAAGCTGCTGGAACATTAAACGGGAAATGGAAATTCCCCGCGGACATACCACCAGGGCTTTTATTTTTTGAGCCATGCTTTCTCCCTGTTTATGCATCCAGCCGCTGATTAACATCACAATATACGTGATTTCATTTTCAGGAATCTTGCTTTCTATCACTTCCTCAAGCGGCGTAATTGCTAAATGAACCAGATGGCGAATCTGTTCGAATTCTTCATTATCGTTATCTTCAAAAAGAATTGAATCGGTCAGCTGATATTTAATCCGGTAATACGCTGGTGTTACATGCTGCAGCAGCTTATCGATTAACTGTTTACGGTCATGGAAATTAATACAGGCATTCTTTTCAAAGAGCCGGACCATTTTATCGATGGCTGGTACCAGGTCAGGAATATAATCCTCGGTCATCCATGAATTCCGGTGGACACTTCCTGTTAACAGGTTCAATGTAATAAAAATGCGTTCCGGCGTTGGAAGTTTTTTGTCGTATAGAATTTCTTCTGTTGCTTGATATTCCTTTGTATTAGAGAGCTCATCATAACGGATAAACAAAGGCTGAATCGAATATCCTTTTTGAATTCTCCGCAGAATCAAGACAAAGACAGCCGGAAGTGTCATCATAATTTCATCTGTAAATTGAATGGTCAGCTTTTGTTCAACCCGTTCTAACCGGCGCTCGAACTGATCAACCAGTTCATCCTCCAGCATCAGGATTTCCTGCAGCTTTCTTTTATTGTCATCATGCAGAATCAATTCATTTGCGAGTCCTATCATCATCTTGCGCGCTTGAAATTCGTTACCTATAATCTGATACCCATCTTTTCTTGTGTACTTTATTTTCAATTGATAAGCATCTAACAGCTTCTGAGCATGCTTCATATCATTTAAAATGGTATTCTTGCTGACATCTAACTGTCTGGTTAAACCGCTTAACGAGATAGCATCTTTTCCGCCTAATATGGCCATAATCAGAAATCTTCCCCGATGCTGTTCTGACATCACTCCATCTTGGAATTTGGAATCTGCAGTGATGCTTTGCTTCACCGTCGCAGTTAAAATAGATTGATCAATGATAAATTGCCCTTTTTTGGTTCGTTCGATTTCTGGCAAATGGCTATCTTGTAACCATGTATTTATTTTTTGAAAGGTGTAGCCTAATTGTCGGCGAGAAAGATTATATTTATCTGCAAGCTCTGAGCTTGTAATACTTGTGTCATTGATTAATGCATTAAAAATAATCTCTTCTCTTTCTCCTAACACAATGTCGCCTCCTTTGATTAGAATCATATCAATTGCTAAACAATAAATGAATGCGCTTACATCACAAAATAAAGAAGTATCTTTGTATCATATTGTGATAATCCATCTTGTCCTATTTTACGTAATATTTTGACATGATAGAAGTAATGGAACACAATGGGCCGATTTTTAATTTAACAAGAAAAGGAAATTATCATGGAGAGCAATCCGTAGAAATCCTGTAAAATGACGGGTGTCTGGAAAAAGATGGGGAGCATTTGTGTGAAGCAGCTGGAGAATGATTATCAAATGGCAATGAGAGAAATAGAAGCGAAGTAAACGTATTACGCAATAAAATGGCAAGGTTTATTACTTGTACGGATGCCGTTTGTAATAAACTATTAACATTTTTGTAACTTAGTAGTTGGGAAAATGTGCTATTATTGAATTTGGCGAATATTTAAGGGGGACTACATAATGAAAAAAATAGTAGCTACGGTTGCTACGGGTGTCATTCTAGGTGGCTCTTGTTTATCAAATGTTTCAGCAGCGGGATATCAGGTTCAAAATGGTGATAACTTGTGGAATATAGCAAAAGAATATAGTACAAGTGTTGACAAATTATTTGATTTAAATAATTTAAAGTCATCTCTCATTCTTCCAAATCAAGTATTAATTATTGACGAACAATACAAGATACAAAAGGGCGATACATTATCTAGTATCGGACATAAATTAGGTGTAACGGTTACTGATTTGAAAGAATGGAATAATCTTGAATCAGATCTTATTTTTATTGGTCAAATGTTAACGATTAAGAAATCAAATGTGGAAAAAACAGATGCACCGGTTGCACAAGTACCTGATAATAAATCAGCTAATGAAGATGAATTGAATGAAAATAATCAGGCAAGTGAAGATATAGAAGCAGCGGAAGCGGAAGCTGAAGAAGCAGCACAAGCAGAGGCTGAAGCTAAAGAGGCAGAAGAGGCTGAAGCAGCAAAAGCGGAGGAAGAAGCTAGAGAGGCAGAAGAGGCTGAAGCAGCAAAAGCGGAGGAAGAAGCTAGAGAGGCAGAAGAGGCTGAAGCAGCAAAAGCGGAGGAAGAAGCTAAAGAGGCAGAAGAAGCTGAAGAAGCAGAAGCGGAGGAAGAAGCTAAAGAAGCAGAAGAAGCTAAAGAAGCAGAAGAAGCTAAAGAGGCAGAAGAAGCTAAAGAGGCAGAAGAAGCTAAAGAGGCAGAAGAAGCTAAAGAAGCAGAAGAAGCTAAAGAGGCAGAAGAAGCTAAAGAAGCAGAAGAAGCTGAATTAGCAGCGCAAGCGGAAGCAGAAGAAGCAGCGCAAGCAGAGGCAGAAGCTGAAGAAGCAGCACAAGCGGAAGCAGAAGCTGAAGAAGCAGCACAAGCGGAAGCAGAAGCTGAAGAAGCAGCACAAGCGGAAGCAGGAGCTGAAGCAGCTACTGTAAACTCCACAGAAAATGAGGAACCTGTAACGGAAACCAACACACAAGAACAAGCTAGCGGTGAAACAATCTCTGTAACTTCTACCGCGTATACAGCTAACTGTGAAGGATGTTCTGGTGTTACATCAACTGGAATTGACTTAAACGCAAACCCGAATGAAAAGGTCATTGCTGTTGATCCAAATGTGATTCCGTTAGGTACAGAAGTGTATGTTGAAGGCTATGGTAATGCAGTAGCCGGCGATATTGGCGGCGCAATTAACGGTAATAGAATCGATGTTCATGTTCCGACAGATGAAGAGGCTCTTAACTGGGGCGTACGTGAAGTTAATGTGACTGTCGTAGAATAGTAGAAACTTAATAGAACAAATTTGAGGGAAAGTACTTTGCAATAAGGTGCTTTCCTTTTTTATGCCGTGACGCTGCTACTAAAGTAACAGCAGGTAGTAGTATACACTTCTAAAAAGAATCTGGCCCATTCATTTCTCTTATATATGATCATTGATACAAACAAAGAAAAGATTATTACGACAGGAGCTGTAATTATTACGATTAAAACTTTGTGTATCATTGATTTATCGCAGTATAATTGGCTGGGACAGGGACTGCGCTTACTCGCCCCATCGAACCTCGTTGTCGCAATATCTGCACTACACATCCATGTGTGTTGAACCTCCCCTTGAAGGAAGTTTCACTTTATTTCAGCAAAAAAAAGGCGGATTGACTATCTTGTTAATAGGATATTCTATAATTAGTATCTGCTAATAGATTCTAGTATAATTAGCTTGTATGTAGTATAATCGCATTGTTTCATCCACTGAGTGGGATGATAATTACCAATATTATCAAGTTTATAAAATATAATGCAGACCATGATAGAAATGGAAGCTTTTTGAACTCAAACTTTTAAAGATATTCTTAAATAGAGAGGTGATGATAAAGATGACGAAACAAGAACAAGAGGACTCAGAATCATATGTTGAAATTATTGGTGATACGGTTGTCGGAAAGGATTTAATCATGACGATTTCCATCAGTGTGGTTCTCAGCTTTATTGGCTTTTTTACTGGCAGAGAACTTATTTTTCCGCGGATTGCTCCGGAAGAAATGATTCTGTCTTACTCCTTATTGTTAGGTATCGCCGGCAGTGTAACGGGTCTGCTTGTGAACACGTTTTTATTTAAGCCAAAGCGAACATTAAATGAAACGGCATCTACCAATACAGAGCTATCGGAAATATATGAGAACCTGCAGCTGGATATGGAAGAAGAACGTGCGTCTATTTTAAATGATCCAGTTATCACAGAAGAGATGAAGGAACAGGGTTTTTATGACATGTTTATTCCTGATGAAGAAAAAGACCTTCCACAAAAAGAGAAGAAATAGTTGAAAGAGGAGAATGAACGAAGATGGATGTGTTATTGATATCAATCGTATTAGCGGTTATTGCGGGGCTTATATTTACAGCCATTGGATTAATTTCCGGTTCGGATGAAACGGCTGTGATTGTCCCTGCAACATTAATTGTCGTGTTATTGGGAGCACCTCCAGAGGCTGTTTTTGCTTTTTTCATGTCTGCTGTGCTTTCGAAGCATCTCACGCATGCGATTCCTACGACGTTAATGGGGGTTCCGGGAGATACGACAGCGACACCGATGTTGGATCATGCGAACTTTATGCGGCGAATCGGGTTACCGCATATTGCCCTGCGGAAAATGATTTCCGGAGGGGTTATTGGTGCCTTTATTGCGCTCCCTGTTTCTTTGGCATTTGCGGTGTTCCTAAGCCAATTCGGGGATTTTTTCCAGGAGAACTCCGGACTTATATTTACGTTGGCAGCTGTGCTGATTGGATATTTTTCCAAAGGGCGCTGGGCGAGTATTATTTTAATTATTCCGCTTGCCCTTGTCATCCAAGGATTAAACTTGGTCAGTACGAATATTTTAGGGACTGGTTTATCAATCAGTTTCTTCTTGGGGATTGCCATTGGGCCGATGTTTACCGATATGTTATTAGCCTCGTCTGCAAGCGGGCGTGCACTGATTCAACGTCAGCAGCCGAATGAATATAAATTAGCTCCGGAAAAGAAATCATGGACGGGCTACTTTCCGAATCCATTCAAAGTACTAACGAAAAAACAAACCGCATCGGTCGGCGGGACATCGTTTTTAGCTTCCTTGACCTTTGCGTTAAGTCCGGTCGGGATGACCGCATTAATGGGAGAAATAGTCGGTTCGCGTGTCAAAGGACAATATAAAAAATCAACAACCAGCTTGTCTACTATGAATGGGGTAACCGAATCTACCTATATTGCAGAAACCATTATTCCGCTTGTTGCTTTTGGTATTCCGCTCAGTCCCGTAGCAATCGGGCCTGCGCAAGCTTTATTTAACGCACCGCCGGTATTTACAGCTGATCCAGTTCATAATCTACATACGTTAATGGAACCGATCGATTTTCTTATCTACGGGTTGATTGGCATTATTGTTGCTGCTGTTATCGCATATCCATTCTCCATGAATTTTGCGAGAAAAGCGACTGTGCTTGTGTTAAAGCATATTAATCAGGAAGCTATTATTGCGATGTTTATCGGGGTGGTTACCCTGCTTGCATTTTATGAGGGGGGACTGGTCAGTGTTACTGTCACTTTTGCGATGGCAATGGTCGGCGGTTTATTGAATCGTTTCCTTGGTGTGGGGATCGGTGTTCAATTTATGATATTCTACGGTTCCGGCTGGATTGTCACGACGTTATTGGGAATGTAGCATCTCATATATAGCGGGGCAGTGGAAACGTGCTCCGCTATATTTATATAACAGGAACAATCTATCAAACACGAAACATCCCTGCAAATATGATACGATATCAACGGAAAGGGTGTGGAACGCATGAAATTAATCGCAATTGATTTAGATGGTACGTTATTAGGGGAAGATGGAAAAATCAGTGAATCGAACCAGGAAGCTATTCGCATGAGACAAGCGAACGGTGATATTGTTGCTTTTTGCTCCGGGAGATCATTACATGATATGCAGGAAATTGCGACATTATCCAATATAGAGGTTCCGCTGATTTGTGCGAACGGGTCATTGACCAGTGTAAATGGAGAGGTTATTCGCAGTCAGATACTGGTTCCGGACAAGTTAACAGAAATCATGGATACAGTATCTCAAAGCGGATTGTATTTTGAAATCTATACCAATAAAGGCATATATATTCAAAAAGATAAAAAGCAAATTTTAGAAACGGAGAAGGAAGCTCTTTTTGATACACCAGAAGAAAAGGAAAAAGCTGAACATATTATCTACATACAAAATAAACAGTATGGCATGGTAGAAGTAGATGATTACTTAGAAGCGGGGGTTACAGAGCTGGAGCCGTATAAAGTGTTTATTATGTCCTTTCGGCGGGATGCGTTAGAGAAGCTTACAAAAGGCTGGGAAGACAGATCGGATATCTCCATCACTACGTCAGGATACCAAAAATTAGAAGTTGCGCATCCGGACGCAAGCAAAGGAAATGCATTGAAAGAACTGGCAAACTATTATCAAATTGCTCAAGCGGATACGGCTTGCATTGGAGATAATCTGAATGATATTTCCATGTTTGCATATGCGGGGACTTCTATTGCCATGCAAAATGCAGAACCGGAAGTCAAGGAATATGCAGACGATATTACTCACAGTAACGATGAAAATGGAGTTAGTTACGCTTTGCGTGAAATAATTGAGTAGAGAAGCGTAGGAAAATGCAATCATCCTTTGTATAACAAAATCCGAACCCGTTCCACACTTTTAAATCAGAAGGTGTGGACTGGATTCGGATTTTATTTATTTGCAAGTTTTTATTCTTCTACTTTTTCAACGGATTTTTTCTTCACGAATTGAAATAAACCGACTTCATGGGCTGCCTGGAATGCACTGACAACGAACGGGCCAAATATAAGGCCGAGTACGCCGAAGAAAACAAAACCGAAATACATGGATAAAACGGTCGGCAGCGCGGCGAGTCCCATTTGATCGCCGAGTACCTTTGGTTCTGTGATTCGCCGGATAATGAGTAAGAATAAGGCTAATATCATCAGTTGCAGGCCTGTTGGAACATCGCCGATAAGCATCATCACACCGCCCCATGGCACAAGGATTAATGCCGGACCAACATAAAGCGGAATAATATCCACCAGCCAGATAATAAAGGTCATAAAGAGCGCAAAACGTGGTGAAATGTATAATAAACTCAGATAGGTCAGTATAAAAATCATCACACTAAGCAGAAATTGCGCTTTCCAATATCCCCAGAAAACCGATTTTAAACGCTGGAAGAATGTTTTTAGCTTTGTAGCTGTTTTTTCAGGGAAAAGAGCGTAAAATGCTTGAAACAGTTTGGGTAAATCCAGACTGAATAAAAAGAAGGTAATCAAATAAACAAGCGAAACAAAGAGCAGGTTAGGAATCGATTGCACCCATGATCCCAACATACCGATGAAGTCCTCTACCAAGTCATACCCTGTATTTAACAGCCGATCGGATTGGCGATTCAACTCACTGATAATGGAATCGCGCTGCGGTGAATCCGCAATTAAGTCATTGAAGCGGTAAATTACCTCGTCGATAATCGTTTGAATTTCACTTCCGTATCTGGGAACATTTTGGCTCCATTCGACGATACGGCTAATCGCACTTGTCAGCATAACATAAACTAATCCGCACGCGATGACGACAAATGATGTAAAAACAACCGTAACTGGCCAGATTCGTTTCTCTGTCTTGAATGATTTTTTTAATACATTCACCAGCGGTTCAAATATGATTGCTGTTAATAAGGCCAGTAAAACAGGCACAAATACGGAAAAGTAAAAGTATAAAAACACACCTATTGCTATAAGCAATAAGCCAATCGTTATTTTTTTGATGAGTGATTGATTTAACAAAAGTTTTCCTCCCGCCGGGTTAAGTCCATGAATCGCAATAATATTATTTTATCGTTCGCTCAACGAAATGTAAACTGATTGATTGATATGGAAATTTGATTTTCAGTAAGTGACAATAAACTCCCCGCATGAAGTATTCGTATGCCATAGTACAAATTTTTCACAGTGTAATTGATTGTAAGACAAACATTATCAATCAGCAGATTGACAGTTTCTTAAATAAGTAATATTCTGTTATTAATTATACGATTTTTTGTCGAAAAAAGGAGGCTATTATGAAGAAACAAACAAGTGAAAATAATGATAAAGGTTATAAGAAAAGATATTGGGCGGTACCGGATGCCTTTATCATCATATTTGGGATATCGGTGCTCGCTGCAATTGCGACTTATATCATTCCAGCAGGGATGTATGAGAGGGAAGAAGTTGATGGTATTACGCAAGCTATTCCCAATAGTTTCAGCTTTGTAGAATCTTCTCCCACATCGTTGATGGATTTGTTTCTGGCTGTCCAGAAAGGAATGATTGAATCCGGCAATATCATATTTTTAATATTTATGATAGGCGGAACGGTAGCTGTCCTAGAATCGACAGGTGCCATTGATGCCGGAATTAACTCTCTGATACGAAAGGCAAATGGTAATAAAACGCTGCTTATTGCCGTAGTCAGTACCATTTTTGGTATTATATGTACGGTAGGTGTTGCTTCGAATGCAGTTATTGCTTTTATTCCTATCGGTATCGGACTGGCGCGGGCTATGAAATTGGATGCAATCGCCGGAGTTGCTATCATATATCTTGGTTATTTTGTCGGCAATACGGCGGGGGTTTTAGAACCTACTATTTTAGGAGTTGCTCAATCGATTTCAGAATTACCTCTGTTTTCGGGATTGTTGCTGCGGTTGGCTGTGTTCATTGCTTTGCTGATTGTGACCATTATCTATATCTGCAGGTATGTGAATAAAATCAGCAAGGATCCAAGCCGGAGTTTAATGAAAGCGAACCCTTTTATGGATAATCCGGGTGCAGAGGTAGAAGAGGAAAACAGAAGTGATGCATTTACAAAAAAACATATGGTTATTATTCTGATCTTCTTTATTTTTATCGGTATATTCCTATACGGCGCATTGAATCTCGAATGGTCCATTGATGAATTATCTGCTATCTTTATTATGATGGGAATTACGGTAGCTATTGTTGATAAGATAACACCAAATGAATTTATGAGAAAGTTTATGAATGGTGCGAGAAGTATTACATATGGAGCTCTCGTAGTCGGAATCGCCAGGGCAGTTATTGTTGTCATGGAAGACGGCAGAATACTGGACACGATTGTTCACGGTGCGCTGATTCCACTGGAGTCCTTACCTGTTATTTTAGGCGCTCAAGCACTTTACGTATTTAATTTATTGTTTAATTTACTCGTGACATCTGGTAGCGGACAGGCTTCGATTGTCATGCCTTTAATGGTTCCACTGGTGGATATGCTTGATATTACCCGGCAGACGGGTGTACTGGCATTGAAGCTTGGCGATGGTATTACAAATGTTATCACGCCTACTTCAGGGGTATTGATGGCGGTGCTCGCTGTTGGGAAAGTGCCATGGACAAAATGGGTACGGTTCGTTTACCCGTTAGTGTTATTATGGATAGCAGTAGGTGCTATATTTATGGGAATCGCGGTTATGATTAACTACGGTCCATTTTAAGCATTTGGCTGATGGAACGGTTGTGCTGTTTATTCTTTGAATAGGCAGCCCTCTTTTTTAAATAAGAATCATAAGTTTTCGTTTGAAGCTTTTATAAAACGGATAGAGTGACAAGTAGAGTCAAAAAAATGAAGGTGGAGGAAGTAATGATGCAAGTATACGAAGAAAAACATTTTAATGACATGTTGGAAATGCTTGAACAATTGGTGAATATGGACAGCGGATCGAACGACAAAGACGGTGTAGACAGGGTTGGTACATTTCTCCGGGAAGCATACGAACAAATCGGGTTTGTTTCGGAAGTACACGAGAATGACACATATGGAAATTCCATCTCATTACGTCATCAAGACGCTGCAAATCCGGATATTTTAATCTTGGCACATATGGATACGGTCTTTCCATCAGGAACAGCAAAAGAACGGCCGTTTACTGTCCGTGACGGACGGGCTTATGGACCTGGCGTGATCGATATGAAGGGTAGTCAGGCCATGTTGTTTTATACAATGAAAACCTTAATGGAACAGCAAAACGCAGCTTATAAGCATGTCGAAATTGTACTGAATAGTGATGAAGAAGTTGGAACAGTTTCTTCAAGGGCGCTGATTGAAGAAAAGACAAAAGGGAAAAAAGCTGCTCTTGTTATGGAACCGGCAAGAGAAAATGGTTCCATTGTCAGTTCACGGCGTGGAAGCGGACGATATGACCTCGATATTAAAGGACGTTCCGCGCATTCAGGGATGAATCCAGAACGGGGTATCAATGCAATTGAAGAGTTGGCACATAAAATCATTGATTTGCAGGGGCTTTCCGATCCGGAAAATAACCTGCATGTCAATGTCGGGATGATCGAAGGAGGTACGTCCGTCAATACCATAGCTCCATCGGCGAAAGCTTCTATTGATGTACGGATCAGCACGGCTTCGCAAGGAGAAACCATTGATAAAGAGATTCAAGCGATTGCCCGCAAGCATGCAGTCGACGGAACGGAAATAACCTTGACTGGCGGAATCAACCGTCCGCCAATGGAATGGTCGGACGAAGTACAACGTCTCGTTGATATCATCCAAGCTGAAGCTGGAAAAATCGGGCTGAATGTCCAAGATACAGCAACTGGCGGCGGATCAGATGCATCCTTTACAGCTGCAATGGGCGTACCGACTGTTGATGGTCTGGGACCTGTTGGCGGAAAGCAGCATACCAGTGAAGAATACCTGGTAGTGGACAGTCTGATGGAACGAATGGCGTTATTTACGAATGTTTTGGAGCAGTTAAGTAAGGAATAACAGATTCCATTGACGTTTGCATGAAGATATCTTTGCAAGCTGCTTGGGGCATGTTTTGTTCTTAAAAATGGAAAAGATGTTCATAAGAGAGGGTAAGATGGGTGCTTTTGATTGAAGAGCACCCGTCTTTTTGTGTCTATTCGTGCCGGAACGCTGCTTTTCACATCCAGTTGAAAAGCTGTTTAGCATCTTTTTAAACAAATACGAGGCACGTGCTGGTCAGGTTATTCCCGCATGAAATAAAAACAGAGAGACCTGTTACTCTTCCAATGGACGAATGTAAAAGCCGGCAACTTCCTTATTGCTGTTAATAGAAACATTCAAAATAGTAGATTGGTCACCGAATGCTCCCTCGTAAATAAAGGAATAGGATGCATCTGCTTGTTGTTCATCCACGTAATCAAATCCCGTAAAGGCACCAAATGCTGTTTCCATTTCATCCCAAATAGCTTCTAAGTCACCGGAAGCCATTTCCGTCGCCATCGTCTCATCATAAAGCGCTTCTGCTTCGTCATAATCCCCATCACGAATATGTGTTAAGAATGTCTCAGAAGTTTCGGAGGCTTCTTCTAATGTGATCGGAATCGTGTCGTCACTGTCTGTTTCTTCCTGGTTATTGGCATTATCATCTTCTGAAGAGGTGTTTGTATCTCCACAAGCTGCTAAAAATGTCATCGCGAACATAGCGATGATTGCAATCATAAAGGCTTTTACGTTCATTATCATACACTCCTTTTTAATCGGTTAAGCCATTATTTACTCTGCCTGTTCTTTTATCCAAGTGCTGATATCTGTAATAACCTGTTCATCCACATGTCCGGGAATATTGTATTCCTCCACTGTCCCTTTATTTTCTCCTTGTGACAGAATAAAGTTATGGTTCAGATTTGGATAAGTTTTCAGCGTTGCTTGTGATTCATTTTCAAAAATGTCTTTCCATGCGGCAAAATCTTTCTCCATAGTTACCTGAAAATCTGCTTCTCCCTGCATAATCAGCAGCGGTTTATTGGAATCTAGTGCGATTTGGCCGACGTCATACTGGTCCATTTCATGAAAATAATATCCGCTCATACCGCCAAAGTTATATTCCATGGCTTCTATCGGAGGTATATCCTGTAAACGTGCTGCAAGGTCTTTGAATGCTTCCGCCTGTTCTTTTCTTTGAGCGGCTGCTTCTTCACTCAGATTATCCGGAATGACATAGATTTGCTGGTCATACATGATTTCCCATAATGGACGTGGGGAGCCGGCCAGCAGAATCATTCCGGCTGTATCTGCTTCATCATTAATCCGTGGCGCAACGATGGCGCCTAATGAATGTCCGCCAATATAGACTTGATCAGTCTGAATGCGTGCCTCGTCTTGCAGTATTGCCGCTGCTTCTACGGCATCATCAATCGTCTCTTCCTGAACCGATATGGATGCGCCTAAATCAGCTGCCATCTTCTCCCCATGCGTATAAGTACGTTTATCGTAACGCAGCACGGCAATTCCTTTCTCGGCTAATCCGTAAGCGATATCTTGAAAAGGTTTGTAGCTGTAGATGGACTCATTCCTATCATTAGGGCCGGAGCCATGGACAAGAACGACAGCCGGAAAAGGGCCATCTTCCTTAGCAGGCAAGGTCAATACAGCATCTAGCGGATACCCTTCTTCCGCTTCAATTGTCATTTCTTCCTCCACCACAGAATCAGGCAATGCTAATTCTTGTTCTGGAGGTGCTATTTCTAAACTCTCCAGTTTTTCTTCGTTATTCCAAACCATATGGACCTCCATTATTGCGTCATCAAAAATAACTTCCTCTGTAACCGCTGTTTCTTCTTCGTCAGCAGTTGTTTCTAAATGACTGGTTTCTTCCAACGTACTTCCTCGATTTGCTTCCCAGGATAATTGCAGTTCAGAAGGCGGGTATTTTTCTGAAAGTGCATTTGAAAAGTATGCTTCCGTGACTTGCTGGTATTCCTCATCTTGTAATTGCTGCAGCATCTCGTCTGCGTTCTTTTCTGCTATGCTTTTCTGATCAGTACAGGCAGAAAGGAAGAACAGCATGAAACCAGCCAGGAATATGTATCTTTTGTTCAAAACAATCCCCTCCTTTCTTTCTATTGGAATAAGCATAGAAAAACGCTACCTATATTTACGATTGATGAAAGTATTATGTTTCAAAACAGTCTAATTATTTGTTGGTTTTTGTTTATTTCGTTAAGATAGAATTATACTCGTAAGAATCGGATGGCAATTGGATTTTTAAAGAAAGAGGTGGAAGCTATGCCAACAAATACAGAAGTTTTTCAAGTGAAGACAAATCATAAACAGGAGTTTGTTTTTTTAGATAAACAATTGGATGACATATTGGAACAGAGCGGTGTACAGGAAGGGATAATGGTTGTCTATTGTCCGCATACAACCGGTGCGATTACCATTAATGAAAATGCAGATCCGGATGTACGCCGTGATTTATCGCTTGGTCTGGATGAGACTTTTCCAAATAAAGCAGCCTATGTTCATATGGAAGGCAATTCTGACGGGCATATGAAATCCTCGGTTGTAGGAGCGAGTGAGACATTAATTATTTCGAATGGGCAGCTGGTTCTTGGAACATGGCAAAGTGTCTATTTTTGTGAATTTGATGGACCAAGAACACGAAAAGTATATGTGAAAATAATAGAAGGTTAAGACAGAAGAAGGAAAGAGGAGACGGTATTTTGACGGCAGAGACATTATTATATCATCCGGACAGACATATTGTATTGGAAGGGACACAGAATCTCCGGGATTTAGGAGGCTATCCCACAAAGGATGGCAAGCAGACAAAATGGGGCAAATACTACCGGTCAGATTCCCTGCATCTGGTGACTCCCGAGGGGCATGCTTTTTTACAAGCAGAAAAAGGCATTCACACCATGATTGACTTACGGTTGAGCGTGGAAGGGAAGTACAAGAAAAAAGATAAAGCACGGTATGATTTCTATAATATCCCATTAATTGATCCGGCTACATTTACCACAAAAAAACCTGCAACGTTGGTCGAAATGTATATTCTTATGTTAGAGAGCAGCAAAGTGAAATTCAAAGAAATTATGGATATTTTCCTGGAAAAGAGAGGAGAACCTGTTCTTTTTCATTGTCGTGTCGGGAAAGATCGGACTGGCGTCCTTGCAGCTCTTTTATTAGACCTGGCTGGTGTGCCAAGAGATGTGATTGTGCAAGATTATGCGTTAACCAGTGTATATAAAGAGATAACCGAAGAGGAGTTGCATAAACGTCCGCCAATGATGTCGCGCAGTCAATTTAAGACCATGCTTGGCTGTGAACCTTCTTATATGGAGTCATTTTTGGACTATTTATATAAAGAATACGGAAATGCAGCCGGCTTTTTAAAGGATGTTGGTTTGACGGAAGAAGAGATACATTTATTACGTGCTGACTTTGTAGAAGAAGTATAAGTGGATAAGGGGAGACAACGGATGGTTTATGCCGTTGTCTCCTTTATAATGCAAAAAACTTCTTCTTTGCGCATGGAGAAAAAACAATTGTGTAATAGAAGAAGCGCAGATATCTGACTGTGTATTATAAAAACATAAAGAGTCCAAGAAAAGGGTAGTTAAATAGCTGCTCTTTTTTATTTATAAGCAGCTAGCTCAATCGGGCAAGCTGCTTTTTTAATAAATTAATCAGGAGGTTTTTAAATGGTGAAAATTAAAAATCAATTGATTCATAGCACTCCAAATAGTCATGGTCAAAATAACAAAAAACGTTATATTACGGTTCATGAAACGGATAACCCTGATAAAGGTGTGGGTGCTCAAACACATGCAAATTTACAGTCAAATGGAAATTCGCGTAGTGCGAATTGGCACTGGCAAGTAGATGATAAAATTGCTATAAAGTCATTCGATCATCGTTTTTCTTTATGGGCAGCGGGCGACGGTTCTGGGGACGGAAATTTAAATTCTATTCATGTTGAAATTTGTGTTAATAGTGACAGCAATTATAAAAAAGCGTGCGAAAATGCTGCTGAATTAGTAAAAAAAATCATGAATGATGAGGGGATTTCTCCATCTAATGTTGTTCAACATCATCATTGGAGCGGGAAACATTGTCCTAGGAAAATGCGTGATGGCAATGCCGGGGTTACATGGAACCAATTTAAAAACATGATTAGTGATGCATCCGGTAATACAGACGGTGGCTCTAACAGCTCAGGAACAACCTGGACAAAAGTAACCGGAAATTGGACAGGGCAGACGCTTGGAAATGGTGAATACGGCACTCCGGTAAAACAGTTACAAACCAAACTGGCCAA
Source organism: Oceanobacillus timonensis (assembly GCF_900166635.1). NCBI lineage: Bacteria > Bacillati > Bacillota > Bacilli > Caryophanales > Bacillaceae > Oceanobacillus > Oceanobacillus timonensis. The sequence continues at coordinate 1,009,661 of NZ_LT800497.1, forward strand.
TAATCAACCGCCTTTTTATCCAAATAAAGGGGCTGACAATAATGGTATTGACAGTTATTATGGTAACAATACAGAGGATGCAGTAAGTCGTTTTCAATCCTATTATGGCTTAAATGTAGACGGGTTGGCTGGGAAGCAAGTGTATAATAAGTTAAATGAATCCAATTCGCAAAATGCTAAAAAGGGTAGCTCAAAATCATTTTCTGGATTGCCTGACGCCGTTTATCGAGCAAGGAAACCTTATCCATCCGGAAGTGGTGTAAGAGCAGTGCAAGAGGCGCTGGCATCTAAATATTACTATCCGAATAAAGGCGCAAAAAACAATGGAATTGATGGCGTATATGGTCCGAATACTGCCAATGCTGTTAAAAGGTATCAATCAATGCACGGATTAACTGTTGATGGTGTGTATGGACCAAAAACAAAAGCATCCCTTGAAAAATAAAAAAACTCCCTTACAATGACAGAATTGCTGATATAACATACGCTGTGGATAATTGAAAATTTCTTTGGCGAATGGAAACTCAAAGATTAGGCGCCCCGAAATGCGCAAGGGGCGTCTTTTCTTATTTCCTTTTATCATACAAAGACACCCCAAACGATAGATTTTACTCTTGGACTTGGGGTGAAGTGTTCGCTTGTGGCTTGATTGTTTATGAGTAATCTATTTTAGAATTTATCATTCGTTTCTAGAGTGCTATCGCTGTTAATATAAGATGAATAAGAAATAAACTTCCAATTACATACATCGTTTTATGAACCTCTTTTTTCTTGCCCGCAAGAATATGGAGAAGCGGATAAGAAACAAAACCAAAGGCTATCCCATCAGCTATCGAATGGGTCAATGGAATGAAAGCAACAGTGAGATAAGCAGGGAACCAATTAAGAGTTGAATCAAAGGAAATATTTGCCAAAGACCGCATCATTATCCCGCCAACAATCAAAAGCACTGGTGCAATTGCATTATCGGGAATATGAGAAATAAGGGGCAGAGCAAATAACGTTAGACCAAATAGAACCCCTGTCGTTAATGATGATAATCCTGTCTTACCTCCAGCTGATATTCCGGCAGTTGTTTCAGCAGTCGCAACAGTCGGACTTGTGCCGAACACACCAGAACTCATTGCAGAGATGGCACTTGCCTGAAGCACGCGTTTCGTTTTATCAGGACGCTGTAACATCGATACATATCCAGAAATCAAACCAATGTTTTCAAAGGTGAGAACCATTGTCATCGCAAATACAGATGTCCAAAAAGAAACAGTCCAGATATTGGTGAAATCCATTTGGAAAAAAACATTACTATACTCGCTAAGAGACGCATTCATCATTTCTTGCTCTGTTCCTACCCCAAGAACCTTTCCAATGAAAACACCACAAATTATCGCCCAAAGAAAATGGCCAGGAACATTACGAACATATAGCACCATTGCTATTAAAAAGGTAAGAAGTGTTGCTAAGGGGAGAGGATTTGAAAGTGCGGAAAGTTGTACAAAAGTTTCTGGATCCGCTTCAATGAGTCCTCCCTTTTCTAGACCAATAAAAGTAAGAAGGAAACCAATCCCTGCTGTAACAGCGTGCTTCATCATCTCTGGAATAGCTCTATTTAAAAGGTCAGCAAGCTTTGTAAACGCAATTACTACAAAGAGAAAACCTGCAATAAAGACAATCGCAAGTGCCTCTTGCCAGTGCATTCCAGTCCCATGTACAAATGTAAAAGTGAACATCGCGTTGATTCCCATTGCCGGCATGAGAATAATTGGTGCGTTGGCATAGAATCCCATTATAAAACAACCGATGAATGAAGCTAGAACGGTGGATATAATTGCACCTTCAAGCGGAATACCAGCATCTGCTAAAATTGTACTATTAACAGCGACAATATACACTGCTGCTAAAAATGCAGTTACCCCAGAAGTAACTTCCTGCTTCACTGAAGTCCCTTGTTCATGAAGTTGGTAATACTGTTTTAAGTGCTTCATTTATTTTCTCTCTTCTAATTTTGCCCTCACCCACCCAGTGAATATACACTGTTGCGCATTGTAGCATAGCGTTTCTTTCAAAGTCAAGTAACCATTGCTGTAACGGAATGAGGAACAATTTTTATTGTTCTTTTTAACTGCCTGATAGATTATTGGCGCCCGTATTTGCCGGAAAGTAAAACATGGCAAGCTGCACCTTTGAAAGACGTAGCTTGCCATGTTTTCTTTAATAGTATGGCGGATATGGGTAACCATTATAATACCCGGGTGGTCCAGGAGGTCCGGGAGGTCCCGGTGGACCATAATATCCCATCGGCCCAGGCGGTCCCGGTGGTCCGGGAGGCCCTGGAGGACCATAAAATCCAGGGCCGCCGCCGGGGTTAAAAGCGCCGCCTAGCAGGCCGCCGGCTAAACCGCCAAGAAATGGAAAAAAGAACGCCCGCTGTCCTGGAGCTTGCTGGTGAAATTGCTGGTGTGCCGGGTATGCATTATATTGGGAAGCAGGCATATCAAACTGTTCCGGATGTTGATAATCCATCACTTGATATTCGTCTGCATGAGAATACGCATGGTTAGGGTCAGGTTGCATATACATTCCTCTTTTCTATATGAACTATATACCTAACTTATGCAGCTGCTTCCATTGTGTTCACCTAATTCTCTGTGCATGTCCGTCCAAGTGTTAACGACGAAATAGACGCATGATAAAGCTGACAATGAGAATAAGAATAATGGCTCCAATCAGAGCTGGAATAATAAAGAAACCGCCGATTTCAGGTCCCCATTGCCCAAATATGGAAGAACCGAGCCAGGCTCCGATAAAACCGGCAATAATATTTCCGATGATTCCTCCAGGTAGGTCTTTACTTGTGATTAATCCGGCTACCCAGCCGATAATCCCGCCAATAATTAAGCTCCATATAAAACTTAGCATAAAAATCCATCCTTTCTATATTTATATATTTCTCCAAAAACATGAATTTTAAACAGAAAATCTGCATTTTTAGGTAGAAAAATACAGTTGGTTCTATCCTTCTTGTATCAATTATGAAAATAATATTAGGGATTTTTTTCTAATAATATGAAATGAATCAGGATAAATAGGTAATAAATATAAACTTTTTCTATAATTTTATATTTTTCGATACAAATTTTCTGTGTTTCTCCCGATATAAAATATAGATAAGGAGAGATGGAAATGAAAAAAATATTTAAAGCTAAAGGAATACGATTTAAGTTAATTTTATCTTTTTTCCTCATTTTACTCGTACCGGGGGTTATTATAGCTACCATGTCTTACATTAGCTCATCCGATACGATAGAAGGGCAGACGAAAGATCAGGTGCAGAGGCTGACTGCGGTGATGGATCAAACGGTTAATAATACGTTTGCGTTGAAGCAGAACGATATCGATGTGTTGGCGAATGTGATTACAGAAGACGTTATAGAAGATACGGATGAATTAGAGCGAAGAATGTCTGAATATATTGAAATGCATGCGGAAGCACCAGAAATTTATCTTGCGACGACAGCGGGAGATTACTATATGCAGCCGGAGTTAGAGATGGAAGAAGGCTACGATCCGAGAGAACGTGACTGGTATCAGGACGCGATGGAAAATCCGGGAGAAGTGATTATATCGGACCCATATGTAACCGCAAGTGGAGATGGAAAACTGGCGGTAAGCGTTTCTAAAACATTGGATGATGGATCCGGAGCTATTGGTATGGATGTATCCATTGATTTTATCCAGCAGCTGGTATCAGAAATGAATATAGGGGAAAATGGCTATGCTCTTTTACTGGATAATCATCAGAACTTTATTTATCATCCGGAAGTAGAAGGTGGAGAACAAGCGGAAGAATCTTTTTATCAAAATATGTATGAACAGGAAAATGGAACGTTTGATTATGACTATAATGGAATATCAAAAATAATGGTATTTGAAACAAACGATATGACAGGCTGGAAGCTCGGAGGAACGATTGACCACAGTGAAGTAATTGCCGAAGCGAAATCCATTTCTACGCCGGTTACCGTTGTTCTGGCTCTTACCGTCGTTCTCGGGACAGGTATTATTTTACTTCTTATCCGTTCTGTTATCCGTCCGATTAAAGAATTAAAAGAAAAAGCTGAAACAATCAGCAGTGGTGACTTAACACAAACAATCGAAGTGAAGACGACGGACGAAATCGGCGAGTTAGGTACTGCTTTCAATGATATGCAAAACAGCTTAAAAGGATTAATTCAAGATGTGGAATGGAATGCACAGCAAGTCGCTGCATCAGCAGAGGAATTAACAGCTAATGCCGATCAAATGACAAGCTCGTCGGAACAAGTCTCGTTGGCTGTTCAAGAAGTATCGTCCAGCTCGGAAACACAGTTGAACGGAACAGAAGACAGTGCAAATTCCTTAGAAGAAGTATCCACTGGTGTCGGTAAAATTGTTGACAGCGCATCCGAGGTAACAGAGCTGGTAAATCATATGAGCGATCAGGCGGAAGTCGGCGGAGAAGCCGTAACAGATACATTAAATCAAATGACGTCGATTCAATCTTCTGTGGATAATACGAATGTCAATATTACCTCATTAATGGAGCGTTCTAATGAAGTAACTACGATTTTGAAGGTGATCACCGATATATCTGAACAGACGAATTTACTCGCGTTAAATGCAGCGATTGAAGCGGCCCGTGCCGGCGAGCATGGCAAAGGATTTGCGGTAGTCGCCGATGAGGTACGGAAGCTGGCAGAACAATCGAAAACATCTGCAGGGGAAATCGGTACGATCCTCCAAGGCATTCAAACAGATGTGAAAGACGCTGTGGAAAAAATGTCTCAAGTAACTACAAATGTAGATAAAGGCTTAGAGGTCTCGAATGATGCGATGGACAAATTTAAAGGAATCGTCCAATCCAGTACGGATATTAAGCCGCAAATGCAGGAAGTCATGGCAATTTCTCAACAGATGCAAGCTGCAGTGCAGCAAGTAACAGATACGGCAAATGATTTGGCATCCAGTGCAAGAAGTAATGCCGCATCTTCTCAAGAAGTGGCTGCTTCTACCGAAGAACAACTTGCTTCCATGGAAGAGATTTCAGCATCTGCAAAATCTTTATCCACAATGGCAGAGGATTTAACAGAGAAGATAAGTAAATATCAGTATTAATAGAAAGCGAGATACGTTCCTGGCCTTTCATTGAATATAATCTAAAGCCCGGTGCAAGTGTATACACTTGCGCCGGGCTTATTTACATTAATAGGTATTTATATCTGTTTTAGTATTTTTTATTAGGTTATAAGTAGTTAAATGAGGAGAAAAGATTCAGTTTTATGGAAATGTAACCGATACAAAATTAGAAGATTTCAGAAAAAGGAGGCTAAAAAAGATGAAGCATCAAAAAGAAACAAATGGCGTAAAGAAAAAGTTGGTTCTATCCTTTTCCTCTATTTTAATTATACCAATTATTTTAATTGGCTTTTTAACGTACAATAGCTCTGTTAATTCTATGCAAGCACAGCAGGAACAACAAGTAAATGAAATCGTTGCCTTGATGGGGCAGAATATTGACGATACACTCAGGCTAAAAAGCCGGGATATTGACGTGTTCGCTGAAAATACGAGAGGAGACCAGATAGAAGAGGAAGACAATGAGTTACTCACGGTTTTTGATCAATATTTACATTTTCATGAAGAAGTAGATGAAGTTTATTTCGGATCTGAAGAAGGGACATTCCTGATTCAACAAGAAACAGAAGTTCCCGATGGCTATGACCCCCGAGAGCAGCAATGGTACATAGAAGCAATGGAAAAACCGGGGGAATTAATCGTCTCTGCCCCATATGAAACCACAGCAGTGGATGGCGGCACGGTTGTGACGATGTCTCAATCATTGGCGGATGGCTCAGGGGCTGTTGGAATTGATTTATCGATAGACTTTGTACAGGAAATGGCATCTTCTGTTGAAATTGGTGAAAACGGTTACCCGATTTTATTAGATAGTGATGGAAAAGTGATTTTTCACCCGAATCAGGAGGTGGGTACATCGTTAGACGAAAACCTGGCTAATCAATTAGCTGGTGAACAGGATGACGGGATTTTGGAATATGAACAAGGGAATGACTCCCACATACTGGTTCATGATACCGATCCGTTCACAGGCTGGACGATAGCGGGAAGTATTGATTACGGGGAGGTCCAAGATAGTGCATCAGGCATTATCAAAACACTGGTTATTGTGATGATTGTTGCTTTCCTGATTGGAGCTGGTATCAATGCTGTCACCATCCAATCGATTCTCCGTCCTATTAATGGACTGAAAAAACGAGCACAAGTGATTAGTACTGGGGATCTGACAGAGGAAATTCGCGTTATCAAGAATGATGAAATCGGGCAGCTTGGTACAGCGTTTAATGAAATGCAGCACAGTTTAAGAGCATTAATCCGTGATGTAGAAATGAACGCACAGCAAGTCGCAGCGTCTGCACAAGAATTGACTGCCAATGCTGATCAAATGACGAGCTCATCCGAACAAGTATCACTTGCGGTTCAGGAAGTATCTGCTAGCGCGGAAAATCAGTTAGACGGTACAGAAGACAGTGTGAATTCACTAGAAGAAGCCGCAGCTGGAGTAGAGAAGATTGTAAACAGCGCAACAAACGTTTCCGGCTATGTGAAACAGATGAATGAACAGGCGGATATAGGTGGACAAGCCGTCAATAATACATTGAATCAGATGACATCTATCCAATCATCTGTGGAAGAAACCAATCATGACATTGATTCTTTATTAGAGCGTTCCAAAGAAGTCAGCACGATTCTCAAAGCGATTACCGATATTTCTGAGCAGACGAACTTGCTGGCATTAAATGCAGCGATTGAAGCGGCCCGCGCCGGTGAACATGGAAAAGGATTTGCTGTGGTTGCTGATGAGGTGCGGAAGCTGGCGGAACAATCGAAAACATCCGCAGGCGAAATCAGTGTTATTGTTCAAGGTATTCAGGATGATGTGCAAAATGCCGTAGAGAAAATGGAACGTGTAACCACTTCTGTCCATGACGGTTTAGACGTGTCCTATGATGCCATCGATAAATTTGGAGAAATCATCCGGACAAGTGAAACTATTCGGCCGCAGATGGAAGACGTGACAGCTACTTCCGAACAAATTGCTGCACTTGTTGAACATGTGAACACCACTGCGAATGATTTAGCAGCTATCGCCAGAAATAACGCCGCATCTTCGGAGGAAGTAGCGGCTTCTACAGAAGAACAATTGGCATCTATGCAGGAAATCTCCGCAGCCGCAAAATCCCTGTCATCCATGGCGGAGGAGTTAACAGAGAAGATACAAGTGTATAAATATTAAAATAAACCGCTTTGCTGTGAAACGGTAGTAACCGGAACGAACTGTGATGGAGTAAGTTTGTAGATAACTTTATTCCATCACAGTTCTTTTTATATGATAGATATTTAGTCATCAGAGAGGACATACGACGTAGGAATAAAATTACAAAATGATGATAATATATTTAAATTATAAAAAATTAACCGATAAATAGTAGGTATGAAATCTTAGGGATAAGTACAGTGCTTGATATGAAAAGGAGGGAAATAATCGAGATTACTAGGTACTTATTTCTACAGGATAAGTAGCGAAGTGTTTGTATCAATAACTGGTTCGATACATGAACATAGTAAAACGTGCGAGATATCATAAAGCAAAACTTTCTATTGGGAGTCTTACAAAAGCTCTTCGATGGGACGAGTAAACGCAATGGTTTTCTGTGGAACGAGTAAGTGCAGCAATGTTGTCAGGTTAATGAATTTTATAAAAATTATATTCGATTCGGTTAGATAGCAATAAAACTATCTAGCGTAGTGTTTTTCCGTAGCGGTCATATTAACCTGACAACATTGGTAAGGGCAGTCCCAGCCAGTTGTCATGCGAGAATATGAAAGATTATATCAAGGGAGAGTCAGTTGTGAAGAAATTAATGAAACCAAAAGGAATTCGATTTAAATTAGTATTATCCTTCTTTTTCATGTTGTTGATTCCGGGATTAACCATTGGGATAATGACTTATTTCAGCTCGATCGATTCACTAGAGCATCAACAGACAGAACAGGTAAAAGATACTGCTGCAGTGTTGAACCAGACTATCGATGATGCCCTGGAACTGAAAATAAATGATTTGAACACATTTGCAACACAATTTAACAGTGGGCAAATAGATGATGATGAAGAAACATTAGATCAAATATTGGGGCAATATAAGGAGATGAACGAAGATGTCTCCGAAGTATATATCGCTTCTAATGACGGCGATTTGTTTTATAGACAACCGGATACAAAGTTACCAGAAGGGTTCGATGCAACTGAACGCGATTGGTTTATCAATGCCGTAGATAATCCTGGAGAGGTGCAAATTTCCGCACCATTTGAAAGTGCAAGTGAAACAGGAACCGTAGTCAGTATCACCAAAACATTAGATGACGGTTCTGGTGTGATGGGAGTCAGTCTGTACATCGATTCCATCCAGGAATTGGCTTCTGAGATTTCAATTGGGGAAGATGGCTATGCTGTCATGATTGACCCGCAGCAAAATTTTGTGTATCATCCTACTTTTGAAACAGGAGAAGCAGTAGAAGATAGTGTATTGGGAACAATGTTTGACAATGATGCCGGCAGCTATGAATATACTTTTGAGGATACATCGAAAATCATGGTGTACCAGACAAATGAATTATCGGGATGGAAATTGGCAGGAACGATTAATTATGATGAAATCAAGGATGAAGCAGCATCTACATTTGTAACGATGATAACGATTATTGTCATCACCTTGGTGCTGGGTACGGTTATTATTCTATTATTGGTCCGTTCTATTACCCGTCCAATCCAAAACCTGAAAGAAAATGCGAAAATTATCAGTACCGGAGATCTGACACATTCGATTAATATAAAAACGAAGGATGAGATTGGGGAACTAGGCCAGGCTTTTAATGAGATGCAGGAAGGACTAAAGAGTCTCGTACGTGATGTCGAGCATAATGCGCAGCAAGTAGCAGCATCTGCAGAGGAATTAACGGCGAACGCCGACCAAATGACAAACGCATCGGAACAGGTATCTTTGGCCATTCAAGAAGTATCTTCCAGTTCCGAAAAACAGCTGCATGGTACAGAAGAGAGTGCGAATTCCTTAGAAGAAGTCTCTACAGGTGTCGGCCGGGTTGTTGACAGCTCTGCCAAAGTATCGGAAATGGTAGGTCAAATGAGTACACAGGCGGAAGTCGGAGGACAAGCCGTCAGCAATACGTTAAATCAAATGACGTCGATCCAATCGTCTGTAGATAATACCAATCTGGATATTGCTTCCTTACTGGAACGATCAAAAGAAGTAGATACGATATTAAAAGCTATTACGCATATTTCTGAGCAAACCAATCTCTTGGCATTAAATGCAGCGATTGAAGCGGCTCGTGCCGGAGAAAATGGAAAAGGGTTTGCTGTTGTTGCGGATGAAGTGCGCAAATTAGCGGAAGAATCGAAAACGTCAGCCGGTGAAATCAGTTCGATTGTTCATGGTATTCAGGCCGATGTACAAAAAGCGGTTGAAAAAATGTCCGAAGTAACAGCTAATGTCAACGATGGCTTAGATGTGTCTTATGATGCAATTGATAAATTTGGACAAATTCTACAGTCAAGCGGAGAAATTAAACCGCAAATGGAAGAAGTAATGGCTATTTCTGAGCAAATGTCTGCCTCTGTTCAGCAAGTAACAGCAACGGCAAATGACCTTGCTTCCATTGCCAGAAATAATGCCGCATCTTCTCAGGAAGTTGCTGCTTCTACAGAAGAACAGCTGGCTTCCATGGAAGAAATCTCGGCATCGGCAAAATCCTTGTCTACGATGGCAGAAGATTTAACAGCAAAAGTGGCGGAGTATAAATACTAAAATTATTATGGCACAAAAAAGAAGGATTCCTCATGTATGGGATTCCTTCTTTTTCTATGTATTTTCGTTGTACTTCCTGCCTGATTTCACTCAGATTCTATTGATTTTCAAGTGGACAAGCAGCAATGTTTGTCCACTTGAAAATATGGAGTACAGCCTTATTCTTTCTATACATATTATCCATCCATATGTTTGCATAGTAGAATGCGGTAATTGGTTTTTGCTAAGAACAGAAATGCAATAATAAACAATTACCGGAAAGTATCGCTATTTGATATTCATATTTCATTGAACGGGATTTTTTCACTTATAGGATAATTTAAAAAACTTTTGTCCTAGTTTGAGTAAGAAAGCGAAATCCCGTTGGAAGAGAATCTACATATTTTATTGCTATGATTTTTTTAACATCTGGTCTAATTGATTCAATAATTTATCCAGTGACTGCGATAATTTCAACAAGTTCGGATCCGTTGGATTTTTTTCATAAACTGCATACATTTCCTTACGCTTCGTTTCAATCTGCTTGTTCAATTCATCCATTTCCGACATACTCTCACGCCCTCTCCAATTACCAAACAGAAGTCAATTTGGATATGGCATAAAAAGATATGATAAGGCTCTTAAGCAAGATTCTAACAGCAAACGTGAGAAAAATAAAATAAATAGAAGATAGTAATTTTTAACATTGGTTTGAGGCAGAGCTTATGAATAGAGATGTTTTATTTTGCGGTTGAGAAGAGAGAAGCAAAATAAATATTTTAAAATAATATCTAAAAAAGCTTTAATAATTTATTGTTCTTGTCGATATAAGAAATAGATCATCCAAGGATGGTTCGTTAGGGCCTTAACGAAAAAATATTTTGATGATATTGACCGGATTTGGTTGGTGTTAAAGAGTTCACAAGGATGTGGCTCAACATTTTATAAACACATGGAGGTATGGAATTATGATTATTAATCACAATATTTCTGCTCTTAATGCGCATCGTCAATTGGGAGCAAATCAAAATGGAGTTCAGAACTCTTTGGAGAAACTTTCTTCAGGTCTTCAGATTAACCGTGCAGGTGATGACGCTGCAGGTTTATCAATTTCAGAAAAAATGCGTGGACAAATTCGTGGTTTGGAGCAGGCTTCTACAAATGCTCAGGACGGAATCTCTCTTATTCAAACTGCGGAGGGAGCTTTAAATGAAACACACGATATTTTACAGCGTCAAAGAGAGCTTGTTGTTAAAGCTGGTAATACTGGTACTCAAGAGACTGAAGATTTACAAGCGATTCAAGATGAGCTTGATTCATTAACAGAAGAATTAGGTGGAGTTGATTCTGGCAGTCCTGGTATTTCTGATCGTACTCAATTTAACGGTAAAAACTTATTAGATGGAACATTTGACGATACTGAAATTACATTCCAAGTAGGCGCTAATGAAGGACAACAATTATCTATAAATATTAATAATATGAGTGCTGAAGCGTTAGAAGTAGATGATTTAAATGTAATGGGAACTTCAGGAGGAAATGAAGGAGCTGATACTCCATTTGATTTTGATGAGCAAATTGCAAAAATCGATAAAGCTATTGAAACGGTATCTACGGAACGTTCTTCACTCGGTGCAGTACAAAACCGTTTAGAACACACTATCAACAACTTAGGTACGTCTGCTGAAAATCTAACTGCAGCGGAATCTCGTATTAGGGACACCGATATGGCAAAAGAGATGATGGAGTTCACCAAGAACAATATTCTTTCTCAATCAGCTCAATCTATGCTTGCGCAAGCAAACCAAGTACCACAAGGCGTACTTCAATTACTTCAATAAGAAAAATTATAAAAAAGATCCCAGCTGGGATCTTTTTTACTTTATGAAGAACTTTATAAAGTAGACTTTTTATCCGATATTATATATAAAGCTATTTTAAATGCTGTATAAATAGTAAAGGAGTTTTGTTTCGTATGGAAAAATTAAAAGAAAAGCAAACATTTCAATTGAAAAATATTATTGATACATTATTAGAAGCAACAGAGCATTTTTCTAAATTAATTAAAGCAAAAGAGATTCAACAAAGTATATTCATAATTAATTCTATTGTAGAAGGGGTAACAGCAATTGAAAATTTACTTAATAGAGTTGAATTAAAGATAGACGATATAAAAACAGAGAAAATTAATAAGACATTATTATTCATTGCTCAAGAAATGGAGAAAAGTAATTTCTCAAAAGTATCCGAAATAACTCGTTTTTCTTTACAGCCACAATTAAGAAAACTGCAGAAATTTTTTCAAGAAAGTAATGACTGTCATGCTAATCAGAAAATGATAATTGGTGTTTATCTTGACTCGAACAATCCAAGAAAAAGCTATCCTGAAGCTAGAATTAATGCGCTTGTAGAAGAAGCGGAAAAACAGGAAGTAAAATTGTTATTTTTTTCTTCGGCAGATGTTAATTTTGAGACAGAACAAATAAAAGGTGATATGTACATAAATAATTCGTGGGAGACTGTCTTGAGCTCCTTTCCTAATGTTATTCACAATATTGGTATTATACCAAGGGTGAGACAATCACTAACAGAAAGAAACTTAAGAAGAAAATTACCATTTACAAGTTTTGGTGTCGAAAATAAATTACATTTACCTAAGAAAATGCTGCAATATATGAAGTTTGCTGGTTTATTGGTTCCTTTTAAAATAGTTACAGACGAATCTATTGTATTGGACTTTGTAAACGAAAATGAAAGAGCTGTTTTAAAACCTGTTATGGGGAAACGAGGATTAAATGTTTATTTTATTAAAAAAGATAAAAATCATTTTATTGTGCAAGATGATACAAAGGAACGTAGGTTTACTCAACCAGAGTTAAAAAGCTGGATACATGAACTTACATTGCAAAGAGGACATCATTATATGATTCAAAAGTATGTTGAAGCTCGTACAAAAAATGGAGAACCATTTGACATTCGTTCCCATGTTCAAAAAAATGGCGAAGGAGAATGGCAAATAACAAAGATATATCCACGGATTGGAAATAAAAAGAGTATTTTAAGTAATATTAGCCGCGGTGGTAAAACGGGTGATTTAGAGCTTTTTTTAATAAATGAATTTGGAGAAAAAGGAAAAAAATACTACGAAGATATGAAAAAACTCTCCCTAGACTTAACACAGCATTTGGATAAAATATATGGATTGGTACTAGACGAACTAGGTTTGGATTTAACTATTGATAAAACAGGACGTTTCTGGATGCATGAAGTAAATATGGGACCACAATCTACCTATCATGAGAAAGAACGAGCGGTAAATACCATTGGTTATGCAAAATACATTGCGGAAAAAGGAATTTACTTAACTAATAGTTCACAACACTTAACTAATAAAGGGCAATTTAATGTTAGAAGTACGAAATTACCTTGGGGTGAGCTGAAAAAACAAACAAGCGTCGGCATGCTTGTCCCCGAACATGGAGAAAATAAGTTAGCTGTCGCTTGTGCTTATGTAGCAAAATATGAAGATGTTGACTTTTTTTACTTTTCACCGAAGGATATTGACTACGATGAAATGTTGATAAAAGGTTATTTTTATGAAGAAAAAGAGTGGGTTCCGAAAGTAGTCAGTTATCCAGATGTCATTTATGATCGCCTCAGATTAAGAGGGGTGAAGGGGCATAGTATTGTATATCAAGAATTAGAAGGAATTCCTTTTACCAATGAATTTTATGGTAATTCGATTAGTAAGTTAGAGGTTTACGATAGATTGACAAAAACAAAATTAGTTGATGATGTGATAATTCCATATCAAAAAGTTGATAAAGTAAAAGATATATTTCGTTTTATCGAGAAATTCGGAACAGTTATTGTTAAACCGGAAATTGGTTCTTTTGCTAAAGAAGTACATCTTATTCGAAAGGTTAAAATGAATGAGTATTTTGTAGTAGATGGGGATAAAGAAACTTATCATAGTGAATTTTCTTTATCGGATTATTTGAGAAGTATGATAAAAAAAAGAATTTTTGTTGTGCAACGATATATAGATACAAGAACAAAAGAAGGAAATCCATTTGATATAAGAGTCCACCTTATGAAAAATGGAAAAGGTCAATGGTCTACTGTTAATATTCGCCCAAGGATTGGTTTTAATTACGCTACTATAGCTACTATTGATAATGGCGGATATATGGGAGGAATTGAAGGGTTCTTAAATCGAAATTTCCCTAAGTCAAAAAACTTGAAAGAACATATAATAAAAGCAGCTCTGAACATTGCTGTTAATTTTGAAGAATCGTATAATAATGAATTAAGTGAATTAGGGCTTGATTTTGCTATTGGTACAGATTCAGATATATATTTAATTGAAGTGAATGTCAATAAACCGGGTATTGTATTATATGAATTTGAAGTAGCCAGGTCTGCAATTCCTTATGCCGTTTATTTAGCAGAAATAAATAAAGTAGAAAATTAAACAACTTTAGAAGTTGATGAGTGGATAGATATTACTTTCACAATTTATTAAATTTAACTTGTGAAAGTAATATCTTTAACTTTAGGTTTTAATAAACTTTATTGCAGTGTAACTAGCTGTAAGACTCGATTTCAAGAAAGGAGAGCATTCGAAAATTCTAAGTGGGAATCGGGCAGTCAGTAATGGCTCAGTTCGTTCCGGATTATAGAATGTAGGTCGCAAAATCATTGCGTGTCGAAAAAACCTCCACTCAATAAATAAACTGGACCCTATAAAATAACACGGATAAAAAAACAACCTATTGATGCTAGTATAGTTTAATTCTTTAGTGAGGTTTTTATTTCTTGATTACCTCTATAATTATCCTTAAATAAAAAAGTATTTCTTAATCGCTTCAAATACAGTCTAATTGAGCCGATACATTTAATAACAAGACATTTAATTAAGATAAGAGGTTGGGCATCAATAATATGAATAATCACTATGCATTAGTTCAGAAATTCATACATGTATAGCAACTAGTAAGTGTATTAACAATGCTGCGGATAATTGAACAGGGTTAGCCAATTCTAAAAAGATGTAAGCATAAATTCGCGGGTTGAACATAGTAACGAAATGTATACCTTTTTCTTCAAATAAAAGTGCTCTCACAAAAAGTAAGAACACTATCATCTCTACCCATGAAACGGACACCCCTTCCCGCGCTTACCGCCCCTATCCTGATAAAAGAAATTCGGTTTTTTCCATTCATTGTTGTAAGGCTGATGCCAGACATGTGTGGTTGCCGGGGAAACAGGCGGGATAAGCCAAGTCCATTTTCCGGTTATGTCGCGTTCTGCTTTTGCTTCCTGCTTTTCAAAAATGCGGAATTGGGATGCGGCGGTGTGATGATCGACGATGGATACGCCTTGTTTTTTAAAAGAATGCAGCACCATTTCGTTCAATTCAATCAGGGCACGATCCTGCCATAAATTACTGGCATGTTTTGTATTTAAGCCCATGATTTCTGCCATTTTTGGCAGCAGGTTATAGCGGTGTTCATCTGCAAAGTTTCTGGCTCCAATCTCTGTTCCCATGTACCAGCCGTTAAAAGGGGCGGCGAGGTAATGCAATCCGCCGATTTCCAGGCGCATATCGGTAATAACCGGGACGGCATACCATTTTAAATGCAGATTGGCAACCGCTTCATAGGTCGGATGTTCCATTGGGATTTCCGGAATCAATGCTTCCGGGATTTCTCTCCAGACAGGCGGCTGATTGCCAATTTGAATCACAAGAGGCAGGATGTCAAAATGGGTTCTTTTGCCTTGCCAGCCCAGTCGTTCGCATATTTTTGTGAATGCCAGCGAATCGGAATCACCGATGATCCCTTCTTCTGTTTCATAGCCGGCATAGCGCAGCAATTGATGATTCCAGATGGTTACGGTTTCTTCTTTTGCTGAGGTGGCCGGGAAGATCGTGATATAGGGTTTAATTCTTCCTTGGTTAAAGGCTTTTTTCAAATGGCTGAACAGAAATTCGAATATTGCTTCTTCTGATGTTGCTGTTCTGGCATCCATAACTTCCAGCCGCTCCCAGAATAGTCTGCCGATGCAGCGGTTTGAATTTCGCCATGCCAGTTTGGCTCCGTAAGCTATTTCTTCGTATGTTTGTGTATACGTGCCGCTTGTATGTATTTCTGCTGTGACTTCCTCGATTCGTGCTTGTGCATTTTCTGCAGGGGCGCCGGTTTCTTCGTAATAGGTTGTTAAGAAAGCTGCCGCTTCCTGCTGCATTTCTTCTTTACTCAATGGGATACCTCCGATGTTTTTAGCGCATTATCTTCTCATTTAATTGTAACGGAGAGAGGGAATAAACGCCATTTTTGTCGGTGAATAAACAAAAAGGATGAAGGTCTTTATACGGTTGCTAAGGTTTTATCATCATGATGTTCTATTTGCATGGAAACTCATGCATTATTTCTTGGATTTTAGCAGTTTTTGTCAAATGGTTAAAAAATAAAGGCCGTGGAAAATGTTTTATTACGTCAAAATATATATCTTTTCCGCGTCTTTACATGATATATTTATACTAGATTGCACAGTCGGTGTGAGGAGGAACCAAAGTTGGCTCAGGTTATATTTACGATTAAGGATAAGAAAATATATTTCACAGAAGGCATGTCACAGGTTGTTTTAGATGAGTCGAAAGGTATCATTTCTGGCGGAGATTATAAAGAAGTGCTTTCTACCTACATCGGACCTTATGGTGCAGAAGCATTTTCACAGCTTGTTAATGGGGAAGAGGAACAAGTTCATTTTCATACAACTTTTGACAAAAAGCATGGGGAATTCCTGTTGTTACATGTTTCCGGTTATTCTATGATTTCTGGAAATAGTACGGAAATATTCGGTATTATTTCCGATGAGCGAGAAGCAAATAATCAATTAATGACCGCTTTAAAAGAGCTGTCCGATATTAAATATGCCCTGGACCAATCTGTGATTGTAGCAATAACGGATCCGCAGGGAAAAATCATTCATGCCAATGCACATTTTTGCGAAATATCCGGTTACTCTCCCGATGAATTAATTGGAAATACTCACCAGCTCATTAATTCGGGCTATCATTCGAGAGCTTTCTTTAAAGAGATGTGGCGGACGATTGGTTTTGGCGGTGTATGGCACGGTGAAATCAGAAATCGTGCCAAAGATGGTTCATGTTATTGGGTGGATACCACGATTGTGCCCGTAAAAGATGCCAAAGGAAAGCCGATACAGTATATTGCGATGCGCTATGATATAACGGACAAGAAAAAAAATCAGGAAAGGGTTCGCCTAATGGCTTACTATGACCATTTAACAGGATTGCCGAACCGCCGGAAATTTGATGAACAGTTAACCCAAAAAGTGGCCATTGCGAAAAAGAATGATACGAAATTCGGGATTATGTTTGTTGACTTAGACGGTTTCAAGTACGTTATTGACACGCTGGGAAATATTGCTGGTGATGAATTACTGATAGCGGTTGCCCGCCGTTTGGAAAAGATAATTGGCGAGGGGGGCGTTGTTTCCAGATTGAGCGGCGATGTATTTGCTGTTTTGATTGATTCGATAGCTGCTCCAAAAGAGATGCAGTACTTTGCTGAAGCGATTATTACAAGTTTTAAAGAGCCTTTTGCAATCGATGAATACCAGTTAAATATGACTGCAAGTATAGGTATCGCAACTTTCCCCGAGGCTGGTTCAGACACATCCACGATGATGAAGCATGCAGACTTGGCCATGTATCGTGTGAAAAATACGTCTAAAAATGATTTTGGATTTTTTGATAGGGAAATGAAAATATCTAATCAACGGGCTTTTCAAATTAAAAATGATTTAAGAATGGGTTTGGAAAATAATCAGTTTTATATGGTGTATCAGCCAAAAGTTTCTCCGGAAGAGGGCATCGTTACCAGTTGTGAAGCATTGATACGCTGGAAACATCCTGATTTTCAAGAGATTTCTCCTGGCGAATTTATACCACTGGCAGAAGAATTGGGAATGATTAACGATATTGGTGATTGGGTGATAGAAAATGTTTGTAAGCAGCTGCAGCAATGGGAAGCACTTGGATATGACCTGCTTCCGGTGTCAATTAATTTATCCCCGAGTCAATTTCTGCAAGTGAATTTTGCCGAAAAATTCTGGTCCTACCTTCAAACTTATCATGTGAATCCGTCCTGGATCCAAATTGAAATTACAGAAAGTCTCTTTATTGATAATATGGCTTATGTCCAGCAAATTTTAAAAACAATGAAAAGCCAGGGAGTGAAAGTAGCGCTGGATGATTTTGGAACGGGTTATTCTTCTTTGGCCTACTTACAAAAGCTGGATTTAGATATTTTGAAGATTGATAAGTCTTTAATTCGCGGTATTTCCAATGCTTCCACAAAAAAAGAAATTGCAACAACGATTGTTCAGCTGGGGAAAAGTCTTGGTATGAAAGTGGTTGCGGAAGGTGTGGAGAACAAAGAGGAAATGGAGATTTTATGCCGCTATGATATTGATGAAATTCAAGGTTATTATTATAGCAAACCGCTTCCTGTTGCGGCAATGTCTGAAGTATTAAAGACGAAGATGCTGGTTACATAACAGTTTTCCTTCTGGTTCATGAGAGCATGTATCTGGCAAGCTATAAGCATTGACATAAAAAGAAAGTCATCCCAAGAATCTCTAGGATTCTTTTGGGGATGACGCGACTGTTGAGAATACGTGGTTTTTTCCTGCGTGCTTTGCTTTATATAACGCTTCGTCCGCCTGTTGGATGATTTGCTGGTAATTGCTGCATGTATCCGGATAAGTTGCAACACCAATGGAAACCGTCACATAGATGTGCCGGCTTTTAGAAATTAGAAATGAATGCATTGCGACATCTCCTCTGATTCTCCTGGCAACCTCTAATCCATTAGTAATATCGCAGTTTGGCAGAACAACCAGAAATTCATCTCCACCATGTCGGAAGGCTTTATCTAAGGACCGTATATTTTGGGATAAAATGGTGCTAAACTGTGTTAAGAGCTGGTCACCGGCCGGATGTCCGTATGTATCATTTATCTCTTTGAAGTGGTCAATATCCAAGGATAATATCGTCAGTTTCTCATTGTTTGTAACCGCTTTGTTAATAGATTCTTTCCAAACAGTTGCGAATGAACGCATATTTTGCAAGCCTGTTAAGAAGTCTGTTGATACTTCTTCTTTATACCTCAATAGAAGCAGCTCTGTTTTTTTCATGTAGTTTGTAAAAAAGAGTGCAGTCAACCCGCCGGCAAAAGAGATAATACAATACATGGGTAAAAAAGTAATCAGATAAGACGAATGGTTACTAAAATGGAATAGCATAAAAATAGCAAATACTACATTGGAATACAGAATCATGACAATGACTTTTCGATAAGTTACTTTCCTATAGTCGGCCTGATATAATTGATGAATGAATTGAAAACCGACAATCAGAGCAATAATGATAAACATTGCTGATATAGAAAAGCTTGAAACGCCCCCAATCATAAATCTCCCTATTATAACGACGATACCTGCAATAACAGCTGGAAATAACCCGTTAAACAGAAGAACCAGCATAATTGGCACGAATCGCAAGTCGACAAGTATATTTTCTGTCACCTCAATGGCGAATGCGATTAATATAACGCTGGCCACTCCGCAAATAACACCATCAATTACCCCTTTTTGCCAAAATGGCCTGGCAGCTATCTTTAACTTGGAACGCAGAGGTATGTATAAAATCGTTAAAGTGATGATGACACAAAGATTAATAAAAAAATCGTCAAAAAAATAAAATAGCATATTTCCGTTTATCAAACGGTTTCCTCTCCTTTATTCCACAATCATGTTTTCTCTGGAGGTGTAACATTTCTAATGTGTATGTATGATATAAATGATAGAATCGATCTCTTTTCAGAGACGGGTATGAATAGTTGTTTCAGGTTCATGCATCTGTTTTCTGATCATATGCAAACGAGTGAATAGGTAATTATATCTTTTTAGATGATTCTTTAGGAATAGTTCTATATTCTATTAATAAGATTTTATCATGAATCTTTATACTTACCAAGCTAGGAGCTATATTAATAGGTCAAGCAATGATAAATATTCATAAATTGAAAAATATATTCCGCAGGTATGCGTATTTCCTTTCTGCTTGTTTGTTTGAATAAGAATTTTTTCTTTGCGCGGATTGTTTTGCCATAAATATGCGTTATTCCTCTGGTAGCTATGTTAAAATAAAGACAACAAATAAATCTCTTGAAGCGGGGTGAATGGTAAGTGGACGTTGGAAAAATGTCAATGATAATGAGTCAGGCTAATTTGCAGACACAGATGTCTTTCAGTTTAATGGGGAAAGCCATGGACCATGCGGAAACACAAAGTACGGAAATGATTAAAATGCTGGATCAGCCGCAGCATCCGGACTTAGGGCATTCCATTGATGTGAAGGCTTAACCTTTTTTGGTTTGTGTGGTACTGTAAGAAAAAAGCAGTCTCCCCGCTTTCTTGTAACGATGAAGCGGGGGTTTTTAAATACTTTACTTATTTACATTGAATGAAAAATAGATAATAGATAAACAGGATTCTTCACCATCGTAAAGGGGCGTGACTATTATTTCCCATTCAAAAAATCGAGCCCAGATTCTTCAAGAAGAATTAATTGAATTATTAAAAAGAGATTTAATCAGTATGGAAGATTATAAGCGTATATTAACTGCTCATCAGGAATACGCACGACAGGTTAAGGAAGGTCAAACAACAGAAGTTGGAAAGCAAGAGCAGCCTGAAATGAAGCAAGAAGAAGGTGCTTTCAAAGAAATGTATCAGACTGCAGAAGTGAAGCAGGAAGCAGCAAAACAGAAGAAAGAGAAGCCGGTACGGGAACCAAAGACGGCGGAGCAAGTTCGGGAAAGAAATATTACTTGGCTGCTTATTTTAGGTGTTTCTTTTCTGTTGATCAGCGGTCTTGTGGTGGCAACCAGTTCCTGGGATCAGATGGGTGCGTTATTGAAGGTTGCAACATTGCTTGGCGTTGCGGTTTTCTTTTTAGCGTTGAGCGGTTTATCTTCCCGTTTTCTTAAAATCGAAAAGACGGCATTTGCGTTTTTGACACTGGGCAGTTTATTGTTGCCGATTGCGATTATCGGTATCGGATTTTTCGGTTTGTTTGGCGATTATCTAACGTTAACCGGAGAGGGGCGTTATTGGCTGGGAATACTATGTACCCTGGTTCCGCTCCCGTTATATGCCTGGAATGCTTATAAGACAAAAGCAAAATTATTTGTATGGATTTTTTATTTTTTCTTATCTTTTTTTATCGGCTTTTTCCTGGCAGCATTGCAAATACCGATAGATATGTTCTTTTTCCTGATGATGCTGTATAACGGTGTTTTGTTAGTGGTGTATCATCGTTTTCAGAAGAAGGAGCAGAAGGTGCTTCGTGTCTTTTTACCTGAATTGCCTGCTTATGCACAGTTGAATCTGATTGTTTCCACATTATTGATGCTGTTTGTTTATAATCAGGCGGTTTTTTACAGTTTTAATGTGCTTTTAACGGCTTTTCTATATATGGCCATGGTGTTTGTTTATCAGACAAAAGGGTATCAGTTCGTGTTTGTCGCTCTATTTGCTTATGGCATTTATCAGCTGACAGAGAATTCCGTGTTGTATACAGCAGATTCCTTTATTTATGCATTAATGGGTGCGGCCTATTTAGGATTTGCTTATGTCATGCGGAAAGATTATTTTGCACGTAACGTTTTCTACTACACGAGCGGGATTATTTCAGGCTTTGCTTTTTTATATATCAGCTTTCAAGGTCTGGTTATCCGGGCAGATGGAGATTCCTGGTATATGCTGCTTGCGTACATCGTTATTGCAGGAACATATGTCTATTTAGCAGAGGTGACGAAGCGGGGCGTGTTCCGTTGGATAGCTCCTGCGTTCTTTATTGCTGTCGGTATCCAGTTTTGGTCGTTAATCATCCAACCGTTTTTCCCGGAAAGTATCCTTAACTTTATGTTTTTCTATATGGTTGTATTATTTCTGACAATTGGCTTTCAACATCGTATCCCGTATCTGCAATCGGTGCAGAAAAGTATGTATGTCTGGTCGATGCCGGTGATTGGAATAACGATTTTGCTGAAGCTCTTATTGCTTGAGTTTATCGGTATTGCTATCATGTTTGCTATTCTTGGTGCGGTTGCATTATACATGACTGTTATATCGAAAAAGCAGTTGGAGAAGCGTGTGGCTGCCTGGGCAGTACCAATAAATTGGCTGTTGGCCATGTATATTCTTTACTTTGAATTTGCGGGAAGGTCCTATGTTTACCGGAATCAGCTGGATATCCCGTTTCAGCTGGCTGCAGCAGGGCTGATTCTGCTCGGTGTCAGCCTTATCTGGAAGCAGAGAAAGCAGACAGAACTGACACGTACAACTTTTTATACAGGACAGGGAAGCTATCTGTTAGCCATGCTGTTATTGTTTGCAGATTTTACGGGGGATGAAATGTTTATAAGGCCAATGCTGTTATTTATCGGAATCGGGGTAACGTACTGGCTCGTCCGTTTTACGGGGCAGCCAATCCTTTGGAACCTTGTTACGACAGTAAGTTTTGGTTTTTATGTATCATTGCTGAGCCCGTTTTCAATCGATACAGTTGCAAGTTTTATCTGGTTTATGCTGGGCCTGCCTATTCTATTTTTGGTGGTGGAACGTTTTTTAGGAAAATGGGAGGCACGCTTAAAGCCTTATTTCTTTTGTTTTGCACAGGGAGTACTTTTAATTCTGGTTCTTCTCATAGCAGGAGATAGTGTAGCCCAGCCGCTCCTTCACCCGGCAGTCTGGCTTGTTCCGCTTCTTATTTATGCTTATACAGCATGGATAAAGGAAAAGGAGTGGCAGATAAAAGCAGCTCTATACGCCGGGCTTATGATGCTGGTGGGAGCGGTGGTTTCTTTCATATCGCATTATGAACTACTGGCAGATCTCTCCTTTGTCTATGCGTGGCTAATTGCCGGACTCGTGATGGTGGCTATTTGGTCAGTGGCGCCAGCAGTATGGAAACACCGTATCGACTGGTTTTTGATTCCATATTTAAACCTGGTTCTGGCGATGGGCTTGTTTCTGGCGGTTGTACAGGAATTTTGGCAGCTCATCAGCTTTGTTGGACTTATTATCTTGATTTTATATTTTCTGCATAAGCGGAAAGGTACGTTATTTCTTGTTGTTCCTTTATTCTTCTCCGTCTATTTATGGCAAATGCAAGGAGTATTTGAGGGCGCAGTTGATTTATGGCTGATGTATAACGTTGGATTTGGCGTTTTAGCAGCTGCCGGAAGCTATTTATTTACAAAATTGTATGTGGCACATGAGGGAAGACTACAAGCGATTGATTGGTATTCTCTAATGGCAATTGCCTATCTGATTTCTGCATTGCAGTGGGCAGGAGAGCTGGATAATATTTGGCTGACTGTAATGCCGCTTATCTTGTTCGCTTCCTGGTTTTTCTTGCAGATGAATCGTATTGACCACAGTATGCTGCGGAACGTATGTATTACGATTGGCGGCGTGGCCTGGTTAGCACCTTATTACCTGGTGCTTGGTCATTATAGCGATGCGGTTCCAGAAGTCATTTATGGAGAACTGCAAGCCTTGCCGATCCTTGCTTTGGCGATTTTGCTGTCTAAGAAAACATGGCATGATTATGGAGCGCTTATGCGGCATATTCAGACTGTGCTGCTGATTGTGGTTACGGTATATTTAATTGCCGATGCTATACAAAGCGGGACGATTCTGGATGCATTGATTATCGGGGTTCTATCCATTGTGTCCTTACTTGCAGGGATGCATTATCAATTAAAATCGTACTTCTTCGTCGGAATTGGTACATTGTTATTTAATGTGATTTATCAGACACGGCCATATTGGGGCAATCTTCCATGGTGGGCGTATCTGCTTATTGCCGGTATATTGTTTATCGGTATAGCCAGTTACAATGAATGGAAAAAGCAGCGTGAAGGAGAAGGGAAGCTTGAGAAGATGCTGAAACAAATGATTGCCCGATTTAAAGAATGGAATTGAATCTGGAGAAGGCTTCTATAAATATCCGAATCCGTCCTATGAAGACCCTGATTTTTTGAAATAAATAATGGATGATTAGAAAAAGCTGCCCGCACTAGGGACAGCTTTTTCTAATGGTTGTTATATTGCTGATATGCTTGCTCCAGCTGCTGATAATGATCTGCTGTTTTATCACTTTGCTCCGTATTCATTATGACAAAACTGTCCTGTGTATGTATCACAATAAATGGAGCCTCATTCGAACGCAGAAACAGCTTTCCAGTTCCCCATTCTTCTATACGATAATTCCCGATGCGTTTTCCGAACAGGGAAATGCCGTTTGTGCGTACCATCATTTCAGGAAGCTCATCTTGGAGTGAGATATGTTCTATATCAGAAAACGGCCATGTTTCTCCATACAAACCGGTTATCTCAAAGGAGTTTTCGTTTATTTCCAATGTATTTGGTACAAAAGGAATAGCAAATATAGCAATGGTTAACATCAGGGAGAGCAATAGTATTGTTTTATTTATCTTCCGAGATTTCTTTTTCACTTTTTTCGACATCCAAAAAGATTCTACAAATAAAACGATAAGCATGACAACGTATGAACCTTCCATTGCATAAGGAACATGCAAAAGTTGGAGTAGAACTCCGATGGTTAAAATAATGGCAATATGCAACATCATCTTACCAACAGCATGCGGATATCCTGCTTTGATCATCTTCCGCTGTTCTTCAGGTGTACTTGAATGAAACCCGCTGATAATATAATAGTTTTTTCGTATTAAAATAAGGTAACTGAACAAGAAAAATAGGAGAATTAAAAAGGTTTGAATAACGTAGATATATTCCATTCGTTTGCTCCCTCCATATTCTGTCTGTACTATAAATACGGGCGGGGTGTGAGAAAGTTTCAATGTAAATGGAAAAATACATTTTTTGGGTAAACAGAACTGGTTTATTGCAAACACTTGCTTTCTCTGCTGGTTAGGATTAAATTATACTTATTCTATGGATAGCAATGATATACGGATAAAGGTCTGGTGGTTCAATGAATTATCTATTTGTGATGGTCGGGGCTTTTTTTGGAGCAATGGCCCGCTATGAAATCAGCCGATGGTTTGGTGATCTGACATTTCCGATGGCGACGATGACGGTTAATATAATCGGTTGTTTTTTATTAAGTTTTTTACTAACACTTGTTTCGCATTCAAGGCATGACCGTCAAGTGTGGGCATGGACGTTTGGCACAGGATTTCTTGGTGCATTTACAACGTTTTCTACCTTTGCTTTAGACGTTATGCTATTAACATTGCCAATGGCTCTGCTTTATATTGGAACAAGCTTGATTGTGGGCATTATTTTTGCAGGGGCTGGTGTTTGGACTGCACATTTCATCTATTCGCAAGTCAGGAAAGTATAACAAACAGAAGGAGGCGTCATTGCTATGTTTTTGGTAGGTGCAGGCGGTGCTGTTGGTGCATTATTACGTTATATCATCAGTGAATATATGAAACCGTTCAAGGCAGAAAAAGGTATTATTTTTCCTGTTGCAACATGGATGATTAATGTATCCGGCTCTCTTCTGTTGGGAATGCTATATGGGTTTGATTTACCTTTAGAACTTTGGCTGCTGTTAGGGGTCGGTTTTTGCGGTGGTTACACCACGTTCTCCACTTTTGGGAAGGAAGTGATTGATTTGCTGCTGGATAAGCAGTGGGTGCAGGCTTTTTGGTATGTTGCGACATCTGTTTTGTTAAGTATTGCAGCAGCTTGGGCGGGAATACATATTGTTTTCGTTTTTTCTTAGAATGCATTTACTTCCAAAGCCAACAAGGTTCTTCATGGCAGGACGGAAAATGATGATGGTATACAGACAAGTAAAAAATCCCTATAAAAAAAGCAGTTACCTCCACTTACGGAGATAACTGCTTTTTTCATGAAAGGTTAAATACCATTGCTTTCAACAACAGCATCTTTTTTATTAAAGGTGTCTTCATCCAAGTTACCCAGCACTTTAGAAGTGACGGTACCGGAAACCATGCTGCCGTTGACATTGACAGCGGTACGGCCCATATCAATCAGAGGTTCGACAGTAATCAGCAAGCCGGCTAAAGCAATCGGCAGTCCCATAGAGGACAGCACAATAATTGCTGCGAATGTTGCACCGCCGCCAACTCCGGCAACCCCGAATGAACTGATAGCTGTAATCAGTACAAGCTGTATAATAAAGTCAAGCGACGTTGGATCAATACCGACAGTTGGTGCAATCATGACACCAAGCATCGCTGGATAAATACCAGCACAAGCATTTTGCCCCATGGTTGCCCCAAAGGAGGCGGACATGTTCGCAGCTCCGTCATCGACACCAAGTGCATTTTTCTGTGCAGTGACGTTTAAAGGAATCGCACCAGCACTGGAACGTGATGTAAAGGCGAAACCAAGAACCGGAAATACTTTTTTCATAAAGGTAACTGGATTTAATTTGAATCCGCTGATAATCAGCATATGGATCAGCACCATTACAATCATGGCTGTATAGGATGCAATCACAAATTTACCGAGCTGTACTATTCCGGCAAAGTTTGTGGTCGCAACCATATTCGTCATCAATGCGAGTACCCCGAATGGTGTTAAGCGTAAAATAAGGGTAACAAGCCGCATCACAATGGCAAATACAGCATTAACCATTTTTGTGAAGCGTTCTGCCTGCTCTGGCTGTTTCCTGCTCACTCCGAGAGTGGCTATTCCGACCAGAACAGAGAAAATAACTACCGCAATAACGGATGTGGAGCGTTCCCCTGTCATATCTAGGAAGATATTATTCGGGATAAAGTTAATAATCCGCTGTGGTGTTGTTTCCTCTGTCATCGAGTCCAAGCTTTCTTCCATGGAAGCACCTTGTTCTGTTTCTTCCTGACCAGCTTCAATTTGTTCCGCATTCAAATCAAAGACGAGAGAAGTTACCACACCAAGTGTTGCCGCTACAAGGGTGGTGGAGATAAGTATACCAATCACCAAGCTGGCCAATTTCCCAAGCTGTTTCGTTTCATTCAGATTAATAATGGCACGAATAATGGAAACCATCACGAGCGGAACCACAATCAGCATTAAGAAGCGGATATATCCGCTGCCGACAATATCATACCAGTCCAGTGTTCCTGTAAGAATATCTGAACCTTCTCCATAGCTAACGTGGAAAATAGCTCCTAATACAATACCGAGTCCCATCCCGGTAAAAACGCGTTTCGCAAAGGAAACATGTTTTTTCTGCATATAAATCAATAAACCGATTAATGCAAGTAAGATGGCAACATTTAATACAATAAACCAATTATCCATTGGGCAATATCCTCCTTCAATAAATATTTCTAAAAGTGCATGTTCAAAAAGGCACGTTCACTAAACCGTTGACGGCTTATGATTTCAGGAACTTTTGAACATCGTCTAATAAATCCAACAAAAATAGTACGGATTAAACTATACAATGATTCTTTTTTGATTTCAAGAAAGCTGCTTTGAACATTCTCATGAAAAACTTCTACCTGATGCATATCCGGAAAATGCAGTATATCGATGTATGCATTCTATTTCCTTCCTCTTATTATGTGCTATCTTTGCAAGAACATGATGAATTTGGCATCAAAAAAAGCGAAGAGGTTCTGACAGGCCTCCTGTCTAAAAAAGGCCTGTCATTGTAAACCTCTTCGCTTCTGTGAAAAACATATTACTTATTGTGTAAATGATTTTTTCTGAACGGTATATTTCGCTAATTTCTCCCGGTTAACTTCATAGCCGATTCCCGGAGATGCAGGGACCTGCACGATTCCGTCTTTCACGTGTACTTCCGGATCGATAATATCTTCTTCCCAATAGCGAGAAGAAGCGGCGGTGTCTCCAGGTAAGGTAAATGCAGAAAGCGAGGTAATCGCGATATTATGGGCACGGCCTACACCTGATTCAAGCATGCCACCGCACCACATCGGAATATTCGCTTCTTTACATAGTTCATGGATTCGTTTCATGGTTGTAATTCCGCCGACACGGCCGACCTTCATGTTAATAATTTTGCCGCTGCCGATTTGAATCGCTTGTCTGGCATCTTCATAGGAATGAATGCTCTCGTCCAGACAAATCGGTGTTTTAATGTGTTTTTGCAGCTCTGCGTGATCAATTAAGTCACCAGCTGTTAAAGGCTGTTCAATCATCATGAGATGATATGGGTCCAGTTTTTTTAGCGTCTCCATATCATCCAGTGTATAAGCGGAGTTCGCATCAACCATCAATGGAATATCAGGGAAATGTTCGCGGATTTCCTTAACAACCTCTACATCTTTTCCTGGCTTTATTTTAATTTTAATCCGTTTATATCTTTCTTCGGTTTTCTCTTTAATGTTGTGAAGCAGGTCCTCCATATCATCTTCAATTCCGAGACTGACACCAACCTCAATCTCCGTTCTGCATCCGCCGATTGCTTCTGCCAGGGAGATGCTTTGCTGTTTTGCATAAATATCCCAGGCAGCAGCATCGATGGCTGCTTTGGCTAAATTATTACGCTTAAATGGCGCAAATAAATCTGTCAGCTCGTCTGGATGTGCAATCTCCCGGCCGAGTGTAAGAGGGATTAAATATTCCTCCAGCATCACCCAGGCAGCTTTTGTAAATTCTTCAATATAAAGAGGAGACTCAGAAGTAACACATTCTCCCCAGCCAATCGTTCCATCCTCATCTTTTGCTTCTAAAATAATGAATTCACGATCTTGTTCTGTCCCAAAGCTTGTTGTAAATGGGTTTTTCATACGCATGTTTAAACGATGCATCGTTATCTCTGTAATTTTCATGAAAGAGAGCTCCTTTTACTGTGATTTGCCGCTTGCATCATGATATAAGTTGAAGATATCCGTTTGATGCATGAATTTTTATTCATTATATGTCATTATAAAGCAGATGAATACACAATGGCAATATTGGTTGTCGAAAAGTCGGGATTACATCAGTTCTCCCCTGGAACGCTGGGAAGGGGTTAAAGAAAGACCAAAGACTATTTCCGACAGTCTTTGGTCTTTACCATGTCCTTTACTTTAGGCAAACACATCCATTGCCTGTTCAAATAACTGTAATTGGCTGTTCCTTGCTTCCTTGGATTCAACATAAGCGTATGTGCCATCTTTTGCTTGTTGTCTCGCTTTTTCGGTATCATGAAGCATGATATCGAGTATATCGTAAATGCGCTCTTTTATCCGCTGTTCATAGATGGGAAACATCAGCTCTACCCGTTTATTCATATTCCGCGTCATTAAATCGGCTGATGACAAGAATGTATTCATCGCACCATTATGATGGAACAGATAAATACGGCTGTGTTCCAAAAAGCGTCCAACAATGCTGATGACCCGAATATTTTCGCTTATATCTGGTATACCAGGGCGCAGACAACAGATACCGCGGACAATCAAATCGATTTGCACGCCGGCCTTGGAAGCTTCATAAAACTTTTTAATCAGCGGTTTATCTGTTAAGGAGTTCATTTTGGCAATAATCCGTCCATTTTTATATTGTTTATGAAACTGGATTTCCTGATCAATAAACTTGATTAAATCTTTTTGGATATCGAAAGGAGCCATCGACAAGTGATAGAAATCAGGTTTTTCCGTATAACCGCTCAAATAATTAAAGAAATTCGTTGCATCAATGCCATATTTTCTTTTCGTTGTTAAATAGGACATATCAGTATAAAATTTAGCGGTCTGGTCATTATAATTTCCGGTTCCAAGGTGCACGACACGTTCCACCCGGTTATCATGCTTCCGGACGATCAATGTAATTTTACTATGCGTTTTTAACGAAATCATGCCGTAGATAACATGGCAACCGGCAATTTCCAATTGTTTAGCCCACTCTACATTATTTGCTTCGTCAAAACGTGCTTTCAATTCTACCAATACAGTGACTTGTTTCCCATTTTCAGCGGCCCGTTTTAAGCTGGCAATAATCGGCGAGTCTCCACTAACGCGATAAAGTGTCTGCTTAATAGCCAATACGTCTGGATCATCGGCAGCTTCCCGCATTAAATCAACAATTGGTTCAAAAGATTCGTATGGATGATGGAGAAAGAGGTCTCTTTTTCGGACTGCTTCCAAGACAGATTCATCTTCATGAATGTCTTGTGCCGGCTGTGGAATAAATGTTTCATAAATAAGTTGTTCATAATCATGCTTGATTTGATCATAGAAATCATTTAAGCAGGTTAAATCCAGCGGTCCGTCCACAATATATAAGTCTTTCTCATGAATTTCCAGGTCATGAAGTAAAAAGGAAATGATGGTCGGATTCTGATCTGCAGCACGCATCTCTAAACGGACAGCTGCTCCGAATTTCCGTTTCTTCAGCTCTTTTTCAATTTCCTTTAGTAAATCATGCGCACTGTCCTCATGGATATTCATATCTGCATTTCTGGTAATACGGAAGGTGCTGGATGAAAGCACACGATATCCTTGAAAAAGCTTATGAATAAAAAAGCTGATAAGATCTTCTAACAGAACATAATGATGTTCTTGCTCAATCTGGATGAACCGGTTTAACAACGCAGGTACCTGAACAATGGCTGTTTTCTTATGATTCTGTTCTTGTTCATATTCATCTTCTAATTGAATAGCAAGGTTTAACGATTTATTTAACAGCATCGGAAATGCACGATAGGCATCGATGGCCATCGGCGTAAGAATCGGATAAATGTGTTCATCAAAGTATTGCTCTAAATGATATAAAGCATCTGCTGATAAATCATCCATCTCTAAGAGACGAATCTCCTGTTTCTCTAATTCTTTTTTTAATTGCTTGTATTGTTTATACTGCTGCTTTACCAGCTCGTGATTTAATGCTGCAATGGCAGCCAGCTGCTGCTTCGGCGTTAAATTTGACTTGTCATCCGGACGATTAAAATCAGCTTTTACTTGATCTTTTAATCCAGCAACACGCACCATAAAAAATTCATCCAAGTTTGAGGAGAATATAGATAAAAATCGTAGCCTTTCGAGCAATGGATTGCCACTGTCCATAGCTTCTTCCAATACACGTTTATTAAAAGAGAGCCAACTCAGCTCCCTGTTATTGTAGGAGGCGGATGAGCTGTTTTTCATTTGTTTTTCCATGGAACACCCTCCCTTTTAAGGTCCTATATATATCATAATCCTTTTCAATATAAAGTATGTTAAAGGGATGTAAAGTTTATGTGAACATTCTGTTTTGCAGGAGAAGCTAAGCTGTTTTTTAATTAATCTCACTTGCAAAAGCGGTATGCAATTTAGAAAACGCCTATGCCTATAGTAAGAAGATACATTTTACAAAGTACGGAATTCTAATTCAACATTTTTTCCGATTGCCTTTTCAAGATGCTTTTTCTGCTTTTCGGCCTGATATTCTTCCGGCATGGCATTTGCATTTGTGTAGATATAGATTAGGACATGGTTTTTCTTCCATTGAAATGACATTTCTTCCACAACCTGTCTTTTGGTGGCATCCAGACAATAAGTGAATTTCAACAAGGACCCCAAATCCAATAGCTTGTGACGCTCTTCTTTTAAGAACCATGATTTGTAGGGGTGGATAAATTGTTTAAAGATGGTTTTATTTTTATAAGAGGCAACAAGCGCCAGTTTTAGTCGTTCCTGATGTTCCAGTCCATCAATCGTACGGTTGGCAAGCAGATAAAAAGTATGTTGAGGACTGGATTCCGAATCGATATACTCCCCGAGATTAAATAAAAGACTGGACATATTAAGCAATTCCCGATCCTGCTTGTCTAAATGAATCAACCCGTTGTCCTTGCAAAAATCAAATAGCTGGTTGGTTAACTTTTGGATGTGTTTGATGTGTTTTTTGTTTAAATGATAATCATTAACGAGCTCCTGGATGCTTTCCTTGAGCACATCCGGGTAGAGGGAAGCATCTGTTTCCTGAGCGAGGTGTTCATATAAAACGCCATCGCGGAGACCTTTCCGGCTCAAAACAAGGCTTTCTGCTTCAACAGTCTGGTAAAGACAGTGGAAGACTTCGATTGCTGGAATGATAATATCTGCCCGGTCTTTCGTCAGTCCGTCCACTTTTGCTAATTTATTTGGTTTTAAAGAGGTTAAATAGTTGCTGACCTCCACCATATCTTTTTGGAACATTTGATATTCATGCAGACCGGCCAGGGGATAGGACTCCAGATTTTGGTGAATTTGTGCCATATTACGGGCGCTTCCGCCAATGGCTACTAATTTTACTTCTTTATTTTCAAGCCATGGAAGTGTTGCAAATTGTTTTTTTAGATAGGAACGCAGTTTTTTTAATTCCTGGGTTGTTGGAACAGGATCTTGGAAGAAGTCCTTTAAAGTAAGGGCGCCAAAAGGAAAGCTGTGTGATTCTTTCAATTCCCGGTTTTGGAAATAAGTCACTTCTGTACTACCACCGCCGATATCCACGGTAACGCCTTCCTTTATAGAGGTAGAATGAACAACGGCTAAATAGCCATAGTACGCCTCTTCCTCTTCACTGAAAATACGAATATTTAAACCGGTTTTTTGAACAATCTGCGTTTCTATTTCTTCTTTATTTTCAGCCTGTCGAATGGCAGCTGTAGCCGCACAAATCGTATCCTGTAAGGCATAGGTAGCGAGTACTTCCTGAAAGCTTTTCAGCGTATTGATTAAAAGATCTATCCCGTCCTGGTTTAACGTATTGTCTTCTTCTAAGAAAGTTCGCAGCCTGGTGGAGGCTTTTACGTTTTCAATCTCTTTCAGGCGGTTACTCTTGGTTTTTTCGTAAATGACTAAACGCATGGTGTTGGAGCCGATGTCAATGATGGCGTAGTGTTGCTTTGTCATCTGTATCACCTGCTTTCTCAAATTATTGCTTTCATTGTACCATACCTTAACGAAAATGATGTTGTGAGAGAATGCGTTTTCTCTATTTGTGTAATAAAGAAATGGTTCGTATTCATGGAAGAAGGACAGTCCAATGGAGGGGACCAAGCCCATACGTTTTTTGGGTAAATGCATATATTAAATGGGATATGAATAGGGGAGGAGCGAATGTAAAATGCATGAGATGCATCAATTTCCTGAAGAACAAATGAATCAGCATGGGGGGACGGATTCCCGGCTCTTTTTTGGAGGAGGGCCCGGCTTCTGGGGATCGGGATTTTATGGTCCAGGATTTTATGGACCTGGTTTCTTTGGTCCCGGGTATGGACCTCCATTTTACGGAAATCCAGTTTTCCAATATGGTGTTCCCTTTCTGGGCGGGGTAATCACTGGTATGGCTATTGATCAATTTCCTCGACATGCCCATCCATATGGGCATCCAGCATCCTATTGGCAAGGAAATCATTCTGTTTAAATCAAGCATAAATTAATCTCTTTTGTGTTGCGAGTCGTATGAGATATACTAAATGGCACATTCATGCGACTCAGTCAACCAAATGGCTGTATTTTCATTTATACCTCCATTTGGTTGAAAACTGGACTTGCTACGTTTTCTTGTTTTAAAAAAGGGAATAGACGTAATACGGATTATATGTGTTTAGTATATTCGGGCCATGATAAGGAATGAAAAGGTAATAAGAAGATAATTATAATCGATGAAATAATCAGAAATATTATCGCAAGGGATAAATAGTAACATGTCTCGCAGAAAAGCGTTGAGGGGAGGAAGTTCATGTGAGCCTTTTGCCAAATGCAACATTTCATCCTTTAAGTGAACGGGCCATTATTATCACTTTAGGAGAGGGCATTGATCCACAGCTGCATGCTTATGTTCAAAAAGTGATGACAGCTTTAAATGAAAACCCTTTCGAAGGGTATATCGAATCGGTTCCGAGTTATACAGGGGTTACGGTGTTTTATGATCCAATAAAGGTTCGAAAAAACACGTATCCTAAAGCGAAAATTCATAAAACAGTTATGGGATGGCTGGAAGAAAGAGTAAAGGAGGCAGGAAAGAAATATACTTCAAACAGCAAGCAGCATATTGTCGAGGTTCCCGTTTGCTATGGCGGAGATTTTGGTCCGGACTT
Organism: Oceanobacillus timonensis; assembly: GCF_900166635.1. NCBI lineage: Bacteria > Bacillati > Bacillota > Bacilli > Caryophanales > Bacillaceae > Oceanobacillus > Oceanobacillus timonensis. The sequence goes on from NZ_LT800497.1 coordinate 1,043,705, forward strand.
AAGCGACGTGGCAGAGAAGAATGAGTTAAGCGAAGAAGAAGTTATTCAGATTCATGCAAACGGGGAGTATCTGGTTTATATGATTGGTTTCGCACCGGGTTTTCCGTTTATTGGCGGGATGTCGGAAGAAATTGCGACCCCGAGGAAAGAAAAACCCAGAGAACTCGTACCAGCCGGTGCTGTTGGAATTGCGGGGGCCCAGACAGGAGTTTATCCATTTGCGACGCCGGGAGGATGGCAACTAATCGGACAGACGCCCATCACTTTGTTTGATGTGGACCGGGAACAGCCGAGCCTTTTGAAGTCAGGTGATATGGTGAAGTTCAAGCCAATCTCCCGGAAGGAATATGAGGAGCAAAAGGAGGCGAGGTAATGGACGTAGAGGTCGTAAAGCCCGGCATGTTAACGACAGTACAAGACAATGGGAGATTCGGTTTTTTGAACCAGGGAGTACTTCAAAGTGGGGCGATGGATCCCATTGCAATGCGTACAGCTAACTTATTAATAGGCAATGATGAATGGGAGGCTGTACTTGAATTAACGATATCTGGTCCGGAGATTTGTTTTAAAGAAGATGCTCTTATCGCAGTAACTGGCGGTGGAATGAATCCTGTTGTGAATGGGAAGACTTTCTATCTTGGCTCACCAATCTTTATCCCAAGCGGACAGGTTCTTTCGTTTAAACCAACAGGGGTTGGAATACGAGCATATCTGTCTATTGCCGGAGGATTAAAGGTTCCGGAAATGATGAATAGTAAAAGCACCTATTTACGTGCCGGATTTGGGGGCTACCATGGACGTGCGCTGCAAAAAAAGGACACCTTACAGATAGGGGAGTTAAGTGAAAGTGCTGCGAAGCGTAAGGACATGTTGGCTGATAAAGCAAATGGACAAGCCTATGCACCAAGATGGGGAGCGGTTGACTTACGGCTCGACGACAAGGACCGGTATACGGTTCGAGCTTTTCCGGGTACGCACTTTGACTATTTTACAAAGGAGAGTCAGAAGCTTTTCTTTTCTGAAGCGTATTCTTTATCTACACAGGCTGATCGAATGGGTTTTCATTTTCAGTCGGAAAACATATTAAAACTCAAGGAACCATTCAACGTTCTTTCCGAAGCGGTGGCGTTCGGTACGGTTCAAGTCCCCAATGAGGGGAAGCCGATGGTATTAATGGCGGATAGACAGACAACCGGAGGGTATCCAAGAATTGCCCAGGTCGCTGTTGTGGATTTGCCAAAGCTCGCGCAATTGCGGACGAATGAACAAATTCACTTTGAGCCAATTACGTTTGAGAAAGCAGAAGAACTGTATTTTCAACAAGAAGATGCCATGAAAGAACGAGCCATTGCCATTCAATTAAAGTGGGAAAATGAAGGAAATCAATAGCAATTAAATAGAGAAAGGTTTTGCAAGAGACAGTCTTGGAAGGGGAACGGCCATCGTTTTCCAACTAAAAATATTGGAAAACGAAGCATCTGATTCAGATAATGTCATACAAGTTGATTGACATGTACCAAGAAGCCCTTTTTGACAAGCTTATATCATGAAAGGATGGTTGCAATGGAGGACAGAAAAAGCATTATAAAAAAGATTCGAGATGGAAGCTGGTCTGCTCCTACATCAGGAATCCTGCCCGGTTTTGCACAGGCGAATCTGGTTGTACTTGATAAAGCTGTGGCGTTTGAATTCTTGCTATATTGCCAGCGAAACCCGAAGCCTTGTCCGGTACTTGATGTCACCGAACCAGGCAGAGCAGTGCCGGAACTTGCAGGCAAGGATTCCGATTTACGCAGCGATATCCCGAAATATCATGTTTATCAAACTGGTGAACATGTGGAGACCGTTGAGCATATAGAACATTTTTGGACGGATACATCTGTTGCTTTTTTACTAGGGTGCAGTTTCACCTTTGAAGAGGCGTTAATTCATAATGGAATTGCTATCAGACATAACGAGGAAAACTGCAATGTGCCAATGTTTGAGACGAATATAGACACCGTGCCGGCCGGGTTGTTCAGCGGTCCGATGGTTGTAAGTATGCGCCCGATGAAACGGGCGGATGCCATCCGTGCTGTGCAAGTCACCTCCCGTTTTCCTGATGTTCATGGTGCACCGGTGCATATTGGAGACCCGAGTGCGATTGGAATAAAAAATATCACACAACCAGATTATGGGGATGCAGTGACATTAAAAGAAGGAGAAGTCCCGGTTTTCTGGGCTTGCGGAGTGACTCCTCAAGCAGCTGCAAAAGCAAATAAGCTTGATATGATTACGCATGCACCGGGGCATATGTTTCTTACGGATATAAAAAATGAGACATTAGGTGTCCTGTAGATAGAGAAGGGAGGGCTCCATGTGCATGGACAGCTGAGTGAGAAAGAACGAAACAGATTTTTACGCGGTGCGATTTTCTTGATGGCAACATCGGCCATTGGTCCGGCATTTCTAACGCAAACGGCGACATTTACTGATGAATTCATGGCGAGCTTCGCATTTGCAATTGTTGTCTCGCTTATCATTGATATCGGGGTGCAGCTTAATATTTGGCGTGTTATTTCTGTATCAGGGATGAGGGGACAAGAAATAGCCAATTTTGTATTGCCTGGTTTAGGTTTTCTGATTGCCGGACTTATCGTGTTTGGAGGCTTTGCATTTAACATTGCAAATTTAGGCGGAGCCGGTCTTGCCTTGAACGTACTTTTTGATCTCCCTCCGGCGCTCGGAGCTGGTATGACAGCTGTGATTACGATTATTATTTTCTCTATTCGAAATTACGGCAAAGTGATGGATCGTTTAATGCAGGTTTTTGGTGTGATCATGGTTATTATGACCGGATATGTTATGTTTACGACCAATCCACCGTATCAAGAAGCATTCGTTCGTGCATTTGTACCTGAAGATTATGTCATATTATTGCTGCCGATTGTCACCATCGTTGGAGGAACGGTCGGAGGCTATATTTCCTTTGCCGGTGGTCATCGATTGGTTGATGCAGGCGTAACTGGAAGAGAAAACGTCGGGTTTGTCAGTAAAGCGGCAAGTTACGGGATTTTAACAACCGGTCTCATGCGCCTATTTTTATTCCTTGCTTTTTTAGGTGTCGTTACTGCGGGATATACCCTTGATGAAAACAACCCTGCTGCAACTGCATTTCTCGTTGGTCTTGGTGATATCGGTTATTATATGTTTGGCATCGTCCTGTTTGTAGCGGCTATCAGTTCTGTTATTGGTGTCGGTTATACGAGTATTTCGTTCTTACGTTCCTTTCATCCTATTTTCGAAAAGTATAATAGTTGGTTTATTGCCGCTTTTATTGCAATATCTGCTGTTATTTTTATTTTTCTTGGAGAGCCGGTCCGGTTATTAATCATTGCCGGGGCATTGAACGGAATCATCCTACCAATTATTCTCATCACCATTCTTATCGCATCTCGAAAGAAAAAAATTGTCGGTGACTATAAACATCCGACATGGTTGATTGTCTTTGGGGCAATTACGGCTTTATTTACAATTGGTGCAAGTATCATCGCGCTGGAAGGGTTACTGGATTTATTTAAATGATATAGAGGGAGGAGTTTACTATGTTAACCATAGATATAAATTGTGATATGGGAGAAAGTTTTGGAGCTTACAAAATGGGGGCGGATGAAGAAATTCTTCCGTTTATTACATCAGCAAATATCGCGTGCGGGTTTCATGCCGGAGACCCTTCAACGATGCGCAACACCGTTCAGCTGGCAATGGAACACGGTGTAAAGCTCGGAGCGCATCCAGGTCTTCAGGATTTAATTGGATTCGGGAGAAGAAATATGGATATTTCATATAAAGAAGCTTACGATCTCGTGCAATATCAAGTCGGCGCACTTCAAGGTATCGTCAAATCAGAAGGTGGAAAGCTCCAGCACGTTAAAGCACATGGTGCATTGTATAATATGGCGGCAACAAATGAGAATTTAGCCGAAGGAATTGCCCAAGCGGTCTACGATCTCGACTCTAATCTCATCTTATATGGGCTGGCAGGTAGCAAACTGCTTGAAGCAGGTGAAAAAGTCGGCTTGCAAACAGCCAGCGAAGTTTTTGCGGATCGGACATATCAGGAAACAGGCATGCTTACGTCGCGCCGTGAAGCAAATGCACTTATCGAGGATGTAGATACAGCCAGTGCGCAAGTGATTCGTATGGTTACAGAAAACCAAGTGGAAACGGCACAAGGAAAAGATATCATGATACAAGCTGATACCATCTGCATTCACGGTGACGGGGCCAATGCGCTTGCGTTTGCTAAACAAGTGAAAGAAAAAGTAAAAGAAGCAGGAATTACGGTACAGGCATTTCAAAAATAGGAAATAAGAGGCTGTCCTTCAACTCGCGGGGGCAGCTTTTCTTATGGATAGCAGCGGATATAACCGTAGCGTGCAAGTATGAACAGAATGTAAGAGGAGCGATATTTCAACGGTAGATACAGAAAAGTGAATATGGAAAAATCGTCTGTTACTCCCTTGCTGAATGAAGGAATACTTTAAAAAAGTATTGTAAAACGCTTTCTTATGATTTATACTAAATCTAAATCGGTTTACTAAACCGGTTTATCAAATGAACGATAAATGGGTGAAGCAAATGGAAAGAATTACGATGGCTGATGTAGCTAAATATGCAGGCGTGTCTAAAAGCACGGTTTCCCAATATGTAAATGGTCGTTTTGACTATATGGGAAAAGAGACGCGTGAAAAAATAGGCAAAGCTGTCAAGCATTTAAATTATCAGCCTAATATGGTAGCACGGAGTTTAAAGCAAAAATCATCGACCACGATAGGCGTTATTGTAGCAAATATTCTGCATGTATTTTCCACGCAAGTCATCCGGGCAATTGAGGATTATTGTCATCAAAGAGGATTTCATGTGATTGTCTGTAATGCCGATGATCAGCCGGAGAAAGAAAAAAAGTACATTGAAATGTTGAAGGCAAAGCAGGTGGATGGCATGATTGCTTTTCCTACTGGAGATAATGTAGCGCTTTACCAGCAGTTGCTGGATGAGGGGTATCCACTAGTATTTATGGACAGGATTGTTGAAGAACTGAAAGTAGATACGATTCTGCTAGATAATGCAGAAGCATCAAGGCTGGCTGCTGAAACATTATTACAGGGGGAGTATAAGCATGTTGCCGTAGTAAGCCCGCCTTTACTGAAACAAGTGACACCAAGAATGGAACGTGTCCATGCTTTTCAAAAAGCAATGCAACAGACCAATCATCCTATTCCAAAGGTTTCTTTGGTAACCGGGAAAATTCCTACTATCTATGAAAAGCTGGATGCATTATTTCAAAAAGAGGAACGTCCGGACGCTATTTTTGCGATAAATGATCGTGTATTGCATGAAGTACTGTCGTTTTTAAGCAAGAAAGATATGCAGATACCAGATGATACGGCCATTATTAATGTAGATGACGTATCATTCGCGGATTTTTATAATCCGCCGCTTACAACGATTTCGCAGCCTGCTTTTGATATGGGAGAAAAAGCAGCAGAAATCTTGTTTACGATTATTTTAAAAGAGAAAACGGACAGGCATTCGGAAATGGTGCGGTTTAATCCAATTTTGATCCGAAGAAAATCTTGCTGAAAAAGGAGAATCATCGAATGAGAGAAATATTGCATACAGTCGCTGGAGAAATGCAGGAAGTCTTGTCACAGGTTGATGCAACTCAAACAGCCGAATTGGCAGAGGAAATACAAAAAGCAAACCGGATATTTATTGCGGGAACAGGAAGATCAGGTTTGGCAGGTAAAATGTTTGCGATGCGGTTAATGCACAGCGGTTATTCCGTATATGTCGTTGGAGAGACAATTACGCCAAGCCTGGAATCGGATGATTTATTACTATTAATCTCCGGTTCTGGCGGGACGGCTTCTCTGTTAAACTATGCTCAAAAAGCAAAAGATATTACGGCATCGGTTGTATTGGTTACAACCAATGCGCAATCCGCTATTGGTAAATACAGCAATCATATTGTCCGCATCCCGGCTGCTACCAAAAAGCGGTTGGAAACAGAACCGGAAACGATTCAGCCGCTGGGCAGTCAATTCGACCAATCTGCGCACTTGATATTAGACAGCATCATTGTCTATTTACTGCAAACCTATCCAGGTAACCGTAATGAAGAGAGCTTAAATCAAAAACATACAAATTTAGAATAGGAGACATTGATATGACTATTATTGAAGGAATCAAAAAAGAGAAAGTAGTAGCGGTTATCCGCAAATCCAGTGAAGAAAATATTGTAGAAATTCTGGAAGCTTTGGCGGAAGGCGGCATTCATCATGTTGAAATTACGGCAGAAACGCCAAATGTCAATGCCATTATTGCAAAAGCGGCAGCAAATGTAGATGAATCAATTAAAGTTGGCGCAGGAACTGTATTGGATCCGGAAACAGCACGTTCTGTTATTTTGGCAGGAGCATCCTTTGTTGTAGCGCCGACATGGAATTTACAAACATTACAGCTTTGTCAACGTTATGGAATAGAACATATTCCAGGCGTGCTCACACCTACAGAAATAACGACTGCATATGAACATGGCGCCCGCATGGTAAAAGTATTTCCAGCTGATGCAGTTGGACCTAAATATATTAAAAATATCCGTGGCCCGCTTCCTCATGTAACTGCTATGGTAACAGGCGGAATCACCAAAGATAATTTAAGAGAATATCTGGATAACGGCAGTGCAGCTGTCGGACTAGGCAGTAATCTGGTGGACGCATCCAAACTGAAAACAGAAGAAGATTATCAAGCACTGACAGAACGTGCGAAGGAATTTATTGCATTAGCCAAGTAGGAAGTATAGTTAAGAAGAATAAGCAGCAGAAATGAGTTTGGTTACCATCTGGATGTCCTCTCATTTCTGCAAATTATCATGTAGGGAGAAAAGATGCACTCATTTTGTAGCAAAAAAGGGAGGTTACGAATGATGAAAATGAATAAATGCGTTTTCATTTTCAGTATGGTTGCAGCATTGTTCCTTTTCTTGGCCGCTTGTGGGAACGATGAACTTGAGGAGGAAGAAGACGGGACGCTAAAAATTATTGCAGCACATAACCAGACATCACCTGATAATCCTTACCAAGCTGGACTTTTAAAATTTAAAGAAGTTGTGGAAAAAGAATCGGATGGTGCTATCGAAGTTGAAGTTCATGCCGGAACAATTGGTACAGAAGAAGATGAACTGGTTGAAAAACTCCAATTGGGAGCAGCAGATGTTGTCGTTGTTTCACCTGGATTTATGACACAGACCGGAATACGTGAAGTTGACTTATTCTCCGCACCGTATTTATTCAATGATTATGAGCATTGGCTCCGTACTGTAGACGGAGAAGTAGGAGAGGAAATGGCACAAATTATCAATGAAAAATCAGATAACTCTTTTAAATTGTTAGGTTACTGGTCAGCAGGAACCAGACATTATTATGGCAAAAAACCAGTTGAAACAACGGAGGACATGAGAGGATTGTCATTCCGAACACAGACATCAGGTGTTGTATCAGATTTTTGGACAGAAATTGGCGCTATTCCTTCAGGTATTTCGTGGGGAGAGTTATATCAAGGTTTACAGCAGGACGTTGTCGACTCATCTGAAAACGCATACCCATTTTTTGTACAGCAATCTCATCATACAACCCCAAATGGAAAGTATATCAGCGAGACTGCTCATGATTATACAACGCGTTTTCTTCTAATAAACGGGGAGCGATTTGATAATTTAGATGAAAACCAGCAACAAATAGTGCTGGATGCGGCAGAGGCATCTGTTGAGACAGAACGTGAAGTAACCTTAGAACAAGACGAAGACTATAAACAGCAAGCTATCGATGAAGGAGCAGAAGTTAATGAAGTAAATCGTGAGCCTTTTATTGAAAAAGCACAGCCAATTTTAGATGACTTTGCTGAGGAAATTGAAGTCGAAGAAATGCTTGAGAAAATCCGCGCTCTAGCAGAAGAGTAAGGGGGGGAGACCAAATGAAAAAAGCGATACAGGCGCTGGAGAAGGCACAAATTACGATCGGAATTATTTTTCTATGTATATTCTTTTTCGTTATCGTTTTACAAATTGTCACGCGACAATTGGGAATATCGATTATTTGGACGGAAGAAGCAGCCAATTACTCCTTTATATGGGCTGTGTTTATGGGGGCTGCAGTTATGGTCAATCGCCGGGAACATTTTAACTTTGATTTCTTGCAGCAAAAACTACAAGGGAAGAAAAGAATTTTTCTAAGTCTAGTTAATGACAGTGTTTTAATTATCTTTAATGTATGTATCTTTTTATTAGGTTTGCAGGTTGTCAATGAATTTTGGAATTATACATGGTCAACGCTTCCGGAAATGAAAATGGGATATGTCTGGATTGCAATACCAATTATGGCAGGTACAATGCTGGTTTATACACTTTCTCATATGGTTCAGCATGTACAGAAGTTAAATGCAAAGGAGGTTCATGAATAATGGGATTTTTGCTGTTAGGTGTATTCTTAGTCTTGATGTTTATCGGCGTACCGATTGCATTTGTCATAGGAATAGTTGCTTTAATTGGTATCTTGATTATTCCTTATACTCCGGAAGCAACTGTCGCTATGACCATGGTAAATGGTCTGGATTCATTCGTATTGATAGCTGTTCCATTGTTTATTCTGGCAGCTAATCTGATGAATTCAGGAAAGATTTCTGAAAAGCTAATTGATTTTGCTTTGGCCATTGTTGGGCCTGTTCGCGGCGGGTTAGCACATGCAAACGTGTTGGTGTCGATGATGTTTGCTGGTGTATCCGGAGCATCGCAGGCAGATACAGCAGGCGTAGGGAAAATTCTTATTCCCAGTATGGAGCGTAAAGGATATGATAAAGAAACGTCTGTAGGGGTTACAGCTGCATCTTCAACTGTCGGGGTAATCATTCCTCCGAGTATTCCAATGATTATTTTTGCAGGGCTGACGAATGCATCAGTTGGAGCTTTATTCTTGGGAGGAATTATTCCCGGCATTTTAATCGGTTTGGGTATGATGATTTTAATTTATGTGATAGCTGTTAAAAGAAACTATCCTAGAGATAAGCGCGTTGAAATGAAGAAATTGTTTACATTATTTTTAGATGCATTTCCAGCTTTATTAACACCTGTTATTATTATTGGAGGTATTATATCTGGTTTTTTTACCGCTACAGAAGCTGCGGCAGTAGCATCTATTTATACAGCAATTGTTTGTATGTTTTATTATAAAACATTAAAAATAAAAGATTTTCCAAAGATTTTATTTGATACACTGGCACTTAGCTCTTTGTCATTATTCGCTCTGGCAGCAGCCAGCGCTCTTGGAGAATTGATGAGCTATTATCAATTGGGAGCAACTGCACAAGCATTTTTCGAAAATAATATTGGTTCACAATGGTTATTTATCCTTATTATTATTGCGTTTTTCTTATTCATTGGTACATTTATGGATGCGATTCCAGCAATGATTCTGTTCGTACCTATTATATTGCCGACTGCTTTAGAATTCGGAATGGATCCGGTGCATCTAGGATTAATTATCATTATGACACTTGCGATTGGATTGATTACGCCGCCATATGGACTCTGTTTGCTGCTTGCAGCAAAAATAGGAAATATGTCGATAGAACGGTCCTTTGTGGCAGTCGTTCCATATATTGCAATTGTGTTGGTTGTTCTGTTATTTGTAGCTTTCTTCCCGGATATGGCGCTTTATATTCCTAAACTAATCAGTCCATCCTTATTTTAATAAAAATCACTAAAAAGGAGGCATACAAAAGATGGAACTATCTGATAAACAGATTGCGGCAGAAAAAGCCGCTGAACGGGTGAAAGATGGTATGATACTTGGAATCGGCTCCGGTTCAACGGTTAATTATATGTTACAAAAACTTGCTGAGCGAATAGAAGCAGAAGGGATCCAGATCAAAGGAATTCCTTCTTCTAAAAAAACTGAGAAACTAGCCAATGAACTTGGCATTCCGCTGACCACCTTTGCTGAGAATAGTCATATAGATCTTGCCATTGATGGTGCCGATGAAATCGATGAACATCTTCATCTCTCTAAAGGAGGCGGAGGTTCGTTGGTTCGGGAAAAGATGGTTGATAGTCATGCAGACTATTTTATTGTGATTGCAGGGGCAGACAAACTGGTAAAAAGATTAGGAGCTTTTCCTTTGCCTGTAGAAGTGATTCCTTTTGGTTGGGAAGTAACGGAAAAGAAGCTTCAGAAATTAGGATGTCATACTGCCTTGCGATATCAGGAAGGAAAGCCGTTTGTATCGGATAATGGCAATTACATTATTGATTGCCAATTTGAAAGCATAGAAGAGCCAGAAAGCTTGCATAAGGAAATGAAAGCACTGCTTGGTGTAGTAGAAACAGGTATATTTATCAATATGGTGAATGAAGTAATTATTTCGGAAAATGGAAAAATAAAAAGGTTATGAAACCGCAGACATGAACTTGGAGGGATTAAAATGAAAGATGTTATTACACTAGGAGAGGCCATGATTGTTTTTAATCCAGAAGCAACAGGGCCGATGAAATTTGTAAATGGATTTAAAAAGCATATTGGAGGTGCTGAGCTGAATGTAGCTGTTGGCTGTTCACGGCTTGGACTTCAAACGGGGTACATCAGCAGCTTGGGGAATGATGAATTTGGGAAAACGATTCTTACCTTTGCAAGGGGAGAAGGCGTTGATGTACAGGAAGTGAATCTGGTTGACGGTTATCCGACGTCATTAAATTTTAAAGAAATAATGGAAGATGGCAGTGTCAGAGTCTTTTTTTACCGTGATAAGTCACCTACCTTAACGATGAAATCGGAAAGATTAAATGAAGCCTATATTAAAAATGCACGGGTACTGCATTTAACCGGTATCTTCCCGGCTATTGGCGGAGATAACCTGGAAGTGATGATGGAAGCAATCCGTCTCGCAAAAAAACATGATGTAAAAATTGCTTTTGATCCCAATATTCGTCTGAAGATGTGGACAAAAGAAGAAGCACGAAAGGTATTATTAGATATTCTTCCACATGTGGATATTTTGCTCACAGGAGAAGATGAAATGGATATCATTATCGGCGAGCATGATCCGGAAGCAATTATTGAGAAAACCAGAGAATTTGATATTCCAACTGTCATTATTAAGCGTGGTGAACAAGGTTCTGTGGGATATGATCAAGGAAAAACGGTCCAAGCAGACCCTGTTCAAGCTTCCAAAGTGGTGGATACGGTTGGAGCTGGCGACGGATTTGATGCCGGTTTTCTTTACGGTTATCTGAACAATTGGGATTTAGAACGCAGTCTGCATTTTGCAAATACGATCGGTTCGATGGTTGTTGGTGTGGCAGGCGATAACGAAGGGCTGCCCTATTATGAAGATGTGCAAGAAAGATTAGGAGAAGTAGAACGGATTGATCGGTAAGGAGGAGCCGTATTGAGATTGCAATTAGCGTTGGATCGGTTACCAAAGGATACATGTATCCAATTGGCAGAGGATACGAGGGAATATGTCGATATCATTGAAATCGGTACAGGAGTCATCAAAGCGTACGGTATGTCTATTGTCAGGGAGATGCGCAGGCTTTTTCCGGATAAAACAATTCTGGCAGATATGAAAACCTGTGATGCCGCCAAGCATGAAGTCAGGCAGGCTCTGGAAGCGGGCGCTGATATAACAACGGTGATGGGATTTTCAGCAGATGCTTCCATTAAAGATGCCTTACAGGAAGCGGAGAAATTGGGTGGACAAATTATGATTGATTTACTGGGAATCCAATCTAAACATCGTGTAGAACAATTGGCTTCTTTAGGCGTAAATCTGGTAAGCCTTCATGTGGGGAAAGACCAGCAAAAGGAAGGGGCTTTTCATAAAGATTTATTCCAGTTAACAGAGGGGACCGGCTTGGCAGTCGCTGTTGCAGGAGGAATTAATGAGGATTCCATTGCCGGCATTGTAGAAAACCATCCTGCCATTATTATTGTAGGGAGTACAATAACCGGTCAGGAAAATCCACAAAAAATAGCAGCGACATTAAAATCTTATATGATGCATTAAAGTAATAGCGAGCTTTTCAGGTATTCACAAAAAAATATAGCCATAGTAAACAGCAGGTCTTTCCTTGCCCTCTAAAAACGGCAGTTGTACTTTATAGAATAACACAGGTTTTGACAACCTGTGTTATTCTAGTATTAACTAGTAAAAAGGTGATGATTTGGATAAGAAAAGTATCTTTTAAAAATTCAAGCATCTTTAGTATAATAGCATTAATGCATTATTAAACCATAAGAAAGGTTGATTCGTATGAAATTAGGCACCATTGGATCTGGTAAAATTGTTCAGGAGATGTTACGGGCGATTGAGCCGATTGAGGATGTAACACCGGTTGCTGCATATTCCAGAAAGCAAGAGACAGCGGATGAATTGGCTGGAGAATTTCAAATTCCGAAAACCTATACATCGTTGGAATCCTTTTTTGCCGATGAGGAGATGGACACGGTATATATTGCTTCGCCCAATAAACTGCATACGAAGCAGGCTTTGCAAGCGATAGAAAATAAAAAGCATGTTATTTGTGAAAAGCCTTTTACCCCGACTGCAAAAGAGGCGAGGGAGCTGAAGGAAGCAGCGAAACAGAATCATGTATTTGTTTTTGAAGCCATACCGACATTATTTTTACCTAACTTTTTAGAATTGTCTGAACATATTGAACAGCTAGGAGACATCCGGTTAATTCAATCTAATTACAGTCAATATTCCAGCCGCTATGATCAATTAAAAGCTGGTGAAGTAACCAATATGTTTGATCCTGCATTTGCAGGCGGCGCATTAGCTGATATTAATGTCTATAATCTGCATTTTGTTATGCGTCTGTTTGGAAAGCCTTCAGAGGTTATTTATAAAGCGAACTTATTTGATAATGGTGTGGATACTTCCGGTATTGCTTTGCTCTCTTACCCCGGTTTTCAAGCAAGTTGTGTCGGAGCGAAAGATACAACCGGTGAAAACTTTGTCTCCATCCAAGGAGAAAAAGGATATATGTATATTAAGCCCGGTGCCAATGGTGCCAAAAGTGTGAAAATCACCATTGACGGCAAAACGAAAGATATTTCCGTGAAACAGGATCGTGCGCGGCTTTCTTATGAGTTTATTCACTTTAACCGGATGATCAACAAGAAGGACGAAAAAACATTTGAGGAATTAATCAATCATACAATTGCCGTTGCTGAAGTGTTAGAGGAGGCACGGAGCCAGGCAGGGATGTAATAAAAAAAGAGCTGTTGCTAATTGCAAACCATGCAATTGTTTGGCAACAGCTCTTTTTTTCAAGAACAGATTCTTTAAGATGGTGTTTTAAATATAGTCTAGTCATTAATATCTACAATATGGGATGATATGGACTGTTTTGGGATATTTATCATTAAAATTCCATTTTCAAGGGTTGCTGTTATGCTGTTTTTTGGTATATTAAAAGAGAGTGTGACAATGCGTTCTTTGCGCTGGGTGGATTTTTTATGCACGGTTTCTTTATCTGTCTGTAATGATATGGATTCGTCTTTATGCAATGTTATTTTTATTTGATTTCCTATTACTTCAATTTGAATATCTTTACGGCTATATCCGGGGACTTCTGCTTTTACAAGAATATGTTTATCTTTTTCTATGATTTCGGCAGGGAAGTCATGAAGCACTTGCCCTTGGAAAGACTTAAAAGAACGGGAAAATAAATTATCCATCCGATCAACAAACTCTTGAAGGGGGGTAAAATCAATATTCCAATTTTCAGGAAACACCTTTTTTTTATCAGAATGGGGGTCTTTCTTACCAGAATCCATTAGAATAACCTCCTTACGGTAACGTTTGACTGCCTTATAATCGTGCAGGATAATACTATTCTATGCAGCATGGGCTAAAGCTGTGCGTCAATGTTTTGGAAGGATGGAAGGAAAGCAGTGGGGAAGATAAATAAGAAACGAAGACGATAATGATACGGAAATGTTTAAATTTTTTACATACATAAGCGATAATAGAACAACGAAGATACAGAAAATTTGAACCGAAAAACGTTGAATGTCCGAAATAATGGAAGGGAGAGAAGAATGATTGAGTAAACTTTGTAGAGAATGTGGGGAGCCATTAGCGGATGGCGCCCAGTTTTGTAAGCATTGTGGAACAAAGGTAAACAAAGATGTATCGCAGAAGAAAGAAAGCTTTTCTGCCGCACAAACGGGTAGCGGGGAAAACAGCACAGAAAGCGGCCAGCAGACACGGCAAGTAAAGAAAGATAAGAAGCCGATGTCAAAAAAACAGAAAATAATGACGGCAATTATTGGCCTGCTTGTATTATGCGGCATTGGTCTAGGAGTCTGGGGAAATACTTATTATTCAGCGGAAAAAACAGCAGAGCGTTTTGCGAGTGCAATAGCTGAAGGAGATACGGCAGCAATTCAAAAGATGGTTACTGTCGATGGTAAAGAGATTTCTGATACAGAAGCAGAAGCAGTGGCAGCGACGAAAGAAACAGAAGGCGTTGCTGAGATAAGTGAAAAAGATCCAGAATTAATCTTTGATGCATTGCCAGTTTTTGGGGTAGAAGAATCAGATAATAAGGCATTTTTGGTTTTTACACAACACCATATCGGAGCTGAACCGCAAAATGTTACGGTCCTTTCCAATGTCGAAGGTGTAACAACAACATTCAATGGCGAGGAATTTACAGAGGTCAACGCATCTTCGGAACATATTGAATACGGTCCTTTAGCTCCTGGTATTTATGAGGCGGCGAGCAGTTTTGAAACAGATTATGGAGCAGCTGAAAAAAACCGGAATGTTTCTTTAATGAACATAAATGGAGATAATAGCTATGATTCGGAATTAGAAGTAGGGGAAGTCACTTTTTATGAAATGTTTGACAGTGATTTTCCTTATAATTCGATGGAACTGATGATTAATGAAGAGCCTCTGGAAACGAATACGGATAGTGATTATGTGACTGCCGGTCCGCTTTTGCTGGATGGATCGATGGAGTTAACTGGTGTTTTGAATACGGATTGGGGAGAGGTGCAAATAGAACCAATCGCGATTACCGACAAAGAACATGATGTGTCTATCAACAGTTTATTCACAGATGAAGCAGAAGAAGCAATAACAGGGGATATTACCGGATTCAGTGAAGACTATGTTGAAGCGAAAGCAAAATTGGATGCTTCTGTGATTGAAAATGTTTCCGATGAATTAGGTGATGATTTAGAGGATGAACTGTTCAGTATGTTTGATAATAATGGATTCAGCGGCAGGTTGGATGAAATCGGAGTAGCTTTTTCCGATGCGGAATATGTAGCGGATGATTCATCGGATAATCCGGCATTTGAAATTCCTGTTCAATTGAATATGACAGGGAGTTATGATCCGGATTCGGAGTATGAAGAAACAAGTGAAGAGACAACTTTTACTGTCCAATATCAAACAGACAACCAAGAATGGGTTATTCAAGATTTCAGAGAAGAAATTTTCCCGGGCAATTCGGAATATGCATTTTTGGAAGCATCGGGTGAAGAGTACGAAGGCGTTCAAGCAGAAGAAACTATGGAAGATACTGATTCAACTGTATCGGATGAGGAAGATGATAGTTCCGATGTGGGGGATGAAGAAATAATTGAATGGACTGTGGAAAGCTACGTCTATAGTTTGGCGGATGCTGTTAATACGGCAAATTATAATGTTCTTTCCTCCATTATTCTTCCCGACAGCAACTTGGAATCGATGCAGCGTGATTTAGTGGACCGGCTATCTGATGATGGTTTGGAGCAAGAGGTTGTGGACGTATCTGTAGATAGTATAGAAGAGGTTGATTCAGAGACATGGGAAGTGACAACAAGCGAGACAATTGAATTAATTTATGAAAGCGGCAATACGGAAACAGAAGATTACCAGTGGACGTATACGGTAGTATCAACAGATGATGGCTATCAACTGTCAGATTTAGAATAATCGATGCAGCCAGGGGGAAACTTCTGGCTGTTTATTTCTAATAAAATACTTGACCCTGTGCCCCTTTTTCCGATAATCTATAAATTACGAATATAAATGAAGCGAGGAAGTTAGACAGTGAATATGTATACAGATAAACGGACAGATTTTTATAAAGACCGGTATGAGAATAGAGCGAGATTAATTATTAAATGTCCAGATCAGCCGGGCATTGTGTCAGCAATTTCTACGTTCTTATGGAACCAGCAGGCAAATATTGTATCGTCTAATCAATATACGCAAAATCCAAAAGGTGGCGAGTTTTTCATGCGCCTTGATTTTGAATATCAGCCTGGAACAGATATAGAAAAATTAAAGCAGGAATTTCAGGAAATTGCAGACCGTTTTCAAATGGAATGGCGTTTTAGCCTTGTCCACGAATTGAAAAATATCGCTATCTTTGTTTCCAAAGAGCCGCATTGTTTACTGGAGTTGTTATGGGAATGGCAAAGCGGTGATTTAATGGCAAATATTCCAGTTGTTATCAGTAATCATGAAAATTCCCGGCAATTGGTGGAAGGATTGGGGATTGATTTCTATCATCTGCCGATTACGAAAGAAACCAAACAAGAGGTAGAGGCGAAACAAAAAGAAATTTTAGAGGACTATGATATTGATTTAATTGTTCTGGCAAGGTATATGCAGATTCTTTCCCCAACCTTTGTAGATGTGTTTAAAAACAGAATTATTAATATCCATCATTCCTTCTTGCCGGCATTTATTGGGGCAAAGCCGTATGAACGAGCTTTTGAAAGAGGGGTAAAAATGATTGGGGCAACTTCTCACTATGTCACCAATGATTTGGATGAAGGTCCAATTATTGAGCAGGGAACAGAACCGGTCGGCCACGAACACAATGTCGATGATTTGAAAAAAATTGGACAGTCCATTGAACGCCGGGTGCTTTCGCAGGCTGTGAAATGGCATTTGGAAGATCGGATTATTGTATACGGAAATAAAACAATTGTATTTGAATAAGAGAAGAAAAGGAGATGCTGCTTCATAATTTGAACAGCATCTCCTTTATTTTTTAATTACTGTTTCTCCGTTTCCCGTTCCCAGCATTCGATGCCGGTTTGGTCATCCAAAGTGTCTTTGTAAAAGACAGGGTCTTTTCCTTCTTTTCGCTGCTTCACATAATCTTTTAATAAAATGTTGGCTTTTTTAAACAAGACAGAAATGGCATAAAGGTTAATCAATGCCAGTAACGCCATGGTTACGTCTGCTAACGACCAGACTAAGCCAAAGGAAGCCAGCGAACCGAACACAACCATGGCCAGTGCGGCAATACGATAGATAAACCGAATGGTTTTAGAATCTTTTATATAAGCCAGGTTGTTCTCACCGTAATAATAATTCCCCAGAATCGAACTGAATGCGAAAAGGAAAATCGCGATAGCTATAAAAATAGCTGCCCAATCGCCCAGCATTTGGGAGAAGGCTGTTTGGGTCAAGGCGATACCGTCCTCTTCACTTCCGGCGAATCCACCGGCTGATAAAATGATTAATCCGGTAGCCGAACAAACTAAAATCGTATCAAAGAATACACCTAATGCTTGAACTAGGCCTTGCTTCACCGGATGGCTTACTTCTGCTGTCGCTGCTGCATTTGGTGCAGCACCCATTCCGGCTTCGTTCGAAAATAGTCCGCGTTTAATCCCTTGCATAATCGCTGCTCCCAGTCCGCCGGCAGCAACTTCTCGGATACCGAAAGCATTTTCGAAAATAAGGACAAACATATCAGGCAAGGCTGTTATATTCATAATTAAGATAAGCAGTGCTAATCCAATATAGATAATAGCCATAAAAGGGACAATAACCTGGGATACATTTGCGATGCTTTTTAAGCCGCCAAAAATAACGATAGCGATAAAGATGGTCAAGACAACAGCAATCCAGCCAGGATGGATATCAAACTGTGAATGGAATGCAATACTGATGGTATTTGACTGCACAGAATTGAATACCAGACCATAAGTAAAAGTAATCATAATAGCAAAAATAATCCCCAGCCATCGTTTATTCATTCCTTTTTCCATATAATACGCAGGTCCACCGCGATATTGATTCTGGTCTTTTTCTTTATACAGCTGAGCTAAAGTACTTTCTACAAATCCGGTTGCAGCGCCAAGCAAAGCAATCAGCCACATCCAGAATAATGCGCCGGGGCCGCCGAGCGCAACGGCGGATGCAACACCTGCCATGTTACCAGTGCCGACCCGGGAAGCAGCACTGATTGCGAATGCCTGGAAGGAGCTGGTTCCTCTTTTGCCGGAGGAATTGTAGGATTGTTTATCCGCAACCGCACGAAACATTTCCGGCAGTAAACGGAACTGAACAAACTTGGTTCTTATGGTAAAGTAAAGGCCTAAGCCCAGGAGAACAATAATTAAAATATAAGACCAGAGAAAATCATTCACATGGCCCAGAATGGACTCGAAAATATCCATTATCTTCATTCCTTTCCCTGTTTGATTGATGGACAGTCGCCTATCATTTC
Organism: Oceanobacillus timonensis; assembly: GCF_900166635.1. Classification (NCBI taxonomy): domain Bacteria; kingdom Bacillati; phylum Bacillota; class Bacilli; order Caryophanales; family Bacillaceae; genus Oceanobacillus; species Oceanobacillus timonensis. The sequence goes on from NZ_LT800497.1 coordinate 1,062,279, forward strand.
TCGTATATGCCCAAGCATCTTGTGTAAAGCGTTCAATCTAAAATTGCAACTCGCCTAAAATAGCAGGTGAATGCGTCTGGCGCAGTCATTCCGCCTAAGCGCATTGATACTTTTTGAACATACACTTTAAAAGAATAATTTATTATAACATAAAATTACAGTTGAAATATATCAATCATTTGTTTGACAGCCTCTTCCAATTTTTTCTCCTGTATTCCTGCAAACCCGATCACAAATTGCGGATAGGAGGCAATCGCATCTTTCGTAGCATAATAGGAAATGGAATACAGTTTGATTTTTTGCTGCTTGGCTCTTTGGAGTATTTCTTGTTCTGTTAGGCCATTCTTTACTTCACAGACGACATGCAGCCCCGATTGCTCTCCAAGAAGCTGAATAGAAGGTTTATAAGGTTCAAAAAGTTCATGAACCAATTCAAACTTTCTTCTGTATATTTTCCGCATCCGATTTAAATGTTTTTCAAAATATCCATCCTGAATAAAGTGTGCCAGTACATGCTGGTCGATTCGTGAAACGGTCGAATGTTGAAAGGTGAGTCTGTTCCGATATTGTTCCAATAATTTTTTCGGCAGAATCATGTAACTGATCCGCAGGGACGGAATGAGCGATTTCGAAAAAGAACCCAGATAGATAACTCGATCATTAAAATCCATTTTTTTCATTGGCGGGATGGTCTTCCCTGTATAACGAAATTCACTATCATAATCATCTTCAATGATGTAACGACTTTCTGTTTCATTGGCCCATTGCAGTAATTGGCTGCGCCGGTTGATAGAAGTAACAGTGCCATATGGAAAATGATTGGAAGGGGTCACATAGATAAAATCAGGTTCCAAAAGATGTACAGCTTCCATGGATACCCCCTCCTCATTCATGGATAAGGGACGTCCTAAAAAGCCAAAATGCGTAATCAATTTTACCATTAACTGATAGCCGGGGTCTTCAATGCCAAATACCGTCGAGTCCGGAAGCAAGGACAGCAGCTGCTGCATCAAAACTTCCACTCCTGCTCCAACCACGATGGTATCAGGATCACAGTCAATACCACGTGCATGGTAAACGTAATGCGCAATGGCTTCACGGAGTACCTTGTCGCCTTGTGCTTCACCAAGTAACAGTAAATCATGATGCGCTTCATCAATCACTTGCCGGTTTAATTTTCTCCATGCAGAAAAAGGAAATGCTTCTGTATCTATTTTATTGGGAGAAAAATCAAATAGCGTAGCCGGTTTTTCGTCTTGTTTAGGAGCCTCTTTTTTGGTTGTCTGTTCTATAAATTCTAAATCTCCATGTGCCAGAACATAGAATCCTCTCCTTGGACGAGAAGTGATATACCCTTCAGCAACAAGCTGTTCAAAAGCTGTTTCTACCGTGTTTTGACTTACTTCCAAATGGTTGGCGAGTTTTCGTTTGGAAGGCAGTTTTTGCCCATGCGGAAGTCGTTCCTGTACAATCTCCTGTTTAATAAATTCATAGAGCTGTTCGTATAAGGCGATGTCATTTGTTTTGTCTAAATGGACAGATAGTAGATCCATGTTTTTTCCTCCTCCTGAAAACTGACCTCATTAAAATTTATAAAATTGGCGCTTTCATTCATGTCATCTTATTCTTATAATAATAAAAAAATAATGAAAAATTCAAGGAGGAAGTAACATGACAGATCGAGTAACTGGTACAGAACGTGTTAAAAGAGGAATGGCGCAAATGCAAAAAGGCGGCGTCATTATGGATGTAGTCAATAAAGAGCAGGCAAAAATCGCAGAAGAAGCTGGTGCCGTTGCCGTTATGGCTTTGGAAAAAGTACCATCTGATATTCGTGCTGCAGGTGGTGTAGCGAGAATGGCAGATGTTGGGATTGTGGAAGAAGTGATGGAAGCTGTGTCGATTCCGGTCATGGCAAAGGCTCGTATTGGTCATATTGTAGAAGCGCGGGTTTTGGAATCACTGGGCGTGGACTATATTGATGAAAGTGAAGTGCTGACCCCTGCGGATGATTTATTCCATCTGAATAAAAAGCCGTTTACGGTTCCGTTTGTGTGTGGTTGCCGCGATTTAGGAGAAGCAGCCCGCCGTATCGGAGAAGGTGCTTCGATGCTACGTACAAAAGGAGAGCCTGGAACAGGAAATATTGTGGAGGCCGTACGTCATTTACGTGAAGTACAATCACAGGTAAAAAGAATTGTACATATGAACGAGGATGAGCTGATGACCGAAGCAAAAGAGCTAGGAGCACCATTTGAAATCTTATTACAAATTAAAGAAGAGGGAAGACTACCGGTCGTAAACTTTGCAGCAGGTGGTGTGGCAACACCAGCGGATGCTGCTCTGATGATGGAGCTTGGTGCCGATGGTGTATTTGTAGGCTCCGGTATTTTTAAATCAAAACATCCGGAAAAATTTGCTCGTTCCATTGTTGAAGCTACCACAGCTTATCAAGATTATCAGAAGATTGGGGAGCTATCGAAAGACTTGGGTGAAGCAATGAAAGGTATTGATATGAAAACATTACAAGCAGAAGATAGAATGCAGGATCGCAGTTTTTAAGTCTTGGTGAAGGAGAGAGTACGATGAGTGAACGTAAATATACAATCGGCATTCTCGGTATGCAAGGAGCAACCGCAGAACATGCCAAGCATCTGCATCATTTGGGACATGATACAATGCTTATCAAAAATAAAGAGCAGCTGGAGGATGTCGATGGTCTCATTATCCCTGGCGGAGAAAGTACAGCTATTTGGCGTTTGATGAAGAAAAATAATCTGATAGAAGCTGTTCGCACCTTTGCTCAGTTAAAAAAGCCGATTTTTGGGACATGCGCCGGGCTTGTTCTGCTTGCAACCGATGATCCGGGTACGGAGGATCCCGTAAAGCTGGGATTAATGGATATTCAAGTAACAAGAAACGGATTTGGCAGACAAAAGGATAGTTTTGAAGCTGCTTTAGATGTGAAAGACATGACAACGTCTTATCCAGCAGTATTTATCCGTGCACCTTATATTGAAACGGCCGGGGAAAATGTCACTGTTTTAGCAACCTATGATGATAAAATCGTAGCTGCAAAAGAAGATAATTTATTAGCAGCAGCTTTTCATCCGGAATTAACAGACGATAATCGATTTTTAGAATTATTTCTTTCGATGGTGGAAGAGCAGACGGTATCTACGGTTTCATAAAGTGAAACTTTCCTCAATGGGGGGGTTTTTCCTCCAGCTATACTGCGATAAAACAAAGGCAGCAATCTCGTCAGAAGACGGAGTTGCTGCCTTTTTAATATGCTTCAATGATTAAGAGGTGTTACTTCTTTCTCTTTAGCTTACTGTTTTTCTCCCTGTTTAATAATGCCTTACGCAGGTCGCTGGATTTTTGTTTATTCGCCTGGTCAGCCGCTGCATCCAGTGTGATTTTAGGATACGTTTCCGATGATTCTTCGATATGCACAACAGACTTTACTGTACATGTTGCAGGGAGCTCCTTGCTGGGAATGTGGATTTCCCGGTTTTCTGTTTCTATTAAAATAACAGCCAAATCTCCTTCGAATCGGTCAATGATGCCTTTCATCGCTATCCAACTCCTTTAAAAGCCGCAAATATAGCCTTCTGACTCTATATCTGCAATTCTGCTTGGACCGAGACCATTTATTTTTTCGATTTCTTCCAAGCTGTCAAATGGACGTTCATCTATTATTTGCGCTGCCCGTTCTTCACCGATATGAATAATCGCTGTTAAATCTTCTTTGGAAGCACGATTTAAATCGATGCAACTATCTTCATTTGTTTCTTCTTCTGCAGCTGAAGAGTTGTCTGGTCCATCTTGAATTGCTTCCTCTTCGGCTCCATTTTGTTCATCATCTGGATTGGCTTCACTCATCTCTGAATCCATTTCTGTTTCTATCGAATAAGATTTGCCATCTGTCGTTATGACAATCGTCCCGTCAACATCCGTTCCATACCATTCTATATTTTTATCATTTAATAAATCAATGACTTCCGGACTTGGATGACCATAAGAATTGTCCTCGCCAGCACTATAAATTGCCGTTTGCGGCTGCACTGCATCTACAAAAGCAGGATCGGTTGAGGTGTTGGAACCGTGATGTCCTAAATGTAGAAAGGTGCTTTGGAGAGAAGAAGATTCCATCATTTCTTTTTCTTCCTCTACGCCAGCGTCTCCGGTCAGGACAAAAGAAATCTGTTCATAAGCTAAGCGGACACTGACCGATTCTTCATTTACTTCACCGGATATGTCGTCAGGATACAGTACTTCCAATTCAACCGGTCCTAATTCATATTCTTCCCCAGTACGCGGTTCGTGGTAACCAACATCCTTAGATAAAATTTTCTCCATGGCTGTCTGATACGTATTCGATGTACTTTCATTACCAGACATCCAAACTTCATCGACAGCAAATTGATCGAGCACTTTGGAAAGTTGTCCGATATGATCCGCGTCCGGGTGACTGATGATAACCAAGTCAATAGCTGAAATTCCTTGAGCTTCTAAATATGGAACTACTTCATCCCCTTGCCAGTCCCCCGTATCAAATAGGATAACCGTCTCTTCCCCTTCATCCTCCACTGTAAACAATGTGGAATCCCCCTGCCCGACATCGATAAAATGCGCTTTAAAATCACCGTCCACTTTATCAGATTGAGCTGTAGCATCTGACCCTGTGTTACAGCCAGCCAGTAATATAAATAGCATAAACAAACTAACATATAATATGTTTTTCAAAACGTGATTCTCCTTGTCCAGTTTATTCTTTATCCATCATAATATAATGCACCTATTGCACCGGCATGACTGCCTTTTTCTAAAAAAGTAAGGTGATAGTCAAACATGCTGTCAAAAGAAGCAATAATCTTTTTTAAAAGCGGATTGCCGGACAGGGCACCGCCAATCATCACAATCTCTTTTGTATCTAAAGATGCCGCTGTTTTGCTTGCAAGTAAAACAATTGTTTCGCCGATTAACTGTGTTAATGATGCCAGCTGATCTTCGGAGGAAACAGACACATCGAGCTGGTCTTTTCCAAAATTTGCTGCCGTCAAGGAAGCTTCAATGGGAGTGTAGCTGAATTGGTAAATGTCTGATACCATTAAATCGCTTTTGGTTCGGTCTCCTTTTGAAGCTAAATCGACTAACGTACGATAATCCGAAGTGTTGGCAATGATTGCACCAAGTCCAGTAAACAATCCTCCGCCAACGCCCGTGCCGGATAAGCGTTTTTGTTGATAGAAAAAGGATGTTCCCGTACCAATATTTACTAATAGATAATCCGTATCAGGAAGCTTATTTTCTTCCATTAGTAAATACCTTGTACCTTCTAGGACACATTCAAATTCCTTGAAAATAGAAGCATGGTCATTCTTCAGTGCCTCGGCTCTGCCGCCTGTCACGTGAAGACTTGCTTCAGGAGCCAGCGTCTTTAACCACTGAATGACCTCGTCCATCCGGTCAGAAGGGTATGTTTTTAAATGGAGTCTCTTATTTTCTTCATATGCTATTTTTGTTAAAGAACCGCCAGCATCAATCCCAATTCGCTTCATTAAAAATCCCTCCATATGAATATAATTGCAAAAGTATTTTCTTTATTGTACCATGATTAGCTTCAGAACGCTCGTTCTTATTTTGTGTGATTTTATGCAAGAGGTAATCGTCCTCGGAAATAAATAGGTCATCATTTGAATAAAAAGAAATTGAAACTTTTAAATCACTCATTCGTAATAGTATAATAAGAGGAAGGAAATATATCGTAAAGAACGACACATGATAATATTAATCACATAGAGGTGAGGGTATGAGAGCAATATTGCAATTTTTAATGCAAAGCTTTATTGGTGCTGCCAGCCTGACAATTATATGGCTTGTTAGCTTTTTTATATATGGACAGACTGTACTATTAACAAGTTTGTTTGCTGCGGTTGGCGGTGTATTAACCTATGTGGCAGCAAAACAGATTATGGATTATCGATTTGTTAAAAGGCAGGGTTTAACTAAAAAAGAGTATAAATTTATTGATACCAATTTAAAAGAAGCAAGAGGTAAAATAACACGTATGCAAAAAGCGTTATTTAAAGTGCGATCTTTCCAGCATGCGCGGGAAAACTTAGCAATCGTGAGAACAGCACAAAAAATATATAACAACGCCAGAAAAGAACCGGCGCGATTCTATCAGGCAGAGAGTTTCTTCTACAACCATTTGGACTCACTTGTCGAATTATCAGAACGTTATGCTTATCTATCGAGCCAGCCTTCTCCGTCTATCGATATGCAAAAGTCACTGAAGGAGACCAGGCAGATGCTTAATGCTTTCAGCAAAACGATAAAAAAAGATTTGCAGGTAATGCTGCGCGATGATTTAGAAACGTTAGATTTTGAACTGGATGTAGCAAAGCAGACGCTGCGCCGATCCAAAAAATAAGGAGGATTCTACATGACTGCAAAAGACCATTCCAATGATTCGATAAATGATTTATTAAATGATCCGTTTGGTGAAAGGACAGAAGTTTCTACTGATACGTCAGACCAAAATATAGAAAGTGCGGAATCGACAAGGCTTGTTGACAGACTATCCAGTGATCATCGTAAAAAAGCAGAGCAGTTAGCGTTACAAATTGATACAACCAATCAGCAATCTCTGGTAAAATACGGGGTCGAAGCGCAAGCTAAATTGCATCAATTTTCCCATGAAATGTTAGAGCACGTTCAGAAACAGGATGTCAGCCAAATTGGCTCTATCTTGAATGAACTGATGAAAAAACTGGAGGATGTTGACCCTTCCGAGTTGAAGGAAGAAAAGACAGGATTTTTATCACGTATATTTGGAAAGTTACAGAAATCCGTCAATGAGATGCTGTCCCGCTATCAAAAGACAAGCTCCCAGATTGACCGTATCAGTGTACGTCTGGACCGGAATAAAGATTTACTCTTATCGGATAATGATATGCTTGATAAGTTATTTGCCACAAACCGGGATTACTATGATGCCTTAAATATTTACATTGCAGCTGGTGAACTGAAAGTGGAAGAAATGAATAACGAAATGATACCGCAGCTGCGTCAAAAGGCAGAAGCAAGCGGAAGCCAGATGGATGTTCAGGAAGTAAATGATATGCTTCAATTTGTGGACCGGCTTGAAAAACGGACGCATGATCTCCGGTTAAGCCGGCAAATTACGATGCAAAGTGCCCCGCAAATTCGTCTTATTCAAAATACGAATCAGGCACTTGTAGAAAAAATTCAATCCTCTGTGTTAACAGCTATTCCGCTATGGAAAAACCAGGTAGCCATTGCGTTAACTTTATTAAGACAGCGCCATGCGATGGAAGCACAAAAACAAGTATCGCAGACGACCAATGATTTATTATTAAAAAATGCAGATATGTTGAAAGCAAATACTGTGGAGACAGCCAAAGAAAATGAACGGGGTCTTGTGGATATCGATACATTGAAGCAGACGCAAGAAAAATTAATGTCAACGATTGAAGAAACCTTGCAAATTCAATCGGATGGCCGTAAGAAACGCCAGGATGCAGAAAAAGAATTAATCGGCATGGAAGAGGATTTAAAAAATAAAATGTTGGAGTTTAAAGAATAAAGAGGAAAACCAGGGGATGCCCTGGTTTTTTTCATGCTTACAGAAAATCCCGGCAGGAAACCAGCAGGTCAATCTTTTTCCATTGTATATCCTCATCAATGGAGTTTCCTTCTTCCACGGAAGCAAAACCGCACTGTGGAGAGAGGGCGATATTATCTCCTACTACCGATTTGGCTTCCAGATATCTTTCTTTAATATCTTCTTGTGTTTCGAGCACTGGGTTTTTGGTGGAAATCAGACCAACCACGAAGGTAGCATCCGTATCTTTCAACACTTTCCAAGGTTCAAAGGATCCCGAACGAGCATCATCATATTCTACAAAGAACCCGTCATAAGGAATCTTACTGATGACTTCTGCCACAGAATCATAGAATCCAGAAAAGAGCGGGTTTCCTTTGAAATTTCCTGTACAAAAATGGGTGGCAATCGTCATTCCTTCCGGTTTGTGTGCCAGCGCTTTCGTGGAAACGCTGCTGAACCATTCCAGAATCTCTTCTTTTGTGTAGCCGAGAGCGGATACTTTTTCATTGAATGTGTCATCAATCATATATGTCCATGAGGTATCGTCAATTTGTAAGTAACGGCATCCATGATCATATAAATCTTGGATGGCTGCTTGGTAGGCAGTTCCGATATCTTCAATAACCGCATCGATATCGTTTCCATAGTAAGGCGTTTCTTTGATGCCGAGTTGCAGGAAATGGTCAACGAGAATCATATTCGGTCCGGAGATGGATTTCTTTGCTTGTATGCCATCATATTTTTGAGCAAGGCTATGTAGATAATCCCAGGCTTCTGTCTCTGGATGCTTCTTGTCTTTATCGTAAAAAATTTTTCCTTCTATACATCCTAATTCAATCTGATTCGTTACACCATTAATCACTTTGTCGAAATGTTTAGTGGTAAATCCGTCAAATTCCTTCAGCCAATCGAGGTGCCACCATCTGCGCCGGAACTCTCCGTCTGTAACAAACTGGAGGCCGTGTGCCACTTCCTTTTCCACCAAATTGGCAATGGCCTGATCTTCCACAGACCGCAGTGCTTGTAAATCAATATCTCCATTAAAATATTTCTTGCGGGCATGTTTGATTTCTTCCGGGCGTAAAAAAGAACCAACAATATCATAAGTTAAATCCAGCATTAGTGCATCTCCTCCTATTATCTCTTTTTCTAGCAATTGATTTCATTATATGTTGAATACAATCGCATGTAAAATACCAATAACATATTGTTGGACATAGCATGAAAATATAGCGGATGGACTTGTCAAATTGACACTGTTCAACCAATCGCTTACTATTGTTATTATCATTTGAGGGAGGAATTTTACATGCATCAAACACAGCAAATCAAAGAAGCAAGGGAATACATACAAGGGAAGACGGCAACTGCACCGGAAATTGGATTGATTCTCGGGTCCGGATTAGGAGGACTGGCAGATGAATTGGAAGAGGCAGTGGTCATTCCTTATGAAGAAATTCCGCATTTTACAAAATCAGCTGCGGTTGGACATGCGAATCAGCTTGTAATTGGTACGTTAAATGGAAAACGTGTTGTAGCAATGAAGGGACGTTACCATTATTATGAAGGGTATTCCCTGGATGAAGTCACTTTTCCAGTACGTGTGATTCAGGCACTTGGAGCGGATAAACTAATTATTACCAATGCTGCCGGAGCCGTAAACAAAGATTTCAACCCGGGTGATTTAATGTTGATTTCCGATCATATTAATTTAGTTGGGAAAAATCCATTAATTGGTCCCAATAATGATGACTTGGGAACGCGTTTTCCGGATTCTTCCGAGGTATACAGTCGTGCGCTTCGAGATGTGGCTAAAAATATTGCTAAAGAAAATAATATTGACTTGCAAGAAGGTGTGTATGCCTGGTGGAGCGGTCCGGCTTATGAAACACCGGCAGAAATCCGTATGATTCGTGTGCTTGGCGGGGATGCAGCTGGGATGTCTACCGTTCCTGAAGCACTTGTTGCCGTGCACGGCGGTTTAAAAGTACTGGGAATCTCCTGTCTGACCAATATGGCAAGCGGGATTTTAGATCAGCCACTGAGTCATGATGAAGTAATTGAAGTGGCTGCCCAGTCACGCAGTAAATTTGTGAAGCTGGTGAAAGAAGTGATTCATCAGATGTAATGTTATTGTTATATCTGAGAAGATTCAAAAGTCTTTCATGACAAACAGGAAACGTTACAATAAATGGGATTTTTCCAATGGGAAAGAAACTGCAAGCGGGGTAGAGACCGATTTCGGTAAGCCGCCTCGTCAAAAAACAATGATAACGACGCTATAGTTTCTGGTAAGTTGTAGCGTCGTCTTTTTGTATGGGGAAGCATGTATTTTTCTGATTGAACTCCTGTTTGAAAACTTTTCCTACTTGACATTCATTTTCGAAA